>CAZMXG010000018.1:37393-75698 GCA_964570175.1 uncultured Heliomicrobium sp. | reverse complement strand
GCTCCGATGGAACACGCGTTGGCGCAACGAATGATTGTTGTGACAACCGACCTTAACAAAGCCGTCATAGGAACTATCACGCTGGGAAATCAGGAACGTCTTTGGAAATTCGTCCCCGATAGCGCGTGGCTTCGCGGGCAATACAATCTGGTGATTCAAACGACAATTGAAGATTTGGCGGGCAACAACATCGGCAAACCTTTTGAGGTGGACGTGTTCAACAGCGTTCAGCGCCAGTTGACCAGCCAAACCGTAAAACTGACTTTTGACATTCGATAAATGGAGCAAGGTTTCCAGCCTGCTCTTGCGTTAGTACCGCACAGGCGGAGAACCTGTGTTACTCATTTCGGAGGAAAACGATTCAATGAAACGATGGATTGCTCTTGCCAGCCTGACATTGCTGGCGTTTATCGGAACCGCTTTCAACGCAACTTCTTTGACAACTTCCGCGCCTGACCCGGCGCATTGGCCACAATGGCGCGGACCATTTTTTACTGGTATGGCGCGCACGGCTGCGCCAACCGATTTCAGCCCAACCAAAAACGTCAAATGGAAAGTCGTCATCGAAGGCCGGGGGTTTTCAACGCCCGTCATCTGGGGCGACAAAATGTTTCTGACGACTGCCATTCCGACAGGCAAAGCTGCTACAGCAGCACCAGTTGTCGAAAATCGCCCGCAACCTACGGCTGGCGGTCGTGGCCCAGGCGGTCCTGGCGGAGGTGGCCCAGGAGGTGGAGCAGGAGCGGGTGAAGAGCACAAATTTGTGGCGATGAGCCTTGATCGCAAAACCGGCAAAACGTTGTGGGAGCGCGTTGTCAAAACCGCTATTCCGCATGAAGGCTACCATCGGCAGTACGGCAGCTTCGCGTCGAATGCGCCGGTGACAGACGGTAAATTCGTTTACTTTTCATTCGGTTCGCGTGGACTTTACTGTTTCGATTTCAACGGCAAGCTGATTTGGGAAAAAGACATGGGCGTGCAGATGCGCATGCGGCTGCAATTCGGTGAAGGAACCGGACCGACCTTGTTCGGCAATCTGCTGATCCATCATTTCGATCAGGAAAACGGATCGTTCGTCGTGGCGCTGGACAAACGTAACGGCAAGGAAGTCTGGCGGCAAACGCGGGACGAACAAAGCTCCTGGTCAACTCCGTTTATCGCCGAGGCCAAAGGCCAGAAACAAGTCGTCATCAGCGCCTCCAAAAAAACTCGCGCTTATGAACCGGCCACCGGCAAATTGATCTGGGAATGCGCCGGACTGGGCAGCAACGTCATCCCGTTCCCGGCTCAGCAAAACGACATTTTGCTGGTAATGAGCGGCCACCGCGACCCGAAACTGATGGCCATACGGCTGGGCAAAGAAGGCGACCTGACCGGGACCGACGCAGTGTTATGGAGCCAAACTCGCGGCACGGCGTACACGCCATCACCTGTCTTGCACGATAACAAATACTACACACTGAGCGACAACGGATTGCTGAGCTGTTTTAACGCCACAACCGGCGAACCGTATTACCAGCAGAAACGATTGCCGCAAACCGACAGCTTCAAAGCTTCGCTGATGGGCGCTGGTGACAAACTTTATATGGCCAGTGAAAGCGGAATGGTTACGGTCGTCAAAATGGGCGAACAGCTTGAAGTCGTTGCAAGCAATCTTTTCGACGATCACTTCTTCGTCGCCACACCAATTGTGGCCGAAGGCGAGCTTTACCTTCGCAGCAAAACGCATCTGTTCTGCATCAGCGATGGGAAGATGAAGTGATTAACTTGGTGAACTTCAATGGCCTACGAATGGCATCCACTGAAAGCTGCGGCAAACCTTAAAAAGCATGGGATTTCCTTTGAGGAAGCTGTGACTGCATTGGAAGATCCGCTGGCCGTAGTCACCCCGGATTTTGCTCATTCAATTGAAGAGCAAAGATTCATCTGTTTCGGTTTATCCGATCAGAATAGACTATTGGCTGTCGCCTTCACCGAGCAAGATGCAATTATTCGCATCATTACTGCCAGGGAAGTAACGCCCAAAGAAAGGAAACAATATGAAGAAGGAGATTCGACTGCTTGATCCATCTGAGCCTGTTGATTTGGATGACGATCTAGAACCGGAATATGACATTGCCGCATTGGTCAAACGTGCTCGCGCCGAAGGCCGAGAATATCGTGGGATGCTTTCTGGCCGATTGGTAAAACTTGCGCCAGACGTTTCGGAATTCTTTTCTACTTCTGAAGCTGTCAATGATGCGTTGCGCCAAGTTATGCGGGATTTGAAAAATGCGGCTTAATGCAAGAGCGCATCATTCATTTGCGAGTTTCCAGCAGCGCCAGTGTCGCCCATCCGGTGGTGGAAATTCGCTGCGCGTAACTTTCGCCGCCCGATGGCCGAGTGGTTTCAGGCCAACTGCCATCGGGTTGTTGTTCGGCAATCAAAAACTTTCGACCACGTTCGATTGCCACTGCAACTTCTGATCGGTTTTTGAATTCGGTAAGCGCCAGCAAAACAACGGCGGTGTCGAAAACTTCCGGCGGTGAATCGGCATAAGGACCCCAACCGCCATCGCTGGTTTGCGCGGCACGGATCAGTTTCAACGAATCGGATTGTTTTTGTTTGTCGGTAATTTCGATTGAAAACATCAACAGGGCCGCTGCCGTCAGCACATTGTTCGGCGAAGTTTGACTCAACCAGGTTTCCGCTTTTTGAATCGCGGCTTTTGTTTCGGCAAGATTGGCAGCTTTCAAAGTTCTGAGCGCCATCAGCGTCGCCAGCGGGGTTCCGTACGTCGCAGGCGAACCAGGCGTGGTTCCGGCATCGATCTGCCAGGCTCCGTTTTCGGCTTGATCGGCAACCAGCAATCGAGCGGCTTCTTCCAGTGGACGGCGCTCTTTGATTTGCCCAACTTCCATTGCCGCCAGCAACGAAGCCGAGAATTGAATTTTGGCCAGGCGTTTGTCGCTGAAGCCCGGATCGCCTTTGTTTTCCTTCCAACCGCCGGGATTGGAAATCCAGCGATTCGTGTCGGCCAACGCACTGGCGGGAACGTTTAAGCCTTTGCGCGTTGCCGCGTACAATGCTCGTGCGGCGTCGCCGTTGTTGTGACAGGAAAAACAGCCGTTGGTTTTCGACCACGATGGGACTTCCCGAACCAGAAACGCGATGGCTTTCGTTTCGGGATCATTGGCGAAAATTGGCGAAGAACTGCTGAGCAAACTTGCAACGGCAACGATTGCCGTCAAAAATAAAACCTGTTTTATCCGCCGAAGAATCATTGGAACTCATTTTACGTTTCCTAGCTGGGATTGCACATGCCAAGAAAGACTCTCTTACGCCTGTTGATTGTGTTGTTGCCGCTGGTCTGGTTTGCCGTTGGCGCGCCTGCCCGATTTGCGCAAAAGCCCGCCGCAAAAGCTCCTGTCGCCGATTTCGACAAAAGCATTCAGCCATTTCTGGCGGAAAACTGCATCGCCTGTCACAGCGCCAAAAAAGCTTCGGGCGAATTGAACCTGGAGCAATTCAAAACCGCTGCTGCAGTTTTGGAACATCGCGAGCAGTGGGAACACGTGCTGTTAAAGCTGAAAACAGGCGAAATGCCACCGAAAGGATTTCCTCGCCCGGACGCAGCGGAACTGAAAACTGTCATTGGCTGGCTGGAATCAGAATTCGATCGTGCTGATCGCATGACCAAACCTGATCCGGGTCGCGTGACCGCTCGGCGATTAAACCGCGCCGAATACAACAACACTGTGCGCGATTTACTTGGCGTCAGTTTCAAACCAGCGGACGATTTTCCGCAGGATGATTCCGGCTATGGCTTCGATAACATTGGCGACGTTTTGTCGTTATCGCCTGTGCTGATGGAAAAATACCTGACGGCAGCGGAAAGCGTTGCGCGCAGAGCGGTTTTCGGCACCGAACAGTTAAAACCTAGAGTCGAACGTTTGCGTCCGCCCGGTGGCAGAATCAAAACCAGCACAACGCCGCTGACCGATTACGATCTGACGGGGTTGAGCCTACCGAATTCGTTGCACGCAACGCATCGCTTCCCAGTCGAAGCCGAATACACTTTCAAAGTTTTCCTTGGCGGAGTTCGTCCCGCGGGTTCTGAGCCGTTGCCGCTGGCGCTGTGGGTTGACGGCAAACTGACGCAGACGTTTGATTTCGACCCTGACGGCATCGCTTCGTTTTCTGTAGATCGGCAGGATTTCGGTTCGATGACTTACGACTTTCGCGCGCGCATTCCGGCCGGTGATCATTGGGTCGCAGTATCGATCCAGCGGATGTATGAAGGCTTGCCGCCCACTTATGGCGGCCCGAATCCATCGAAGCGCCCGATTCCGCCCAAGCCTGAATTCAAGCCGCCTCGCCGCGAAATACCGCCGGAACGCCTTGCTGAGTTGAAAAAGCAGTTTGAAGCGCGAATGGCAGAAAAAGTTCCGGTCAATGAAGCTCGTATTACAGGTTTGGATGTTATTGGCCCATACAACCAAGCCAAAGGCGCATCCGCCGAAAGCCGCAAAATGATTTTTGTCTGCGGCCATGCCGAAGGCCAGCATCAACCGTCTTGTGGCAGCAAAATCATTGGCAATCTGGCGCGTCGAGCGTACCGTCGTCCGGTCGCGTCCGAAGAAGTAAACAAGTTGACCAGCTTCGTCGCAATGGCGCAAAAACGCGGCGATTCGTTTGAGGAAGGCTTGGTGCAAGCGCTTCAGGCAATGCTGGTTTCACCGCACTTTTTGTTCCGAATCGAAATCGGTACCGCGACCGGTAGGGAGCGCCTCTCTCTTAAGTCGCCCAGTCAAGAGGACTCGCTCCCTACCGGTCGCGGTACTGACAGGGAGATCAAGCCAATCGGCCAGCACGAACTGGCTTCGCGGCTGTCGTACTTTTTGTGGAGCAGCATGCCGGACGATGAATTGCTGCGGCTGGCCGATGAACAGAAACTTCGTAAACCCGAAGTGCTGACGGCACAGGTTCAGCGAATGCTGAAAGATCCAAAATCGTCTTCACTGGTAGAAAACTTCGCGGGGCAATGGCTGGAGCTTCGCCGGTTGGAATCTGCCAAACCAGACCGCGACCGGTTTCCGCAATTCGACGAATATTTCCGCATGTCCATCCGCCGAGAAACGGAATTGTTTTTCGACAATATCATCCGCCAGGATCGTTCGCTGCTGGATTTCATTGATGCGGATTACTCGTTTTTGAATGAGCGATTGGCGCGGTTTTATAAAATCCCGGGCGTTACTGGGCCGGAGTTTCGTAAAGTCACGCTGCCTGCGGATTCCAATCGTGGTGGCATCCTGACGCAAGCCAGCGTGTTAACCGTATCGTCCTACGCAACCAGAACATCAGTCGTGCTGCGCGGCAAATGGATTTTGGACAATGTATTGAACGCGCCGCCGCCGCCTGCGCCGCCGGGCGTGCCGAACCTGGACGAAACCAAAATTGGTTCTGCGTCTACGCTGCGGCAACAGATGGAACAGCATCGAACGAATCCGACTTGCGCTGCCTGCCACGCGCGGCTTGACCCGTTGGGCTTCGGACTGGAAAACTTTGACGCCATCGGCGGCTGGCGAACCATGGACGGCAAATTCCCGATTGATTCGTCCGGCATATTGCCCGACGGCAGAAGCTTCAAGGGCGTGGCGGAACTGAAAACCATTCTGAAAGCCGACCGCGATTCGTTTGCCGAAGGCGTAACGGACAAACTGCTGACGTACGCGCTGGGGCGAGGTTTGGAACGATACGATCGCGTGACTGTCAAACAGATTGCGAAACAGGTGGCCGCGAAGGAATATAAATTTTCCAGTTTGGTGATGGAAATCGTGAACAGCTTGCCATTCCAGTACCGGCGAGGATTAGAGTCAGTACCGCGACCGGTAGGGAGCGCCCAGAAATGACTCCTATTCATCCCATGGACGACTCACCCGCTATCGTGAGCGACGGTGGGTCAGACTTTCATGATTATGGGAAATCGTCATGTCACATCGTTATCCCGACTTTAATGAAAGTGGAGTTCCGTTGGCATATTTCATTTCATTCCGCTGTTATGGAACTTGGCTGCATGGCGATGAACGTGGATCAGTAGACCATCTTCATAACATCTACGGTTCCCCCAAGCTGCCTGCTGACAAAAACATGTGGAACGGTATGCTAGCTCGCATGAAAAATAATCCCTCTGAACTCGGAGCACAGCGGAGAAAAGCTGTCGAAGAGGGAATAAAGGAAACCTGTAACATCCGAAGTTGGACTCTGAGAGCAATCAATGTCCGAACAAATCATGTTCATACGGTTGTCACTGCCGATAAAAAACCTGAATTGGTGTTGAACGCATTCAAGGCAAATGCCACCAGCAAGATGATTGCGGCTTCAGTTTGGCAATCAGGAGTTAAGCCTTGGTCACGACATGCAGCACACGATATTTATGGACAGAAAAAAGTCTTGAACGAGCAATTGATTACGTTATAAATAGTCAGGGTGACGCTTTGCCTGATTTTGACGAATGGAATAAATAAAATAGCTGAGACAATATTGCATCCAGTGGAGCATAAGTTTTCTTGATTTCACCGATTTTGGAGAACTCGCTCCCTACCGGTCGCGGTACTGACTCGGAGGACTTATGATCATCACACGCAAAAAACTTCCGCGACGAACATTCCTGAAAGGCATCGGAACTGCCATTGCGCTGCCAATGCTGGACGCGATGACGCCTGCATTGGCCGCTGCGCCGAAAGCTCCGGTCAGACTGGCGTTTTTGTACGTGCCAAACGGTGTCGTCAACATTGATTGGTGGCGACCGAAAGGCGAAGGCCGGAATTTTGAGTTTTCGCGCTTGATGAAACCGCTGGAAGCGTTGCGGGAAGATATTTTTGCGTTGTCCGGTTTGAATGACCACAACGGCAACGCGCTTGGCGATGGTCCCGGCGATCATGGCAGAGCCGGCGCTTCGTTCCTGTCCGGCGTGCATTGCAAAAAGACCGCAGGCGCGGATATTCAAGCGGGCATTTCCGCGGATCAAGTCGCCGCGCAAGCGCTTGTCTCGCAAACGCGCTTTGCTTCGCTGGAACTGGGTTGCGAAGATTCGCGCACAGTCGGCAATTGCGATTCCGGTTACAGTTGCGCGTACACCAACAGCATTTCGTGGCGAACCCCTACGACACCGAACCCGCCGGAAATCAATCCGCGCATGGCGTTTGAGCGGTTGTTCGGAACGGCTGACCTAAGCCTTGCGCCGGAAGTTCGCGCGCGCCGCGCCGAATATCGCAAGAGCATTCTGGATATGGTGCGCGAAGACACGCAGAAGTTGACGGGCAAGCTGGGAACAAACGACAAGCGGAAACTGGACGAATACCTGTTTGCCGTTCGCGAAATTGAAACGCGCATCGAAAAAGCCGAGAAAGAAAATCGAGAAGTCACTCCGCCGTTTGAAAAACCCGCTGGCATTCCGACGACGTTCCAGGAATACGTCAAACTGATGTGCGACATTCAGATGGTGGCGTTTCAAACCGACCTGACGCGCGTTTCGACACTGATGTTTGCTCGTGAAGGCAGCATGCGGGTGTATCCTGAAATCGGCATCAACGATCCGCATCATCCGCTGACACATCATCGCGGCATTGCCGAATGGATCGAAAAGGTGGCGGTCATCAACACCTATCACGTCAAACTGTTGGCTGAATATCTGCAACGGTTAAAAGATACGAAAGAAGGTGATGGCTCCCTGCTCGACAATTCGATGATCGTATACGGCGCGGGCATCAGCGATGGCAACAAACACAACCACGAAGACCTGCCGATCATTCTGGCTGGTCGCGGCGGCGGAGCCTTCAAACCCGGTCGCCACATCTTTTTCAAACCAGGCATTCCGATCACGAACTTGTATCTGACCTTGCTGGACCGGTTGGGTGTGAACCCTGAAAAAATCGGCGATAGCACAGGCAAATTCGACCACTTGAGCGACCTGAGCCGGGCGGCATAAGTCCGGCAGGGATTGGAACCCCCAAAAGCACAAAAGACACAAAACAACCCAATCGTTTTTTTGTGTCTTTTGTGCTTTTTGGGGTTGGCATTTCTTCTAACTGATTCAGTTCCATCCTCTGAGTACACAATGAAACGCATCAAGTTGCTTTCTCTACTGCTCTGCTTGTTGGCTGCGATGGCTGCGCCGATTTTCGCCGCAGAGCTGAGCGCCGGAATCGCGCGCGCGGAAATCACGCCGCCGGTCGGTTACCCGATGGGCGGGTACGCGGCTCGCCAAGGGCCATCAACTGGAATCCACGATCCGCTGTTTGCAACTGTGCTGCTGCTGAAAGCCGAAGCCGGCAGCGTTGCCATTATCAGTTGTGATTTGCGTTCGTTCCCTTCTGAACGAATCATCACTTTGGCGCGTGAACGCAAATTGGCTGATCACGTGTTGATTGCCGTCACGCACAATCATTCCGGCCCGATGACCTGGGAAGACAAATCCTGGCCCAAGCCTGAGCGTTCGTGGTTCGTCGAAACCGAAGACAAAATCCTGAACGCTATCGAAGAGGCGTCAAAAAAATTGTTTCCCGCTCGCATTGCCGCAGGCTTCGGAGAAATTTACCAGGGCCATAATCGCCGCAAGGTCGCCGCTGAAGGTAAAACGACGATGTTCTGGCGCAACGCGGAAAAACTTCCGACTTCGCCGATTGATCCGAGCCTGGGCGTCATTCGCGTGGACGATGAAACCGGCAAACCGCGCGCAGTGATCGTCAATTACGCTTGCCACGCCGTCGTGCTGGGGCCGGACAATCGCCAGATTTCGGCGGATTATCCGGGTTATTTGCGCCAGCGTATTGAACGAGAATTGCCGAGTGCGCTTTGTCTGTTTACACAAGGCGGCGCAGGCGACATCAATCCGTATTTGGACAAACAGCCTGTCGCCGAAAACGGGTTTGGCGAAGCCGAGAAGATGGGCAACGCGCTGGCTGAAGAATCCTTGAAAGTTGCGCGAAAGCTAAAGCCGGAAGCCAATTCATCTGCAAGGCTTCAAACTGTCGCTGAAGTCAAAGAATTCCGCGACCGATGGGACGCAACGAAAACGATCAAAGCCGGGCTGACGACTTTGCTGCTGAATAACAACATCGCCATTGCCACAATGCCGGGCGAACCATTTGTAGATTTACAGATTGCGCTACGCGACAAGTCGGAAATCGCCAACACATTCCTGTTCGGTTACACATACAGCGCAGGCGGCGAATGGATCGGTTACGTGCCGACGATTCGCGCGGCCAGCGAAGGCGGTTACGGAGCCGGTTACAACACGCGCATTGAAGTCGGCGCTGGCGAAGCAATGATTGATCGCGCCATCGTCAATCTGTTCAAACTGCAAGGAAAGCTCAAAACCTCACCGAGTTTTTGAGCCGGAGAAAATCCATGCGTCGCATTTTTGCGTTGATGATCGTGTTTTGCACGATGAGTGTTTCGGCAAACTCGCAAACCGCCTTGCGCGCCGGAGTTGCTCGCGTGGATATCACGCCTCCGCTCGGGGTGGATATGTGGGGCTACTTCGATCGTTCAGGTCCGTCGAATGGCAAGCTGGATCCGCTGTTTGCTCGCGTGCTGGTGCTGGATGACGGGCGGCAATCGGTTGCGGTGATCACGCTCGATCTTGGGCGCAGCTTCGGGCCGCCGCAAATTGCGTGGCTGCGCGATAAAGCGCGCCGCCAGCACGCCGTCGCTGAAATCATGCTGATTGCTTCGCACACGCACTCCGGCCCGGTTATTGATGACAGTTACGACGACGGCGTGCCCGAATGGGAACAGCGCGCGCTGGAAAAAATCGCCGATTCCATCGGCGAAGCTGTTTCAAAACTGAAAGCCGCGCGCATTGGCGTTGGATTTGGACAGGCTACGCTTGGACACAATCGCCGAGTCGTTCAGTCAGACGGTTCCGTCAAAATGCTCTGGCGCAACAGCACTGGCCAGCAAACTGGAATGATTGATCCCACCGTTGGAGTCATTCGCGTTGACGATGCCAATGGAACCCCGATGGCAATTCTTGTGAATTACGCCTGCCACCCGGTAATTTTCGGGCCGGACAATTTGCGATATTCGGCGGATTATCCCGGCGCGATGGCCAAGTTGGTTGAATCAAGTTTTGACAACAAACCGATCTGCTTTTTTCTGCAAGGCGCTCCGGGCGATATCAATCCGATGCTGGACAAAACGCCGCTGGCAGAAAACGCCGATGCCATCAAGATAGAAATCGGCGAACAGCTTGGCCGCGAAGTCGTTCGCGTCGCACAAGGCATTCAGACCGTTGGCAAACCCGAAGCATCTGCCACGCCCGAGGTCGCTTTCATCAGCGAAGAGCTTCGCTTTCGTAATCGCTGGGATTTGGATTCGATGCGGCAAATGCTGAATCTCGCGTTTCCGCCTGCGTTGGCCAAACGCTATCAACGGTACATCACGCCGGAAATTGTCGCTTCGGTGACAACGCTGGTCATCAACAAACAGATTGCGCTGGTTGGATTGCCGGGCGAACCATTTGTTGGCTTGCAATTGCTGCTGAAATCGCGCTCACCACTGCCGATGACGTTTATGACCGGGTACACGAACGGCTATTACGGCTACTTCCCCACGATCAGCGCGGCGGTGGCTGGCGGCTATGGAGCGAACACCCTGGTCACGCGCGTCGAAGTCGGCGCTGGCGAACGAATGGTGGATCGAGGCTTGATTCATATTTACCGCATACTGGGAAAACTGAAAGACAAACCCGAACAGCCTTGATCGCCTTTCCCACGAAGGCACACGAAGTTTCACGAAGGAGAAAACATGATGAAAAGATTTGGTTGCGTCCTGATTGCGCTGACGCTCTTTGTTTGTCTGGCTCAGGCGCAAGATCGGGTTGAGCAGTGGAAAGGCAAAACCGTGATGGTGTTCACGCCGCATCCTGACGATGACGTGTTTGGCTGCGGCGGCACGCTGTCTTTACTGGCCAAGAACGGCAACAAGATCATCGTTGTGATTTACACCAACGACAACAAAGGCTCGTTTGATCTGGAAATGACCAGCGAACGCTTGGCCCGCATTCGCAAAGCTGAACAGGAAGCCGCAATGGAAGTCATTGGCATTCCAAAAGCCAATATCATCTGGATGGGTTACGAAGACGGCGAACTGGAATATGCCGAACCGAAGGCGCTGTGCGGACAGGCGACAAAACTCATTCGCCAATATCGCCCTGATGTGGTGTTTAGCGTTGACCCTGGCGAATGGTACGAACGCTGGCACAAGAGCGATCACCGCATGGGCGGGTTCAACACGGCAGATGCGATCCGCGCGGCGGAATTTCACCTGTACTACCCTGACCATTTGCTGGTGGACGGGCTGAAGCCATACAAAGTGCCTCTGATGATGTTTTATTATGCCGCCAGTGAGGCCAATTACTGGGTAGACATCACCGACACGGTTGACCAGAAAATCAAAGCCATCACCAAACACGTCAGCCAGTTTGAACCTTCAATCAACAAATATCGCCCAGACTGGGATCCGAAAGAGTTGGAAAAGCTGGTGGAATATCTGAAAGGCCGAGGAACCAAAAAAGACGGCAAGGTTGTCGAAGCGTTTCGCCGTGCCACGGACTTCAATCCACAATGATTCTAGGTTTGATGAGCCTGAACCTTGCGTCTGGCTGATAATCCATTTTCCCAAGCCGAATAGATCGCAAAATGCCATTCGACTTGGGATGCTGAAGACGCTCTGCCAAAATCATCTCATTGAAGCAAAAAGTTGAACGTCAGTATGCCCTGCACTTTGACAGGAACGTTGCTGAGTTTGGTCGGCGTGAAAATCCATCTCTGCGCAGCTTCGACGGCTGGCGGACGCAATAATGGGTGCCCACTGACGGCTGTAGCTTCAATTACTTTTCCTTCCTCAGAAATTGTCACCACCACTTGAACCGGACCGGATGCACGAGCGGTTCTGGCGATTTGGGTATAAACCGGTTTTTCTTTCCTTATCGCGCTGCCCTGCAATACTCCCTCTGACACTTTTGCCGTGCCTGTTGGTTTTGCTTCAGGCTTTTTCGCTTCCGGTGTTGGTGTGGGCGGTGGAGGCTGCGGCGGCGGCGTATCATCCTTGATCACCTTGCAGCCTATACATCCATCCGAACTACCGATCCCAGGAGGCAATCCCGGAGTACCCACGGTCGGTTGCGGCCTGCGGCTAAAGTCAACTTTCGCCAAGTCGGGAGGAATATCAATTATTCTCTTTGGTGGGGTAAAGATGTCCAGCGGAGCATCCGCCCTGACATTTTGCAGTTTGGCGACCGGCGCTGGCGCACTGGGAGCAGGCGGAACAGGCGGAGCAATCATTGATGCCAGATTGTATTCTTCTGCCAGCGCGGGGCTGAAGCCGATGACTGTTCCTATGCCAAGCGCCAGTAGCGCAATCCCGTAAATTGCCGTTGTTACGACAAAATACCGACCGGCGCGTTTGCCGTTTTTTCGTTTTGATGATTCAACCAATACATCGAACATAGTTTTATCTCCTTTACCCGCTCCCTACCGGTCGCGGTACTGTTACTTGGCTGCGCGCAACATTCGCAGTATGGGTTAAGACAATCAGCCGATGGATTTCAAACGTTCTCAATTCAGATTTTCAGTCTGCAAACCGATGGGAGTCGTCCCGGCGGCTTTCATCACGTCCACCACTTTGACGATTTCGCCGTAATGCAATCCGCGCGGAGCTTTCAGGAAAACGGCTTTCAAATTTTCCGGGCGACCATCCAGAGCGCGATGCAGCAAGGCTTCCAGTTCCGGCAGTGTCGCAGCAGGCGTGGAGTTCAACTGATAACCGCCTTCGCGGTTCAGCGTGACAACTAAACTCAAGCTTGTGTCTCCTTCGATTGGCGGCATCCTTGTTGGAATCTTCGCTTCAAAGCGAGCAGGTTTCATCGGGCTGATGACCATAAAGATGATCAGCAGCACCAGCAGCACATCAATCAGCGGCGTCACATTGATAAACGGCGTTGCGGAATTGTTCTTTTCTTGCATTGAATCTCCCTGCCGCGACTGAACCGGTCGCGGATCTCATTCAGCACACACCTCGGCATCCCGGCTTGAAGGCCGCAAGTGTTGTGGTTTTCCGGATAGAGGTCCCCCTTGCCAATTGCATTGAACAATCGGCTTGGGGATAGCCTCAAACTTTCGTTGAATTTGCCAGCTTAGCCGGAGATGCTGGCTTTGATGTCAATCTTGCTGAGAATCACCACCGCTTGAGGGTTGGTAATCTGCTTCCGGGGAGTAGGCTGGAAACTTGCCTGTTGCGTAATCGCAGTCGAAAACCTGGTCAGGGTCGCCGGATCGTTCGGCGTGATCATTTCATTGATTGAAGCTCGCCCGTCTTTGCGCACTTTGAGCGTAACAATCACTTCATCATTTTCCGAAAGACTCGCTCCCAGATTCAGCAGTTCGCCTGAAGGTGTAAACACCGGAGGTGGCTGTGGCTGGAAGATCGCCATTCTGAACTGGATGCCCGTGTCGGTTGCTGGCGGCGGCACAACTTCTTCACCGACCAAAACTTCTCGCAAGGCTTCTGCCAAAGCCAGCGTGCGATAAGCGGGCTGCATTACTCCGGCCAACGTGGTGATAAACATGACCGAAGAAACCAGGGCACCAATGCCTTGCGAAAACAATCGCGTGCGCCACAGATCTATCAATTCTGCGCGACTGCGCTTCACTCGTTCGTGCGCCCTTGCTTCGACGCGTAAAGCTGCCTGAATCTGCGAAGTCAGATCAATCTTTGCCTTATTGGTCATCGGCGGCTTCGGCACTTCCAAGGTTTGCAATCCGGACCGCAGGCTGCGCAATTCGGCAGCCTGGCGGCGGCAATCCGCGCATTCGCGCAAATGTTTCTGCAACGCGACCTGTTCGCGTTCGTCGGCCTGACCGTCAAGCTGGGCAGAATATAGCAATGGAAAATCCGAACAAATCATGGCTCGTAAAATCTCAAAATCAGTTTTCAAGCGGCGCTGCTCATCGTGAGCGTGTTGTTGTAAAGAACCAAAAACCGGTTGTTGCTGACCCGTCTTCGGTTCGTTCGAATTTCGCCGACCCATCGGCTATGAGCGTCGAAAAAACGCTCACGATGAGCACCGCCGCCTGAAATGTCACCCGCGTGAATGCAAGGTGAATGTTGTTTCTCCTGCTTGAACTGCTTCCCGCAACATCTCGCGCCCGCGAGCGATGCGTGATTTCACTGTGCCCACTGACACTTCCGTGACGTAGGCAATCTCTTCGTAACTTAATCCTTCAATGTCCCGCAGTATGACTGCGATGCGAAAATCTTTTTTCAAATCGCCCAAACCCGCTTCAATTCGCCGGCCGCGTTCGCGCGACAAGGCTTCCACTTCGGGCGAAACGGCGTCGCTTTCCAAACTGTCGCCCAAGGAGCGGTCATCGTCACTGCTCAATCCAAGCGGCGCATCCAGCGAAGCCGTGAAGTTGCGCTGACGTCGCCGCCACCATCGCTGTGTGCTGTGCGCCTGATTGATGGCAATGCGGCAAATCCAGGTTTTCAAACTTGCGTCGCCGCGGAACCGCGCAAAGTGGCGATAAATTTTCAAAAACGTTTCCTGAGTCGCGTCTCGCGCGTCCTCAGCATCACTCAGAATTCTGAAGGACAGGGCATAAACCAGCGGTTGGAATTCTTCCACCAGTTCGTCGAACGCGGCCATTTCGCCGGCCTTCAACCGTGCGATCAGCTTGGATTCGTAAGGGCCCGCCTGGGCAGCGCGTGGAGCTTCCCGCTCCGCCGCCTTTTCAGCGACACCAAACTCTTCCAGTCCGGCAACCAGGAATGCCTCGTTCTCGACAAGCATCAGCGCCCTGCTCCTTTTGCGGCCCTGAATCTTTACCCGGCGGCAATCCGCTCACCGGAAGTGAATGTAATGGCGGCCCATTACAGCTTATTGACTCTTCAAACGCGTTGATCGTCTCACTGTTTGGCAGCCTGGCTTTTACATTTGCGCCGCTGCCCTCAATCTGTGTGATGGCTTTTTAGACTCCCCGACTACACCAAAGTTCCAGCCGCATCATAATTTTTCCGCGCTCTTAGTGGAAGCTGAACGGTTCGCGGTACACTGTGTTGCGAATTTTTATGGATCGGCTAATTCTCTTCAACAAACCCTTTCAGGTGATGTGCCAGTTCACGGGCGATGGAGACCGCGCGACGCTGGCAGATTATCTTAAAATACCGGAAGTCTATCCTGCCGGGCGGCTAGATTTTGACAGCGAAGGTTTGCTGTTGCTGACGAATGCGGGCTGGCTACAGCACTGGATTGCCGATCCAAAACACAAACTTCCTAAAACTTATCTGGTTCAAATTGAACGAGTTCCAGCCGCCGAAGCGCTGAAACAACTGGCCAAAGGCGTGACGCTGAGCGATGGAATGACCCGGCCGGCCAAAGTTGAATTGATTGACGATCCCGGCTTGTGGCCGCGCGTGCCGCCGATCCGCGAGCGAAAAACTGTGCCGACCGCCTGGCTGCGCTTGACCATCACCGAAGGACGCAATCGGCAAATTCGCCGCATGACGGCTGCAATCGGACACCCCACGTTGAGGCTAATTCGAGAAAAAATTGGCGATTGGGAGCTTGGCGGCTTGCAACCGGGCGAGTGGAAAGAAGTAAAATGCCCGCCGCGAAGCTAAGAGAAGATTTTCCATTTGCCAATTTCCAGTTTTCATTTTTCATTTTTCATTTTTCATTTTTCATTTTTCATTTGTGAAGCCGATCAATGTCAGATGACAGATCAACAATGAAATATGAAAAATGAAATTACCGCTGTATTTTTCCCCGACTCTCTATGATTTCTCCTACTGACGTCATTCAAGCAGAAACCCGCATTCGCCCCTTCATCGTCAAAACTTCCCTTGACCCGTCGTTTCGATTGAGCGATCTGGCTGGCTGTGACATTTGGCTGAAGCTGGAACAAACGCAATATACCGGTTCCTTCAAACTTCGCGGCGCAGCCAATAAAATCCTGGCGCTGAAGCCAGAAGAAGTCGAGCGGGGAATCATTACAGCCTCAAACGGCAATCACGGCATCGCAGTTTGTTATGCTGCGCGGCAGGTCGGCATCACGCCGCAGGTTTTCATGCGCCATGGAGTTTCAGAAGCCAAACTGAGTTTGATTCGGCTGCTGGGCGGAGAGCCTGTCTTTTTTGGCGAAGACCCGCTGGAAGCTGAATTGAAAGCTCGCCAAACGGCAAATGAGACTGGCAAGATTTTCATCTCGCCTTACAACGACGCGCAGGTGGTAGCCGGACAAGGAACCATTGGCGTGGAGTTGCACCGGCAGCTAGAAGAAATTGACGCGGTGTTTATCACGGTCGGAGGCGGCGGATTGATTTCCGGCATCGCCACGTATCTGAAAGCCGTCAGTCCAAGAACAAGAATCGTCGGTTGCTGGCCGGAAAACTCTCCTGTGATGTTTGAATCCCTGAAAGCCGGACGGATTTTCGATTGCCCGGAAAAACCGACCATCAGCGACAGCACAGCGGGCGGATTGGAATCCGACACAATTACCTTTGAGATGTGCCAACGGTTGATTGACGATCACGTGCTGGTTTCAGAAGAAGAAATCAAACGCGCCATGCGTATGCTGGCTGAGCAGGAACGCTGGATTGTCGAAGGCGCCGCCGGTGTCGCACTGGCGGCTTTGCTGAAAGAACGCCAACGGTTTGCGGGGCAGCGTTGCGTGGTCTTGCTGTGCGGACGAAATATTTCAGCCGAAAAAATCCGTGAACTTTATTGATCAGTTTAACCGTTGGCTGCCCGGCGGATTCGATCCATCAGCGCGAGTCCCAATCCTTCTTCGCTGACGGATTGGCAATAAATGGTCTTGATTCCCGCTTCGTCGCATTCGCGGAAAAATTGAAACAGCGAATGCGCATACTCAGCGACATCCTTGCACAATTGTACTTTCTGAAACGCTTCCGGGCGCGGCGGCGCATCAATTCCGATATAAGCCGCTTCTGCCCACGGCACGATGAATTGTGTAAAGTTGCTGATGAAAACCTGCGCGCGCGGCGAATAATGGCGGTATTTCATGCCTGGACTTTTCGGTTTTTCACCAGCGCGGGAATCCGCGACTTCCATTTCGGGCGCGACCTCGCGTAATTGTTCCAATGTAATCCCGCCCGCCCGCAAGATAACCGGCACAGTTCCAGTGCAATCCACCACAGTAGATTCCAAACCAACTTTGGTTTGATCCCCTTTCAGAATGCAGGCGATGCGGCCATCCAGATCTTCGCGAACGGCTTGCCAGGTTGTGGGACTTGGACGTCCGGATAAATTTGCAGACGGAGCCACCAGCGGAACTCCGCAAGCGCGCAACAATTGCTGTGCTGTTGGATGGCTGGGCATTCTAACGCCAATCGTGTTCAACCCGGCGGTGGCAATGCCGGGAACTTGTTCGTGTTTCGGCAGAACTAGCGTCAGCGGCCCTGGAAAAAAAGCCTTGATCAGTGTTTCGGCGATGGGTGTGACTTCACTCGTAATGGACTTCAGCTCAGCCAGATCGGCGATGTGGGCGATCAACGGATTGTCCGACGGGCGGCCTTTGGCCTCGAAGATTTTGCGGATGGCTTCTTCGTTAAAGACATCTGCGCCAAGCCCATAAACGGTTTCTGTGGGAAATGCGACAACTTCGCCGTAGGCGATGTATTTGGCGGCCAGAGTTGGGGACTGAGTGATTTTGGTTTTCATCGGTGATCGGTCACCAGTTTGAGTGATTGGCGTAATACCATCACCAACCACTCAAACCAGTCACCAGCCACTATCTGGAAATTACGCGTCCGACGCTGGTGAAATCCAGCGTTGAAGTCGAAGCATTGAAATCGAGCGAAACGGGAGAAAACGAGGAACGGATTCTGCTGGCAGTTACCCGATAAATCGTGCCCGGTTCGAATTCTGATTGGCTCCAATTGCCATCAGCGTCCGTCAGAACATTGCCCGGAACATCGCCGCCGCCTGAAACGCGTGAAAAAGTCAGCGTGACACCTGTCATAGGCACGCCATTGGAACCGGTGACTCTGCCGGAAACGGAAAAGAGCGGCGCGACTCCTGGCTGGGAAATTCTCACGGTTCGCCCGGCAATCATCAAATTTCCCGTTCGCGCGTTTGCACTGGTATTCGGGGAAACTTTGAAAAAGACTCCGCTGAATCCCGTACCGGTTTGCCCCGCAGTAACGATAATCCAATCAGAATCGCTGACCGCTCTCCAGGTCACTGTTGGCAATGCGTTGACAGTGATGTCGGCCATGCCGCCTTTTACGCCAAACATGAACTCGCTCGCATCCAGTGTTGTCGCCGACAGATCCAATGCCGCTTTGACATCCAATCGTCCATACCCATAAACCGCGTTTGGAACCGAAGTGTTTGACGAACCGCAATCCGTAACCATCACCCGAATGGCGGATTCATTCAGGATGTTTTCCGTCAAATCCACTTTCCCGCGCAGTTCCGGGCGCGCAGACCACAGCAGCGCCACGGCTCCCGCGACGTGAGGCGTCGCCATCGAAGTGCCATTTAGAAGCGTGTACCCTCCGCCGCGAATCGCCGAACGGACCAGAACACCGGGCGCGGTAATGTCCGGTTTGACACGACTGCTGCCGTCAATCGCAACTGGTCCGCGACCGCTAAAACCGGCGATGATGTTTGTGCTGGCGGCGTACGCGCCCACTGTGTAAACCGCATCGTAAATGCCCGGCGGGTCTTTGACTGACGAACATAAAGAACCGCTATTGCCAGCCGCTGCAACTGTCAAAATTCCCGCAGCGCGATGGGCTTCGAGCGCCGCTTTCAAGGTGTTCGGTTCACAGCCTTCCGAAGGCGGACAGGTCCAGGAATTTGTCGTGATGTCAGGCGCTTTCGTCGGATCGCCCTGAGCAGCCGTTGCACCTTTCGGATAGGGCGCCAACAGCCATTCAATACATTCCAGGTAGGTTGAAGGTTTGCCATTGCCAAGATTCATATTTCGGCAAGCAATGAATTTTGCTCCAGGCGCAACGCCAATCTGATTGGCTGCGCCATCAGACCCAACGGCTGAGCCGAGCGTGTGTGTTCCGTGGCTATCGTCGTCACAAGGCGCGGCGGAATCTTTTCCACAATTCCGATTGTCCTCATGAATGCTGTCGTGCCAGTTGTAATCGTGATTGGCGTTTGTGCCATCCCAACCGCGGTAATGGCTTTTCAGCGCAGGATGGCTCCATTCAACACCCGTGTCCTGTCCGCCGATGACGATTCCCTGCCCGGTGAATCCTTGGGCCCAGACTTCCGGTGCGCGGATGTTACTAACGCCAAGCTCAATGTCTTCCGGGGCGGCAGACAAGCGAGAGAGGTTCAACAAATCTTCTTCATTCAGATTGACCGGACGAACTCCGTTAATTTCGGGATTGCCCACAATGCTGGCGACTTCAGGCCGCGAGGCGATTTCCGCTGCTAATTCGCGCGACCCTTTCACCAACACCGCATTGACGATGTAAAACGATTGATGTTCAACCTTGCGTTCTTCCAGCCAGGTCAATAAGGAAGCTTGCGAAATTTCTGCCTTGGCGCGCAGCGTCTCAAAAACATAGCGGCCTTTTTCTTCTTTGGTTTCCAGGCCATATGCTGCGCTCAAATCTGTCTTGTCGAGCATGACCAGAAATTCGGTTTCCTGGCCATCGGCAGTTTTTGCCAACACCCAGGGCGCAAGCTTTTTCAAAGCTGCTTGCCGCAAATCTTGAGAAGCTTCGCTCTGTGATTTCGCACGGGCAATCAATCCGCCAGCCAATATGCCCGTTGCGGTGAGGATTAACAGCAACGCGATAAAACGTGACCTTTTCATTACGACACCACTCCTTTGCTCAGCACGAGCAATACTAAGAGATTCCTGTTGGAGCAGGATCGGGGCTATAAAATTTGGGATGAAGAAGTTCGTGGGGTCGGTAAATCAGCGGCAATTGTGCATACTCAAGCCTCAATTGTCCACTTTAACCTGAGTTCGCAAAATTAATCATTCACCAGCATTTCCGCTGGTCCATCATCGTCGGTAATCCTCAATATCGCATCGCGTGAACTGCGGCGTCCGACCATGCTTCCAGAGGGGCAAAATCATCCGTCAGGACAACCGCCTGATCGCGCGGCAATTCAACCTGGGACTTAAACACCGACTCGATGTAATTCATCTGGCGAATATGATCGGCAATTTTCATGTTGAAAGGCACTGGCGTTTCCGGCAATTCGCCGCACACCAGAAACATGGTCGAAACATACGCCGCTGTATTTAATCTTGGGTCGCGTTGCTTCGCCAAATACAAATTCGGCGAAAAGACCTGCGTTTTGCCGAAAATGCTTTCCAGCGTCATTACCACAGAAGAAACCAGTCGCGCGGCGTTGCCCGAAACCCCACCGACAATGTTTCCGACGATCAAACCGTTTGGTGCCAACCTTTCTTTCAAATCTGCAAATGCTTCGCGCGTCAACAAATGAAACGGCGGAGAATCTCCGCTAAAAGCGTCCAGCACGATCACGTCGTATTTTTCCGTCAACCGTGCGGTTTCGGTTCGCGCATCGCCGACAATGACCTTGACCGATTGCGGCAAGCCAAAATGCTCGCGCGAAACTTTTTCAGACATCGGATCAATTTCAATTACCGTTACTTCTGAACCGGCTTCGGCCATTGCGCGCGCGTAAACGCCAGCACCCAGGCCCCAAATCAGCACTTTTTTCGGAATGCCTTTTGCAGTCGCCAGGCGCTCCAAACCATACGCGTAAGGCGCATTCGAAACATCGCCAATCATCGAACCTTGCTGCACGCCGTTAAGAAACAAATATCGAACAGCGCCTTCATCACTGACCACCAGGTCGCCATAGGAAGACGGCACACGCGCCGTGACGCGATAAGGCTTATTCTTGTACATTACCTCTCGATCCGCTTCCTGTCCGGCAATCGCGGTTCCAACAGAAGCCAGCGACAATCCCACCAACAGTAGCGCGGCTTGCTGTGTTTTCTTTCTCATCAGCAAATACCACAACGGCACAAGTGCCAATGCCACAGCCGTGCCAATAATTGCCGCGTGAACGCTCAAATTCGGGATGATCAACAAAGATACGGCAAGACTGCCGATGACTGAACCGATGGTTGAGATCGCGTACAAGTTGCCCACGCTGGTTCCAAGATGCGCTTGATCCGCGGCCGCACGCACGGCCATCGGCGAAACCATTCCCAGCAATAACAGCGTCGGCAAAAATAAGACCAACGCCGCAATGAATGTGCCGGGAACCATTCCCGCTTCGTAGGCAGCGCTGAGCACTGGCTTGGTGATCACATCCGCGACGAGCAGCAGGCCGCCGGCAATTGCCATGACAGTCATTAACGTTCCCAGCCCCGGACGTTTGTCCGCAATGCGACCGCCCCAGGCATAGCCAGTTGCCAATGCCGCCAACGTCACCGTAATCAACGCGCTCCAAACGTGCAGCGTGGTTCCGAACACCGGAGCCAGCACGCGCGAGCCAAGAATTTCAACGACCATCACCGAAGCTCCGCCGATGACAACCGCCGCTCGCAGCATCAAAATGCCGATTCCAGCCAACGCGGTTCCGGATTCGGCAGTAAAAGACTCACTGGCTTTGGCGGTTTTCGCCTTTGCACCTGATTGCACTGAATTTATTCCTCCGAAAAGTATGAATTGACGAATGTGAGACGTTCGTGCGGGACATCGAAGCCGCGTCAGCATAAGCCATCTCAGGCCGATTTTCCATCAACAGTTGTGCTACTCTCTGCGGCGTTATGGCTGACCAGACAAACTTGCAATTAGACGTGTTGGCGATTGCGGCTCACCCTGACGACGTTGAACTATCGGCAGGCGGCACGCTGATCAAACTGGCAGAGATGGGTTATCGCACCGGCATTCTGGATATGACGCGCGGGGAAGCAGGAACAAGAGGCACGCCAGAAATTCGCCGACGGGAAGCCGAACAAGCGGCTGAAATTCTTGGTGTGGCCGTGCGAGAAAACCTGGAATTGCCGGACGCGCACATCTGGCTGAATGAAGAATCGCGCGTCAAACTGGTGCGAGCCTTAAGAAGGTTGCGGCCCAGAATCATTTTCACGCAACATTGGGAAGACCCGCACCCCGACCACGCGCATACGGCAAACCTTGTCCGGGAAGCCATGCACATTGCCGGGCTGACAAAATACGACGCGGAAGCCGGTCAGGAACGCTGGCGACCCAACTGCATCGCGCACTTTCTGTTTCCCCGAACTGTCGCTCCAACATTCATCGTGGACATCAGCCAACAGCACAAACAGAAATGGGAGGCCATTGCCTCCCATGCATCCCAATTCTTCAATTCTGAAAGTAAAGAGCCTCAATCTCGCGTCAGTACCCAAGCCTTCTTACAGGAAATGGAAGCTCGCGATCGTTACTTTGGCGCCCTGATCAATGCCGAACGTGGCGAAGCGTTTTGGGTCCGAGAAGCACTGAATGTTGACGATCCGGTCGCTTTGTTAACGCGGCGTATGAATCTGTACTCTTGAATTGCCTGGCTAAATCAAAGCACACATCATTGAGACACTTTTCTCGACAGGATTTACGGGATGTTTCAGGATTGACCCACAAGAATGAATGATAGGCGATTTCATCCTGAAAAATCTTGTCCATCCTGTCCAAAAGTTTTGTGTTCTGATTTAGTGCCTAAAAGATCGTCACCTTGACCGACAAATACTTCTTCGGATTCTGGCGGAAGTCGTAAATCAGCTTGGTCATTTCAGCCGAAAGCGTGTTGATGTTGTTGTAAAGCTTTTCATCTCTGAGCAACATTCCGGCTGTTCCCTCGCCTTTATCCAGTCGCGTGCTAATTCCCTTCAACAATTCGACTGTGTCGCGGGCATCATTGTAAAGCTTGTCATCTTTGAGCAATTTGCCCAAATTGCCTTCGCCATTTTCAATCTTCACCACCAAACCATCCAATCTGGCGGAGATTTTGTCGGCTTTGGCAACCAACTCGTTGGCGCGATTATAAAGCTCTTCGTCTTTCAGCAGTTTGCCCACAGTCCCTTTGCCGGAAGCAAGCTGGGTATTGATATCCATCGAAATACTGCGCAATTGAGCAACTGTTTCCGTCACTTGATCTCGCAGCTTGTCGTCATTAATTAGGCGACTGATGGTTCCGTCGCCTTCTTTGATTGCGGAAATCAGGTTTTGCGCTTTCAGAACAGTGTCGTTCAGGTTGACATAAAATTGTTCGTCATTCAGAAAGCGGCCTGCCGTTCCTTTGCCCTTTCGCAAATCGCCGGTCATCGCCTTGATGTCCGTGGAAATATCATTGAGATTGGCGACAGCGGTTTGAGCGGCGTTCAGAATATCACCAACGCTTTTTTGCGCCTGGCTATTGATCTTGTCGCCATTATTGATGGGTTTTCCGTTAAGCGTGCCCGGCGTGATGTCAATCACGTTGTCCCCAAGAACGCCCGCGGTTTTCAACGTGGCGACCGAATCGCTGCGGATGCGTTCGATGGCTGGCCGGCCATCCAGCGTGCCATCAATTTCCATGATGATTTCGATATTGCCCGCTTCGGCGGCGGCTTTGGTGTCAGCAGGAATTGCCCGGCTGAAGTTTATGTCCGTCACGCCTCCAATTTTTTTCCCGGAAAGCCGAACTTCAGCGCCTTTGCGCAAACCGTCAACACTGGACATTTCCGTGCGAACGGTGGTTTTTTTGCCGAAGCCAGGAATTTTCAGATCTCCACTGACCGCGAAAATCACCAGAACTAAAATTGCGAGAGCCAACAAAACCAAAAACCCAACTTTTAATTCGGATAATCGCGCTGTTTTGCTCTGTGGCATAAACCCTCCACTCGTGATTGCATCCTTATTGCACGCTTAACGTATTCGTGCCCGAACGCTACTTTGGTTTGAGAAACTTCTGGACATAAGGATCAGACGACTGGCGCATTTGTTCATTGCTGCCACTGGAAATGATGTCGCCATCCTTCAGCATAATGAATTTGGTGTTGATCAAGCAAAGCCTATCGCCTTCATGCTCAAAATGCACATTGCCGAAATCATCCCGCACGACGTATTCGCTGGACAGAACTTCAATGTCTTCCAGCCGATGCGTGACGTAAATCGAAGAGACTTCTTCCAAATCGCGCAGCTTCAATGCCAGCTCGCAAATTGTGCGGGCCGTAATCGGATCCAAACCCGCAGTCGGCTCGTCGTAAAGAATAATCTTCGGATTTCCCACCAAGGCTCTGGCAATCCCCACGCGGCGACGCATACCGCCCGAAAGCTCGTTTGGCATCTTGTCAATTGCATCTTCCAGGTCAACGAACCGCAACATGCGTGTGACAACCGATTCAATTTCGCCTTCATCCACGCGCTGTTCGCGCAACCGATAAGCGACATTGTCATACACCGACAGGCTGTCAAACAGCGCGCCTTCCTGAAAAACCATGCCGATCTTCTTGCGAACATCCATCATGCTTTCTTCTTTGTGATTGGTAATTTCTTCTCCATCCACAAAGATTTGGCCGGAATCCGGCTTGAGCAGCCCCAGCACCAATCTGAGCAACGTGGACTTGCCAGTGCCGGAACCGCCCATCACGATTTTCGATTCGCCATATCGCACACCAAAACTGATGCGATCAAGAATCACGTTATCGCCAAAAGCCAGCGAAACGTCTCGAAATTCAATGGCATATGGAGTGGATTGCATATCTTAGTGAGAATTCGGTCGCCACTGCTCCCGACGCATTATTATTTTATCTGGGCTCAAGCAGCAAAGAGATGATGACTTTCGATAACAGGAAATCTACTGCAATCACCAGAATCGAAGCATTAACCACAGATTCTGTGGTTGAACGGCCGACGCCAACCGTGCCGCCTGTCGTGCTCAACCCTTTATAACAACCGATCAACGCAATAATAAATCCGAATACTGTTGGCTTAATCAACCCGCCGAGGATCTCGTTAAAACTGACGGCTTCCATCGCCGCCGATAAGTATACCGATGATGCCTGGTGCAACAGCGTGATCGAAATCAGCAATCCGCCCATTGTGCCGACAAAGTCGCAAATCACTGTCAGCGCTGGGGCCATCAGTACCAAGGCCACAACGCGAGGCGTAACCAGTTTTTTAATTGGGTCAGTGCCTAGCGCGCGCATGGCGTCAATTTGCTCGCTGACCAACATCGAACCAAGCTCCGCCGCAATCCCCGAACCGACTCGTCCGGCCAGCATCAAACTGGTCAAAACGGGTCCAAGTTCCCGGATCAAACTGGTGGCAACCAATTGCCCCGTTACATTTTGCACGCCGAATTTTTGCAGGGTGTTGGCCGAGTTTAGAGCCAGAACCATTCCCGTGAACGTCCCGGTCAGGATGATGATAGCCAGGCTGCCGAAACCGAGAATGTCCATTTGCCGGATCATCTCGCCCCAATAGCGCGGAGCTTTGAAAAATCCGCGCACGATGCGCCAGACAAGTAAAGTTAGTTCTTGAAGTTGAAGAACAATGCGGGTGATTGGGTTCATCAGAAGTGCCAGCCGGTTTTATGATTCGCTAGTGCCCCAGTCTTGGACGTCATTACTCGGTCGTCAGAATCTGTTTTCACTCAACTAATAAATTCCAGGAATGCTTAATCACAGATGCCCGGTTGAAAGGCGGCCTATGATGCGGTTTTTGATTTCACAGGTCAAGCCACGCCTTCAGGACACTCTGACTTCGATTTAGCTGCCAGATATCTGGCCTTTTAGCGAAGTCTGACGCCAAATTCCCTAAACGGTTGTCAGCGTTCTCTGACAACCGGTATTTCCAAACTCTTTCTAAAATCAGTACTTGTACGTATTTCAACATTTCGCAAAACCTTTAGAATGCGGAGCTATCGAACGAGGGTTTGACCTCAGCGCGAAAGGCGCAGTTGCAAAGCAGTACTCGGTTTACCGACATCGTGGAGCAACAAAATCACCTCGCATCTCGTTGAACAGAGCGAGTTGAGGCGGAGCAGAAGTACCGGTTGCCCTTACGCTGCTCCGTTATCATTTAAGGAGAAGAGGCGAAGTAATTGGCGGAAGTCAGGTTTCACCGACGCCGCTGCGTTATACCAGCACTTCGTACTTAAAAAATAAACCGTAGCCATAAGCGGAAGTCAGGTTTCACCGACATCGCTTATCAGCTACGGTTATTTTATTTGCTTGCTAGAAGTTACCGACGCCTTAACACTCATCTTAGAAGTGAAAAGCCTGCCCACTTGCCATCTAAAATTTACAGAAACGACTAAATCCCAGACTTTTGTAAGCTACATGTCAGCCAACTCCATCGCCGCCTGACCTATAACACTCCTGCATTAAGCAACGAAGATTTTTCACAGTTAAGCGAAACATCTTTCAACATCGGTCTGGTGGCGATTGTTTAATCACAATTTCGCCAGCCAATCTTACTGGAGGTCAACATGCTGAATACCGAACTTTCAATGCAGAGCAACTTGAACAACAGTCTGAACCAGTCATCGCCAGCGACTGCGGCGCCAACATCTGGGCAACATCTGAAACCAATTGCCATTACGTCGCTGCGACTTTCGCGCCGCGCACTCGAACTGATGTTGCAAAAGGCGGAACTCTTCCTGGAACAATCCCCCACGCTGAATCAAGCGCTGAAAGAAGTCACCTATCTGCTGGCGACCAACTTGCCAGTGGCTTTTTGCCGAATTTCGTTGACCGAGAGCGGTGGCCAATCCTTGATTCCACAAGCGGCTTACTCGTCACTGCCAGACTTTCAATGGAATCCACAACTCAACAAATCTTTGCCACTCGCGCTGCTGCCAGACGGGCTGAGACTGTCGCACCTGTATTACAGCTTGGTCGGTCCGCGTCGAGAAGTGTTGGCGCGAGAACAATTGCGTCTTTATTCGCAGGAACTGGGCTTGCGTGAACCGCTGGCCAAATTGTTGTTAGTTCCCTTGCGAATTGGTAGCCGCTTTTTGGCAGTGATTGAACTTGGGGAATTGTCCGACGATCTGCTTGAGGGAATGAATGAAACTGAAACTCAAGCCATCATCCTGCAAGCCCCAAGATTTGCCGCGCCGCTGTCGGAACGGTTGAAACAATTGCAAATCGGGTAATTGAATAGATTTGAATCAAGCGAAGGAGAAAAACCATGAAAACCATTCACAAAATCTTTGTTGGCGGCGATACCACAGATGCTCAGGTAGCGGCTCAAGTCTCTCAATGCCTGATTGAAAACCCATCAGGCATTGTTGAAGTGATCGCGGAGTTCCCGGATTGGAAGCAGGCTCGCGCAGCACTTGTGGCAGGTGCAAACGATTATTTGCCTGTCAGTTTGGGATAACAAAGGCTTCCGTCATATTCCTAAAAAGAGGCGCTAAAATGGATAAACATAAGATATTGCTGGTAGAAAATCAGGCGAGCTTCCGCGCCACTGTGCGGGAGTTCCTGGAGCAAGAAGGCTACGGGATTCTAGAGGCCGGTGATGTTAGAACTGCGAAAGAAATCGTGGATTTGGAGAATCCGGCATTGGTTGTAATTGACATACGCCTGATCAATGACAAGGACAAGGATGATATAAGTGGGCTGATTCTTGCCAAACAGCTTCCCACTCATCTTCCCAAGATCATTCTTACAGCTTATCCAACTTATCAAGCTGTCCGAGAGGCTCTTGGTAAAGCGCTTAACGATGTGCCTCCTGCAGTCGGCTTCGTTGCGAAGCAAGAAGGATTACAGGTGCTGTCGACCGCGATAAAACTGAGCTTGCAATCACAGATGACACCACGACTAGAAAGCAATGTTTTAAAGACATTTGGCGTGCCAGGCTTGTCCGCTCTGCGAGAGCGAGTCAGTCACATGGAGGCCAGCGAGCTTACACAGCAATTCCAAGCCGCAATTGAAATGACAGAAGCTGAGCTGGCGCCTCAAAGAAACGCCGCACAACAGGAAGTTGCTCGGTTGCACAAATTTGGATTGGTCGCGCGAAGCATCTCTTTATTGTTAGTTACAACGGCCATTTTGTTGCTTTTATTTGGCTGGATCACTCCTGGCGTTATGTCTTCTGCTGCAGGAGCACTAGCCAAGTGCTTTGATCTTTGGTGGGGCAAACATGAACAGTCCGCTCGCCAACGCGCTGATAAATTGTTTGATGAACTGCGGGCGATCAAACTAAGCAGCTACTCGCTAATAATGTGTGGGGCAATTGAAAGCCCGCAAGCCAGAGACGAGTGCCGCCGGCGAGTCATTGAGTGTTTTCTATCCCAGGGAACCAATTCAAATTCCCCGGATAAAACTTCGAACAATGGCATTTTCTTGGCAAATAATGAACCTTCTGGCACCCAAACAATGAAGCTCCCTGACTAAACGAAGCTCCGTGACGAAAGGTGGAACGGCTATGGAAAAAAAGGTATTCGAAAAATTAATGCAAACCGGCGCGGCATTGCTTAGCGGCCGCAATCGCGCAGAAATCTTGCAAGTCATTCTGAAAGCAGTGCAAGAAAGCGGTTTCGACCGAGTCCGGCTATTCTTGCTTTCGCCAGATGGGAAAACACTACATGGTGTGGAGCAAGTAGGCATGAAAGAGGAGCATTTTGCAGATATAAGCTGGCCAGCAGAAGACGATTATCGCTTTCAGATAGCAAAGCAACAACAATGGGCACACGTTTTTTCCCCTGATCCTGACCATCCTGATCTTGTAGAAAAACAGTTTGATAGAACAGGTGTACTTCAGTGGGTCATCATTCCACTGGTGTTGCGCGACGAAGTGATTGGTCATCTGGCAGCAGACAACAAATTTAGTCGCCGCCCAATCCTAGAAGCTGAACGAACTCCGCTGACCCTATTTGGAATGCAAGCAGCAGCAGCCATCGAAAAGGCTGACTTGACCGCCCGCGATGAAAAAAAGCTGGAGCTTTTCGCTAAGCTAGCTCAAGCAACCACAGAAATCGTTGGGCAAATCGGCAAGCTGAATTTGCATGAATTGCTAAGTCTGGTTTGCCAGCATGCTTGTTCAATTTTGGCAGCAGAAGTTTGCAGTGTGTTTCTTTGTAAGCGCGAAGGATCCATCACTTTGGAGGCTGGCTACGGGCACCTTCCTGGCAGCTTTGAACAAGGTTTGGAGCTTCCCATCCGTACAGGAATCAAATCAGGCTTTACGGGCCACACCGCTCATGAAGGTGTGCTGGTGAACCTGCACGGCGATGCGTTGAGCCGACACCCTGCCATACATATTCGGGAAAACTCTTTTTCCCCTTCTGGTCACTGCTATTCGGTTTTAGCTCTGCCGCTAAAACAATTCTCCGGACAGCAAGAAAAATTGATCGGCTTGCTTCGTGCTGACAACAAAAAAGATGAGACCGGCCAGGCTAATCCCAGCCTTGCTTTTACGCATGAGGACGAATGGATTCTGCGCATCTTTGCCGAAGTCATTGTCGTTTGCCTCGAAAATGCGAAACTGATTGAACACCAACAACTCTTGATCGAAAATCTGCCTCACGCCGTAATCGCAATTGATCGTAAAGGCAATGTTACGGAGTTCAACCAGCAAGCCGAAGAAATTCTTGGGTATAAGGCCACCGAAGTGTTAGGACAAAAAGTCAGTCAGCTTTACTTCAATCCGAAGGAGCCCAAGCTTATCGGTGCAGCATTAGACAAAAGTGCAACCGGGAAATTGAGCGGATATCTGACGCTGATACGCACCAAAACTGGTCAGTCTGTGCCAATCAGCTTGTCGGCATATTGGCTGTACGACCACCATCAACGAAGCGGCAGTGTGGGTATTTTTGAAGACCAGCGCAAGCTTCATGATTATAAAGAGCAGTTGGAGCTGACTCTTCATGCAATTCGCGCAGTGGCAGATGCAGACAGCTTACAAGCCGGCTTGCAACAATTGACAGAATTGCTTGTCGCTCGCTTTCCAGGCACTTATTGCGGCGTGTTGTTATTAGATGAAAGCGAAACCCGCTTGATTGAAAAAGCAGCAGCTTACGGGCAAGGACAACCTCAGTTGCCGCCCTCACAGACAGAGATTCCCAGGGAAATCGTTGTCAAAGATTTTCCGGGATTAGGGGAATTGCTTGAGGCCGACCGCCCTTTCAGACTTCGCTCCAATGGCGACCCTCTCACCTCTGCAAATATGAAAAAGATGAACGAGGAGCATAACTTTAATCCTCCGATAAATTCGCTTTTGGTGCTGCCGATCAAGCTCGGTAATCGAGTGCTGGGAGTACTTAACCTGGCGGAAATTTGCCCTGAAGAGCAGAGCCAGTTTTCAAGGCAAGACCCGGAAAATCTGAAACTGGCCACGGCTGTTGCAACGCAATCAGCTATCTTTATTGACCGAATACAAACAAACGCCCAGGAAGAAACAAGGCTCAGGCAAATTCGCCAAGCTGCTGAATCGCTTGCCAGCGTAACAGGGTTAGACGAAACGACAGAACAAATTCTTCCCACAACACGCAAGTTGCTTAATGCAAATGCCATAATCTTTGGCTTCTTTGACCATCGCAACAACACTTTTGTCCATCGGTTTTCAAAGGCCGTCGGCATTGACGAAGAAATTTGGAAGTCATACCGAGACCGTGACAGTAATGAACACACGACTGCAAGACAACTGCTTGAGCAACAATCCCCCATTTTTATCCGTGATATTGATAACCCGGAGGAAGAAGGGAATGAGTTTTTGGACGAAGTTACTAAAGAAGCAATGAAGAAAACGGGTCTAAAAAGTCTTCTGGCTATTCCTCTACGGGTTGGGGACGAGAGACTTGGGCTGATTTGCGCTCTCTATAAACATCGCCGCAGCTTCAATCAAAAAGAGTCACGGACTGCTTCCGCTTTTGGTCGCTACGCCTCTTTGTCGCTAAAAAATGCCAAGCTGTTCGAGCAAAATAAAAAGACGCGCGAAGCCGCTACTGCCGTTGCCAAAATTACTGTGCTTGGACAACGACAGGCAACGCTAGACGCGATTGTTGAAGAGATAAGCAAAGCAACGGAATGCGACGCAGTGGTGCTTTTTGAGTACGATGAGGAAAAGCAACAGATGCAGAAGTCTTCTGTTTTTGGGCTTTTATCCAGCAAGCAAGACTTGAATCTTGAAGAAGAAAAAGAACATACACTGGTTTATGAAATTCTGAACTGCAATGAGCCTTATCGAGTTGTTCAGGTTAAAGGCAATCCAACTTACGAAAATCGTAGCTTCGCCAAAGCTCAACAAGTCGCCACTTTTGTCGCGTTTCCATTACGATCAGCGGGAAAGCGAGTTGGGGCTTTGTTCGTCAACTTTCGCCAGCAAAGGAGTTTTACTGCTGAAGAACTGGAGGCCATGCAACTTTTTGCCAATCAGGCAGCATTGGCAATTCGTTATGCCCAGTCCACCGAGGCCGACGAACGTAAACTGCGCGAGCTTGAGGCGCTAAAAAAGCTCTCCGATCAATTACGGCAAGCTAAAGACCTACAGGAGATCATGAATTATACAATTGCGCTTGCTGCCGAAGAGCTTGGCACTGAGTGCTGTAACCTGATCCTTCCTGATGGAAACGGAACACTGCGATTGCGTGCTCAATACGGGTGGGATCCCCCTCTCGAACCATTTACGTTAGACGACGCGAGAACCGGGTCACAAGCGGGATACACAATTCTGACTGAGAAACCAGTCGTCGTAGATAATTACGACGTGGAAAAGCTCCCTTTCAAGGTTCTAGAGCATTTGCTCGAACGTGGTATCAAATCCAGCCTTAGTGTTCCCATATTTAGCGACAATAAGATCGTGGGGGCGTTGCTTACATTCACCACAAAACAGAGACATTTTATAGAGGAAGAGGTGCGCTTTTTTGGGCTAATTGCCGATCATGCCGCTACAGCTATGCGCAGCATGGAGCGGTTAAGCCATTTGAGTGCGGTTCATAAAGCCAGTAGCACAATTCTGGAAAGCTTTGGAGATGAACAAAAGGTGTTAGACCAAATTGTTCAAGAAGCGGTAGAAAGAATTTCTGGCATTAGTCAGCCCAAAGCTGTGTATAGCACTTTGCAGCTTTATGAAGCGGATCGGAACGAATTGGTGATTCGCAGCTTTTATCCGCCTAGTACCCGCTCTTTACTGGATGCCCGGGTTGAGAATGGCCGATGGTCCCTTGATCCAGAAAAGGCACGTGAAGGTAGGATTGGCGTGACCGGCCGTACGATCCAAAAAGGGCGTTCGCAGCTGGTAAACAATCTGGATGAGGATACAGATTACATTAGATACAACCCGACTTCCAAATCGGAACTTAGTGTGCCTTTGTGGCTGAACGGTAAAATTATCGGAACAATCAATGTCGAGAGTGACCAACTATACGGCTTTGACAAAAACGATCAGGAGGCGCTTGAAGCATTGGCTGACCATGCGGTTCTTGCCATACAAATCGCACAGACTGTCAAGGAGTTACGAGAAACCAAAGGTTTGGTTGGCACACGTACGGCAATGGCTTGGATGGATATGGCCAACAATACTTGGCGACATACGGTTGCCGGAGATGCTTCGGAACTTGCCAACCGAGTTACGCTGATTCGCGGTTACCTCAAAGAGTGCGGGGTTACAGACGAACGCATTGAGCGCCACCTCACTCAAATCGAACAGTTGACGAAAAGTATTCAAGAGCGCCCCGTCACACCACCGTTGTCTTCGGAAGAAGGTGTAGCGCCAACCAACCTCAATGAACTGGTAATAGAGCGGTTGAACCAATTGCGACAAAATCATCGTTACGAAGGGGTTGAAATGATAACCGCCGTGTCGCAGGGAAAATTGATGGTCAGCGTCAGTCCCGAATGGCTGCGTCGGGGACTAGATATTTTGATTGATAACGCGGTCAGAGCAGTTCGCTCTTTAGAATCATCCGATCCCACTCGCCTGATGGTAACGGTTAGTACCGCATTGAATGGACGATGGGTTGAATTGCGCGTCATTGACCGTGGAACTGGAATTCCGGCCCAAGTGTGCCAGGCACTTTTCACTGGCGAAGCGAAGTCGGCGAAAGGGCAAGGAGTTGGCCTATTAATCGCTCAGGCAGTTGTCGAAACATACGGCGGAAAACTCGAAATCGCCAAATCAGATTTAGAAGGTACCGAGATGCTGATTCGGTTGCCGCATCTTTTTATGAAATGGGAGAGCCGGGATTTGACCTTTTAATACCCGCTAAGCCTCCCTACTGGTCAATGACACGAGGCAATTTGGATCATGAGATTTCTACTTTTGAATGGACAGGATGACAGCTTCGTTACGGAGTTTCTGACGGAAGTTTTAAAACCGCTGGGAAGCATGGTGGTAGCAAAGGCCCAAGCAAATTCCCCTTTGTCTGACGTAGAAGAACCGGACGGTTTAATTATTATTGACGCAACTGTTGTCGAAATGGCGGAGCGATTGGTCACGCAATTGCTTATGGAGAATCCGGAGCGGCGTATTGTGGTTATCACTGCTTCACCCACCTGGCAACGAGCGCGAGCGGTTTTAGAGGCTGGCGCAATGGACTATTTACCTAAAACACTTTCTGTGAACGAAATGCGGGAGACATTTCAACGAGCCTTGCGAAATTCATTTTCTGGCTAAGGATAAGGAGGAAAGCATTCATGGCTAAACCCAGAAAAATTTTGCTAGCCGACAACAAAGAATCGTTTCGCGAAACTTGCGAAGAGTATTTACAACAGCAAGGGTACCGAACGATTGGCGTTTCCTCGCCGGAAGAATGCCAGCAAGCCGTCAACAACTATAAACCGCATTTGGTCATTCTTGATTTGCGGATGCGAAATGACGAGAACGTCGAGGATCGCAGCGGGTTGCTTCTGGCGGAACAGTTGCCGGTTGACTTGACGAAGATCGTTCTTACTGCATTCCCAACCTGGGAAGACGCGCGGAAGGCACTGCAAATCACCGAACAAGGAGCGCCTCCGGCCGCCTTTTACGTTTCCAAGCTTGAAGGGTTGGATGTACTACACCGATATGTCAAACGAGCGTTTGCTGAGCATATACGATTGAATTTGGAATTGGACATTGATTGGAAGTCAGAATCCCCGGATTCAATTGCCAAACAAATAGAACCCGGTTTTGACGATGAGCAGTTGGGGGAACGCGCTGAAGAAATAGAGAACCTTTTACGCCGGTTGTTTCTCAGCACTGCCCGAATAGAGCTTGATCATGTCCTTTGGCGACAACCCGGATTAACCGCTTTACAAGTTTTGGCAATGGCTGACGGCAAAACGCCGGAGCCATTGTTGGTGATTTGCGGTCGGCGCGAACTAGTGCAAAACGAGGCTTTGACTTATCGGCAGCAGGTGCTGCAATCAAAACAAAATGGTTTCCAATCAGCTCAAATCGAAATGGCGGAAACAATTCATTATGCTGCCGTTTGTTACAAACTTGGTGATGCTCCGCACAAAAGCGCCAATTCACTGCAAGAGCTTTATCAAAATGGACTGGCGCAAACTACTGTTGGCTTATCTATCGACTTGAATAATCAACGCGCCTGGGTAGACGGCAGGTTATTGAAGCTGACAGCGCAAGAATTTAAGCTGCTTAACTTTTTATACGAGCGGCGCAACCAATTATGCCTGCGCAGCGAAATCATCGAGAGTTTTTTTGAGTACCGATACGACAAGCTGGATGACACACAGGACACGCTGATTAACACCAACATCAGCCGGTTGAGAACAGAGCTTGAAGCCGATCCGCAGAATCCGCGTTTCTTGCAGACGGTTCGTGGGCGCGGGTATTGCCTGACTGTAGCAGACTGAACCAACCAAACTTTAATTGCGAATAACACAACCCATTTTGTTTTTCGGGAAATAACCGAAGAAGGAGGAAGAAGTTTATGCAAACGGTAACCATGTTGGAACTGAGGCTCGAAGAAGCGCAACTTTTATGCGAAACGACGAAGCGCAAACTAAATAGAAAATGGTTTGCCAGTTTCCTTTTGCCGGAATACTTCGTCTACTTCGAGGAAAAACTGGAAGGTCTACTAGGGTTGATTGACGACACCTTGGGACTAATCGCAACTTCGGAAAGACCATTGCAACGCACGGAAATGCTCAGCCGGGCACTTATCGAAGAGGGGTTGCGCGCTCAACCAATCAGCTTGATTCAGACCATGTCGAATCAAGGCGCAATTGCGCATGAGCTATCCACCATCTGGCACCAGGACGAAGAGAAGATGCTTGAAATCGAAGACAACTTGTCCGACTTCAACCGCATATTGCGTGAAATGCAATATGCGCGCGAACACGCGGATACGAAGTGGTTAATGGATTGGCTGGGCTTTCCAGACATTGACAACTTCCCGTCAACGATTAGCTTGAGACTGATGAAAGACCTGTATGCCCCCGACGCTTCTTCAGGTTCCGGACATACGATTATTGAGGTACCTGTGCAAAGATTGGCCAGGCACAACGCACAGGAATCGGCCCGGCCATCACAGAGTCGCCCGAGACGCTGACTTACTTTATCGTTTCGGCACGTCCAAGATAAATGCCGTTAAACAATAGTTTGAATGTGCCGTGCGGTTGGGCGCGGAATGCGATTTCGGGGCCGTACATAAACAAACGGCCCTTACCGACATTGGCGTCAATGACGGCAACGCCATCTTGCAAATACTTCTGTCCCCAAGCCCAGCCGCTGCGTAGCGGTGCGCCGTTATCGAACCACGCCACAGGTTTCAGCCCTTTCAACGCGGCTTCCGGTTTCAAACGAAAGACCGGACTGTTGTCGAAAAAGACATCCACGCGATCTGCCATGCCGTAAGCCAGCGGATTCGTATTGTCCACAGCCACCTGCAAGATCGAACCGGGAATGTAGTATTTGTCGCGTGACAAAGGCCGTTCATCGCCGGTCGCGTTTCGCTCGACAAGAGCGCTTCCCATCGGCAAGCCCAAGTGATAACCCAGGTTTGTCGAACTGCCGATGGTCAGAATTGTGCCGCCTGCTTCCAAAAAGGCCTTCAGTTGCGGAATCGTTCTGGCCGCGCTGATGTTGCCCACCCAGCCACGAAATTCTTCCGGCAATTCTGCGGCTTGCGGGGCCCGACCAAATTGGGGCGGCTCGTCTCCGCCTCCGGCAAACCCTCCGCCTCCGGCTCCTGCGCGCAATGCGGGAATCGCCTGACTGACAAAGATAATCACATCGAATTTGTCCGCCAGATTTCCAGCATCGAGTGTTTGGGGGTACACGACCGTGAACGGAAATTCGAACTGTTCCAGAATCCAGCGCGTCCAGCCCGAAGGCATAGAGCCGCCGTACCGATCCCACAACGCGATGCGCGGCTGTTTCAGTTTGAACATTTCTCCAGCCGGTTTCGCCGCCACTGGTTCAAAGTGGACGCCGGTTTCGACTTCGATGCTGCGAACTTTTGCTCCGGTGGAAGCTTTTGACGGGATAAAAATGGTTCCCGCCGGATAAGTTTTGCCGTTCGCAGTCAGCGCCTGTTTAAGCCAAAACACTTCTTCACCGTCTTTCAACAATCGGTTTGTGGCGATGAACGAATCATTAACGGCATGGCTGATCAAATACCCTGCAACGTTCGGCGCGGGCTTGGGCATTCCGTTTTCGACTTTGGCAAAACCGGTCAGTTTCTGAAACGGCCCATCGAAAGCTTCCAGTATACGGTCGAATTTGACGCCCATTTGATAAGCAAGTGTCCAGCCTGCGTTGTCGTAAGGCGGAATCGGCGGTCCGCCTGGATACTGAAAATCGTTTGGATGGTCTTGCGGTTCAAACATATCCAGAACATGCGGGCGAAATGCCTGCGCGGTTTTGACCACGTAAGAACCAGCCGGATACGACTTGCCGTTGACCTGAAAATCGGCGGTCGCTTTGTGAATCGTGACACCGGTTTTGATCAGCGCGTTTACGAATTTGGTCGCGGTCAGAAAGTCCGGCTGATCGTATGGGATGATGTAACCGCGCGGATCGCGTTTTTCCGGTGTCCGCATTGCGTCGTAATACTTCACAGGAGTTCCACCGCGACCGAATCCGCCACCGCCGCCTCTGCCTTGTCCGGCAGCCGGTTCGTTGTCACCACCGCCAGCGCTGCCGCGTTGTCCTTGCCGGTCTTTATCAAATGCCTCTTGCGCCGAAGCGATTTCGTGCGGGCTGATCGTCCAACTATCGCGGCTGCCGCGCTCAATGGAGTTTTTGCCCATCTTGTAAATGTTGAACAGAAAGTCCTCTTTGTGTTTGGAGGCGATGTCAATCACGGCCCAGTTCGCGGTCAGCGAATATTCGATGGATTGACGGAAATGCCATTTTTGCGGCGCGATCGGGTAAGGCAAATCGGCGCGCGGCAATTGATTCCGCAGCACCAGCGGAATGTCCATTGGCGTCGGATTGCCGATGGTCTCGGTCAGCAAGCCAATCATGTTGTGGAAATACACCGTCGTGCGCAGCCCGCCATTCCACCACGTGGAATAGCTGGAACCGGAGCGCATCGTCACGCCAGCTTTGCCTTCGACAATAAACCGGCTGTGCATGGACGCCGCCACCAGATCAATTCCGATAGGAATCAGCGGATCGAAGTTGAAATTGAAGGGATCGCGAAACGGTGGCGCGAACATCACAGTCCCCGCCGGGCCTGTCTGGTGGTGGTTGTAGACAATGTGCGGAAACCATTCGTGATAGAAAACCCGGTTGATGGCTTCCGATTCCGGCTGGGCGGACAGGTAAAAATCGCGATTGTTATCATGGCCAATGTACTTTTGATACAGGCGCGGGATTGAACCTGTGTTGCGCTTGGCGGGATCTTGTTCGCGCATATACCAGTTGGAAACCAGCTCCATTCCGTCAGGATTTACCAGGCAGCCCAGCACGATGACGTCATTTAGAAACCGCGTCATTTCTTCATCTTTGCGGCTGTTCAGCATCCAGATGGTTTCGATCAACTGCTGCGCGCCCAGGACTTCTGTCGCGTGCAAACCACCGTCAATCCAAACGACGGCTTTGCCTTCTTTGGCCAGCGCACGCGCTTGTTCATCGGTCAAGCCTTCAGCCAGCGCCAGCTTTTTGGCAATGTCTTTGTACCGGTCAAGCTTCTTGTGATTTTCCGGCGAAGTAATGATCGCCGTATACATCGTGCGGCCTTCAGCGGATTTGCCGATTTCGACCAGCTTCATGCGGTCAGATTCGGCGTCCAGCTTTTTGATGTAAGCCTCGTATTGTGTGTAGTTGGCGAGCTGATAATCGTCGCCGATGTTGAATCCAAAATGAGTTTTGGGACTGGTCAGGTTTTGAGCTGAAGCAGTGATCACAGCGACAGCGCAAACCAGCAGCATTGCCAGCCAACGA
>CAZMXG010000018.1:0-37293 GCA_964570175.1 uncultured Heliomicrobium sp. | reverse complement strand
AGCTGAAGCAGTGATCACAGCGACAGCGCAAACCAGCAGCATTGCCAGCCAACGACCAAACGGGTTCTTTCGCATGGGCAGACCTCTTGAATTTGTGAATTGTCGAATTGTGGAAGCAGAATCCGGCGCAACTATAAAGCCAGCCGAAAATTTGGTACAGGACTGATGACGCAGGCAAGCTACAAGTGGTTACGGGAACGACCACTTCGAACAATTTCGTCCGATTTACAAGAATTGACAACCAATGTAAGCCGAATGACAAGTCATCTTTCCCGGCTTCGCTATTCTGCCGCTACCCTTTTCAATCTCGCGCACAAAGGTTTCGATAATGCAGGTCAAATCGCTTAACGAACAGATTCGCGTCTGGCGGCCTGAAGGCTTTGCCGGATTAGAGCTTCGCCAGGGAACCAGCATCAGCCAGCCGTATCCGAAACATTGGCACGACGAAGTTCATTTTTGCCTGATTCAGGATGGAAGCGGCAACTTGAACTACCGGCGCGAAAAACATTGGACGCCCGCTGGGTGTTTGTTCATCGTTCATCCCGGCGAAGTTCACTCGAATTATGCGGACGAAGGCAGCAGTTGCAGTTATCGCAATCTGTACGCCGAACCGGAAATCATTCGCCAAATCACCAGTGAAATCACAGGCCATCAAAATGACTTGCCGTTTTTTTCACCAACACCGATTTACGACCGCGAAATCATCCAGCGTTACCTGGAATTGCATCGGAGCTTTGAAACTGGCAATTCCAAACTGGAACAGGACGAATTACTGTTAGGCTTTCTGGCCAACCTGCTTGCCAGACATTCGGAATCAGCCGCGGAATCCCGCGAACCGGGCCGCGAATACGAAGCAGTCTTTCAAGCGCGTGATTATCTGATGGACAATTTTTCAAGCAACATTTCGCTGGAAGAACTGGCTGAAGTCACGGGGTTGAGTCCTTTCCATTTGAACCGCGTCTTCAGCAAAGAATTCGGCTTGCCTCCGCACGCATTTCTGACGCAGGTGCGCATTGCCCGCGCCAAATCGCTGTTGAAACAAGGCGCTTCCATCACGCAAACAGCGATGGAGGTCGGTTTTACCGATCAAAGCCATTTCACACGTCATTTTCGCCGCCTGGTCAGCGTCACGCCCGGCCATTACCTGCAAGGCAGCAAGAACGTACAAGACTAATCACCCCGCCTTCTCCCAGAATTCACTCGCCGCAGAAATTTTGACGGGAGAAGGAACCATGAAAATTCAACTGCTCGCGGGGATATTCTTTTGCATCACGCTGCTTTCGATCCCCGTCCGGTCGCAATCGCTAGATTCCGCTGAATACGTTTTGAAACAAGGCGCAGAGCGAGCTGCGCAAGGCGATTTTGACGGAGCCATCGCCGATTACACGCGAGCCATCCAGATCAATTCGCGAATGACTGGCCTTGGCAATTCCCCCTGCTCAGGCAGCGAAATTGTCGTCAGCGATTTGTTTAACGCGCTGTCCCTGAACAATCGAGGCTTCGCGCATTTCCGCAAAGGCGAGCTGGAAAAAGCGCTTGTGGATTTCGATCGCGCCATCCGAATGCAGCCGCAGTTGGCGGATGCTTATAACAATCGCGGCAACGTCTGGCAGGAAAAAGGCGACCTGGAAAAAGCGCTTGCGGATTTCAATCAGGCAATCAAACTCAATCCACGCCACAGCGCCGCCTTTAACAACCGGGCAAACATCCATCAGACCAAAGGCCATTTGGATGAAGCTCTTGCCGATTACAACCAATCTATTGCGCTTGAACCGACCAAAGCCATTGCCTTTGCCAATCGAGGCTTGACCCTTCTGCAACTGGGTCAGACTGCACAAGCCAATGCGGATTTTCAGCACGCGCTCGAATTAAACCCGGGATTGAAAGCGCAACTTGTACGGCTGATTCAATCCGAAGCGAATTCCGCCAACTTGCGGGAACCAGTTCCATCCACGACCAACTCAACCAAGGAGAAACCATGAACCAACGTCGTTTTCATTTGCTGGCTTTGATTTTTACTGCCGCGCTGATCGTTGCACTGACGGCTGCGGCGCAAAAAAAGACCATTCAACCCGACTTGAGCAAACTTGCCGACGGAAAAAGCTGGAAAGTGACAGGTCACAAAGCCACTTTTGTAGAAGAGGGCGGCAGGAAAATCATTCGATTCGATCAAGTCAGTGGAGCGGGCATCGCCTGGCTGGAAGGACTGGAATTCAACGACGGCGTGATTGAGTTCGACGCGAAAGGCAAAGACGAGTATCAAAAAAGCTTTGTCGGCGTGGCATTTCGCGGCGTGAACGAAACCACACACGATGTTGTGTATTTTCGCCCGTTCAATTTCAAGACCGACGACCCGGAGCGGAAAATTCACGCTGTGCAATATGTTTCGCATCCCGATTTCACTTGGGACCGGCTGCGCAAAGAACGCAGTAACCAATATGAAAAAGCCATTTTCCCGAACCCGGAAACTGCTGCGCCCGATCCAAACGGCTGGTTTCACGCGCGCATCGTCGTTGCCAAGCCCAAAATCAAGGTTTACGTCAATGACGCCAAAGAACCCAGTTTGATTGTGGACGAAATCAGCGACCGGAAAGGCGGCTGGGTTGGTTTTTGGGTCGGTTCCAGTGCGGGAGGGGATTTCGCCAATCTGAAAATCACTCCGGCAAAGTGAGTGAACTTTCAGCGGGACAAAATTCAACACAAAGGGACAAGGATTCAAAGGGACAAGGCATTTTGAGAAAAAGGAAACGAAATTTTCTCAGTCTGCTTTGGACCTTTGTTCCTTTGATCCTTTGTGGTGAAACCTTCCTAGTTCGTTTTATTTGAACGTCACGGTCACCGGATTGGCCACGCGAAGATCAACAATCAGATTGATCGTCACTTCGCCTTTGCCTTTCAACGTCCTGGGCAATTCCACATTGACTTGATCCAGCCCGACAAAATCGCCTTGCGGCCCGGCAAACGACACCGGAGCGCTTTCGCCATTCACCAGAACCGTGACTGCCGATAGCGCTGTACGCCCGGCGATTCCTGTTCCATAAATCAGCAAAAACAACTTGTCGGTTTCGTCGCCAAAATCAATCGGCACAGGCACGAAAGCATTTTGAACCGAATCGAACCGCGAAATCGCTTCGTAACTTTGCGCGCCGTTGGCTTTGACGCGGAAAAGAACCGCCGCCGCCAGGCCTCTGCCGCTGGAATTGGCGGTGAAGATGCTGGGCGCGACGGCGCTGATCGTCACGACAGAATCGGTGATGGAAACGCCGTCAACCAAAGCTGTAATCAACGACGTGCCGGGAACCGCATTTGACGGAAGCAAGAAATTGATTTGGCCCGGAGCCACAAAAAACAACTGCGCCGCGCGGGTGGCACCGCTTCCATCAATCACATTGACCGTCGTTCCGTTCAAACTGGTGGGCAGCGGCTGTCCTGGCGCCGACTGAACGCTCTTGGCCAGACCGGCTCCGAACATTGCGCCGATCGAATTTGGGGCAAGACCCGCGCTGAAGCTGGCCGCTGAAACACTTGGCGCTTTGCCAAGCTGACGAATGCTGACGGGTTGCCCTGCGATTGAAACCGCTCCATTTCGCCCCGCCGAATCGTTATTGGCAGCAATCTGATAATTGAGAATGTACTTGCCTGCGCCGTTTCCGCTGGAAGGATTGGTCATTGTGATCCAGGGCGCGCCGGGCACGGCCGTCCACGAACAAGCGCTGTTGGTCGTCAGCACGTTTGTCGTGGTGACGCCGGTCGAAGAAATCGCGTGACTGGTTCGGCTAAGCGTATAACTGCACGGAATCACAGACAGATTGGCTTCATTCGACACGCCGCCGCCGGGCGCGGGATTGGCAACCGTCAACGGTTTCAAGCCAAGGCTGGCCAGATCGCTGGCTGGAATCGTCACATCAAGCTGTGTGCTGTTGACGAATGTCGTCGTGCGATTTTGCCCATTCAGCCTGACAACCGATTGCGAAGTGAAATCCGCCCCAATGACTTTGACCGTTACCGGCTGAGTCCCGCTTGCCGCTGTATCGGGCGTCAACCGGACAATTGCGGGCGTTGGATTATTGGCTGTCACGTTGAAATTCAGCCCGCCCGATTCGCCGCCGCTGGGAGTAAACACCGTCACGCGAGCAGTTCCGGCGTTTGCTACATCGGTAGCAGTAATTTGCGCGGTTAGTTGGTTGCCGTTGAAATACGCCGTTGCGCGGTCGCCGCCGTTCCAGCGAACAACGGAATTGGTTCGAAAATTATCGCCTTGCACAGTCAATGTGAATGCCGCGCTTCCCGGAGCGACAGCGCTTGGACTGATGACCGCAGGCACAGCCGTTGGCGTCGTGCCGTATGTGGAACCAAGCTCCGCGCTGGCAATCAAATTCAGCGGCGCACTGCCCGCATTCGCGAACGGCTGAAAGCTGCCGCCGTTATTTGTTGAAACGAACGAGCGGCGTTGCTGACGACCGTTGCGATCTCCGCCGACGGAAACCGATGCGCTGGCAGATTGCACGCCAACATACACATCCCCCGCGTTAATGGTTGGCGGATTTGGAATTACGACTTCGGTAAATTGCCTGGAACCACGCGTTGGAATCGTAATCGTGCGATCCACAATCAAGGTGGGATTCGCCGGAGGCTGGCCCGTTCGATTCGGATCAACAAACGCCACAATTCGCATTTGCTGTCCAACAGGCAACGAACCGTCGGCGTTTGCAGGGAGTTGCACCTTCATGGATTGCAAGGTAGAGGGGAACCGCGACGGCGAAAAGCGATTGACGACCATTGCGCCACTCAGCGCAATGACGTCTTCGCGCGAACCGTCATCCACGGAAATTTGTTCGGTAATGGATGAAGCAGGATTTATTTTGTAGCCGAAATAGCTAAGCGCCAACAGATCGCCAGCCGTCGCGCTTTCGCGCAATCCATTGCCAATGGTCGGATCCATAATTCCAACGTATTGGCCTGTCTGAATATCGTCTTTCCAGTGACTGGATTGTTCCCCGTCGCCACCGGAACCATCCGGTCCGCCAGTGGAAAGCCCCAGCAACGATTCGCCGACAAAATGAACATGATCGCCGCCGGATAACTGCAAGCGTTTTTCACTGGAGAGGGAGCCGAGCGTCAAGTTGTCCCTGCGCAGCCGGAAAATATCCCAAATAGAGGCGAGCAAAGGTTGCGTAGGGAAAAGCTCTTTCAGTCCGACAGTCGAGCTGAAGCCCAAGGCGTGACCAATTTCGTGCGAAGCAACCGCTTCGAAATCGGTTTTGCCCGCTTCGACGCCATCTGTCGGATCGAAGTCGAATGTGAAGGCGGAGTTGAAGCCGATAGCGGGAGGATTGCCAAACTGTGTTTCGTTGTCAGGATCGGCTGTTGCTGGCAGCGCTCCATAAGCCCTTAAGACCGGCGTATCAATGGCAACATTTGCCGTGCTTCCCAGATCGGTAACAAGACTGAGCACTGGTAGCGCACTGAAAACTTCGGCTTGACGAGCATCCGCTGCTTTTGAAATTAACACGTTGCGAACTGCCGGAAATTGATTGTTAAGTCCCAGCAATTGCGCCGCTGTTGCACCAATCGTGCTGGAATCCGGATAAGGATCGCCAAAAATTGTCGGCCCAAAATCTACATCAATGACAATCGTGATGGGCGTTTGGATAATCGCTTCCCACCGCGCCGCCGCGCGCAAAAAAGCCTGTTTGGCAGCCGGGAAGGCTTCCAGTTGCTGCGTGCCGCGCAGCGTAATTTTCAATCCCTGTTGCTGTTGAAGCTGGCTAGTCGTGTCGCGCGTCAGTTCACGCACTTCCATTTGGCGCTGATCCAGCCGCAACGCCGAAGATTCCTGTTGGGTCATCGTCCGGCAATTTGTCGTTTCGCCGGTTTGTTTGATGATGTAGCTGAGCGAAGTCAGTCGCTGAGCCTGGTCAAGCGAAATTTCCGACTGGCGCTGAGCCAGTTGGGGCGGCGATAAAACAAAACTGAAAAGGGCAGCAAAAAGAATCAGATAGACAAAAATTCTGCTACGACGACTGTTCATTATTACCTCCAAAACAGTTGCGCGAACTGTCTGTTTGCATTGGTTGGATCAGGAATTGATAAAGATAAAAGCGAGTAACGGCGCTTCGGGCGTTACTGCATCGCTTTGGCAAATTGCTCAAGGCCTTCTTCCCACGAGGGAAGCAAGATGGGGGGCTGTTTGGCCGTAGCCAACACCGAATATTGAGGCCGCTGGGTGGGGCGAGGAAATTCCGCCGTCGTGCATGGTTCGACAGCAGTCTTGATGTTAAACAGTTGATAGAGCCGACGGGTCAGCTCAAACCAGCTTGTGCCGCCGCGCCCAGCCAAATGGTAAATCCCATAGCTTTGTGTTTCGATCAACCGCGCAATGGCGTCCGCCAAATGTGGCGCGTACGTTGGCGAACCCTGTTGATCATTGACGACGCGAACAAATTCTCTGTGCTGTTGCGCCAGCATGGCTTTGGGAAAATTTTTTGCGCTGGCAGGTTCGTGATGATACAGCCACGCCGTTCGCGCAATGTAATGTCGCGGATTTAGTTCGGCGACATACTGTTCCCCAGCCAGCTTGCTGCGTCCGTACACCGACAGCGGATTGGTTGGATCAGATTCCAGATAAGGCCGACTGCCAAATCCATCAAACACGTAATCGGTCGAAACCTGAACCAGGGGAATTTTCAAATCAGCAGTCGCCGCAGCCAAGTTGCGTGGTCCTTCAGCATTCAGCTTAAAAGCTCCGGCTTCATCGCTTTCCGCGCCGTCAACATTTGTGTAAGCCGCGCAGTTGATGACCACGTCCGGGCGATGAGCGGAAATAGCAGCGCGAACTTCGTCGGGACTGGTGATGTCCAGTTCGGCACGAGTCAGCGCGACAACTTCGTGAATCGTTAATGACGTTTGTAGCGCAGAGCCAAGCTGTCCACCTGCGCCTGTAATCAAAACTTTCATCTTTGTCATACGGAATCAGACAGGATGATCAAGATGGTTCAGGATTTTCGGTTCATCCTGAAAAATCTTGTCAATCCTGTCTACTTCCAAACCTCGGCAACACGTCCATCAGTTGCAATAAAGGTTTGGCCATCAAATCTTTTTTCGACAAGATCGGTTCGGTGATTTCTTCCAGCGGCCAGTCAATCCCGATTTCGGGATCATTCCACTGAATGCTGATTTCTGAAGCCGGGTCATAAAAATCCGTGCATTTGTATTCGACCTGCGCAATTTCGCTGGTTACGCAGAATCCATGAACAAAACCCGGAGGAACATAAATTTGCCGAAAGTTGTCTGCCGTCAGCCAGGCGCCGACCCATTGCTTGAACGTTGGTGAACCGCGCCGCACATCCACGGCGACATCAAAGATTTCGCCTTCGATAACGCGGATCAGTTTGCCTTGGGGACGATTGATTTGCGCATGAAGTCCGCGAATGGTTCCGCGCTGCGAACGCGAGTGATTGTCTTGAACGAACTCCAATTCGATTCCTGCTTCGCGATATTTTTGCCGGTTGTAACTTTCCAGAAAAAAACCGCGCTCATCGCGGTAAACCTGCGGTTCGACAAGGACGACTTCCGGGATTTCTGTGGGAGTGATTTTCATGGTGCTTTCTTTGGGTACGCAATGCCTCTGGCTTGCGGTCTTGGCAATTCGCCCTTTTATTATGAAGACATGCCTTGCCAAGATGCGCGCTGGAAGCTGCGCGTACCCAGACTATTCGATCATTCTCAGCAAATACTGGCCGTACTCATTTTTCTTCATTGGTTCGGCAATGCGCCGGACTTCTTCCGCCGACATCCAGCCTAAATTGAAGGCGATTTCTTCCAGACAGGAAACCATCAAGCCCTGCCGTTCCTGCAACACCTGAATAAATCCCGAAGCCTGATGCAGAGATTCGTGCGTGCCTGTGTCCAGCCAGGCGATGCCGCGCCCCAGCTTTTCCACATGCAGCGCATTCCATTCCAGGTAGGCTCGGTTGACGTCCGTAATTTCCAGTTCGCCGCGCGGCGAAGGTTTCAGGTTGGCGGCGACATCCAGCACGCGGTTGTCATAGAAATACAACCCCGTGACAGCCCAATGCGAACGCGGCTGTTTGGGTTTTTCTTCCAGGCTGATGGCCGTGCCTTCGGCGTCGAATTCGACCACGCCGTACCGTTCCGGATCGCGAACCTGATAGGCAAATACCGTCGCGCCTTCGAGTCGCTGCGAAGCCCGGCGCAAATCTTCCGGCAATCCGTGCCCATAAAAAATGTTATCGCCGAGCACCAGGGCTACGTTGTCTTTGCCGACAAACTCGCGACCGATGATGAACGCTTGGGCCAAACCATCAGGACTTGGCTGCGCGGCGTAACTCAGCCGCAATCCGTATTGCGATCCATCGCCGAGCAGCCGCTGAAACTGCTCCTGATCTTGCGGCGTGGTGATGACCAGAATTTCCCGAATCCCCGCCAGCATCAGCGTCGAAAGCGGGTAATAAATCATCGGCTTGTCGTAAATCGGCAGCAACTGTTTGCTGACTGACTTCGTGATCGGATAAAGCCGAGTGCCGGAGCCTCCGGCGAGGATGATGCCTTTCATAAATTTCTTGTTGTAATGCGTTTAAGGTTCAAATCAGCCTGAACAAAACAATCAATATCGTTGCAATGAAACTTCCCAACAGCCATTTTTTGAAACTTATTTGTTGCTTTCTGAAAGCGGGGAACCATCTGAAAACGCCATAAAGGGAAATTGAAAATGCGATAACAGGAAGCCCGCAAGCGATCCAGAAAGGGATTTTATGAGCGATGGAGTCGGGAATATACCAAATCGCTGAAGAAGCTCCGGCAAAGAAATATGCTATTCCCAGTGCAAATACCCAAAAACTCACCTCTGGTCGAGGCGGTATCCAGTAAGCAAAGCTATACGCAATTGAGCCAGCTATTAGTAAGGAAGTGGGAAGTGAAAAACCCAAGCCAGTTCGAAGAAAAGAAGCGCCAAGATTGAACAGCACTGTCGTGAAAATCAGCCAGCCTCTTCCAGATTCCTTTGGGTCTGTCGCTTCAGCTTGTTTGGCATTCTCTGCAGAATTTTGTGCCTCTCTCATTCGCTTCATCCTTTTTAGGTGAGCTTTCAGTTCTTGCCAACGCCCAATCGCTCACGCTCATATTTTCCTGCCAGTACGGTTTCGCACCACTTCCGATTCTCAAAATACCAGCGAATGGTTTTGGCCAAGCCCTCTTCAAAATCATAAGCCGGTTGCCAGCCCAGTTCCGCGCGAATCTTGCTGGCATCAATCGCGTAGCGTTTATCGTGGCCGGGACGGTCGGCGACGAACTTTTTCAATTCCTGATAAGTGGTTTTGCCTTGAGCTTTCAACGCCGGATTTTCAGCCGCCGGTAAAATCCGTTCGACTTCGTCGCAGATGCGATCCACGATTTGCAGATTCGTGCGTTCGTTGCCGCCGCCGATGTTGTATTTGCCGCCGGGCTGGCCGTGTTGCAACGCCAGCAGGATTCCGGCGCAGTGATCTTCGACATACAGCCAGTCGCGGACATTGCCTCCGTCACCGTAAATCGGCAGCGGTTTGCCGTCCATTGCGTTCAGCACCATCAGCGGAATCAGCTTTTCGGGAAATTGCAGCGGACCGTAATTGTTGGAACAGTTGGTGACGACGGTCGGCAAACCAAAGGTTTCGTTCCAAGCCCTGACCAGATGATCTGCCGAGGCTTTGGACGCCGCGTAAGGCGAGTTTGGTGCGTACGGTGTCGTTTCGGAAAACAAACCCGTTTCGCCCAGGCTTCCGTACACTTCATCCGTTGAAACGTGCAGGAAACGAAATGCCCGCTTGGCATCGTCGCCTTTCGCCGCTAAATACTTACGCGCGACTTCCAGCAAGATAAAAGTTCCGGCAATGTTGGTTTCGATGAATGGGCTGGGATCATCAATCGAACGATCCACGTGCGATTCCGCGGCGAAATTGACGACAGCATCCGGCTGGAAATCCTGAAAGATGTTGGTCATCGCATCTTTCACCGCAATGTCTGCCTTCATAAATTGGACGCGAGAATCGCCAAAGACTTCGTCGAGGCTTGCCAAATTGCCCGCGTAAGTCAGCTTATCAACAATGACCAACCGTGCATCGGATTTGGCCAGTACGAACCGGACAAAGTTCGCGCCGATAAAACCCGCGCCGCCGGTCACAATGATGGTTTGCATGAAGACAAAACTCCTATAAAAAGTGGTGCAGTGTTTCCCACCTGCAGCAGACTCGCTCAAAAAGATAATCGGCGAATCAGCGAATCGGCTTTCCAGAAAAGCCAACGCAGGTTGGAAAACCTGCGTTACGATTGTTTTACACTGCCGCCGCCGCGATTGTACAGCCTCGAATTGTTTTCCTATTCTTGCAGCAACTGACGTTGTGGGATAAGGTACGGCCCCAACGAAAACGACCTTTTTACCACATTAATTTTCAGGTTATAAAAAATCAGGAGAGACTTGTATGCAGTTTGTTCAAGCCTCAGATTCCCGATTGCTGAAGTTGCTGGCCATCGTTTTTTAGATTGCTCGTGCTCGCATCAATAAAGGCAATATGACCACTGCTGTTGTCACGCATCGTGTATCGCTGGGAAAGCGCAATACTCTATGAAAAACATCTCAACTGCTTCTACGCAAGTAGAGCGCGAAGCCTTGAACCGCAAATTGTTTTGGTTGGCGTTGATTCTGATCGTCGCAGCGTCTTTTGCTATGGCTCTGATTCCAGCAATGTTGATTATGCCGTTCAAGCCACAAACGCCGCGTGCAGTGGAAATTTCCTATTTACTGAAACGCTGGTCGCCGATCGTCACAATCCTAGCGGCAAGTGTTTCTCTGCTATTGGCGTTTTTGCTTTGGCGGAGCAAACGTTCCTGGTGGCAGCGCGGCTTGCTGGTTGTGTTGACGATTCCGGCACTGGCCGCGGCGTGGTTTGCGCAGCAGAATCATTTTGAATGGATGTTTAATCCGCTGAAGCAAACAGCGTTTGCCAAAGCTGCGGAAGCCAGCTTTGTCGGCGACAAAGACATGGTTTTGGCTGTGACAATCAACGGCGAAGCCGTGGCTTATCCCGTTCGCCAGATGGCGTATCACCACGTGGTTCACGACACGGTGGGAGGTGTGCCGATTGTGGCAACCTATTGAACGCTCTGTCACACCGGTCTGGTGTGGGAATCAAAGGTAGATAATCAGGCGTTGAAATTTCACCTCTCTGGCATCAACAATCAGAACTTCATCATGCGTGATGAAGAAACCGGCACGTGGTGGCAACAGGTTTCCGGCAAAGCCATTCAGGGACCGATGCAAGGTAAACGGCTCAATGCAGTGTTTTGCGATGAACTGACCTTTGCCACCTGGCGGCAGGAACATCCTGAAGGCCGCGTGCTGCGACCGGACGAAAAAGTCGCGTCTCAATACGAAGCGGAAGATTGGGAATCGCAGTACGAAAAGTTTCGCGTTGTTACGCCGGTTGACCCGGCTGACACATTGAAACCACGAACACTGCTTGTCGGCATTGACATCAATGGAACGGCAAAAGCCTATCCAGTCGAAGCGCTGCAAAAACAGCAACTGATTCTGGATGAAATCGGCGATTCCCCCATCTTTGTTTTGATCGGCGAAGACCAGAAATCCGCCAGAGCATTCGAGCGCCGATTGGACGGCCGCACACTGGAATTTTTTGTCGTCAACGAAGCAAACCAGCGGCAATTACCCGGCGGCGGAAGCCGCCAGCTTATTGACGCCGAAACTGGCAGCATTTGGGATTTCACAGGTCGCTGCCAAAGCGGGAACCTTGCAGGCAAGCAACTAACGCCGATTCCCGTGCTGAAAGATTATTGGTTCGACTGGAAAATTTATCATCCGAAAACGTCAATTTATCTGCTCGGCGACAGGTTGAAGAAATAGAATTCCATCATGCGCCGAACGATTACAGTAGAATTCAAGGACGCTGTTATCCGCCTGGCTTCTTGACGTCCTACTGTTCTCGCTGGTTCTCTATTCGGTTTTTCTCCCATCGCTTACAGTCAAACGAAGCTGTGCGGAAAGCTCCCCTACCTGATACTCAAGGCAACGTCGTTAGCGCACGAAGCCCGCACCATGTACGGAAGCTTAGGCTTCATTTTCTAAAGGGATTGAAATGAAACTACTGACGACTCTCTTCTTGTTCACATTGCTCTTCCCGCTTGCTTTCGCTCAGGACAATTCCGCCGTCTGGAGACCAGCCAACGACAAAGAATTGGCTGCGTTGATTCCCGGGCGAGCCCCGGTTGAAAAAGAGCGCATCGAAACCGAGTTGCGCTCGGCTTCAGGCGTAACTGATGGAAAAAACCACTTTATTGCCGGAGTTTTATTAATCACCGCCGGATATTCGGCGCACGGCAAATACACACACTTTTTCATCACGCAGACGACGATCCGAGTCGGCGACGCAAAGATGAAACCGGGCGAGTACGTTTACGGTTACCGCCGTCTGGATGACGACAACCTGGAATTCATCTTTTATGAAGCCGCAACCGGTAAACAGGTAGGAACAGCCAAAGCCCACAGAGAATCCCGGACCGGCCCGATTCGTTCGCTGCTGATTACGCCTCCCGTGAAAGGGAAAGGCTCGATTCAAATCGGGCGATTCGCTACCGAATACAGCCTGGAAAAGGAGAAATAAAATTGGAGTTGGTCAAAACTGTTAAATCCGCTCAATTGATGTCGGCTTTGGTGACGGTTTCGGCTTCCTCGATGGCTTCGGCCAGTGCGCGTTGATCTTTTTTGTCCGTCAGTTGCGCGGCCATCGCGCGAAGTTGCGGAATGTGACGATTGGCCGCGTCTTTGAACTTGCGGAGCGCTTTTTTCAGCAGATCGTTTTTTGGATCGCGCTCAAAAAAATCGTCCATTTTTTCTTCGCCTTCTTCCAGAATTTTTTTGTAATCGCTCAGTAGTTCTGCTTTGGTTCCGGTTGGCAGCGGTCCCCAGGTTTCTTCTTCTTTCTTCTTTTGCGTGGCGGTTGGGTTCGTTAACACCAGCAAGCGGCGTTCAGCGGCCTTGATGAAAACTTCGATGCGCAGATCAATTTGCTGAACATCGCGAACCTGCTCCACTTCCAGTTCGGTCAGATGATCGCGCGTTTTCGATTGCGCCGAAACATCTGCGAACAAAAATATCCCGATACAGACTGACAGCAACAAGACCTTCAACAATTTCAAAAAAGTCATAACACCTCCTGAAAAATAATCTCCGTTTCTCTCCATCCCCCGCTCACCCTTTCTTCCGGCCTTTCCCCTGTTCGATCTGGCGCTTCAAAGGCGGCAACCGCAACTTCACCTTGTCAATTTCCAATTGATTGTCCGGCGAGGCCAGTTCCAAAAACTGGTTGTAAGCTTTCAAAGCCTGTTCGTAATCGCCAAGCTTGTCCAGACAAATGCCCAGAAAATACAGCGTGATCGCGGTTCGCTTGCGGTCACCGCGTTTGGCCTGGGTGTCCAGAATCCACAGATATTCGCGTGCAGCGTTTGCGAAATCATCCAGTTCGAATAACGCCGTTGCCAGATTTGTTCGCGCGAAATACTCCAATTCACCTTTGATATTGGCTGCCAGCAAAGGTTTCACCACATCAACGGCTTCCTGAAACTTTCGCAGCTTGACCAGAGCCGAGGCTATGCCAACGTAATGATTGGCGTTTTTGGGTTCCAGTTCGGCAGCGGCACGATACTGCTCCAAGGCTTTTTCGGGCTGTTTCGACAAATACAAAATTGCCAGTTGAGAGCGCAAAACGGCTCGGCTTGGTTCAGCCTTGATCAACTTTTCCAGTTCCGTGATGGCATCCGCAGCTTTGCCGGATTCAATCAGCACAGCCGTAAGCCCGGAACGCGCTTCGGGGTTTGCGGGTTCAGCGTTGGTAACTTCCTGAAACAGCGCGATGGCCGCATCGTATTGTTTCGTTTGCGCCAGCAGCGTTGCCAGCCGCAATTTCGTTCGCGTGCTCGGTTCTATCGCCAGCGCCGAGCGCAAATCCGCAGCCGCTTCGTTCGGTTTGTTTTTCGAGACGAAAACTTCCGCCCGGTGAAGCAGCGCTGTGGTATTTTTGGGATCGCGCTTCAAGGCTTCTTCCAGTGCGGGCAATGCTTCATCAAATTTGTTCGTGACCGTCAGCGCGACGCCAAGCAATGTGAAAATCGCAGGACGGTCGTCTCCGGCAGCGATGGCGGCTTTGGCCTCGGCAATGGCTTCCGCATGTTTCCCCGATGAGTAAAAAACTTCGGCCAATCCGGAATGCGCGCGGGCAGATTGCGGATTTAATTCAACGACACGCAAAAAAGCTTTTTCGGCCTCTTCAGGTTTGGACTCAGCCAGCGCAATTTCGCCAAGCGTCGTTTGAATGCGAAGGAAAATCTGTTTAAGTTGATCGGTGACCGGATATTCCGCCAGCAATTGATTGACATGCGTCATCGAAGCCTTGGCTTCGGTCAATTTCCCCAGCGAAAAATACGCTGCGCCGCGTTGAAACTCGGCTTGCCACAATTCGGGATCAAGCTCCAAGGCCTTGCCATAAAATTCGACTGCCTTGGCCAGGTCACCGGCTTCGTGCGCGCGCTGCCCAGCTTCGAACATGGAAGCGGCTTGCTCTGCCTTATCTTCGGTTTTCGCCTGTGCCGGTTTTGGCGCAGGTTTGGTTGTGCGACCGGGTTGTGCGGACACTGTAATGACCGCCAGCAAAACAATTAGCCCGGTCAAAATCGGTTTGAACATGGTGAACACCTCAAAGGAAAACTTGCGGCGCGTATATTACCACAGCAGTTTTGCGCTGCTTGCGATGCCTGTTATGATCCGGCTTGTTTCACTGCGTAAATCACAAAACAATTTTTGGAGGCTAATCCGATGTTGAATCGAAGAACGTTTCTGCGCCAAACGGCTTGCAGCGCTGTGGGCGGCGCTATGGCAATGAGCCTGATGCGAAGCGAAGCCCAGGCGGCCAAACTTTCCAAAATCGGCGTGCAGCTATACACCGTTCGCGCTGAGATGGCGAAAGACTTCGACGGATCGTTAAAGAAAATCGCCGAGCTTGGGTTTAAGGAAGTCGAATTCGCCGGGTATTACAACCGCACGCCGCAACAGATCAAAGCGTTGTTGACGCAGCTTGGGCTGGACGCGCCATCGGCGCACGTGCCGCTGGCTGATCTTGGTGACAATCTGGCCAAAACTATTGAAAACGCAAAAGTCATTGGTCACCGGTATCTTATCTGCCCGTTCCTGATGCCAGATGATCGCAAGACTCTGGATCAATACAAACAGCATGCGGCGCTGTTCAACAAAGCCGGAGAAGCCTGTAAGAAAGCCGGAATTCAGTTTGGCTATCACAATCACGATTTCGAATTCACGGCGATTGACGGCAAACTTCCCTACGATTTGCTGCTGGCCGAAACGGACAAGAACCTGGTTAAAATGGAGCTTGATTTGTACTGGATCGTCAAAGCCAACCAGGACCCGGTGGCTTATATGAACAAGCACCCAAATCGTTTTGCGCTTTTTCACGTCAAAGACCTGGATAGCACTCCGAAACGAGGCATTACCGAAGTCGGCCACGGCACAATTGATTTCAAAACCATTTTTGCGAAAGCTCCGAAAGGCGCAATCAAGCATTATCTGGTCGAACAGGACGTCTGTCCCGGTTCGCCATTCGACAGCCTTAAATTCAGCATTGATTACCTGAAGAAGTTGGAGTTTTAGTGTCCACTGCAGAAACCGAACTTCAGGCGGAAGCCAAACTGCCTGAGCGGAATTTTTTTCTTAAAAAGCTTGCCACTCCGGATGTTGCGATGCTCACTGTCATCCTGATCTGGGGTGGCAATTTTGCTGTTCTGAAATCCGCGTACGCGCAAATTGCGCCGCTCCCGTTTGCGGCCGTGCGTTTTGCGCTGGCGACAGGGGTAATGCTGGCGTTGCTCTGGTGGCGCGAAGGCGATTGTCGCTTTCCGGCGGGCAGCTTTTGGAAATTCGTCTGGCTGGGTTTGATCGGCAACACCGTGTATCAGGTTTTGTTCGCCACTGGCCTGGCAATGACAAAAACCGCAAATGCTTCGTTGATTGCTTCGACAACACCAATTGCGGTGGCATTGGCCGGAGCAGCAATTGGACTGGAAAAAATCACGCGCTTTATTGCATTGGGGTTGGCACTGGCGCTTGGCGGAGTGCTAATCGTGGTCATTTCGCGCGGCGCGTCATTGTCTTCGCAAACGGTTACGGGCGACTTGCTGGCCCTTTCCTCTGTGATTTGCTGGGCAGCGTATGTCCTGGGCATGCGCACGGTCAAAGGCCACATTTCCTCTTTGCGAGCGACGACGCTGACGCTGGTCACAGGAACGCCGGGTTTGATTCTGGTTGGTTTGCCGGGGTTGGTGGAAATGGATTGGTCCCGGATTGGGACAGCAACAATTTTTGGGATTTTCTATTCGGCGCTGCTGGCGCTGGTCACTTGCTATCTGCTTTACAATCGAAATGTCCGACTGCTTGGCGGAGTGAAAACCACCATTTACGGTTGCGCAATCCCGGTGGTTGCCACTTTGATCGCCTGGCCTGTGCTGGGCGAACAACCAACATTGCTGCAAGCTGCCGGAGCCATTCTGATCGTGGCCGGCGTGCTGGTGACTCGCCGAAAATGATCGTTTATGGATGACAACCTGAAACAGCAATACGCTGAAATAGCGAATTACGTCCGGCAGTATCAGGCGTACTCGACCGAGCTTTTGAAGAAAGTTATATTCAAGTTCATCAAAGACTTTTTCTTCAGAAAAAGCGGGTGGTGGTTTGTCAGCCGATTGCTCTTTAGCCCATTATTGTTGCTTGATGTCATTGAGTTGTTCGTTTCGCTATACCCGCTGACCAAGGGCATTGATATGTTGAGCGATAAGTCCCCGGATATTTTCCGGCGCTGGATTGAAGAGGTGGCGGGGGCGGAGGATCGGCAAAACGAGTTTTACGGCGTTATCACCAGTGATTATTACACTGACGCGCTAAGCCGGACGATTGAAGTAAAGTTTGCAGGCTATGATTTCGCCAAACTAAGCAAGTTGCACGAGATCAAGACCAAACAACTATCGCAATCGGAGATGAAGCAGATTACTGGAGTTTTGCTGGCGTTGCTGGCATTTCTGTTAAAGAGTGTCCCGGAAGAATTGATCGGCTGGTTGTCGTCGAAAATCAGTCAACCTTTGTTTGGATGGCAATTGAGCTACGCCAACTTCAAAATTTGGTCATTCATAGCAGTCGCAGGCAGTATCGTTTATCTAGCGCTTGTATTTTTCCCGGTGTGGCTGAAACAATCCGAAGCGCGAAGACACGTTGACCCAATCGGCGAAGTGCTGAAATACACCGAAATCAGACTGAGCAAATAATGAGGCAATCAAGATGAAGCTGGAACGTCTGCTTGTCGCAACGACCACCGCAATTATTCTGTTCACACTGTTTAGCCCAGGTGCGGCGCAATCGAAAACTTCCCTTCCGCAGCGACAGCCTTCACTTTCATATGAAGAAGCGATTGCTCTGGAAGATCCGGCAGCCCGCATCGCCGCGTTGCAGCAAATTTTGAAAAGCCGCCCGGCTCATGACCATGCCAACGACATGCGCGAGGCCATCGTTGCCAGTTATGCCCAACTTGGCGAAGTCCAGCTCAACGAAAACAACAGCGAAAAAGCGATCATTGAATTCCGCAAAGCGCTTGCCGCTTTGCCGGAAGTCATCACCGACACTTTTTTCCAGGAAACTGTGATTCGCATTCCACTGGCTGTGTCCGTGCGCGGGTATCGCAATGAAGCCGTTGGTTTGGCTCGCCAGTTGGAAACGCGTTTTTCCAAAGATGGCGGACGGCTGGCGGCACTGGGCGAATTTTTCATGACCATCGAAGCGCCCACCGACGCCATTCGCGCCTTGGAAGCAGCCGAAAAACTTGCCGAGCCGGATTCGCGATTGCACCGCGCGCTTGGCGCAGCCTACAGAATGGGGTTGCGGCTGGACGATTCGATTGCCGAATACCAGCAAGCCATCGGCGCAGACCCAAATGACAAGCGCGCGTATTACGAACTTGCCAACCTTTACCGAGCGCACGGCGCGTTTCCTGACGCCATCAAGCTTTACCAGAAGCAACTGGAAATCGAACCGAAACATGCGCCGTCTTTCAAAGGCTTGGCGCTGACCTATCTGGCGCTGGGTGATGAATCCGCCATGACCGCCGCGCTGAACCAGGCGCGCGATTTGCGCGGCGCAGCGGAGGAAATTACGGGCGACATTTATCTGCAAACCCAAATGGCGTTTTATTACCTGGCGCAAGGCAAATTAAAACAAGCACGTCAGGCTTCTGAAACTGCGCTGATGATCGAACCACGTTATGCCTGGGCGCGTATTGCCGCGGCTGAAATTGACATGGTCGAAGGCAAAATCTTCGAAGCCGAACGGAATCTGCTGGCCGCGCAAAGATATGCGGGATTTGCTACGCTCTTTTTCACCTTTGGCAAGCTTTATCTGTCGGTTGAAGATTTTGACGGCGCACTTGAACAGCTTTCCAAAGCGTTTTCTGTTTCCACAAAAGAGCAAAAAGAAATTTTCAGCGCCCGCCTGGGCGGTTCATTGGATTTGAAAACCGACGGGCTGAAAGAACTTTTGGCGCGCGAACATCAGGCTTCGATTTTTCTGCCAGCCTCGCCCACCACGTCGGAACAATTCAAACTGGCGGAATCCTTGACGCGATTTCACGCATGGGTTGAAGAAATTAAACGCATTGCCAGTTCCAGCAAAGGAACCGTTACGCGTAAACAGATGGAAGAACTGGATCGCGCCGCGATGGATTTTGTTGAAACTGAAAGCTCGCGCCGCGCGCATCGTTCCTTGTACATCGCGCAAAAATTGGCGCAGGCAGGAATTGCCACCGGCTTGGCGGTGGAATTGGCCGAACAATCCTTGGGATTGGCCGATGCAGCGACTGAAGCGGATGGATCTTTGCGCGATTATCCGAACTTCGACCGAAACGGCCGACGGCAAATTTTCCGTGGCCGCGCACTGGATGCCAAAGGCTGGGCCCAGTTCCGGGCAGGGCAAGTTGAAGAATCCGCCGCGTCGCTGAATGAAGCCGTCAAGGCTTATGGCTCATTGCCTGAAGTAAAACGCGCTTTGTGGCATTTGGCTGTCGTCAAGGAAACCGCTAACGAGTTGAGCACGGCATTGGACCTGTACCTTGCCGGTTACCAGCCTCCGGAAGCAGGCAGTGCGGACGTAAAACTGGCTGTCATCGAGGTGCTCTATCGTAAAGTAAATGGTTCGGCGGATGGATTGGAAGCTCGTCTGCGTCAGGCTGGAATAACGGCCACTGTGGCCATCAAACCTGAAGTTGCCCCGCCTGCAAAATCCTCAAGACAGACAAAACCGCAGCCTAAAGCAACGAAAAGTACGACTGCCGCGGAAGATAAAAAACTGAAACTAGAAAGCGGAAAAGCCGATTTTCAAATTCCAGCCAACCTGCCGAAATCCACTTCAGCTGCGCCAGCCAAAGGTGATTTAGCAGTCGAAACCACTGAAGTTACGAAATCGGATAAAGGTGAAGGCCTGAAGAATGAAGATAAGACCAGGGAAGAGATTGTGAATGCAAAGCCTGCCGAATTACCTGCAATCAATGTGGATTCTGCACCTGCCATTTCACTGACACCTTTGTTTGATGCAGCGACGCTTTACTCACAGTTGGAATACTTAAAACCCGTTCCACCGGTACCAACGTCAGAGGAAGACGCTCCGCCGCCGCCTGCCAAACTCAATACACGCCCACGACGTGTCAGCGTGCCTGTTCGGCCTAAGCCTGAGAACCGGTAATCTTTTCCGGGAAATTCCGTAAGCTGAGATTTCAATTGGCTGATTCAATTACTACTGCGACTTTTTGCGTTTTGTCGCAGTTTTTCGCTTCAGGCTTTTACTGTGCCCGTTGTGGTGTCCATTCCCATTCACGCTGCCATTGCCGTTGACCCCGTTTTGATACTCTCCCACTCGTTTGCTCAGCGTATTTCGATGGATTCTCAGTTCGTCTGCGGCTTTCGACAAATTGTTGTTATTCCGATCCAGAACCTTGAGGATAAACTTCTTTTCAAACTCCTTGACGGCTTCTTCAAAAAGAATTCCACGAGTAATCATCTGATCAACCAGGGATTCCAGTTCTGTTTTCATGGCCTTTTCCTCAGAATTCAATGCCGCGCTGAAGAGACGACATTGCCTGCCCCAGCCGGTATTGCTGGAGTCAAACAAACGGGGCTGTCGTTGGCCTTCGTAATTTACGTGGGGATAAGGGAACGGAGGCGTAGACTCTTTTAACGGGCAACGTTAAATCAATTGCTCAATCTGTTGTTTCAAACGTCTATCCAAACTGCAAAGCGTGGCCAGTAATCAATTGATAAGCTTCCAGATATTTTTCGCGTGTTGCAGCGACGACTTCATCAGGAAGCGCTGGCGCAGGCGGGCGTTTATCCCAGTCAAGTGTCTCTAGATAATCCCGCACAAATTGTTTATCGAATGAAGGTTGCGGCTTGCCGGGCGAATAGGCGGTACGTGGCCAGAATCTGGACGAATCCGGCGTCAGCGCCTCGTCAATCCAAACAATTTGTCCGTCTCGCAAACCAAATTCAAACTTTGTATCGCAAATGATGATGCCGCGCGTTTCAGCATATTCGGCAGCTTCTTTATAAAGCTGCAAGCTGACGGCTTCCAGCTTTTTTGCCAACTCTTCGCCAATCGCAGCAGACATTGCGTCAATTGAAACATTTATGTCGTGGCCGGTTTCCGCTTTGGTCGCCGGCGTGAAAATAGGTTCCGGCAGTTTTGCCGCCTCAACCAAACCTAAAGGCAACTTGTGCCCGCACACGGCACCGGTTTGCTGATAATCTTTCCACCCGGAGCCTGCTAAATAACCGCGCACTACACATTCAAAGGGAACAACTTCCGTTCGATTGACGAACATGGTTCGTCCCATCAAAGCGGCTTTCGATTCCGAAGAAAGTTTTTCCCGCAATTCACCAGGAAACTTATCAACGTCTGTTTCAACCAGATGATTTGAAACGGCGTCTGCAAATCGCCTGAACCAAAACTGCGACAACTGGGTCAACACTTGCCCTTTGTTCGGAATCGCATTTGGTAATACACAATCAAAAGCTGATATTCGATCACTGGCGACAATCAGCAGGTGATCATCATCCACTTCATAAATGTCACGCACCTTGCCGCTTCGTAGAAAGTTTAATCCAGCAATGCGGTCATTCGGGGCAGTAACATTGGATACAACACTCATAAAAACGCAAAAAGTTCCCCGCACGATTGAACTGCCTAAACCTTTATTCAACCGTCAGTAGAACTGCATCTGAAGTTTATTTTTGATTGATCACCGAGGTGCTCGCTTCATCAAAAGCGGATTCGCATTATTCGCACGGGTCATCTTTTTGTCAAGACGACGTCGCTGAAAAAAGGCTGATTTTTCTAGGAAATTCGAATGTTTTTTTCTGCTTGTGGAAAATCGGATTCTTACATCACTAAGCACAAGCTTAATGGGAATGACGGGATTAAGCGGCCAAGAATCTTTCAACAGATTCTGTAAGCTGTGCATATCAGAAACGCAGAATTTTTTCTCTTTTGCTTAACAGTTGAGATATTCCCCTGTCTGACTTTTATTCACTTCAGTCTGGCAATGACTTCTTCTCTCATTCTGCCATTCCCATAACTGCGTTGAATCCGAACATCACTCACAGGCGATGCCACATCCAGCAAACTGGCAACTTCACCGGAAAAGAATTCCTGCGAAGGCCCGCTCGCCTCTTCGCCACGACGCTGCTGCCAATACGCTTTGACCATTGGCTCTTCCAGTCGCGCAAAGATTTGGTCGAAGGCCTGCTTGCGCTCGCACAATCGGATCACGGTCAATTCGTGAACCGGCGAAGTTGATGTGAAGCCGTTTTGTCCTGATGGTTTCGCAGTCATCATCTCCTCAAGCAATTCAAGATTGTTCGAGAGAATCAATTCGCTGCCGCGCAGCCCATAACCGACGGAACGGCCAAGCATCGGCAAATCCATTTCCCGAACTTCTTTCCCGCCAAGGGTTCGATTCTTCCAGGCAAATCGGCCGGAAGCGCCAGTAATCATCAACCGAGTTGCCGCCAATTCGCCGATTGCGCGTTCCAGCATCGCCCGATCCAGCAAAGAAGCATTTTGCAAACTCATCACAGAAGCTTGCGCAAATTGGGCGAAAAGTGGCCCTTCGATTGCGCGAGGGCGTGACACTTTCGCCGTAACCACAGGCCGCGCTGCCTGCAACGCAGACTGTAGAGTTCGCGCAAATCTTTGTTCGGAAGTCAGCCGCGAAGCGGAATCGCCAGCGCCATCGGTTTCATCCGCTTCATTGATTTCGGAATCGAATTTGTAGTCAAGATATGAATACCGGCTATCGCTAAACGAGTCTTCCTCAGAAGACGAAATTTCAAAATCACTGTCTGAATAATGTTGCCAGTTCTGATTTGCTTTGCGCCCGTCGCGCTTGCGAGCTTTCGCTTGAAAGAGCGAACCACTGACCAAAGCCGCTATTTCTGCCGGATGGTTGGCCGCGCGAAACTGCACGAATGGCACGTCATCAGGAATCATTTGTTCAACTCGAAGCAACGCCTGGTTCGGCAGGGCCGTGCCGACTGCGATATTGTTTCGCAACAGAAATTCGCGCCGTTCAATCCACTGGCCTTGCTGCATTTCCAGGTCGAACATTCCGGCGCGCATATTTTTCAGGTCGGCAATGTCGCTCATCAGCCAGTAGCGCCTGAAATACCAGTCGTCATTCAGTTTCGATTGCTCTACCCAAACGGTGGCGAAATGCGGTTCGACGGTTTTGGCCAATTCCTGGAACGAAGGTTCATCGGTGAGCCGGTCTTTCTTCGCTTGTCCGCTAATGTTAGCGATACAACGCAGCAAAAGTTTTTCGCTGGTGGCCAACACGAAACGGCCTTTGACGTAAGCAAAAGCGATGTGCTGTTTCTGCCGCCCGCGATCCGCTTCGACATCGTGCAGGTAATAGGTTGTGCCGTCTGGCAATTCGATTTCTTCAAACTCGTCTTTGCCTTGGAAGAACCGGCAAGCTTCCCATTTTGCCTGGCTCATCGGAGCGATCAACACCAGATCAAGCTTGCCAATGTCGTAAACCGCAATCGCCGCTCGGTTGTCAGCCAGTGAGCTGAACGCATCCAGGCCGATGTCAAAGCCCGCAGCCGAACCGAACTCTTCCCAACGCGACAAGAGCTTCATTGCCAGATGCCGCGATTGCAGTTGCTGAAAGTTGACGCTGGCCAGATAGCGATCTTTCGATTCCGATTCGTTCCATTGCTTTAACAGTCCGGGCAAATCCTTGAACTGGGCGTAAACCAACGCGCCACGAGGAAAATCCGCCGCCTGTTCGAAATTTCGTTTGACGCGCTGCGCCGAAACGGCATTCAGCGCCAGGCCAATGACAATCAATCCAAACAGCAGCAGCGCCACCAGCAAAGCGCGTTTGCGTAATTGCCGAAGATCGTTTTTAGTGATGATGTCTGTAAACATAATCCTCTCCTCCACTGATCAGCGCGAAGCCACCAAGGCTTCATTGACCGTCATTGGGATGTACCGTTTTTTCAACTTCTCTTCCTGCTTTGTTTTCAACTGTTCGACGCGAGCTTCCGCCTTGCGCCGCTCATCACTGCCGAGCGAAACAATTCTTGCCCGTTCGAAATCGGCAGCTTTGTCGAATTCGCCGATTTGCTCCGAAGCGGCCGAAAGCAGTCCCAGCAGTTCCAGTCTGGATCGGTTTCGCCGCTCCAAGGTGCGCGCCGAAAGCGTCTTGAATTTTGCTTGCGCTTCCGGCAAAGCCATTTGGTCAGAGACGTCGGTCGCCACGCCACGCAACCCTTCATCAACGGCTGCAACTTTCAGGGCGGCTCGCGGCTGATTCAATCGCGCGTAGAGCCGCGCAACCTGCCAGCGGAATTCGTCTTCGCTGGATTGAAACGCCGCGAGAGCTGAAGAATCTGACAGCGAAATCTGCGAACCTGTAAACCCATCCAGAGCTTCACGATCCTGCTTCGCGTTCTTGAACAGCACAGCGCGCAATAATCGCAATTGTCCGCTTGGCAAATTCTCAGCTTCATCATTGAGCGACTTCCCTGCTTCGCCAGATTGCCCACGACTGGCCAGCGACAAAGCCGCAAGCGCAACATTCACTTCGCGATCTTTGTTTCCAGCTTGTTGAACCAGCGCCTGCCACAAATCATCACGCCTGCCGATTGCTTCCGGCACAATCCACATCGCTGTCCAGCGAACTAGCCGCGTGGCTTGGCGGTCGGTGATTAACTGCGCCAGCAATTTCACGGCTTCGGCTTCGCGATTATTCGCCGCCAGCACGCGTGCCAGTTCCAATCGGCAATCGTTGTCTCCTGGCGTCAATTCCAACAACTGCTGACGGTATTCAATTGCCGCCGCGAATTCCCCGAACTCAGCCACCGTCTCCGTCGCCAGCCGCAAGGTGTTGAACGTCGAAAGCTGATTTGTCGCTTCGGGCTTTTCGATTCGCGCAGCGTCTACGACTCGCGCTTTGACCGACGGCAACGCTGCCAATTCAGCCGCGGCCTGACTGCGTTTGGTTGTGGTCGCCAGATCGTTCATCAATTTCAGCAGCTTCAACCCGCCAGCCACATCGCCTTTGGCAAATTGCAATTTCGCCAAGCCGACAAACGGAGCTTCGGTCAACTGCTCCAACGCCAACTGTCGCTCGTAAGCCGCTGCAAGTAACTCATCGGCTTCAGCTTGGCGTTGTTCACGCCGCAACATATCCGTTGCTTGATTCAATCGCTCCAAATTCGGTGGCGAAAGTTTTTCAATTCGCTCGCTGGCCTCTATGCCTGCGAAGTGCTTCAAGCCAGTCATCGCTTGAGCCGTTCGCCCAGCGCGAACATCCAGCCGGATCTTCGCCAGTCGCAGCCAAGCCGGACGCGGAAAACGCGTTTTCAAATCCTGCTCAATTATGGAAATCAATGCCGCCGCTTCGGCATCTTTTCGTTCAGCCAGCAAATACGTCAGGTATTCCTTCTGCCAGCCAAGCCGCGCGCTTTCTCGCATCTTGTCGCGCGCACCGCCAGCGTGATCCAGCACTTCTTCGATTTCTTCCAGGCTCCAGGTCGGATGCGTTTTGGCTTGGTCTACAAAATCGGAATCCGACTCCCAACCGGCGAAACCGCCGGAATGCTGCACCAGGACTTGGTAAAACGGTGCAAGCTGATTCCGCGCCACCAACGATTCGCGCACGATCATTTCCGCCAAACCAACATTTTTCGGCACAGCGTCAACAATTTGGCGCAAGTAAGCCGCTTTCTCTGCTGCACTTGCAGGTCTGCTCGCAGGTTCAAAGGATTCCGCCAGCGAACGAATCAACTGCATCAACGTACCTGGGTCTTTTTCCGAAACGTTGCTTAACCGTCCAACCACCAGCGGCAACAGCTTCGCGCGCGCTTCCGCCTGAAGCCCGTGTTTGCTGAGCGTCGCCAGATAAAGCTGGCAATCATCAATGGTCGGCTTCTCGCCTGCAATCATCTTCGTCCATTGTTCGGTAGCCCGCTGCCTGTCGCCGCGCTTGAAATACGCTGAGCCAATGTCGGCCCAAACCAATTTGCTGTCGCGCATTTCGGCGACAATCTGCAAATGATCCAGCGCTTGTTCCGAATCTCCTTGTTCCAAGTACCAACGAGCCAACCGATGCTGTTGCCCTGCGTCCGCCGGTTTGTTTTCCAGCATCGCGGGCAAAAACTTGCTGCCGCGTTTTGATAACGCGCCAGACAAACTCAACCAACGTCCGTAACTGTCGGCCAGCGCAAACCAGTTGTCGCCGATCAACTCTTTCGACGAATCTGACTTCGTTGAAAGCATCTCGCCGATGTTTCGCCACCCGAGCGCCGCCAAAAAGAAAGCATCATTCGATGGATCCAAACCCCGCGCAGCCAAACTCAATTCCGCCTGCCGCGAAGCTTTCCACGCCGCAGAAGTTGGCGCGGTGTTGATCGCTTCGCGCGCCAATTGCATTTCATTGTTCCGCAACAGGAAGTTGATTAACTGGAAACGATGCGTCGTATTCGCGCTGATGATTTGCTGCAATTCCCCATATCCGGCTTTGTCGTTTTCCAGCAGCGCTTCCAGATAACGTTCAACCATCGCGTCGCTGCTGGCAGTCAAATTGCCCGTGTGCGATTGAAACTCTGCGCGCAACGTCGCCAATTCTTTCTGGCTATCGCCAACCAATCGCGCGTATTCGGCAATCGTCGAGCGATATTGACTGGCCGTAAGTTTTTGACTCTTCGCCAATTCCTGCTCTGCGGTTTCGACGATGCGGTGATACGCACCACGCTCAGAATAAAAATTGACCAGCGTTGTCAGCCGATCCTGGTACATGGACTGAGCATTCGCTGTTGCCGTCGGATCAAGCCTGGCAGCCGAATCTTTGCGAGCGATCAAAATCCGTTCAGCCAGATCGTTGAATCCGGCGCGATAGCTCAAATTCAGCAGCATCGCCTGCGTTCCGTCAGCTTCCGCCTGATTCCCGCCAGCGGCAATCCATTGCTGCACGTCGCGGTGAATCCCCAACAGTTCTTCGCCAGTCGCGTAATCGTGGGCGATTCTGCCAACTGAATCCGGCAGCGAGCGGTCAAAGGTTTCCAGCAGGTTGCGCGCTTTGCCTGCCAGCAGATTGTCACTGCTAACGGAATCCCGCCGGATTCGTTCACGCACTTCCCACAACCGCCGCAGGATTTGATCGAGCGATTCTTCATCGCGCAGATTGCTGACGTAAGCTTCCAACTCATAAGCACGCAGTTCGTGTTTGTAGAAATCTTTTGAAAAAGCGTCGAAAGCCTGCCTGTAAGTCGCAATTGCTTTAGCGCGTTGCTCGCGTGGCAGCGAAGCTGCAACAGCAAACTGATCAGAAATGGTTTTTGGCGTCGGCTGCGCTTTTTCGACCGGCAATTTGGCGTGCATGGCAACCGCTTCTTTCGTTCGACCGGCTTTGTCGAACGCGTCAGCCAACAACCGCACATAAGCCGGATCGTCATTCGTCCGCTCAACGCAAAGCTTCAGCTCCTCAATCGCCGTATTGAAATCTTTCGCTCGCTTGGCCATTTCAGCCAGTTCGCTGTGCAACTCGATCATTTCCGGCTGATTGTTGATGGCTTGGCGCATCTGCGCTTTCGCGTTCGCCCAATCGCCTTTCGAATCGTGCAACCGCGCCAACACCAGATTCCACCGATAATCCTTGAAAGCTTCCTGAGAAGCTTTTTTGTAATACTCGATCATCGCGTCGGCTCCGCCGTAGCGTTTGGCGTATTCAATCGCGGCGTTGACCTTTTCTTCGTCATCCGGGTTGCGATTGATGATTTCGATGTGCTGTTCAATGGCCGAAGCGTAATCGTGCAACTGCGTGAACCCTTCGATTACCTGTTGGCGCAGTTCAGCGATGGTTTGGCGCATCGCCAGATGATCGGTTTCGTTTTCTTTGACGGCGCGAATGGTTTCGCGATACCGCTGGCGCAACGCCTCAACATTCGAAAGCTTGACGTACACCTTCGACAGTTCGCGGAACACATCCAGGTTGGCGGGATTTTCGTTGTACAGCTTTTTCAGCGTTATTTCTGCCGCCGCCAGTTGCCCGCGCTCCATCTGGCGCGCAGCCAGCTTGCGCGCAAACACGTAACGAAACTTGCCTTTGCTGCGTTGCGCTGAGGTCGCCAGCAGACGCATCGCCTGTTCACGTTTGCCCAAGCGCCAGTAAAAATCTGCCGTTTCGGTCAGTACGCCGTAATTCCTCGGATGGCTGGCGACAAGCTGCCCTAACATTGCCGCCGCTGATTCTTTCTGTCCGCTGCTGGCAGCGTGTTCGGCCAATTGCAGTTGATAAGAAATCTTCTGGCGATCTGTGCGCGCTACGGCAGCCAGCCGTCGCAAGACTGCCAATCCTCCAGCGGTATCTTCGTGTTCGCTGAATAATTCCTGCGCGTCTTCCAAAAATTCTGGCCAGTTGCTTCGCGCAACATATTGCTTCAACAGCGGCGCAGCTTCCGGCCACTGTTCCAGATCGTTCATCAAATATGCGTATCCCAGCACAATGCCGTCGCGCTGGTCAGCATCGCGCGTGCGAGCAAGCTGCAACATCAGCGCTTGCCGCACATTCTGTGGCCCGTCTTTTCTGGCGTACAAAGTTTTCAGCCGAATTTTTGCCTGCCAGTAATTTGCTGAATGCACGTGCAAATCTTTGACGTATTCGGCCAATGCCTCGCCGCTTTTATGCTGCGCTTCCAGCAGCGCCGCAACCTGGAAGGCATACAGCGAATCATCCTGCTTCTGGCGACGGATCGCTTTCAGCACACGCAGCGCGTCGTCGTACTGAAAGTAATCCCAGTAAACCGTAGCCGTTTCCAAAAACGTCTCTTCATCGCCAGCGCCAAGCTTCAACAACTTTTCCCATTCAGCGGCAGCAAGTTTGCTTTCGCCAAGTTCGGCAAACACTTCACCGGCGCGCGTGCGATGTTCGGTTGAAGCGGGCAAAGCATCTGCAGAGGCAAGCTGTAAACGCGCGCATTCTTCCAGCGACTTTTGATCCTTCTGTCCGAACGAACGAGTGAAGCTGATCAGCCGGTCAGCAAATTCCGGCGTGTTTGGATACAGCCGATTCAGTTCGCGGTAAGCCTCAACCGCTTCTTCAAAATTCGACAGCCAGGCTGCGGCGTCGGCGCGAAACATTTTGTAAATGGCGGTATCGCGTCCGCGCGCGGTGTCGGCGTATTCGCGCAGCTTGCCGTTTCGGCTGAGGTTGGAAAGATACCGCTGGCGAATTTCCGCCGATTCAAAGTAATGCTCCGCCAGCAACCGCTGCCATTCGTCCCATTGTTTATGACCAGCGTAATAGTTGAGCAGCCCTTCGATAAAGCGGCGGTTATGCGGAAAGCGTTCGTGCGCCAACTGATGCAAACTCAAAAACAGATTCGCGTCAAAATTCGTCGCCGATTCGGCAGCGCCGGTTTGGACGAATTTGTTCAGGTACGCTTCAACTTCACGGTCGTTCATTCCGCCAAGCAGTTCACGCGAAAACTTTTCAAACTCCGCCCGGCGACCTTGCCGCAAATACCAACGCGCCAATCGGTCAGTCCAGATGTTTGAGGGAAACCGTTTGATCGCTTCCTGGTAAACGCGCAATTGATCTTCGGCCAGATTCGTCTGCCCCAACCATTGCAGCATCTGTTCGTAAAGTCCTTGCTCATCGGGATACTTTTTGGCTTCAGCGGAATACAGTGCCAGCACTTCAGCAGCGCGATTTTCTTTCATCAACGAAGCCACGTACCGCGACAGCACCAACGAATAACTGATGGTATTCGCCGCCGAGCGTTTGATTTCCGTCAGCGCAACAGTGCGAAAGTTCGCCGAACTGGAATAACGATAACTGTCTTCATCCATGCTGACGGCGCTATCGTAGTTATAGCCGTAATTTGTATTGGGCGGATAAGTGGTTGTAGCTGGGCGCTGGCTCGCCGGTTCTTCGCCGCCGCTGGCGGGTACAAGCGGTTGATCCGTTTTCCGCTGTTTACCTAACCGATCCAATAACATTTGGTAAATTTCTCGCTCGCGTTTGGAATCTTCGCGCAAGATATAAGCGTCGGCGAGCTTCAACGCGACTTCTGGAAATTGCGGTGCATCGCTATATCGTTTGTCGAATTCCGCCAGCAGCGCGGTGGCGAGTTCTGTTTCTTTTGCCGATGAGTGCAGTCGAATCAAGTCCAGATACATCTGGGCCAAGGCTGGAGAAGTTGGGTATTCGCATTTGAACGTGTTGAAGACGCGGTACGCTGCAGCCCGGTTGAAATGCGCAACTGCGGCATTTTCAGCTTGATCGAGCTGAGCTTGGGGTTCCGAATCGGCCAGCACCAGCGACAACACGCCGCCAAGCATTCCAGGATGGTGATCGGCTGTGGCCACGTCCTGATAAAACTTCAAATTGCCATCGGTCAGCGCCGTGCGTTTATCGCCTGCGTCTAGCAGCAATTCGAAGATTTGATAAACCACTTTCGCCCGCAACTCGCTTCCAGGCTGCAATCCACCCGATTGGTGCAGCGTGTACAAAAACCGTGAAGCCAATTCCGCTTCATCGTGAATCAACAGCAAGCGCGCGACGGTCGCCAATTCTTCCGGCTTCCAGGGCACACGACGCGAAGCGCGAGCTGCTTCAAGCCGCGCGAAAATCTCTATTGCGCCGGAATCGTTAAATTCATAATCGTAGTGCAGGTAATGAAACAATTTGACCGCGACATCAAAGCTGGCCGGATTGCGCCGCAACGCCCGTTTCAACTCTTTGCCGTAAGCGCGCAGCCGGTCGTGTTCACTGAGGAAATCGAAATAAAACTTGCGCGATTGTTCATCCGGCCAAAAAGGATCGAATGCGGTGAGGTAAGCTGCTTCTGCTTCCTTCACTCGCCTGAGCGCGACCAAAGCCTCAACTTCTTTTTCCAAAAAGAATTCATGTTCTGCGGGAAACAATGCTTTGTATTGCCGCACGGCTTTGAGTGCTTCTGCCTGATCGCCTTTTTCCACCAGATGGGTAATGAATTGTTTGACGACTTCAAACGCCGCAGGGTCGGAAGCGATCAACTGTTTGAAAAATTCCGGCTGCTCATATTTTTGCAACCGATGCTTTGTCGCCAGTTCAATCAACGCCTGTAAATGAGCCGCGCGCTGTTCTGCCGGCGAAGCAGCGATCACCTTTTCCAAAGTCGCGGCGGCATCGGCAAACCGCGCCCGGCGCAAGTAAAACTCCGACAACAATGCCAACGCCCCGACGCTGTTTTTTTCAAGCTCAACGTAACGAAGCATCGCCTGCTGCGCGGCTTCAGCGTCGTTTAGTTTTTCACTGAGCTTTGCCAATTCAAGTTGCACGTCTGCGCCTTGCGGGTACGTTTTGGCAACTTCGAACAATCGCGTGCGAGCTTCAGCGGTTGGATACGGCACGATGGCTTGCGCGCCGAAAAAGTCCGCGCGTATGAAAAGCGCGGATTCAATCGCTGCGGCGCGTTCATTGCGCGCTTGATTTGCTGCTGAGCTTTCAGCCGCTCGCTGAGGTCTGATGGCGACAAATGAAATGGAAGCCACGATCAGCGCCAGCGCACTCAACCTTGCCCATCTGAACTTTGATCTTTTCATCCGAACCTCCCTCACCGCCCGATGACTGAAACCATTACTTCAACGCTTGACTGGTTGTGCGCGAAATCTTCGGCGGAAACCGTCAACGCGTACTGTCCAGAAGCCAGTCCGGCTGGAATTCGCAAACGAGCGATGCTGGCTTTTTCCTTTTCCGACCAGGCGAGCTGAACTGGCTGCGCGCCGTACAATCTGGCAACCAACCGCATCGTGTCCTGGTCCGCGTTGACCTTGATGGCGACTTCTTCGCCTGCGCGAACCATTTGCGAATCTACTTTCGCGCTGAGCTTCGGCGCGTGGCTGTCAATGACGAAGCTTTTTTCTTCCTGGTACCCGTTGCCTTGTTTGTCAGTCATCAGCAATCGGCAGCGATACGTTCCGTCAACCATCCAGGCCGGAGCCAGAAAACGCGCTTGCCAGACGCCTTCGTTCGGCAGGAACTTCAGCGGCAGGGTTTCGCCGAATGGCAACACGGCAAACACTTCTTTGATCGAAGCGTCTGTTTTGACGCGAATAACAGGGTCGCCGGGCTGAATGACTCGCGGGCGAAGCAGCGAACGCGGCGCAGCCAGAAAAGCCGTGTAGGGCGTAACGAATTTGTATTTCTGCGACAGGCGAATGATTTCGGCGATGTAATCTTCGCGCTCGCCGTTCAGGTTCATTTCATACAACAGTGCATCCACGCGAGCGCGCGCCCACACCCTGGGCAAATGTTCGTGCGCGGTTTCCTGGTCAGGCAAATTGACGCGCCGCGAAAGCGCAAACGCTTCATCGCCGAGTTTGGCTTGAATCTTCACTTCAAGGTTTTGTTGAGGCGATTTGTAGCGACCGACGAAAGCCTGACTGGCGCCGTCAAACGTATGCTGAGACTGCGAAGGCGATTGAATTGAGTAAACATGCGAAATGTTCGCCGGATTTGCCGTGACAAATTGCAACCCGTCAATGCTGGTCGAGCCAATTCGACTGAAGACCAGTTTCAGTTGCGGAGCAATATCTTCGGTTTCGCGCGCCTGAGCAAAATAGCCTTTGCATTTTTGCGTCAGCGTTTCGAGCAGGTTGCGATTGGCATCGCTGCCGATTCCCAGCGCATAAAGACGCGTTTTGGGCGTTTGATCAGAACGATTCGCTGCGTCGAAAGCCTGCGTGATGCGTTTGATGCTGACGGTTTTCAGTGTAGGGTTGGCGTCGGACACCAGAACGATGCTCCGTTCGCCGGAAGGAAATGCGCTGGCCAGTTCAACGGATTTCAGCAAAGCTTGATTGAGATCGGTTCCGCCGCCCAGCATTGATGCTTTCATAAAACTCAAAGCGCGTTCGACATTTTCAGTTGTGGCTGGCAAAGCCGTTTCAGACAGCGGCGTGAAATCGTCATTAAACAACGCCAGATTGAAATAATCCTGCGCCTGCAAGCTGTGCAGGAAGAAATCAACGGCTTCGACGGAGCGCGAAAGCTTTTCGCCGTGCATTGATAGAGAGGTGTCCATGAGCAAAAGGACATTGCGAGATGGGCTTACCCGCTCCCTACCGGTCGCGGTACTGACTTGCTGATAGAAGATGGCGCGAGCCTCGAAATATCCATCCGGATTTCGCACCGCCAACGAAGGATCGCGCAGGTCGTAAGCCGAGATGCGTTCGGGTGACCGGTGCGTGATAAACGACAGCGCGCTTTGTTCCACATTGATTGTGTATTCCAGCGAAAAATCTTCTTTCAATTCGACGTTGTTTGCGATGAATTCGTATTGCTGCTGATTCGCCGATTGCTGGACGGTTTTCATGGCGTAAGCTGGCGATGAAAACCGCAAAGGCGAAATTGGCGCGTCGCTCAGAACAGAAACGCGCAACTGAAATTCGCCGACTCGCTGCGCCGCGCCGAACGAAGGTTTGAGCGGAAAGCTGAACCGCGAAACCAGATTTTCGACCGGCAGCATTTCGGTGTATTCCAGCTCAACGCGCTTGGTTCCGTAAGCTGGAATCGGAAAGACTTTGGCTGAAAACGCTGATGCTCCGCCGTGTTCGTCGTCCTGTTGCAGCAAGCCGGGATCAGTCACCTGCGCTTTGATTTGTTCGTACAGTTGATTCGCCCTGCGTTTTTCCAGTATCACTCCCGGCAGTCGCAGATCCCCATCCCAGACGGCGAAATCCGCGATGGAGCCTTGCGTCGGCAAAGCAAACTTGTATTTGCCTTCGAGCACCTGGCTGGTGTGGTTGTCGAAAATTTGCAGCACTTTGACGTGCGCGTGCTGGTTGTCAATTTCCACATCAATCTTCATCACCGGCAGCGAGAGAATCGAATCGTCCGGTGAAGTTTTTGTCGAAGGAATCAGCACGCCGGATTGCGCGCGGCTGCGAATGGCTGGCAGACAAAGCGCGGCGACAAGCAGCAGGCTGAACGAGATGCAGAACACGGCGAACCTGGTTCGTAGTTTGCGAATCATTGCGGTTACTCCCTGACAAATTCCAAGCGTTTTTTATGAATGCGGGCGACGCCGCTGGTCGTGCCGAAACAAACGTTTTCGTCGTCGCTGGCGATGCTCAACACGGTCGCTGCTGGCAGTTCGGCTTTCAGCTTTGTCCATTTTTGCGAATGGAGTTCCAGCACCCATGCTCCATCCAGTGTGCCGACGTAAAGCCGTTTGCCATCGCTGGCCATCGCATTTGGATTTACCATCGGTTTGCCGATTTCCGCGGCAAAGCTGGCCAGTTCGCCCGAAGGCGTTAGTTCAAACACCCCGCCGCCATACGTTCCGACAAACAACCTGCCGTTGACTGAAGCAATAGCCGTCACCCAGTTATTGGTCAGCTTGGAGTTGGAGTCCTTAAACACACGAACCACGCGGCCAGAGTTGATCTGTGCCAAGCCGCTGAGCGTTCCGGCGTAAATAGATTCGCGAAAAGGCAACACGGCGTAGACACTGTTGCTCGGCAAACCTTGCACGGCGGTCATCGCGCGCCATTGGTTCCCTTGTCCAAAAGCCAAACCGCGGCTGGTGGCCAGAACAAATTCGGCGCGGTTGGCTGAAGAGGCTGAGGACGTTTTTTGAAAAGCTGTGGCTTGCAAAACTGAGTTGCTGATCAAGCCGTCAGCGACACTGATAGTTTGCGGCTGCATAGAATTGCTAAATCTGGCGAACCCTTGCGAAGTTCCGGCGATCATCTGTCGCGAAGCTTCATCCCAAGTCAGCGAATTGATTTCGCGCACCGCGTCCGGTTCCAGATGCGCCAATCGGCGGCCTTCGCGCGTGAAAACATCAATGCCGTTTCTGAAGCTGCCTGCCCACAGATTGCCAACGCCATCGAAAGCCAGCGCCGAAACGACATTGCTGGTTGGCTGAACCGGTTCGCCAGATTCACCGAAATTCGCCCACTTCAGTTGTCCAACCAAAGCACCTGAAAGCCTTTCGCCCTGCCAACCAGTGCGCCTAATGCCTTCGTTGCTCAGTAGCCACAATGTCTGCTCGCCTGAAAAGGCATTCAGTTGGCAGGACGAAAGGCTTTCAGGGATTCGCCAATAAATCGGTGTCAGTTGGGTTTTGTTTGTTCGCGCGTCGGCGACAAGCTGAAACACTTCGCCGTTGTCTTTGCTGACCAGAATTGAACTGCCGTACCGAACGATGCTGGATAGAGACGGCAGCGTCGCTAACGTTTGGAAGCTGTTTTTTTCAGAACCGAAAAGTGCCTGAATTGAAACCGCCGCAATTCCGAAATCGGCCGCAGCAAATAATTGCTGGCCGTCCGATACCACACCGATCACACGATTCGACGGCAACCCATCAGCGGCAGTGACGTGCCGCCAGCGTGCGCCTTCGCTGATCCATAATCCGTCGGCAAAGGTGCAAACAAACAATCGCGAATCGTCCGCAACCAACCGATCGATTCCGGCCAGCCGTTTGCCTTCGGCTTTCAATTCACGAAACCGCTTTCCGTCAAATTCCAGCAGGCCTCCGGCAAAGGTTCCGATCAACAAGCGCCCATGATTTTCCAGCAGCGAAGTTACCGCTTGCGCTTTGCGATCTGTCCAACGATAGGCCGTGAAGCGCGAACCATCGAATGTCACTAAACCTTGTGAACGAGTGCCGATGAAAAGCTGTGAGTTGAATTCAGCCAGCGAAACCAAATCGCTTTCCGGCAATCCATCCAGCACCGTGAAGCGGCGCTTCGGTTTTCCGTCGCTTGCGATCTGCACCAGTCCGCCTTCTGTTGCCGCAAAATAAGAATCATTGAACCGCGCCAGACCGCGAACGGCTTGGCTGCTTTGCAGCAACGTAATGCCTTCGCTGTTGATTAGCGGAAGCAACCGCTTTTCAAACGGCACGACGGATTGCCGAGCCAGGTCAGCCGCCGCCGCTTCAAGCTCGCGTTGTGCGCTTCGTTTGATTTGCCAGACAGCGCCAACCAGGGCGATTTGTAACAGCAACAAGCCAATCACGAATTTGCGGTTGTGGCTGAACAACCATTCGCGCGGCTTCAGCGCTGCAAATGAAGCAGCCAATTGACTGAGTTTCGGGTTCATCACGCTTCCTCCTGACCGCTGATTTCAACGGGATGGATTATGCGTTTTGTTGACCCCTTACGCGCCCGAACTGGCTACGGTGTGATGATGGGAAAACGCTGTTTTAGATTTGGCGACCCCGGCAACTCCATGCGGATGCCACGCGCGGCGAGATGTGGATTTCCACAGGCGACAGTTTGCGGTGACAAAGCCTACCACCGAGAATGACTCAGGAAACGAATTCAACAATCAGGGGAGAGACCGAATGAAGGCAACCACAAAAGCAACCACAGAAGGAACCGCTCGCTACCGCAGCAGATTTCTTGGCCAGTTGGCTGACACCCATTTTCGACAAGAGCAAAACCTATTGCTGTCATCTATCGGCCTGGGTTCATACCTGGGCGATGCAGACGAATGCACGGATGAAGGCTACCGACTGGCGGTCAAACGCGCGGCAGAACTTGGTTGTAACGTGTTCGATTCGGCGGCGAATTACCGTTTTCAACGCAGTGAGCGCAACTTCGGGCAGGCATTTTCGGAATTGTTTACCGAAAGCAGCGTTTCCCGCGACGAGATTGTTGTGACAACCAAAGGCGGTTTTCTCCCCTTTGACGGCGCAATGCCGCGCAGCCGTCAGCAGATGATGGCCTATCTGGAGGAAACTTTCGTCAAGCCCGGAATCTGCCGTTTTGAAGACTTCGTGCAAGACAGCCATTGTATGGCTCCGGGTTATTTGGGACATCAACTCGATCAGAGCTTGCGAAATCTGCAACTGGACTGTGTTGACGTTTATTACCTGCACAACCCCGAAACACAGTTAAGCGAAGTTCCAGAGGAAGAGTTTTACCTCCGGCTTGGCGCCGCCTTTGAATTTCTGGAATCGGCTGTGGCAGCTGGGAAAATTGCCATGTACGGCACGGCAACCTGGAACGGTTATCGCGCAGCGCCTACAGACAAAAGCTTTTTATCCCTGGAACGAGTTGTTCAGACTGCACGCAAGGTCGGCGGCGACAACCACCATTTCAAAGTCGTTCAATTGCCGATAAATCTGGCGATGATCGAAGCATTTACCCATGCCAATCAAACGGTGAACAGCAAGAAAGTGACTCTGTTGGAAGCAGTAGCGGAATTTGGCGTGACAGTGATGGCCAGCGGTTCGATTTTGCAATCTCGTTTGTCCGATGGATTGCCGCCGATTGTGAGTGAAGCCTTTCCGGACTTGAGAACCGATGCGCAACGAGCGATTCAGTTTGTGAGGTCAACGCCGGGAGTAACGACGGCTTTGGTGGGAATGAGTGATCTGGGACACGTCGAAGAAAATCTGGAAGTCGCCAGAACTTCGCCCGCTGCAATGGAAAGTTATTTGAAGCTCTTCAGCCGGGAATAAAGTTTCAGAAGTGACCCGTTGGTCTCATTTTCCATTTCCCATTTTTGATTTTTCAATTGTCATTGCCGCTGAGTAGGTCGCCAGCAATAACAAATGAAAAATGACAGATGACAAATGATGAGATGAAGTAGGTGACTCCCTTCGCCGCGAATTGTTATGCTC
>CAZMXG010000017.1:0-77066 GCA_964570175.1 uncultured Heliomicrobium sp. | reverse complement strand
AAACGAAGCCGGAGTTTAGCACGAGCTTCTTTGGAATCAATATTTCGGGAGTTCTTGCAGGGCGGCTTTGCGTGGATTTGCCAACCTTTTCAGAGGGAATTCCCTCAACGCTGAGGAATTCTAACCAGCGCGTCCTGAAAAGGGCAGGCTAAGTTTACCAATCGCAGGATTTTGCCAAGGCACATTTCTTGCTAACCAGAAAAGCGACGTAATATTTTTTATTTTCGGCAGAAATGCCACAGGAAATGTCTTTGAAAACTAGGAGGTCGTTATGCGCCGTTTAGTCATTGCACTGTTTGCTGCAACTTTGGCGGCGATTATCGCTATTGCTGTTTCGGCAAAAGGAGAAATTTCTCCGAAACGTGAAAGCGCAGTCGTCGAATTTACGAATACGGTCAAGCTAGCGAACGTTTTGTTGCGAGGCCAGTATTTGATTGTTCATGACGAAGAACGGATGGCGAAAGGAGAAGCCTGCACATACGTGTATGGGGGAACCGTGGAAAAGGCGGACAAACTGGTTACTTCGTTTCATTGCGTTCACATGAACAGAGCGAAAACAGACAGGATCAAAGTCACCTTTGCCAACTATGGCGGTAAACCTTATGAAACTCCCGAAATCCTGGAGATTCAGTTTGCCGGTAGCGCAGATGGTCACCGCGTGCCGTAAGCTTGAAGAAATTGAAAAGTGATCGCGTTCGGTAACAGTCGGTCCCTCCTTCTCCGAGCGTTGATTGCAAAAAGCCCCTGCCGTCGAAAGTCGGCAGGGGCTTTTTTTAGAACAGGCGTGCCTTGTTTTATCAGCTTTCGGCAGAAACCAGCGACAACAGAAAAAGTAGGATTCCTGCCGCCATCAAGGTACCTCCAAGCAGGAGAAAGAAAAGAAACGCTGTCGGATGGGACCAATGCAGCGTGGCCAGCTCCACCAGCAATCCTGCAATTAATAGAATGCCGGAAAGGCGGATGCGTCTTTCAATTTTCGTGGATTGCGAATTCATTTGCCTGCCTCCTTCCAGAAAGTCGCTTCTTTCAGTGTAGGGATGTTGTGAACAACACTGTGACATCCGCTGGTGGTGCAACCAAGTTGGTTGTTTTTGATCCTGGCCATCATGTCCGTTTCCTTGGTGTGCGCTTCTGATTCTTCAAACCCGCGCGCGCCCAAATGGCAGTGCAGGCATTCCCGGTTATTGTACGGCGTGTAAAGTTTCAACGGTTGCATCGGTTTGCCCAGGTAATAGGCGTAAACGTGTTTCAAGCCGCGCAACTTGGCGTTGTAATCGCCGAACATCGTGTAATCCGTGTGACAGGTAAAACAGGCGTTGTCGCGCGGAACCAGATTGTTCTGAAAGTGAATCGCGGGGATGTAGCTGCGGTCGTCCACATGCAAGCTTTTGCCATAATCTTCCATCACGTGGCAGGACAGGCAAAAATTGGTTGTTTTGGAATGTTGTATGTGTTCATTGACGCCCATGCCTCCGGCCAGAACCGGAAAGACTAACAGCGCCACAAATGCCAGCATCTTGCCGCCACGGGTGGCAGTGACGGAAGGGCGCAAGGTCAACCAGGCAATTAGCACCACGCTGAACAGAATCACAGCCACAGCAATGGTAGTCGTTCCCGTCATGTGAGCCTCCATAAAAGTGAAGCCGCAGACCAACGCAGACGGGCGTTAATCTGCGGCAAAAGTTTGGCGATGTGGCTGTTATTTGCCCATCAGCTCTTTGCTATAAGTAACAAGCATTTGTACTTTTTCTTTGCCCAAAGTCTTTTCGTAGGCCTCCATCTTGCCTTTGCCCTTCAGCGTGATTTCCAGCATCTTGGCCTCGGGCATCTTTTTGACTTCCGGGTCGGTTTTCCAATTGCGGACTTTTACCTCTTTGCCTTTGGCTGTGTTGCCGGTGCCGTCGTTGCCGTGGCAGACGGAACATTTCTGGGCAAACAGGCTCTTGGCGCTTTGGAAATAAGCAGCGTCAGTTGATCTGGTCCCCATGGTGGTTGTGAGGATCAGCGCAGCAGCAAAAAACGTCATAAGAGTAAATGTTCTGGCGAACTTGATCATTGAAATGGTCTCCTTTCGCAAATGCGACCTGTGATTTGAAGTTGTTTTATTGTTGTGGAAAAAGCTTGGCTCTCAAAGCATCCTTCACTTTTGTGCTCATTTCAAAAGCGTCGTCGGATTTTTTGCGAACACTCTCGAGATTGAATGAATGCCAGCTGGTTTTGGCTTCTGCCATCACTGCTCTGGCAATTTTCTGCTCCTTCTTTTCGTCGGTGACATCCATCTTTTTAGCTTCCGCTTGTTCAAGCAACCGGTCAGCCCATAACACTGCCGTATTCGCGCGACGAATTGATTGCATTACTTCATTCGCTTTTTCCGGAATTTCCGGGCGCAGCGGCATCAGTTTGTTCGGTGAATTATGGCAAGTCGAACACAAGGCCGCTGTTTCTTCGGGAGTATAAAGAACTTGCGATGCCATGTGAACATGACAAGTGGAGCAACTTGGGCCAATCCCCGAATCTTTCAGCTTCTGGTAATGCCTGCTTTCGGTGAACGAAGCGACAATGCCTTGATGGCAGGCACTACAGGTTTCGGGCAGATTCTTTTGATGCAATTTGCTTTGGGCATCTTGCGGAGAAACGACTCCGACATGAGCGCGTTTTTCGTCTTTGATTCCGGGATCACCGCCGTGACATTTCTCGCAGCCAACCGTTTTTTCTTTGTGAGTAGAAAGCTGCCATTCCGCGTATCGGCTGGTCAGCCGGTAGGGATTGGATAGCCTGGCATGACAAGACACACAGTTATTGTCTTTGAACTGATTCTGCGTGTCCTGTGGTGACGTGGCTTTTACTTTGAAGCCGGGAACCGCAACGGCAGCAAACAATGCGAAAAAGAAAACTACAGAAAGCTTCTTAAACATAATTTTGCCCCCTTTCAGGAAATGCTGGGAAAACAGGCGAGGCGAAGAAAGTCGCTATAGAACGCTCAGCCATCACTGCGAAAACTTGCTTCGATTTGCGAAATTTTGAGCTTTGATGAGGAATTCTGCTCTACCGGTCCCTGCAAATATCAACTCACACCCTCTCTTAGGCAATTGCTACGCCAGCATCGCTCGCTCCACGAGGATTCTTTTGTTGGTTGAAGCAAAGGCAGTTCAGCCGCATCACGCGCTTGCAAATATTCTTGTTGATCCAGGGGACGCCTTCCGAAATTTAAGTGGTGGTTTGGCACAAGGATTGGTATGAATTTGTAGATACAAAGCGTAGTTCGCGCTTCGAAAAGAGCGCAACCCGATTTTTATAACGATCAATTTCATATGTTAAAAAACGCGACCATCAGTTCATTGACGGAAAAGAAATTTCAGCGGGAAATTGGCAGGTATTCCGGTAAACAGCCGGGGCCACTGGTAATTTGCATTGGAGGAATTCACGGCAACGAACCTGCCGGTGTTCTGGCGCTGGAAATTGTTTTGAAAAAGTTGCGCGATACCGCTCCGCCATTCACGGGCACCCTGATCGCGTTGGCTGGAAATGTGAATGCGCTGAATGAAAGAGTTCGCTATTTGCGGCAGGATTTGAATCGCATGTGGTCGCCAGGAAATGTCAACTGGCTGAACGCTCAGCCGCCGGATCAGACCGCAATCGCCGAAGAAGCAGAGCAGCGCGAATTGTTGGAAATCATAGAAACGGCGCTGGAGCTTCATTGTGGCGAAGCCGTCTTTCTTGATTTGCACACGACTTCTTCCGAAGGGGCCCCATTCGCCATTATCAGTGACACGCTGACCAATCGCCGATTGGCGCTGGAGCTGGAAGTGCCAATTATTCTGGGTTTGGAAGAGAACCTGGATGGCACAATTCTGAATTACATCAATGAACTCGGCCACACTGCGATCGGGTTTGAAGCCGGACAGCATCACTCTTCATCGTCCATACGCAACCATGAAGCCGCAATCTGGATTACGCTGGCTGCGGCTGGTTGCATCAAACCATATTACATCCACGAATTTTTTGACTTGCGCCAACATCTGAAACGCTCAGTTGGCGATGTCCCGCGTGTGCTGGAATTACGCTACCGTCATGGCATCAGCGAAACCGACGAATTTGTCATGCGGCCCGGCTTTTCCAATTTCACGCCTGTTATGAAAGGCCAATCATTAGCCAGCGACCGGAATGGCAGTGTGATCTCTCCGGAAGACGCGTTGTTGTTTATGCCGCTTTATCAAAGCCAGGGGGAAGACGGGTTCTTTCTGGTGCGCGGCGTGAATCTGTTCTGGCTAAAGATTTCGGCTTACCTGAGAAAATGGAAGGTTGATCGCTTGTTGCCGTATTTGCCGGGCGTCCAACGGCTGCCAGACAGTCCGTATTCGCTGCTGATCAATACGCAAATTGCCCATTGGTTTGTGGTCGAAATCTGTCATCTGCTGGGATACCGCAAGCATTTACAGAAGGGCGCGATGCTCATCGTCAGTCGCAGGCGGCAATCCCATAAACCTATTTGAGGTGTATTCCATGTTTTCAATTACGAAGATCGCTGAAAAATTGAACATACCCAATGATTATCTGATTTATTACGGGCAACACATGGCCAAACTGAAGCTGGAGTTGTTGTCAGAATGGAAATCATCAACGCGCGCAAAATTCATCATGGTTACTGCGATGACGCCAACTAGTCATGGCGAAGGTAAAACCGTTGTTTCCATCGGACTGGCGCAGGCGATCGAACGCCATGGGAAACGCTCGATTGTCACTTTACGCGAGCCTTCTCTGGGGCCGGTTTTCGGTTTGAAAGGCGGTGCCACAGGAGGAGGCAAATCGCAGGTTCTGCCCGCAGAGCGCATCAATCTGCATTTTACCGGAGACTTTCACGCCATCACGACCGCGCACAATTTGCTGGCGGCGGCGATTGATTCGCATCTGCATCACGGCAACGAATTGCGTTTCGATGTGGACAACATTTTCTGGCCGCGCACGATGGATATGAACGATCGCGCGTTGCGCCACATCATTGTCGGCCTGGGCGGTAAGATGAACGGCGTGCCGCGCGAAACCGGCTTTGTCATTACCGCCGCTTCGGAAGTGATGGCGATTATGGGACTGGCAAATTCCCGCGAAGATTTACGTCGCAAGCTGGACGACATCCTGCTGGGTTATAACCTGGACGGCCAAATGATTCGCGCTCGCGATTTGCGCGTAACTGGCGCACTGATGGTTCTGCTAAACGAGGCGATCATGCCCAATCTGGCGCAAACAACCGAAGGGACGCCGGCATTCGTTCACACCGGCCCATTTGCAAATATCGCGCACGGAACCAGCAGCGTCATTTCCCAGAAGATGGCGATGAAGCTGGCCGATTACGTCATCAACGAGTCGGGGTTCGGTGCTGATCTGGGCGCGGAAAAATACTTTGATTTGGTGATGCCCAAATCCGGCTTGAAACCTTCTGCCGCCGTGCTGATTGCTACCGCCAGAGCCCTGGTCGCGCATGGCGTTTCGCCTGATTTCCCGAATGACAGCAATCTCAATAATTTGCGGCGTGGGTTGGCGAACCTGGAAAAGCATCTTGAGAATTTGCGCAAATACAAAGTTCCGGTTGTTGTTGCGGTCAACCGCTTTACTACCGACACCGACGAGGAAATTGCCGCCATTCAAAATTTTTGCCGCGAAGCAAAGGTGGAAAGCGCCGTCGTTGATGTTTATACGATGGGCGGCGAGGGAGCGATGGCGTTGGCGGCAAAGGTCATGGCAATTGCCGATGCCAGCGATGCCGACATTGTGACTTCGTTGTATCCGCCGGAATTAGGGTTGGAAGAAAAAGTTGAGCGCGTTGCCAGGGAAATTTACGGCGCAGGTTCGGTGTATTTCGATTCCAAAGCGCGCCAGAAGCTGAAAAGGTTTGCGGCACTTGGCTTTGATCAATTGCCTGTGTGTATTGCCAAAACGCCTTCATCGTTGTCCGATAATTCGAAGGTATTGGGTGCGCCCAAAGGATGGACAATGACGGCGACTGACGCTCACCTTTCAGCAGGCGCAGGGTTTGTTGTTGTCGTTGCTGGTTCGATGATGCTGATGCCGGGGCTTCCGAAGGTTCCGCAAGCGGCCAAACTTGACATTGATATTCATGGGGAAATCATCGGAATGAATTATTGATTGAATCGCGGAATCGCGATGGAGCCGAGAGCGCCAGGGAAATGCGAGATGGCCGGAAAACGCCGCTCACATTTCTCTGGCGCTTTCTGATTGCGGTGTGAAGAGAAAGGAAAGCAGGCAGGTGAATTGAAAAAGAAAAGGCGCAGGTTTAATGCCTGCGCCTTTTGAAGTAGCTGGTGTTCGTTGTGATTAAAAGGTGAAGCGAAAACTGGTGGTCAGGATATTCGAGCGATAATCCTGAACTGAAAATTCTCGTTCGTTGTAGCTGTAATGCCTGTAACTCAGATTGCCGGTCAGGTTGTTTGTGAACCTGTAGGCCAGCCGAACTTCCGGGTTATGCCGTCTCAATGGCAACGCGCTGACAACATCATTGGCTCCAGTGGCGACCGTCGGCGCTCCGCGATCCATGATGTAGTAGTAATACATCATCAAATCCAGGTGATTCGTCAGCCCAAACCGCGTGTTGGCATAAATCGAATTGATGCGCGCGTAGTAAATAGACTGGCCGGAAACACGAGTTGTGACATTGTTGATTACGGTTGTATACAAAATGTCGCCCCGCGCGTTCAGGTCGTGATAGTCATAACCCGCGTCAATGAAGACTCGCGATTTCGGTTCCCAGTTGGCGGCGATTGTGTAGCTGCGCGAATTGGAATCGTTGTTGACCTGCGGCGTGGGATTTGTCCGGTCAAGCGATGTGAACGTTCCGATGATCCCCAGCTTTTCAGTGGCCTGGACCTGCGCGCGAACACGAGTTTTGGTGTAATCCAGCGGATTGATCCGGACGAACGCGTTGTTATTCTGACCTTTTTCAATGTCAAACATGAAGCTGGTCATTTTGGTTGGGCGAACTCGGAAGCCTCCAATGAAAGCGTGTGTGCCGATAGATTCTTCTTCCAGCGTTATGGCCGGATTGGTCGCAGAAACGGCACTGGTTGCCGCAAAATAGTTGCTGGCGATGGTCACATCGCGCTGCATCGCCCGCCAGCCCAAATTCGTGCTGAACTTGCGGCCCAGATTCAGGTTGAATTCCAGTGTGTTCGTAAATGAATTCAGGTCGGTGAGGTATCCCGTGGCCAGCACGCGAGTAGTGGATGTCGTTTGCGGCCCGGTGGCCGGTTGGCGAACAGTGGTCGTCAAGATCTCTGTATCGCCCAGAATGCGGAACGAGTTGTAGTTGAACGTATCGCTCAGCGTCAGGTATTTGTTCAGGTCAATGCTGACACCAGCATCAACTCTGGCACTCGGCCGTTTGATGTTGCCATTGTTGGGCAATCTCAAAAAGTTTGAAACAAACGTCACGCCATTGTTGTCTCTCCCGCTGGAAAGTTCGGAATATCCTGCCCGCATCCGTTCTTCGTCGTGCAGTCCGCGCAAAACCACATGGATTCGATCGGCGATGCTGCCGCGCACACTGGCTTTGGTGACCAGTGCATGCGATCGCTGTGGGGTCAAACGATCCAGCAAGGTGATGCGTCCATTATCGGTTGGATTGAAGCCCAAATCGCCTCCCGGCCTGGAAGTGATTTGCTGATCGTTTTTGAACGTCCGGTACAACTGTTCGGCGTTGAAATCCCATTTGCGATACGTTGCGTCCAGGCCCAGCCGGAAATCGTTGGCTTCCCAGCGGGTGTTGCTGAAAAGTTGAAAGATGTCGCGCTGAAAACTGTATGTGGGGTTGTAACGGCCCTTGGCCATGCTGCGCCCGTACCCCAGATTGATTCTGACAGGGCGCTGCGGCAGCAGTTTCAAATTGAAATCCGAAACCTGCTGACGCAGATCATAATCGCGAAGCCCCAGCGCGAAGTTGGTTCCCAGTGAACGATAATAATTGAAACGCCGGACGTTTCCATCGAAGCGATACCAGCGGGTTTTATCCATTTTCAGCGAAAAGGTCTGGCTTTGGTCTCCGCCGGCGTTATTGACCTCGGCATGCAGGAAATCAAACAAAACGCCTGTGCCGGGTTGCGCGCGCATATCCAGCGAAGATTCAAGCACGCGAAATCCGTCGCGAGTGTTGACGTCAGACAGATAGCGAGCCTCGCTGCCCCTGGTGTCAACAAATCGGTAGCCAAGTTCCAGCGTGCTGATTGTGGAATAAATGCCCCAAGTGCTGCCGGTTTCGGGTTTGACGGCTTTATTGTCCTTGGGCTTTGTCACGATGGCCTTGGCGCGTTCCAATTCGCTGTCAGCCTCTCGTGCCTGTTGACTGGTTTCGGCTTTCTCGACGCTTTGCGCAATGGCAATGCCGTTACAGGCGATCAGGAAAGCCAGGATTGCGGCTCCCGCAAAGGTTCCGGAGAGCCATAAAAAGATGGATTGATGTTTGGTCCTCATGGTTTGCCTCCTGTTCCTTTAGCGGAAGAACCGCTCCTTGTTGGATCCGTGAATGTCTATGTGACAGACCGTGCAGTTTTGATAACGCGGTTGGGTCAGGTCATGCCCGGTTGGGGTTTGCGTGCCCAAACCGGCCTCACCTGGCAATCCCGGAGTATTCGAATGGCATTCGATGCACAGGAACCGCACATTGTTACGGGTCAGCAGTTTCGGATTTGTCGAACCGTGAGGTGTATGACAGGCCTGACAGCCTTCCACTTTAACCGGCGCATGCTCAAACACGAATGGACCTTGTTTATCCGCATGACATTTGACGCAGCCAGCATCTCCGGTAACCGAATTGCGAAGTGATTTGCCCATAAACCCGCCGTGTTGATTGTGGCAATCGGAGCATTTCATGCCGCCTTCGGGAACTTTGTGGTGGAATGGCTTGGAAAAGGATGCTTTCTGTTCCGCGTGGCATTGGTAACACAAATTCGGTTCCGTGCCTTTCAACAGAAATTCCGTGCGTTTAGGTTCATGAGAAGAATGACAGTCGTTGCACGAAACGCCATGACGCGAATGCTCGCTGCGACGATAGTTGAAGCGTTCTTCGGATTTTCCCTGAGACCCTTCGTGGCATTTCAGGCAAATCGCCGTGGATTGCGCTGCCGACATTTCCTTAAAAGAGCTCAGCTTGGCGGCGGCAGCTTTGGCGGTGTCGTTCATCAACGTAGTGGCTTCGGCTTCCTTTCCGGCTTCGTTCAGTTTCTGAATCGTCAGGTAAAAATCCAAATGGCCGCGCGCCGGACCGTGACAGGCTTCGCATCCGTGCTTATCTACGGGAGCGTTCAACACTTTTGTCTTGGCGTGGGCCGTCAAGGCGTAATGATTGGCTTCGCCCCCATGGCACTCAGCGCACGAATCGCTGCCGACGTACTGACTGGCATCTATCGGGGTAGATTTTTGAGATTCATAGGCCGAAGCCGCTTCCACGGTTGAAGATTTTGCTGAAAACCTTGTCATCAACGCTGTGACTTTCGATGAGGCCATCGGAGACAGCGGCGCAATTAAAAAGGCTGCGACAAAAACGATTTTCAGAGTTCGCATAGGCTACTCCTTGTCCATCCGAAAAAAATCTTCGGATAGTGTTCATTTAGTTGTTTTTTTCTCTATTGGTTATCTGGTTGGGTGGGTGAAATTTCTCATTATGCTTTTCCGTTTCACGTCAAATTGAGTGTTTTCACTCACCGAATGCCATAAATAACGAACTTCACTCTCGGCAGAGCAATTACCAGGCCAGCGGAAGTCCCAAATTTCGAGATTGCGTGGTGTTATTTGGCGCGCGGCAAATCAATTACGGCGTAGGCGCTCATTTTGGGCAATGAGAACTCCGTGGTCAGGCCGATGACTTCAAAATCCAGTAACGCCATTTTGCCTTGTCCTGATATATACGCATCGCCTTTGCCCAGCACATTGCGCAGCCGGATTCGCAATCCTTCAAAATCGCGGCGGCCATAATTCAACAAATGCAATCGCAGGTGTTTTGCATCGCCAGTCAGGCGGGCAATGACGACTTCGCTGCCGTACACGCGTAACATTCGCGCATCATCGGTTAATCGGCGGCGGATGGTTTGGGCAAATTCGCTGGGATCTGCAGCGGCGGATCGTGGATAGGCTTTCGTCCCGAACTGAATATTCAATCGAAGTTGCGGCGAAGGCGTTTTGAGGGGCCGGAACAGCAGGTTGCGGCGAGAAAGCAAGTTCATCACTTCGCCCACTAGCTTGGAACCGTCGTCAACCACGCCAATGTCCGCGACCAGTGGCAAGTTTTCGTCCCCCGGAATGGTTTTCAGGAAGGCAAACAGGCGTCCAACTTCGACCAAATCGGCGGGATCAATTTTTAGAACTGTGTCGGCGTTGTATGCGAAGCTTTCAGCGACGGCCAGTGCGGCACGGCCTTTGGGGAGTTCGTAATAATATTTTCCTGCCGGATTGCGCGTGAATCGCCATCCGTTGGCGTCCAGCCAAGGTCGGCCTGTTGCCGCGGCAAGATCCGGTCGCCCGGATGCGCCCGGCACAGCCAGTTTTTCGCGGGTTTTGAGTTCATCTTCGGTCATCGGCACAACTTCGAACCCGGCTTTGAGCCACTGGTCTGCTTTATCCGGAGCAACGGCGATGCGTTCGATTCCTGCCTGCTTCAATGCCGGAGCGGTTTCGATCCCTTGCTGCCAGAAAATCAACGGCAGAATGATTGCCAGCAGCTTCATATCTCAAACTCCTTCAGCTTGATCTGCTTCAAATCGGAGATGCCCAGGCCTAGTTTGGCCGCATAATCCACATGACCGGGTTCGCGGATCAAAATGTTGACGTTTGGGTCTTTGTCACGATTGCCGCCGTTGTTGAAATCCAGTGACTTTTCGTTGCGGTCCCAGATCGAAATGGCTTTGTGCGATTTACGTTCGTCATCAATCACGTCCACCAGCAGCCTGTCCTGCGCGACAGGATCCGTGCCGAACCAGATTTGTTTCGGGTAAAACACATAGCGTTTTGTTCGCGCGAACGGTCCGCCGTGCCAACATCCGCGAATGCCGTCCATGATGTTCAGCACCACTTTCGACCGCAGCGGTTCGACAGCGGTCAAGGTTGGAACGAAAGAATATGTGTGCGTGACGCCGTGCTGGTGAGAGCGTGCGACATTGGAAAAGCTGCCGTAGGCAATGTTCTTCAGGCAGCCAGTAACGCCGGTCGCGCCGTGATCTTTCATGTTCGGAATGTTGATGATTTTGGTCAGGCGCTGCGAAACCAATCGCATCATGTTCGACCGTGTGTCGTCTTCGCCAAAAAAGCTGGCTTCGGCATAAACGAATGGATCATACCGGTTGTTATCTGAACGTTCGTTTCGGCCTTCAGCGGCATGAATCTGAACGCCCTGCGGAATATGCGGTTTGTAATTGGCTTCGTCCATCTGGCTTTGAAACCTTTCGTAAAGGTAAATCTGTTCCGGTTTTAAGCCGATTGCCATCAGGTTGCGAATACATTCAGCGACGACGGCTGGTGAAGAAATCACCCACGGATAACCGCCGACGTTCAGTTTGATGCCAACAACATCGTCCGGCGAAATGAATCTGCGCCAGGAATCGCGAACGTCTTTGTCACCGGTCAGTTCGGTCATTCCACGAGTCATCATCTGGCTGACGACTTCTGCGTTGATGTGGTCGCCGCTGGCATCCACGCAATTCACCGATTTCACCGAAATGACTCTGCCAGGATACGGGCCCGGCATTCCAGACGCAGCGGAGGGCTTATACGGCGTGGCAATTTTGTAAGCAGGAATAATTCTGCTGCTGATTTTCGGCGTTAAAAATGCCGCCGACAGCGGAGTTGCGGCCATCAATCGAACAAAGTTTCTGCGATCCATAAGCTTCTCTCCTGTTTTTCCACGAAGTCACACGAAGATTCACGAAGAATCGAGAAAAGCTTCGTGGTTCTTCGTGTGACTTCGTGGAAGAAATTACTTTCGGCGAATGCCAATGCCGGGCTTGACGCCTTCGACAATCTTTTCATCCTGCACAACGAACGCGCCATTAACGATCACATGCGAAATGCCGGTGGAATATTGTGCCGCGTTTTCAAACGTCGCGCGGTCAATGACGGTTGCGGGATCAAAGACGATCAAATCCGCATCGGCTCCGACCTTGACGCGGCCCTTGGAGCGCATCGCAGGCACAGAAGCTTCCATTCGCTGCGCTGGAGCCAAAGACATTTTGCGAAGCGCATCCATCAGCGAGACAGCCTTTTGCTGGCGAACATAAACACCCAGCACGCGCGCGAAACTGCCAGCGCCGCGCGGATGTCCCAGTTTGTTGTTGATAAAACCATCACTGGCGACGATCACTTTCGGATTGGACACCGCCAAGCGCGAAATTTCTTCGGGAATGGAATGGCCGATGACGACTCCACCTTCTTTGCGATAGCGGGCAAAGCTTTCCGATGTCAGGCGTTCGCCGGTTCTTACCCACTGCAAATCTTTGAAGGTCATGCCCAGCCGCTCCTGCCAACCTTCGTCGTAAATCGCCGATTCAATACGCGTTTGGGTTGCCGTGTAAGGATAGGCTTCGGTTGTCACGTCCACGCCGCGTTTTTGCGCGCCTTCAATCATCCGCAAACACGTCGCCGTCTGGCGCAAGCAGGTGCTGGTGATGTGAACAACGTGCAAACCCGCGCCGGTCGAAAGGGCATCGGCCAAAACTTCTTGCAGCGATTCCACTGCGCTGCCGGGTTCGACGCCACCGGCATAGCGCATGTGGACGTAGTTGGCGACTTTGCGATCCGCCGCAAGCTGAAACAAATCCAAAATTTCCGTGCGTGTGCTTGTCGGCACGTAATTAATGCCAAACCCAATCCCCAACGCACCTTCGTCCAAGCCACGTTTAATCAGTTCGGCTACCTGGCGAACTTCGTCCGGCGAAGATTTGCGCGTCACTGCGTTGTCGCGCGGCAGGAAGGTTCCGGTGTCTTTCATCACGGCCATTTTTACCGGAACGTGGCCGACCGTTGCGCCGAAGTTGATCAGCGACTTGCCTTCGCGTTCGGCGTACCAGGCAGCGACGGGCGAAGCGCCGACTTCCATTTCCAGGGCTGTGGTCACACCATCGCGCGCTTTGTAGCGATAATTTTCATCATCCTGCCCGTGCGAGTGCAGGTCAATGAAGCCAGCGGTGACGACCAATCCTTTGGCATCCACAACCGTTTTGCCTTTCAACGGGCGGGCTGAAATGGCCGCGATCTTGTTGCCGCGAATGCCTACATTGCGAATGGCGTCCAAGCCGGATTCCGGGTCCATCACGCGGCCATTAGCCAGCACGATGTCGAATTCAGCTTGTGCATCCGCAATCGGCGTTGGCCAAATCAGCCAACATGACAGCAACAGCGCGAGAATTGTTCGAGCGAACTTGGAAAGGAGTGTTTGGGACATAAGTTGAGACGGCGAATAAGCCAATCAGGCCAGATTTCTCACCACAAAAAGCACAGAAATCACAAAATAACCTGAACTGGTTTCGAATTTTCCCTTTGTGGCTTTAGCGCTTTTTGTAGTGAATTTACCGAAAAGGACCAGGATTTAGATGTAAGCGATCACGTCAATTTCAACCAGGGAATCGCCGGGAATCCAGGCGGCGGCAATTGTCGTTCGCACCGGAGGTTCTTCGCCAAACCGTCCGCGGAAGGCTTCGTTCATCGCCGCGTAATCTTTGCCGTCGGCCAGGTACACGTTGCACTTCAACACCTTGTCCATCGAAGAACCAGCGTTGACCAATTCCTTTTCGATTTCGTCCAGCACGGTTTTGGTGTGCGCCGTGATGTCGCCTTTGTAGTGTGCGCCTTTGCCTGCAATGAACAACAAATTGCCGTACGAAACTGCACCATTGAACAGTGGTGGTTTTTCACCCGGCTTGCGTTCCGGCTTTTTGCCGCCTTTGTAATGAACTTTCTTGGTGGATTTCGATTGAGCGGCGGCTTCAGTGGAAACTACGGCTGCTGCCGGAACAACTGCGGCAGCGGCTTTCAGAATTTGTCTGCGCTTTGAGTTCATTTGCGATCTCCTGTTGTGAATTGAGTTAGTGTGACCGGCGGCGATTATACGGAAGGCTTCCAGTTATGGATAGCTTTGCCGTTCCAAATTTGAAGTCACAAAAATTTGGCCAATGGTCATTTGATGTTGATGCTGACTCTGTTGGAAGTTTTGCCATCGGCTGTCAACGTCACGTTGACCAGTCCGCGTCCGATGAAACTGCGTGGCAGCGGCACGTTGATCTGATCCAGCCCGACAAATTCCAGTTGTGGTCCTGCGTAAATCGGTGAGATTGCCTGCCCGCCAATGTCGCAGCTAACTGCTGAAAGCTGGCTGCGGAAGCGAACTCCTGTGGCAAACAAAAGCAGAATCACCTGATCGGTTGCGGGGCCAAGATCAATTGGAACGGCGACAATTTGGCCAGACGCCTGATCGAAACGTGTCGTTGGTTCAAAGGTCTGGACGCCATTTCTGATTCGCAAAGCGACTGCCGCAGCCAATCCTTGTCCAGTGCCGCTGGCGCTGAACAGTCCGGGCGCAACCGCTTCCGCGTTTAGAAAGCCCGTAGTGGTCATTCCATTCGTGTTTCCGATGTTGACCAGTACCGGGCCTGTCAGCAGTCCAGGCGTCACTTGAAAGTTGATTTGTCCCGGCGAAACAAAAAAGAGCGGGGCTAAAAGTTCTATCCCGGAAAAATCGCGCAGCCGAACAGTTGTCCCGCCCAATGAAGTTGGCAGCGGCGTTGAATTGGCCGCCACGGTCGCGGTTGCCAGATTCTGGCCAAACATCGAAACCAGCGATTCTTTCGCAACGCTGGCGGCGAAATTCGCGGAAGAAACGACTGCCGTCGCGGACGGAAGAATTTCCAGCCCACCGGTCACAATGGTTCGCTGCCCGCCTGAAGAGATGATCAAGTTGCGTGAACCCGGCGAAGCGTTGGGACTGATAGAAATTTCTATCAGCACCGCTGGTAATCCAATGCTGGTGGTGCTGAAAAAGGTGCGGTGAATGGTGATACCAGAACCGCTGATCTGCAATGGAGTGCCGGATTGTGGAAGTCCTGGCCCGTTGACGCCGACGATGATATTCGTTGCTCCTTGTGGCGCTTGTCCGCTGATATTCAAAAAATCCGTGCTTTCAGGTCCGCGCACTTGATACCCGCCCAACGCCGGAGTTTCGCGGACCAGCGTGAAATTTTGCGTCGCGATTCCGCCCGCGCCCACGCTGACCTGAATGTCGTTGCTGGTCGAATACGTGGAAGTGGTGTTGGCATAGAATCCGTCCAGATCGCTGCGGCTGAAAAATGACGCGCCAAGCGGATCCAGCGGTTCGGCATAAACCGTGTAACTGGCAGGCGGCAATCCCTGGATTGCATAACTTCCGTCGGGTTGGGAAAGCGCGCTGGACGCGACGTTGCCGTTGGAATCCACCGCCACGACATGCGCACCAAAAATGTTCACGTTGTTCGCTTCGCTGATGCGTCCGCGAATCGTTCCCCGCGAACTTAAAAAGCCCGGTTCCGGGTAAATCACCGACGCGCCAAGAATGTCGTCCGACGCCAGAACACGATTTTGCGTCCGCCCGGCCATGGTTCGCGGATACATGGTTGCGCCGCCGATTGGACTGTGGCTTAGCCCAATGACATGGCCAATTTCATGGGTTGCGACGTCACGAATGTCCACCGCATCGCCGCGTCCATCTGCCGCCCAGATGTACCGAGAGCCATTGAACACCACGGAAGCGTCCACGATTTCGCCTGTGGCGGTGTTGAATTGACGCCGCGTCAGCGCCAGCACGCCTGTCAGGTTCAGTCCATCGCCCGTGGTTTCGGAATTTTCCTGCCAGAACAGTTCCAATTGACCATCGCCAATGGTCGCCGTCGAAGACGTATTCGGGCCGCGAGTAAACGCAATCGTGCTGGTGGGAATATCCTCCCAAGCCTGAAAGGACGCGGCCATGGCTTGTTCGACTTGGGCAAAGGGCACGTTGTCGCTTCCGGCTGAATTCAGGCGATATGTAATTCGCCCTCCCTGAACGATGGCCGTGCCAGGATTGGTCAGATTCCACGCCAGAGGAGCGCCGTTTGTGTCGCTGATTGGAACGCGGACGAAAGACGCTGTTGATTGGGTTGTCAGAAAAACGATTGCGCAGAAGCTAAGCAGAGAGATCAGGTACCTCATAGTTTGCCTTTGAGTTGAGGGTAATTGGATGGGTGATTTCATTTCGCACCTCTCACTCGCCTGCGAAGCTCGCTCAGAGTTAATTGCACAGAGGTCGCTTTCAGCAGTTGCGCGTCTTTCCCGGATTTTGAACGTTCCATCATCACCATTCCGGAAAAATCGCGTATAACGGATTGACCGTTGACCAGCATTTTTCCCTGTTTTAACCCAACAACCGTCAATTCATTGTTGCGGGTACGCGTTGTAAACAGCACGACGGATTCGCCTGCCGTGAATTCCGGGCGTCCGGCGTAATCCGTTTTGAAGCCATCCTTTTCACCGCCTAGCTGCGCTACCCGCACGGTTTCGCCTGGCCGCGCAAAGCCTTTGAAGCTTTCGCTGATGCGAACATTCACGCCGGTATAAATGCGCGTGAGTTCGGCATTCCAGTAAGTTTGGGTTGAAACAATCTGTCCATGAAAAACATCGGTGGAATTGCGCGCCAGCTCTTCGACTTCCAGGCGCTGCATGATCGTCGCCTTGACGGATAAAGGTAGAAAGAATGCCGCTGTCATGACGAAGAAAAGCGACAGTGGCGCAATTGTTTTTAGAGAAGAACACTGTAAACGCATAGGAAGTTTTGCTCCTGTATAACAAAGTCAGAATGAGAGTGGTTTGACAACACCGCAACGGAACATTGCCGAAGCCTTGATAATCTCGCAGGGGAAACGTGGAGGAAGATGGCGTGTGTGATCGGTAAAAAAAGTACCGGATAGAATTTGGTCCGTCAATTCGCTTTTCTTCAAAGTGGTCTGTCCAATCTTGACGCTATCCAAGGCCGAGAGTATTTTGGGCGCGCTTTACACAGACAATCGTAAAATAGGCACCTGCAATCTTTAGAATCTCTTTTCAACCCTAACAACTTAACCTTTCCCCTTCGGAGGTGTGCTCTATGACGAACCTTGTGCCAAGGCGAATTGGGCAGTCGGCTTGCCTGTTTATGCTTTTCAGTTTTTTGAGCCTGCAAAGTTTTGCTCAAACGACTTCGACAGCGATTCTGGGAACCGTCACGGATGCCGCTGGCGCGGTTGTGGCGAATGCAAAAGTCACCGTGACCAATAACGGAACCGGAGTCAGCCGCACGGTGACAACTGCTTCAACCGGGGATTACAGCTTCCCGCTGTTGGATGTCGGAACCTATACAGTGACCGTGGATGCGCAAGGATTCAAATCCGGCGTGCGCCGCAACGTCATTCTGCAAATCAATGAAAAGTTGCGCGCGGATTTTTCATTGGAAGTCGGCGCGACGACGGAAAAGGTAGAAATTACTGCCGAAGGGCTGACGCTCAGAACGGATGACGCCACGCTGGGGCAGACCATCGAACAGCGCCGGATTGAAGAGTTGCCGCTCAACAATCGCAACCTGGGCGTATTGGCGATTTTGCAACCCGGTGTGCAATACGGCCCGCGCAGCGGCACCGATGGACAAGGCTTCGGCCAACGGCAAGGTTCGCACGGCATTCCGATTCCAGGAGTGGGATTGTCGTTTGTGGCCAACGGTCAGCGCGAAACCAACCAGCACGGAACGCTGGATGGCGTCGTCGCCACGGAAGCGCGCGTCAACACCATCACGTTCAGCCCATCGCCTGAAGCCGTTCAGGAATTCAGGGTTTTGTCGGGCAGCTATTCAGCGGAATATGGATTCAACGCCGGAGCGCAGACGCTGATCGTCACCAAATCCGGCACTAACGAATGGCACGGTTCGGCATTTGAATTTTTGCGCAACGATGTGTTCGACGCCGAAAATTACTTTCAGAACTATTTCAATGCTCCTGGCGCGGCGCGCAGCAAAAAAGACAGCTTGCGCCAGAACAATTTCGGCGGAGTGTTGACCGGCCCGCTGTGGATTCCAAAAATTTACGATGGCCACAACAAAACCTTCTTCATGTTCAACTACGAAGCCAAACGTCGTCGTCAGGGAGGCATTGCGCAAACGGCCAACCATCCGCCGACGGCATTTCGTAACGGAGATTTCAGTTCGTTGCTGGCGCTGCCAACGCCGATCAAAATCGTTGATCCGCTGACCGGGACAGAGTTCGCTGGCAACATCATTCCGGCCAATCGCATTTCCAATTCCGCCAAGGAATTGATGAAGTTCTGGCCGGAACCGCAGCGCGTCAACGCCAACCCGCTGACGGGAATTAACTACACGGGGTTTGAGCGCCGCTCGCTGGACGATGACCAAGCGTTCGTTCGCGTGGATCACAACTTCGGCGAAAAGGACAAAATTTTTGGGCGATATGCTTTCAACGATGTCACCTACCTGGTTGTGCCGGGCGACAATCCGAACTTCACTTATTTTGTCGCCGGGCGAAACCAAAACATCGGCACGGCCTGGATTCACATTTTTACGCCGAACTTCATCAACGAAGCGCGTTACGGATACAACCGTTCAGTGGATAACACCCTGAACCCACGGGCGAACACCAATTTCGATGTAGATGCTTCGCTGGGTTTGACGGGATTTCGTGTGGTCAACGACGGCAATCGCAAATTCACGCCGCGTGAAACCGGCGTGCCGACCATCACAGTCAACAGTTTTTCCACGCTGGCCGAACAGGATGGCGGCAACGGGTTCGACTTTAACAACCTGCACCAATTCAACGACAACCTGACCTGGAGCCACGGCGCGCATAATTCAAAATTCGGATTCGATTTTCGACACGTCGCGCTGTTTCGTGGCGCAGCCAACGTGCCGCGCGGAGGGCTGACTTTCAGCGGCGACATTGCCAACAACGGCTTTGCGGCGTTTTTGTTGGGATATCCCAGCACGACGACGACGCCGGAAGGTTTGCCCCTGACGGAAACGCGACAAAAACGCTTTGCCGCTTATGCCACAGATGACTGGAAAGCCACACGCAAGCTGACGTTGAATTATGGCCTGCGGTACGAATACAACACCCCGGCCGTGGACATTAAAGGCTTATGGCGTTCGCTGAGTTTTGAGCAACAGGTGAACGGCATTCCGACAGTGATTCCGAACATCGGCACGGAATTCGAGTTTTACAAATCGCAGAAAACGCTGTTTATGCCGCGTCTGGGTTTTGCCTACCGCTGGACGGACGATTGGGTGTTTCGCGGAGGCTTCGGCATCTATTACAACGTTCACCAGTTGAACAACTACACGATTCTGAATTTGAACCCGCCCAAATCCGGCACCAGTAATTTCGCCAACAGTTCGACGGGCGGCAGAATCACCAACGCCGCAGGCCAGCCAGTGCTGACGTACGCCGCGCCGTTCGGCACGGTCAACACCACCAGCGCAACAGGCATCAACGCGATCAGCCCGGACAATCCTCAACCGTATACCAGTCAGTGGAGTTTGGACGTGCAGCGCCGTTTGCCGTTCGACACCGTGCTGACAATTGGTTACGTCGGCAACAAAGGCACGCACATTGATCAAACGGTGGAGTTGAATGCTCCGGCGCCTTCCATTTTGGCGAACCCTGGCGGACGCCGCCCGATTCCATCCTTTATTGACGGCGTAGGCGGTCCAACCCGACCGCTAAACCGGTTGCGCTGGCTGACTTCTGACGGCAATTCGTGGTACCACGCGTTGCAGGTCAACGCGCAAAAACGATTTAGCAAAGGATTGCAACTTGGGGTTGCCTACACCTACAGCAAGGCCATGGGCGAAGGGTACGGGCGCAATGAAGGCGGCGGCGCAGTGTCGAATTCCTATCAGAATCCAAAGAACCGCGCGGCTGAAAAGACCCGATATGGCTTCGATTTTCGTCACAGCGCGGTCATCAACCTGCTTTACGAACTGCCGACAATTTCCGCATTCAAAGATAATGTTGGAAAACACATCTTTGGCGGATGGCAGATGAACAGCATTATCGTGCTGCGTTCGGGGTTGCCGTTTTCTGTTTTGCAAGGCAACACAATCAACACGCTGGAAGGCCAGATTCGCCCGGATCGTTTGAGCGATGGCAAGCTCAGCAATCCGACGGTCAACAAATGGTACGACCCGGATGCGTTTCGCGTGGTGACCTGCGCGCAACCGGGTTCGACCACGACCACGGCTGGTCAAGCCTTGAATTCTTATCTGGCTCAGTTTTGCCATTACGGCAGCGCCGGGCAGGGAATTCTGGAAGGCCCCGGATTCAAGAACGTTGATTACTCTTTGATCAAAAACACGCAATTGACTGAAAAGTTGAGGTTGCAGTTCCGCGCGGAGATTTTCAACATTTTCAATACGCCGCAATTCGCCGTGCCGAACAACAGTTTGAACGCGGCCACGGCGTTTTTGCCGTCAACGGCTGGCGGAGCCTTCCCGACGCAAGTTACTCCGTCGCGCGGCCCGGGTTCGATTTCCAGCCTGGTTGCGCCGATGCGGCAAATGCAGTTCGGTTTGAAGTTGTTGTTTTAATTTGAAAAACATCGCCGCAGATGAACGCAGACAAACGCAGATCAGCGGGTATTTGCGTTTATCTGCGGCAGACTTTTGGTGGAGATGATCGTGAGCAGAATTGCTATCCCAATTTTCTTGCTGTGCCTGGTGGTCGCTGTTTTGTGGCCCTACGGCTCAGCAGCCAATATGACTGAAATCAAAATCCTTCGTCATCGTGAAGTTCCCATGCGCGATGGCGTTAAACTTTTCGCAGATGTGTACCTACCCCGTGCCGAAGGGCGGTATCCGGTTTTGGTGGTGCGCACGCCTTACGGCGTCCAGCGCGATGGCGTTCACGAAACGATGATCAAATTCGCTCAGCATGGGTATGCCGTTGTCATGAATGACACGCGTGGCCGGTACGAAAGCGAAGGCAAATGGGAACCGTTCCGCGACGAAGCCAAAGACGGATACGACACCATTCAATGGGCGGCGAAACAATCTTGGTCAAACGGCAAAGTTGCCACACAAGGTGGTTCGTATCTTGGCCACGTGCAATGGGCTGCCGGAAAGTTGCAGCCGCCGAATCTGGTGGCGATGTTTCCGGCGCTGGCTTCGACGAACATTTACCGCGACTGGATCACGCTGAACGGAGCTTGGCGGTTGTCGTTCAATTACGGCTGGGGCGTCGTGCGAATGCCGAATCGAATTATGTTGCCGCAATACTTTCACAGCGAAACGTATTCGCCGCCGGAATTGAAGTACGAAACCATCCTGAAGCATTTGCCGCTGAAAGACGGCGACCTGGAAAGCGCAGGCTACGCCGTCCAGCATTACCGCGACTGGGTTGCGCATCCGGATTACGACGCGTACTGGAAAGCGATCAGCGACGAAGAAAGCTTTAGCAAATACACTGTGCCAATCCACACCAGCGGCGGCTGGTTCGACATTTTTTTGCAAGGCACGATCAATGGCTTTGTCGGCGTTCGCAAGCACGGCGCGAACGAAAAGACGCGACGCGAATCGCGAATGATCATCGGCGCCTGGGGACACGGTCCGACGCAAAAATATGGCGACGTGGATTTCGGCCCCGCCAACAATCGCGTGCAGTTCGGGACGGAATTGAAGTGGTTCGACCATTACTTGCAAGGCAAAGACACTGGCATTGACCGCGAACCGCCCGTCGAGATTTTTTACATGGGTGTCAACCAGTGGCAGCACGAACAAGATTGGCCGATCCCCGGGACAAAATTCACGCCGATGTACATCGCCAGCGGAGGCGCGGCCAACACTGCCAGCGGCAACGGCACGCTCAGTTTCAACCAACCTGCGGGCGCGGCGAGCGATGGGTACAACTACGATCCGAACGATCCTGTGCCAACGCTCGGAGGCAACAATTGCTGCGGAACGCCAACGCTGGCCGGGCCAAAAGATCAGCGCCCGCTCGCCGCACGCAAGGACATTGTGGTTTACAACAGCCAGCCGATGACCGAGCCGCTGGCTATCGCGGGGCCTGTGAAGATGAAACTCTTTGCTGCGACCGATGGGCCGGACACCGATTGGGTCGTCAAGCTGATAGATGTTGCGCCTGACGGGTTTGCCTTCAACGTTTGCGAAGGCATCATGCGTGCGCGCTATCGCAACGGCGTAGATAAACCCGCGCTTCTGAAAGCCGGTGAAATGTACGAATACGAAGTTGATCTGGTTGGAACAGCGAACGTCTTTTTGCCCGGTCATCGCATTCGCATAGACATCACCAGCAGCCATTTTCCGCAATTCGATCGCAACCCGAATACAGGCGAACCGTTTGGGTCATCGGCCAAAGTTCGCGTTGCCAAACAAACGATCTTTCATGCTGCCGGGCGCGCTTCGCACATTTTGTTGCCAGTCGTGCCTGTGCCGAACAAGAAATCATCACAACTAAGGTAGGTACTCCATGTCCACTCGTCGTAATTTTTTACATGCTATGTCCAGTTTGCCGTTGGTCGGCGGATTCTTTTCTGCCGAAGCCGAAACCAGCGCAGCCGTGCCAAAAACCGCTGGCCGCGACTATTTCAAAGAACTCGGCGTGAAACCCTTCATCAACGCCGCCGGAACCTACACCGCGTTGACGGCTTCGTTGATGCATCCCGAAACGATGGCTGCGATCAACTACGCGTCAAAGCAATTCGTCACGTTGAACGATTTGCACGACGCCGTCGGCAAGCGCATTGCTGCGCTGGTTCACAGCGAAGCCGCGATGGTCACGTCCGGCGCAGCGTCGGCGTTGACGCTGGCGACGGCTGCTTGTTTGACTGGCAAAGATCCGGAGCGAATCAAAAACCTGCCCAACCTGGCCGGAATGAAAAGCGAGGTGCTAATTCAGAAAACCCATCGCGTCGGGTATGACCACGCAATTCGCAATTGCGGCATCAAGCTGATCGAAATCGAAACCGCCGCGCAATTGGAAAGCGCCATCAGCAACAAAACCGCGATGATGTTTTTCCTGAACGATTCCGATCCCAAAGGGCAAATCAAAGCGGCGCAGTTTGTTGAACTTGCCAAAAAGCACAACATTCCAACGCTGATTGATTGCGCTGCCGACGTGCCGCCCACGGAAAATCTGTGGAAGTTCACCAAGCTGGGATTTGACCTAGTCGCTTTTTCAGGCGGCAAAGGTCTGCGTGGACCGCAAAGCTCCGGCTTGTTGCTTGGTCGCAAAGATTTGATCGAAGCGGCGAGGATGAATGCTTCGCCCAACGGTGACACCATCGGTCGCGGGATGAAGGTCAACAAAGAAGAATTGATCGGAATGATGGCTGCGCTGGAAGTGTATCTGAAACGCGACGAAGCCGCCGAATGGAAAGAATGGGAACGCCGCGCCAAACTGATCATTGACAGCGTGACGGCCTCCAGCAAAGCAACCAAGGGAGAAGTTTACGTTCCTCCGGTCGCCAATCACGTGCCGACGGTTCGCATCCAATGGGAAAAAGCTTCGTTGAAATTGCTGGCCGACGACGTTCGCAAACAGATGCGTGAAGGAAATCCTTCCATCGAAATTACGCCTGGTTCTTCGCCTGCCAAAGCGGAAACCCAGGAATTTTCCGTCGGCGTCTGGCAGTTGCAACCCGGCGAAGCGGAAATCGTCGCCAGACGGTTGAAAGAAGTGTTCAAGGCTGTGGCTTGATTGGAACCCTCAATCAAGCGAACACCTGAACCAATAGTTTCTTCGTCCCGGTAGGGACGGCTGACATTAGCCCGGCAGTTCATTGCCGGGTAAGAGCAAAAAAGTTCGCGTTCTGTAGGGACGCTTGATTCTTCAGCCAGGAGGATTCAAGCGTCTTCACAGGACGCGATTTTTTGCTTCCGATTAATTTCTTTCGTGTTCCAGGTGCAGATGCGTAAACGACAGCATCATCAGGTAGACGGCGCTAAACAGCAGTGTAAACAGTCCGGCGAAGGCCAGTGTTTGCATGTGTTCAAGCGGATGCAGAAGCCCATCTACCAATTCGTTTACTAAACTTGTGGGGCGAAATAAAGCGTCCCAACTGTTCCACCGCAGAAAGCGCCCAAAATACACGCCGAACCCGTTCAGCATCAGCACTCCGACGACAAACAGCCAACTGGCGACGCGGCCAATAATGCGGCGAACCAGTTCCTGCATCAGAAACAACGACACCAGTCCTAAAAACGAACCCGTCCAGGCAAACGCGACCAGTGTGATCAGGTCATACCACAACGGAACGGTATTGCTTTGTTTCAGGTGAATGATGTCCGTAATCAAATATGGCGCGTTGGGCAAAAACAACAGCCATAGAAACGCGAAGCCGAAAATCGGCAACCAGCGCAATCGCGTAGGCCAGTGATGCAGGTTATACGCTGCAAAGGCTCCCAACACCGGCAACCACGCCAGAAACAAATTCCAAACCAGCCATTTCTGCGTTCCGCTTTGATAATGCCAGGCGCGCAGCGCCAACAATCCCAGGCACAGCGCGGTGGCAAAGGAAAGCGACGCAAGCACGAACAATTGTTTTTGGCATTTGGCGAATAATGCACCAAGTTGAGAGCGTTGAATCATATAAATCCTCAATGACAAAAATGCGGCTGCGAACTGAGCTTAGCATACGGGCAGAGAAGCGGCGAAGTTTGCAGAAATCGTTGTTGGCGGGGAGCGGTTGCGAGCAGAAAGGAAAAGGACGGAAGTTTTATCGGCTGAAACTTCCGTCCCGTTTTAGGTTTGCCGGATTACCGAATGGCGATTGTCACTTCGCGCGCGGCGATGCTGTTGCGCGAAATCACCAGCGTGTGATTCCCCGAAGTGATTGTCGCCGGAAAGGTGATGTTGAACTGGTTCAACCCGATGAAACCCGGCGCTCGGCCAGCATAACTGACAGATACTGCGGCTCCGTCAAGTGTTGCCGTGGTTGAACCGGCGGCATTGCCATCCGCGTCAGTTACATCTGCTCCCACACCGGTTCCATAAACAGCAATGATGTTCGGCTGGCCGTTGGATTGTTTGGCGTTGAACGGGCCTCCAGTGAACGTGAACGCATCCAGGGCGGCGGCTGCGCCGGTTCCGCTCTGATTGGTGGTGAAAATGCCTGGAACGACGGGGGCGATTTGGAAGGCTCCGGCGCGAATCAACTGGCCATTGCTATAAACTTCGATCAGCGCCGTTGATGAGTTTACAGCCGTTCCCGTCGTTGCCGCCGTGGTTCTAGGGACCTGGAAATTGATTTGTTCCTGCGAGACAAAAAACAATCCCGCTGGTGTTCCATTAACGCGTACCTGAGTTCCCGCCAGCGTGGTCGGCAAAGGCTGCGAAGAGGCAACGGCGATGGTGTTGCTAAACCCTGCGCCGAACAAGGCGGAGATTTCTCCGGCGGCCAGCGTGGGTTTGAAGCTCGCCGCTGAGAGGGCAATCAGCGTGCGGTCTATTGTCTGATTCGCTAGGCCCGTATTGATCAAACCTTTCGCGTCGGTGGATTGTTTGAAGTAACTTTCCCAGGCCAGGCGATACAGCGTGACTTTGTCGAGCGTTGCTTGCGAAGGTTGTGAGCCTTGTTGAACCAACAGCACGACGGCGGCGCGGAAGTTTTTGGGTGCAGTTGTCGAATTCGGATTGCGATTTCCGTTGGCTTGCAGGATTTGATTCATCGTCACGGTTTGTTTTGTGCCGCTGACATTTACATTCGGAAACGGGTTGGATTCGCGCGTGCGCACCGTTCCCGATGGATTGGTGATGACGAACGTATCAGGCACGTCGCTGGCCGGACGCAATCCCATCAAGTACTGATCCAGCAACGAAAAACCATCCACCAGATTGACCGACGTGAACGATCCATTGCCATTGTCCCGCCAGACGCTCCCTTCGGCAGAAGACGAACGCGGAGCCGCCGGGCTGCTGGTCGTGGATTCAATGTTCATGAAAAAACTCCAGTGAGCATCATCACGTCCTAACAGCAACGCAGGGTCGCCGCCAGGATAGTTCACGTATGACAGCCACCGGTGTCCCTGTTCCTGCCCCATAATCGAAAGCGCATGGTTGGCTCCCAAAAAGCGTGTGACTGGCGACGCCGGATACGCCTGCGAAATGTTGCTCAGGTTCAGTATGCCCTGAATTTTTTGGCTGCCGGTGGTCGCTGCTTCTGAAGATTGACCGACGGGCTGGCCAATGCCGGCAGCGTCATTACGAAGCGGCAAATAAAATGCAAAAGCGTCGCCCAAATCGAACTGAAAATCGGTGACCAGATAAACAAAATCGTAAACGTCATTGCCCGGGTGCGAAGCATAAAACGCCTGCACTGCGCCGATGGTGTCCAGCTTGGAGCTGGTCGAAAAGACCTCGGCAATTGGAGTTGTGAAAGTTGTTGCTGGCGGACTGTTCAAATTCACCAGTGTCGGAATTGGGGAAGCGCTGCCACCAGAAATTCCCGTCAGCGCCAGGCTGGTCAGTTGCGCCTGATCGTACGCGAAAACAATCCGCCCGTTGTTGAACAGCGTCACCTGGAACCGGTGAATGCCGTTGTCGGTCGCGGGATCATTCGGAAAATCGCGAATGTTGTTCCAGGTGATGACAACGCGGTCGCTGTCTTTGCGAATGTACATGCCGTTTGTGCCTTGTGTTGAAGCCGCCCGTGCGTCCAGATCGTGCCAGTAAGGCGCAATACGCGCGACACCAGTCTGTAATTTGGACAATGATTCGCCGGAATCCGACGCTTCCAGGTCAAACGCTGCCTGGGTGACGCTGCCGGGGCGAAACGCCAGAAACCCATTGCTGGAAACGGCAACGGTCGAAAACGTCGTGCCGTAAAAGCTGAAATTGAATCCCAGGTCTTGATTGATGTATCCATCGTCGCCCGGTTCCGTTCCTTGTTTTGGATTGACGGCAGGCGTCGCTGTCAGATTCAGCTTAGTTCCGAAATTGGTGTCGAAGCCTCCGTTGGATGTGGCAATCGTGTATCCGCCTCCGGAAGGTGTGAACTGGGCCTGACGGCCCGCCAGGTCAAACAGATTTGCCGGCGTCGCAATGCGGCTATCGGCTTGAATGACTGCGATGTCGTTCATGTCTTGCGCGGGAACTTCCGCTTCCAAACTGGCCAGGCCTTCGGTTTCCAGCAATCGCTGGCGATTGGCCTGGTGCCAAACCCAGGCTTCGCGAATCCGCTCTTCGCGGCTCAAACCCTTTTTCTTGCCTTCTTCATCGTCGTGAAAACTTGCGGCTGAGAACTTTGCGACAGATCGCTTTTCTGATTCCGCCGACGAGAGCAAAATCAGCGACGCATAAAACAACATCAAGGCAAGCGCGGCGACAAACCATCGCCCCGCGCGAAGATTGCGAAAAAACATAATACCTCCGAAATTTTAGTAGAGACGTTTTAAGGGGAAAACATCGGGCTAGAGCTGTTAGGAAAAGAGACTTTAATTAGCTTTTGGATTGTTGTTGTGAGCGCGGGCGTCTAGCCTTCGCTTCAATTCTTTTTGGCTAAACTACTATCGTGTGTAGGGCGTGAGCGAACCCCCACGCCTCAGGCAAACTAAAGGAGATCAAGATGAATCGTCAAGTAACCAGATTCTTTGTGTGCTTGCTGGTTGCAGCAGCGGCTTTTTCCACGCCGCAAAATTACTCTGCCAATGCCAGCCAGCAAGCTTCACCAGCATTCGACTTTCAGGCTGTCATGGTTCCGATGCGCGACGGCGTGAAGCTGAACACGCACATTTTCACGCCGAAAAACCAATCCGGGCCGTTGCCGATGATTTTGGAGCGGACGCCGTATCAGGCTCCGGCAGGGCAAGGCTGGGCGCAGAGATGGTTCAAAGAGCTTATCGCCGACGGGTACATCTTCGTGTTTCAGGACATTCGAGGCCGCTTCAAATCCGAAGGGCAGTTTGTCATGCAGCGCGCACCGGTGTCGGTGCTGAAAAACGATCCGAAGCTGATTGATGAGGTCACGGACGCTTACGACACCATCGAATGGCTGACCAAAAACGTTCCGAACAACAATGGCCGCGTGGGCATCACGGGCATTTCGTATCCGGGCTGGACGGCAATGATGGCGACAATTGCGCCGCATCCAGCCTTGCGCGCGGCTTCTCCGCAAGCGTCTCCGGCGGATATGTGGATGGGCGACGATTTTCATCACAACGGAGCGTTTCGCCTGAGCTACGGATTTGAATACGCGACGATGATGGAAACCAACAAGGAACAGGCTCGGTTTGAATTCGACAAATACGACACGTACGAGTGGTACTTGAAGCTTGGCGCGCTATCGAACGTCAACGAAAAATATCTGAAGGGCAAAATTCCAACCTGGAATGATTTTGTCGAACATCCAAATTACGACAAGTTTTGGCAGGAACAGGCCGCCGCCGGGTATCTGAAACAGGCGCGTGTGCCTACGCTGAACGTCGCCGGTTGGTGGGATCAAGAAGATTTTTACGGCCCGGTCAAAATTTACGAAGAGTTCGAAAAGAACGATCCGCAGAAACAAAACTTCTTTGTCGGTGGACCGTGGAATCACGGCGGCTGGGCGCGCAACGGCAGCAGCCTGGGCAAGATTCAATTTGGTGCAGACATTTCGCTGCAGTATCGCCAGCAAATCGAAGCTCCGTTTTTTGCGTATTACTTAAAAGACAAAGGCACGCCAACCTGGAAAGAAGCCAATGTGTTTGAAACCGGGTCGAACCAGTGGCGCAGTTACGACCAATGGCCTCCTAGGTACAAAACCGAAGACCGCAAGCTGCATTTTCAAGCCAACGGCAAGCTTTCGTTTGAGGCTCCGAAAGATTTGGGCCGCCAGGCTGCCGATACTTACATCTCTGACCCGGCCAATCCGGTTCCATATCGCCCGCGCCCGGTCGAAGCGACTTACGATCCACGCGGTTCAGGCTGGGGAGCCTGGCTGGTCGGTGATCAGCGCTTTGCGCAAGGACGACCGGATGTGCTGGCTTGGGAAACCGATCCACTGACCGAAGACATCACCATCAGCGGAAATGTGATTGGGCATCTGTTCGCTTCGACGACGGGCAGCGACGCCGACTGGATTGTGAAGCTGATTGATGTGTACCCGGAAACGTATCCGGCTGACGTGAAGATGGGCGGGTATCAATTGATGGTCGCCAACGAAGTTTTTCGCGGACGATTCCACAAGAGTTTTGAAAAACCAGTGGCGCTGACGCCGAATGCCGTCAACGAATTCGCCGTCAATATGCGGTATTGCAATCATCGCTTCCAGAAAGGCCACAAGATCATGGTGCAAGTGCAAAGCTCCTGGTTTCCGGTCATTGACCGCAACCCGCAAAAATTCGTGCCGAATATCTTCAAGGCTACGGACGCCGATTACATCAAAGCGACGCACAGAATTTACCGGTCAAAACAATTTCCCTCGCACGTTAGCGTGCCGGTTATGGTTCGTTGAACTGGGTGACATTTAGTGATTTGGTCGTGCTTTCGACGATGCTGACAGGTTCTGCTGAGGCCACTGGCTGCCGGACGCGATTGGTATCTACCGCCGGACTTTGTTCCGGCGGTAGAGCTACGATTGGGGGCGTTTGTGACATTGCGCGAGGTCTTGGGGATTCTGTTTTGTCAAAAAAGAGTTTTCGGAATTCTACTGAAAGCCGATGCCAGAACAGTATGATCACAATCGAAACCGCCATCACCCCCAACCCGCCAAAGCCTCCAGTCACCGAACCGGTCAAAAGCGCGGCCAGGGAACTGATGAACATCAGCGTTGACCCCAGGCTCAGACCCTTCTGGCGCGGAGACAGTTGAAAGAACAATTGCAGCAACGCAAAAAAGGCCGCGCTCAGCACTACCGAGCCTGGGCCGAATGGCAGGTTGAAAAATCCTGCGCCAAGCAGTGATTTGATCGCTCCAACCAGCATAATGCCTGCGCCGAGCGTGATGTCGCGCTGGCGAACTGAGCCGGGCGGCAAACCGGTCGTCAGCAATTCTTTGACGGGATCAAGCGCACAGCCACAAAGCGTGCAAAAACGTGTTTGTTCAGTCGGTGGCTGCCCGCCGCATTGAGGGCAGTACATAAAACCTCTCTTGAAAGTGAATTGAACCGTTGCCGGAAGCGACTACGTCGTTGCTCTTGGCCAAGTTCATTGTTTCGCCGGAGCTTTGGCGTTGCCGTAACGCAATTTGACGCTGACCATCATCGGGTCTGTGGTTTTGGCGTCGGGGCGATAATACAGCGTTTGTGGCGTCGGGCTTTCAGCTTTCAGTTGTTTGCCGTTTGCCGCGCTGGCTTCTTTCTCTTCTTTCGTCCAGGTTTTGCCGACCGAATTTTCCATCTCCAACCGTCCCACGTGCGAAGCCCATTTCTTTTCCCACTCGGCGACTTCTGTCGATGAAAGTTGAGAGGCGTTTTCGCTGATTTTCACTCCTGGCAATGGTTCGGGAGTAATCAGCACACTCAGCGATTCGCCGACCAGGTCGGCACGATCAGGATCGAGATTGAAATAATTCGGGCTGTCTTCTTGTGCCGGAATGTCCACGATGCGGCCCAGAGTGACTTTGTTTTCGCCTCCGCGCAGCCGTGTCGTCGGAAAGATCAAATACGGTTCACCCATCGTACCGTCAGCATAAAGCTCTCGATTGATGACATACAGATACCCCGTTCGAGCGGATTCAATGCTCAACCGGACGCGTTGTCCAACGGCCAGTGGCGTGTCCACGGAAATTCGCTCCGGCGTCCACTGCACGACTTTGGTTTGATCTTTGGAATGTTTGAACAGGCGGACTTCTTTGTCATCTTTGGCTGCTGCTGGCCGCAATCTCCAGAGCGTGATGCCCAGCACCGTGTCGCCGTTGACCCGGTCAGTGGAAATTTGCGGTGTGACGACGCGATACCGTTTGCGCGGCGCAGCCGGTTTTTCCGATGCGGGCTTGGCTTTCGCTTTGAAAAATTCGCTGTCCCAGAGCTTGCGCGTTTGCGCATCCTGAATTGCAGCGGCATTGGCTGACGAAGCTCCGAAGGTAATGGCTGCTAGCATTGCAATCGCCAAGCGCAGAACTGTAAAAGAATTCGATCCTGTGTTTGTCATTTGTCCTCTCTTGAATGAGGTTCAACAACTTAGGGGACTGATGGGTCAATTTATCGAAAGAACTTAATCCGGTAAGTGCCTGTTGCGGCAAGAACATCCAATTCGTGATGGTCTGAGCAAAGATTGATCGCGTGCGCGTAACATTCGTTTTGTGGATCAGCAAGCAAACTGTCAACGACATCAGCTCCTGTTTCGTCATTGGCTAATGCGATCATTGCGCTTGAATCCAGCACGTAGATCATTGCGGAGCCTCTTCGGGATGACGCGCATGATAGCGAGCTTCTTCAAGTTCAACTTCCTGACGTTTGTTCGCCAGAAACTCGTCCACACTTGAAACACTACCGCGATACTTTCCTCGAAATGCGCGAATGCGTGCCCGACGCTCTTGGGCGGAGAGTTGTTCAGGCACGGCAGATGCTTGTGGCATCAATTCTTGAGCCAACTCTTCAATTAACCGAGCGCGTTCGTTCGGCGTGAGCTGGCGAGCCTGAGCAAAAACGGATTCAAAAGTGATTGCGGTCATATTTCTCCTTTTCCACAGCGGCGAAGGATTAAAGTAGCCAGCTTGGCAAGGAAAAGCAACGCGAATTTACGGCTTCATCAGATCGGCGTTGGACTGTTGAATTTCTTCGGGAAACGTTTTCAGCTTGGCAACAATACGCGCTTGCAGGTCTTTGACAATGTCTGGATACCGCGCTGCCACGTTGTAACTTTCCGCTACGTCGCCGGTCATGTCATACAGTTCCGGCTTGGCGAGTTTGTTGTTTTTCTGCTGGCCGGAAGCCGCCGTGTAGCGTGGAATGTTCCAGCGCGCGACGTGGATTTTCCATTGTCCCCAGCGAGCGGTTTGCAAATATGGTCCGTCGAAAAACAGATACACATTTTCCGGAGCTTTTTTGTTCTGGCCGAGCAGGAATGCCAGCGCGTTGTTGCCATCGAGCGGAAGTTTAGATGCGGCGGCGGGATTCTTTTCTCCGATGAGAGCCAGCGCCGTTTGAAAGAAATCAATGGTCGCCATCGGTTGATCTGACACGCTTCTGGGTTTGATCTTGCCCGGCCATCGAGCGATGAAGGGAACGCGAACGCCTCCGTCATACGTCCAGCCTTTGCGGCCACGCAGCGGGCCGGGGCTGCCTTCGTACCAGGGACCGTTGTCGCTGGAAAACACCACCAGCGTGTCGCGATCCAATCCCAATCGTTTAATTGCTGCCAGCACTTCGCCGACAGCCCAATCCACTTCTTCGACCGCGTCGCCATAAATGCCTGCTGCGGATTTACCTTTGAACTTTTCCGAAGCATAAAGCGGAATGTGCGGCATGTTGTGTGGAAGGTACAAAAAGAACGGTTTGCCTTTTGAACGTTCGATGAAGCTGACGGCTTCCTGCGCGTACCGTTGCGTCAAGGTTTCCTGCTTGACGGGTTGTTCGATGATTTCCGTGCCGCGCCACAACATGGAAGGTTGCATATCGTTGCTGTACGGAATGCCGAAGTAATAGTCGAAACCGCGATCCGTCGGGCGATACGGAGCCGCCGTTCCCAAATGCCATTTGCCAATCGCCGCCGTGGTGTAGCCACGCGCTTTCAGAGCTTCGGAAATCAGCGTTTCGTCGGTTGGAATGCCGGTTTTGTCCTGAAAGGTCAAGACGTTCGACAGGTGCATCTGCTGAATGCCCATTCGCGCTGCGTATCGGCCGGTCATCAGTGCCGCTCGCGAAGGCGTGCAAACCGGTGAGACTGAGTAAAAGTTGGTCAGCCGCAATCCTTCCGCTGCCATACGATCCAGATTCGGCGTTTTAATTGCCTGCGCACCAAAACAGCCCAAGTCGCCATAGCCAAGATCATCCGCGTAAATGAAGATGATGTTCGGCTGTCGCTGTGCTGAAGTAGTTGGTACTGATGAAATGACCAAAATCAGGCAAAGGCACAGAAACGAAAGCTTCGAGAATTTAATTGAAGACGGCGCGAGTTCTTTTGTGTTGTGTAACATCGGTTATCTATTTTCCAATCCAGTTTTCTTTATCTCTGCCTCAATAATGGCGAGCCGTTTTCTGTCCACACGAGAATGCGTTCTAACATCCAAGAAAAAAAGCAGGACAAGAGCCAGCATCAAAGGGAGCGAAATAAACCAACGAAATGGGAAAAACAGCGAAGAGAGTGCGACGATGACTGTTAAGCTTGTTATCCCCAAATGTCCTGTCATCGCAAAATACTGCCTTGCTCTAGGTCGAGTCATAAATTCCTCCCAAAGCAGGAAGTCTGGGGCCAAGTCCGAACCATTCCGAATCTGTGGCTCTAGGTATTGAAGACAATAAACTCCAATCCGTCGTACTGAAAACGTGTAACTTTGAATCAGAAAGTCGAGGAAGATTGCTGCGAAGGCTGGGATGACCAGAATTACAACTGGCACCTTATCAAGGTTAGCGATGATCACGCCTACGCCAGTGCTAACAAGTGTGATTTTGAACCCAATTACCTGAGCGCGAATCTTTTGGCTTTCGACTAGTTCCTTTCTCAATTCGACCAGCAGATTCCAGCAAATATCAGAGCCATTCTTTTTGATTTCACTCATTGCGCTTCCTTATTTTGTTCGAATTCATTTAATGGCACGGCGTAAGTGATAGGATAAAGCGGCGCGATACTACAACCGCCGACAAAGCTGGGCAAGAAATCAAGACGCGATGATCGAAGAAATCCAAGCCAAATCCATACTCAATCCGACCGGCGGCTTTCTGTCCACATACACACATTCGCTGAATGCCTATCAGGGCTGTGCATTCGGCAAAAACTCCTGTCCTTATTGTTACGTTCGCGCCATGCCGGTGCAGCGATTTTCCGGCAAACCGTGGGGCGATTGGGTGAAAGCCAAAATGAACGCGCCGGAATTGCTGCGGCAGGAACTAGAAAAAGCCAAACGCAAAGGGGAATTCGGTAGCTTGCGGATTTTTATGAGTACGGCGACAGATCCGTATCAAGGCGCGGAAAGCCGGTTGAAAATCACGCGCGGGTTGCTGGAAGTGTTTGCCGATGCCGGAGATTTCGGTTTGCTGGTAGTACAAACGCGTTCGCCGCTGGTGGAACGCGATGCGGATTTGTTGGCGAACCTGGGCCAGCGCGTTTGGCTGAGCTTCACGATCGAAACCAACCGCGAAGAAGTACGGCGGCAAATCACTCCGGCTTCGCCGAGCATCGAGCGACGATTGCTGACGTTGGAAAGAATGAAGCTGGCCGGCGTCAGAGTGCAGGCGGCGATCAGCCCTGTGCTGCCTTGTGATCCTGAAGAGTTTGCTGAATTGATTGCGCCGCGAGCCACGCGTGCAGTCGTGGACACCTTGATTCACGGGGATGGCGCTGGCGGGCGACGCAGTAGTGAACTTGGCATGCCGCAGCTTTTGCGCTCGCTAGGATATGAAAAGTGGCTGGAAGAAGACGCCCATGTGCCACTACTTGAAGCCTTACGGCAGCGGATGGGCGTCGAGCGGGTTGGGTTCAGCCAGGAGGGATTTAACCTGCTTTGAGCTTCTGGTAAAGCCATTTGTCAGGTTTGCGCGCCTTTTTGGCTGTCAAAAAAGCCCTTGCCAAATCCTTTGGGGCAGGTAAGATGCCCGCGATGGAAAATCCCAATCTCAAATTATCAGCACGAAAAGGAAAGCTTCTCGGAAAGTTTCGGCCCAAGTGTCTGCTGATTTTGAGCGAGATCAAGTTTCCAGCCTTGCCTGCTCGCTAGCATCAACGGTGAATGCGTCTCCACGGTAGTTTCGGTTTGCGCAGTCGGTAGTTAGAGAGAAGGTAGTTTTGCAATTTCAGAAGCAGCTCGGTTCGTTGTCTGTTGGTTCTTTTGCTCTCTCAGTCACGATTGCGTAAGTTGGAGACCGTTTCCGCCCGCCAGTGCCTGCTTCCCCAGTACTTCAGAGGAAAAAATTATGTCAGTTCGTTTGTACGTTGGTAACCTGCCTTTCACCGTGACGGAGCAGGATTTAGAAGAGATTTTCGCTCAGGTTGGCACGGTCGAGGCCTCAAACATCGTGACGGATCGTGATACCGGTCGTTCGCGCGGTTTCGCGTTTGTCCAAATGGATACACAGGAAGCTGCAGACGCGGCCATTCAGAATTTCAATGGCCGTGAACTTGAAGGCCGCACGTTGACTGTCAACGAAGCTCGTCCGCGCGAATCGCGTGGCGGCGGTGGTGGCGGCGGATTCGGTGGCGGCGGCGGTCGCGGCGGCGGCGGATTTGGCGGCGGTGGTGGTCGCGGCGGTGGCGGCGGTTACGGTGGCGGTCGCGGCGGTGGTGGTAATCGCGGTGGCGGCGGTGGTGGTCGCGGTGGCGGCCGTGGTGGAGATCGCGGCGGTTACTAAACCAAATCGCGTTTATGAAGACCGCGAATCAGGCAAAAAGATTTTCTGCCTGATTCGCGGTTTTCTTTTTATGGCTGACCCACCTTAGGCTCCCTCCTCAACGCGCTTGCGTGTAAAATCTGCTTCGTTCAAGCAATCTCTTCACTACATAACAACTTAAAAACACCCGGAGGTGAGCCGTGATTACTCTTCGCCGTTGTCTGTTGATCTGCCTGCTGCTGGCGGTTTGTTTGCCGTTTGCTGACCAGAGATCGAATGCGCAGCAATTTGGTCAATCGTTGTATCAAAGCATGCGCTGGCGCTGCATCGGGCCGTTTCGCGCTGGCCGAACCGTTGGCGCGGCAGGAATCCCAAACCAGCCGAACGTGTTTTTCATTGGCGTCAACAACGGAGGCGTCTGGAAAACGACCGATGCCGGACGAACGTGGAAACCAATTTTTGACGATCAACCGACCGGTTCGATCGGCGATCTGGCGGTTTCAGAATCCAATCCGAACGTGATTTACGTCGGCAGCGGCGAAGGCTTGCCGCTGCGGCCTGATTTGTCTGTCGGCGATGGGCTGTACAAATCTACAGACGGCGGCAAGACGTGGCGCAACATGGGATTGAAAGACGGCCAGCAAATCGGTTCTGTGATTGTTGACCCGAAAGACCCCAATCGAGTTTTGGTTGCTGTTTGCGGTCATCCGTTTGGACCGAACCAGGAACGTGGAATTTTCCGTTCGACCGATGGCGGCGAAACCTGGCAGAAGGTTTTGTACAAAGACGAAAACACTGGAGCGATTCAGGTCCAGTTTGACCCGACAAATTCGCAAATCGTTTACGCCGACCTGTACGAAGTTCGCCACGGCCCCTGGGAAAATGGCCAATGGCAAGGGCCGGGCAGCGGTTTGTACAAATCCACCGACGGCGGTTCGACGTGGAAACAATTGACTGCGGGTTTGCCGACATTCGAACAGGGCTTGGGGAGAATCGGCTTCGATATTTCGCGCAGCAATCCGAACATCCTGATGGCGACGGTGGACGCCAACCCGCAAACCGGCGGCATTTACCGCAGCGAAGACGCTGGCGAATCATGGCGTAAAGTCACCAATGATCCGCGCACCTGGGGACGCGGCAGCGACTTTGCAGAAATTCGCATGCATCCGAAAAATCCTGAGGTCGTTTTTGTCGCCAACACTTCGTCTTACAAATCCACGGACGGCGGCAAAAATTGGGTGGGCTTCAAAGGCGCGCCGGGCGGCGATGATGTCCATCGCATTTGGATCAACCCGATTACGCCCGACGTGATGTTGTTCGCCACCGATCAGGGCGCAACCATCACAGTTAATGGCGGCGAAAGCTGGAGCAGTTGGTACAACCAGCCCACAGCGCAGATGTATCACGTCATTACCGACAACCGCTGGCCGTATTGGGTGTATAGCGGGCAACAGGAAAGTGGTTCGGCGGCGGTCGTCAGCAGAGGCGATTACGGCGCAATCACCTGGCGCGATTGGCGAACCGTCGGCGTCGAAGAATACGGCTATGTCGCGCCTGACCCGCTGAACCCGGACATCACCTACGGCGGCAAGATCACCAAATACGATTGGAAAACCGGCCAGACGCAAAACATCGCGCCCGAAGCCGTGCGCAGCAGCAAGTATCGTTTCCTCAGAACCGCGCCCGTTGTCTTTTCACCCGTGGACAACAAGACGCTCTATTTTGCAGGCAACGTGCTGTTCAAAACCTTGAACGGCGGCAATTCGTGGGAAGTCATCAGCCCTGACCTGAGCCGCGAGAAATACGACATTCCCGAAGTCATCGGAAAATACCGCACGCCAGATATGGCGACGATGGCCCGTCGAGGTGTGATTTACACCGTTGCGCCTTCGCACAGAGACCTGGGCACGATCTGGGCTGGAACCGATGATGGCTTGATTCACGTCACCCGCGACGGAGGCGAAAACTGGACGAACGTCACTCCGCCGGATTTGAAGTCGTGGATGAAGGTTTCGCTGATGGACGCTGGCCATTTCGATAACGACACGGCATATGCGGCGATCAATACGCTTAGAATTGACGATCTGCGCCCGCACATTTACCGCACGCACGATGGCGGAAAAACCTGGAAGCACATCACCAATGGCATTCCCAACGGAACCATCGTCAACGTCGTCCGCGAAGACCCGCAGCGTAAAGGTTTGCTGTTTGCTGGAACCGAACAAACCGTGTTCGTTAGTTTTGACGACGGCGACAATTGGCAATCGCTGAAGCTGAACCTGCCCGCCAGTTCGATTCGCGATCTGGTTATCAAAGACGACGATTTGGTTGTCGGCACGCACGGACGGAGCTTTTGGATTCTGGACGACATCACGCCGCTGCGGCAGTTGACCGCCGAAGTCGCCAATTCCGCAGCGCATTTATACAAACCGCAAACTGCCATCCGCGTTCGCCGCAGCAACAACACAGACACGCCCATCCCGCCCGATGAACCAATGGGGCAGAACCCGCCGGATGGCGCGATCCTGAATTACTGGCTGAAGAGTGATGCCAAAGAAGTTACGCTGGAAATCCTTGGGCAAACTGGTCGAGTCATTCGCCGCTATTCCAGCGCGGACAAAGCGGACGTGGTTGATCCGAAAACGCAGGCCTATCCTGAATACTGGTTTCGCGCTCCACGCCTGCTTTCAGCCAAAGCCGGAATGCAGCGCTGGACTTGGGACTTGCGCCACACGCCGCCCGCAGGTTTCCCGCGTTCGTATCCAATGACGGCGATTCCGGGAGATACGCCTCCGCAACCGGACGGACCCTTGGTCAGCCCGGGCGAATACCAAGTCCGCCTGACCGTGGACGGCAAAAGCTTCACGCAAGCCCTGACTGTAAAGATGGATCCGCGCGTAACCACGCCGCAAACTGGCCTTGTCCAAATTCACGACGTCGCCATGCGCTGTTACGACGGCATCACCAAAGCCCGCGCCGCGCAAGCAGACATCCGCAAACTTCGCGACCAGTTGGCAGCGCTGAAAGCCAAAGCCGGACAGGGAGCCGTTGCTGATGCGATTGCCGCGCTCGATCAAAAAGCCTCCGCGATTGAAGGCGCTGGCGGCGGAGGCCGCTTCGGTGGTGGTGGTGGTGGTCGTGGCGGCGGAGGCGGTGCACCCACTCTGTCTGGCATCGCAGGCGAACTGTACGCTCTCATGAATCTGGTAGACGCCACGGACATGCCGCCCACGACGCAAGCCGTCGCGGCGACATCAGCGTCTCAGCGGACTTTGGCTGACCTGCTTGGCCGCTGGGAAGAACTGAAGAGCAAGGACGTAAAAGCGCTCAACGATCAGCTCAGCAAAGCGAATTTGCCTGTCGTGACGATGTGATTTTTAGATGTGGTGCAATTTTGTAAATTGCACCACATCTGCCATAGAATCCGGCCCGCAAGGAGAAATGATTATGGCTGTGAGAGCAAAACAGATTCGAGCGGTTTCGCGCTTGCCGGAGTTGGTGATTGAAGAGTTTGGCGGGCGTGAATACGCCTACGTTCCGCTGGGCGAATACGTGGTGGCTGCTCGCGGAATTTGCGGTGGAAGACCCACGATCAAATACACACGGCTGGACGCGCGCCACATCATCGGAATGCTGAGCGCTGGAGAGTCGCCGGAACAAATTGCACGCAATCACAGCATCTCAGCCGATGCGATTGCCGAAGCCGAAAAACTGGCCGACGTTTATGATTACGAACTCAACTACGGATGATCGTGCTTATGGGAGAGTTTGAATGGACAAACCCACCATCTTCATCAGCTACAGCCACAAAGACGAAAAGTGGAAAGACCTTTTGCGCCCGCACCTGCAAGCCTTGGAACTGGACGACCGCATCGTCGTCTGGGATGACCGCAAAATTGATGCGGGCGACACCTGGTATCCTGAAATCAAAGACGCCATCAACCGCGCGCGCGTCGCCGTCTGCCTGATCTCTGCCGACTTTCTTGCCTCCAAGTTCTGCGTCAAAGAAGAAATTCCCGCCTTTCTGCAACGCCGAGAAACAGAAGGTGTCGTTATTCTGCCCGTGTTGGTTCGTCCGTGTTTCTGGAAAAAGACCGAATGGCTGAGCCAGATGCAAATGCTGCCGCGCGATGGCAAATCCCTTGCTGTTGATTTCAACGACAATGGAGACACGGTATTTGCCGAACTTGCCGAGCGCATTTTTGAAATTGTTGATAACTTGGCTTACCAGCCACCCGCGCCGCCTGCTCCGGTTTGGGCAATGCCCGAAAAGCTCTACACAGAACGTTTGCCTGTCACCGGCAGCGAGTTGTTCGGTCGCCAATCGCAATTGGAACTGCTCGACGAAGCGTGGGATTCGGCGGCGACCAACGTCGTCAGCTTCGTGGCCTGGGGCGGCGTAGGCAAATCCACGCTCGTCAACAAATGGCTGGAACGTTTGGCCAAAGACAACTATCGCGGAGCCGAGCGCGTGTACGCCTGGTCGTTTTACAGCCAGGGAACAACCGAGCGGGCGACGTCGGCGGATTTGTTTATCAACTCCGCGCTGGAATGGTTCGGCGATGAAGATCCGACCGCCGGTTCACCGTGGGACAAAGGCGAACGGCTGGCTCGTTTGATTCGCCAGCAACGAACCTTGCTGTTGCTGGACGGAATGGAGCCGCTGCAATCGTCAAACAGCTTTGAGCGCGGCAAAATCAAAGACCCGGCGCTCGCCACGCTGGTGACGGAACTGGCGCGCGAAAATCCCGGCCTGTGCGTCATCACCACGCGCGAGCCAATCAGCGATTTGGATCACCAGTTTGGAACCGGCAAGGAGAGCGACTGGGTTCTTTCTATCCTCAATCCCTCTGCCGCACGCGGAGCGGTTGCGGTGCAGCAGATTGATCTGGAACTGCTGTCGCCCGAAGCCGGACGCGCCTTGCTGCGCTTTGGCGGAGTGCGCGGCACGGACGAACAACTCGAACGCGCGGCGGAAAGTTTCGGCTGCCACGCGCTAGCGTTGAACCTACTGGCCGTTTATCTGCAAGACATTCCCAGCCATCACGTTTCCGCCGCCGAACAGATTCCCGACCTCGACATCACCGAAGCCGAAGGCAAACACCCTCGCCGAATGATTGCAGCCTTTGAACATAAGCTTGGCGAAGGAGCGGAACTCGAAGTGCTGCGACTGTTGGGATTGTTTGATCGTCCGGCGGACGGCACTTCGCTCTCCGTGTTGCGAAAAGCTCCGAAGATTCTCGGCCTGAACGATCACATCAGCAAACGAGCTACCGCCACTTGGCTGCGTGCGGTACAAAAGCTGCGAAAGCTCAAACTCATTGCCGAAGAAAGCCATCACGATCCGGACGAATTGGATGCTCACCCGCTGGTGCGCGAACATTTTGGGCAGCAGTTGCAACGCCATCATCCCGACGCCTGGCGTGAGGCCAACCTGCGCCTTTACGAACATCTGTGCGGCACGACCAAAGAATTGCCCGACACCGTGGAAGAGATGGCACCGCTGTTCGCCGCTGTGGCGCACGGCTGCGCAGCGAACAGGCATCAGCAGGTGCTGGTTGATGTCTACTGGCGGCGGATTCTGAGAGGCGAGGAAGCTTTCAGCCTCCATAAGCTCGGCGCATTTGGCGCTGAGCTGGCGGCGCTGGCCGGATTTTTTGAAACGCCCTGGCGACAACCTGTAGCGGGACTCACTGAAGGCTATCAAGCGTTTGTTCTGAATCAGGCTGGCTTTGACCTGCGCGCTCTGGGACGATTGCAGGAAGCTGCCGAGTCGATGCAGGCGGCATTGCAAGCTGACATTTCACGGAAAGACTGGAAGAGCGCTGCCGTTGATGCTGGTAACCTAAGCCAACTCTACCTGACAATTGGCGACCCGCCACAGGCGCTGGAATTTGCCCGGCAGAGCGTGGAACTAGCCGATCGCAGCAGCGACGAATTTCAGCGAACGGCTATGAGGACAACACTGGCCGATGCGCTTCATCAGGGGGGGCAACCGGGGGAGGCAGAAGCCGTCTTCCGCCAAGCCGAAGAGATGCAAAAACAGTGGCAGCCTGAATATCCAATCCTCTATTCAGTGCAGGGATTTCGGTACTGCGATCTGCTGCTGGGTCAGGGAAAGCATCAGGAGGTGAAGGAACGTGCTGCCCGGACGATTGAATGGGCAAAACAGCTATTTGGGCTTCTCTCCAATGCGCTTGACAATCTGTCGCTGGGTCGCGCCTGCCTGCTGCAATCCCGGCAAGCGATAGGTAAGGAACTGGAAGCGGTAGCGACCTGGTTTCCTACTATTGGAGCGGACACGGCCTCCGACGCCAACCTCCTCGCTAACGCTCAGGGTTCCGTACCGAGCGTGCTGGCGCAGGCGACGGAGTTTTTGCAACGCACCGTAGACGGGCTGCGACAAGCAGGAACAATACATCATTTACCTCGCGGCCTGCTGGCGCGTGCGGAGTTACGCCGTATGACGGGCGAGTACGAGCGCGCGGGTGCCGACCTGGATGAAGCGCAACGCATTGCAGAACGCAGTCAGATGGGCTTGCACTTGGCCGATTGCCATCTGGAACGGGCGCGGCTCTGCTTGGCCACCGGCGACCGCGACTCGGCGCGCAAGGCTTGGGAGACGGCTAAGGTCATGATCGAAGAGATGGGCTACCATCGGCGGGACGGGGAAGTGTCGGAATTGCGCGTGGCATTGGGAATGACGAAAGCCGAATGAAGAAAGCGGATTCACGCATCCGGTTTTCTCGGCTTATAATCGCCGCCGAGGGAAAAATTATGGAAACTGCTTACATCGTAACCGGTACATTAACCGACGATCACACCGTGACGCTGGACGAATCTTTGCCAATGGCGCAGGGAAAAGTGCGGCTGTCTGTTGAACCGCTTGCTCCAACGCCAAAGCGTCCACACGACGAAGTCATTGCGGAAATCCGTGAACGCCAACGCGCGCGCGGTCACCAACCGCGCACTCGCGAAGAAATTGACGCTGATATTCAGGCCGAACGTGATAGCTGGGATGACTGATGCGTTATTACCTGGACACCGCTCCTATCGTTTACACGGTTGAAACTTCTCCGCTCTTTGCTCAGCGGGTGGATGCTGTTCTAGCTAGGCTTGGGGTAATTCCAATTACAAGCGAGATGGCGAGGCTGGAATGTCGGGTCAAACCAATGCGCGATGGCAATTTGACCTTGCTACAGGATTTTGACGATTACTTCGACAACACCATCGCTGAAATTGTGCCGCTGACCCGTGATGTGGTTGATAAAGCCACGGAAATCCGCGCGCAGTTCAACTTCAAAACTCCTGATTCGCTGCATCTGGCTGCCGCTGTGGTTTCCAGGTGCGACGTTTTTCTAACCAACGATCAGAGACTTAACCGCTTTACCGGGATCACCATCGAAATAGTATAGCTCTGTCAGCCATCTTCAAAACTTATGCGAATACTCACTCTCAACGTAAATGGCATTCGTTCTGCGACAGCCAAAGGCGTCGTTTCCTGGCTGTCTGACAGCGGCGCGGACGTGATTTGTTTGCAGGAAGTGCGGGCGCTGCCTGCGCAGATTCCAGCCGAATGGGAATCGCTTGGCTATCACGCGGAATGGTATCCGGCGGATAAGCCCGGCTACAGCGGCGTGGCCGTGCTTTCCAAAACCAAACCGAAGAAGGTCACGCGCGGCATCAATTGCGTTTACGATTGCGAAGGCCGCGTGCTGCAAGCGGATTTCGGCAACATCAGCGTCGTTTCTACTTACATTCCTTCGGGGACCAGCAGCCCGGAACGGCTGGCCATCAAGCTGAAGTTCATGGATGAATTCCTGGCGCATTGCCAGCGGCTGCGAAAGAGCAAACGCGATTTTGTCTTTTGCGGAGATTTCAACATCGCGCACCAGCAGATTGATCTGAAAAACTGGCGTACCAATCAAAAGAACTCCGGCTTTTTGCCTGAAGAGCGCGCGTGGCTGACAAAGTTCTTGGAAGTCGGGTACCATGACACGTTTCGCCATTTGGTGGGGCCGGAAGCGGTGCATTATTCGTGGTGGTCGAATCGCGGCAACGCTCGTGCAAATAACGTCGGTTGGCGGCTGGATTACCACTTCACCACACCGGGAATGCACAAGACTGCGCACTCACCGGTAATTCACACTGACCAATTTTTTTCCGACCACGCTCCGGTGGTGATTGATTACGACGTTTAAGGGTCTCAGCTTTTGACGACTGGCGAATTTAGTGGCAACTTGCTCTGCTGGTTGCGGTTATCAGGATCAAGCGTAACAATTTTTTGATTGGCGATCATTGGTTCAGACGCTTCACTGGCACTTCACGCGAGATTATTTAATCTAAGCCGAAGTTTGTAGAATTTGGCGAATCCGCCGTCTCGCGGTAATCTATCAATCGCTCTCTTTTAACATCCTTCACTCAAGCGAGATCAAAAATATGCAAATACCTAAAACGCTGCGGCGCGTTGTCGTCACCGGCATCGGCTGTGTTACCCCAATCGGCATAGGCAAGGACCAGTATTGGCAATCTATCAGAACTGGGCGTAGCGGCGTCGAGCGCATCACCCGGTTTGAAGCCGATGATTTGCCTGTCCAAATTGCCGCCGAAGTCAAAAATTTCAACTCCGATGATTTCATTGCGCCCAAAGACCGGCAGCACGTTTCGCTGACCGTTGCGTTTGCCATCGCTTCAGCAGAATTGGCCTTTAGGGACGCAGGTTTGAACCCGCGCGAAATGTCATTGGACGAAAAACGCGACATAGGCATCGTGCTGGGCAGCGGTGGAGCCAGCTTGGGTTTTATTGAAAAACAATACCGCTATTATTTTAGCAATGAGGCCAAACGCGCCAGCATTTACTCCGTTCCCACGGCAACGCCCGGTTCGCTGCCCAGCGAGCTTTCAATGCCATTTGGCATCAAAGGCTTCAGCCACTTGGTTTCCACCGGCTGCACGTCTTCAACTGATGCGATCAATTATGCAGTGCAGAACATCGCGCTTGGGCGCGTCAACACGGCGCTGACGGGTGGAGTTGACGCTCCATTGGCGCACAGCTTTATGCTTGGGTTTTGCATGTTGAAGGTGATGACGCCTTCATGGAATAACGAACCTGCGCGTGGCTCTCGCCCATTCAGCAAAGACCGCGACGGTTTCGTCATCGGCGAAGGCGGTTATCTGTTTGTCCTGGAAGAACTGGAACACGCGCAACAGCGTGGCGCAAAAATTTATGCGGAAATTGTGGGCTACGGCTCAACCTGCGACGCGCATCATCGCGTGCAACTGGACGAAAGCGGCGTTGAGCCTGCGCGAGCAATGACACTGGCGATGCGTGATGCGGGGGTTCAGCCGGAAGAGATTGATTACATCAATTTGCACGGAACTTCGACGAAGTTGAATGACCGCATTGAAACGCGGGCGGTCAAAAATGCGTTCGGCGATCTGGCCTATAAAATTCCGATGAGCGCGACCAAGAGCATGATCGGTCATCCGCAGGGAGCTTCGGGCGCGGCGGGTTTGATGGCCACGATTGGCGGCATCAATCACGGCTTCCTGCCGCCGACAATCAACCTGGACGAAGCCGATCCGGAATGCGATTTGGATTATGTTGCGAATGCGGCTCGCCCGGCGGACATCAAAACCGCTTTGTGCAATTGCATTGGCTTTGGATCGAAAAACTCTGCCCTGGTGGTGAAAAGGTTCGAGGCTTAATGGGTTGGGAATCAGACAGGATTTACAAGATTGGCCAGGATTGGTCTCAAGTCTTTGCTTTCAATCCTGAAAAATCCTGAAAATCCTGTCTAAATTTTAGTTCGGCTTGGTTCCGAAATTGAGCGCCATGATGCCGCCGCCAAAGACGCGGAAGCCGGTGTCTGTAAACCCTACGCGATTCATGATTTCCTGAACTCCGTGCTGGCCAGGATAGCGTTTCAAACTTTCCGGAATGTATCGGTAAATGTCTGCATCTCCGTGCATGGCAATGCCTACCAGCGATCCGGTGACGACCAGATAGTTCAGGTACAGCCAGCGGTAAAGCCGGTTGTCAGGACGCGCGAAATCCAGTGAGATAATTCGACCGCCGGGTTTCATCAAACGTTTGATTTCCACCAGCGCCAGTTCTACGTCCGGCACGTTCCTGAGCGCATACCCGCAGGTGACGTAATCAAATGTGTCATCAGGAAATGGCATTTTCATGATGTCGCCAAGCTGGAAAGAAACATTGTTGATGCCTTTTTCCTGTCGTTTCTTGTTGGCGATTTCGATCATGCCTGAAGTGATGTCCAGGCCTGTGGCATCGCCTGAAGGCAGTTTTTCTCCCAGCGCAAACGTGATGTCGCCGGTTCCGCAGGCCAGATCAAGTGCTCGCTCATTTCCTTTCGGATTGAGCATATTGATCAGCTTGCGCTTCCAGCCGCGATCCATGCCGTAGGAAAAAAAGACCGTGAAAAAGTCATAGCGCGGAGCGATGACCTCGAACATTTGTGTGACGTAACCCTGTTTTTTTTCCTTGGAAGAAATATGCTCTTCCAGATTCAGTTTTTGGGACATAAGTTTTTCCGCTTTCCGGTTTGAAGAGATGTGAGACAGCGGCGATAAGGTAAACCTGGAAACGCAAACTGTAAACTACCAACCACCAATCCTATTTTTAAGAAGGCAATCATGACCACAGAAGAAGTGCTGACAATTTTTGAAGAAAACCAGGCTTTGTTAAAAGGCCATTTTTTACTCAGCTCCGGATTGCATAGTTCGCGCTATTTGCAATGCGCCCTGGTGTTGCAACATCCACCTGTTGCGGAAAAACTTTGCGCGGAACTGGCGGCCAAAGCCAAGGCTGATGCGAGCATTGGCCAGATTGATCTGGTGATTGCTCCTGCGCTTGGCGGAGTTTTTGTTGCGCACGAAGTTGCTCGTGCTTTGGGTGTGCGCGCCTTGTTTACCGAACGGCAGGAAAAGGTGATGACGCTTCGGCGCGGATTTTCGATCCAGCCGGGTGAACGCTGCCTGGTGGTTGAAGACGTTGTGACAACCGGAGGTTCCACGCGCGAAGTAATGGACGTTGTTGATAGGCTGGGCGGCGTAACGGTCGGAGCAGGTTCGCTGATTGATCGCAGTGGCGGCGCTGTGGATTTGGGCGTGCCGCGTCATGCGCTGGCCGTGCTGGAAGTGCCGACTTACAAGTCCGAAGAATGTCCCATGTGCAAAGAAGGTTCGAGGGCGATCAAACCAGGCAGCCGCCAGTAAGCGACGTTTGGCCTTGCTGGCAGGGGCGATGGGAAGGGCGGAGCGTGAAACCCGCGTCGTTCCACGTGAAAACTCATGGGCATGAAAAATCGCCTGTCCTGGATTGGGTTAAATCGCTGTCAAGTGAGCAAGGTGGGATCATCAGCCGCAAAATATGGTGCTCAGTATTTTGAGTAAACCCAATATATCGAATCAAGCTTGTAAGGCAGGGAAATTACAATTTTTAGGTTGGAAAACACGAGAAACTTCTTTTTCTGGCGGAAAAGTCCTTTCCTAGCAATGGTTTCATTTATGTAGCTTCAGGCAATTTCTGAAAGAAAACAGGCCAGGATCGAAAGAGACAGGCGAGCGAGTGAATGGGTTCACTCGCTCGCCTGTTTTTGTCTTCAGAGTTTCATCGGTCAGCAGGAAAACTTGTTTGAATTGTTCTCAATAATCCCAAGTAGCAATGGAAACGGCGAAGCTTTCCAGGCATTCCAGTCACGCAGTGCCGGGAGTTCTGGGGGATTGACGAACCGACAATGACACCCGGTTAGTTCGCCAGCGCCAAAGCTCCCGGCTCAAGCGCTCAGCCCGGACAGGAGGTCGGGCGTGAGTCGTCTGCGGCGCCTTTGCTCATCATCCGGTCATGAGTTGCGGTCAAGGTTGTGAGTCCCGGCAAGCAAGACTAGAATGCGCGCAGCTTTGACCGTGAAGGGAACCAATGGCGGCGAATTGCGCGACCAATCCTTTAAAGCCGCCCGATTGATCCCAACTGATCTCCGCTGCGCTGGGGCATTTAGCGATACACGAACCTGTAAGTCTTCAAGAAACCCTCAAAATTGTCTGAAGGGGTTCCAAGTGACTTGCAAGTGAGTTCTGAGTACGTTCCCGAGATTGGTTATGAACAAGCAAATAAAGCAGTTATACGAATTTGGCTCTTTTCGTTTGGACACGGGTGAAAGATTGTTGATGCGTGAAGGACGCACGGTTCCCTTGCCGCCAAAGGTGTTCGATACCTTGTTGGCCTTGGTTGAAAATAGCGGGCGCATTGTCGGCAAAGAGGAATTGATGGAATTGCTCTGGCCTGACACCTTTGTCGAAGAGAGCAATTTGACTCAAAACATTTCTCAGCTTCGCCGTGCCTTGGGGGACGGAAACGGCGACGGTCAATACATCGAAACCATTCCCAAACGCGGCTACAGATTCGCCATGAATGTTGAGCCTGTCAGTGAAACTGATCCTGTATTGGATTTTGGGATGAATGGGCATGCGCCGGTTGCAGCTACAGCCAATGGAAAGGTTGTGCCTCTGGCTGCTGCCGAAATTCCGGCCGTGACGCTCAGCCGAAAACGATTGCTGGCGACATTTGGCTTATTGGCTGTGAGCTTGGCGATAGTCGCTTTGGCCGGTTACATCGCGTATCGCCGCTCGAACAATCATGGCAAAACGGCGTTTCGGCAAATTAGCCCTGCGAAGCTGACAACTTCCGGGAAAGCATTGCAGCCAGCGATTTCGCGTTCCGGCAAGTACGCAGCCTATATTGCAGACAGTGAGGATTTGCAGAGCCTGTGGGTTAGGCAAATTGCTGCGGACAGTTCCACCCAAATTGTGCCACCTGCGGAAATAATTTTTGCCGGGGTAACCTTCTCACCGGATGACAATTTTGTGTATTACGTTGCGCGTCCGCGCGGCGGTGTGATGAGCAAGCTGTTCCAGGTGCCGCTGCTGGGCGGAACCCCACGCGAAGTGATGAGCGATGTAGACAGTCCTGTTTCGTTTTCTCCCAACGGCCAATACTTTGCGTTTGTCCGCAATTACCCGCAACAGCGCGAAGCTTCGCTCATTATCGCCAAACTTGACGGTTCGGAAGAACGCAAGCTGCTGACAAGAAAACGTCCTGAAACGATTTCTTTGTCCGGGCCAGCCTGGTCGCCGGATGGGCGAACAATCGCTTGCGCAGTTTCCAACCTGCTGCCGAATGATTCCATTGCACAGGTTCTGGCTGTCAATGTTGAAAACGGTGCTGCGAGCCCAATTGGCGAGCAAACGTGGTCAAACATAGGGCAGGTCGCGTGGCTGGGCGACGGCAGCGGAGTTATTTTCAGCGCGTGGCGGCGGACTTCCGCTGTGTATGGCGATCAACTTTATTTGCTGACGTATCCGAAAGGCGAAACTCGCCGCGTGACCAACGACATGACCAGCTACGAAGGCGTCGGCATTACGTCCGATTCCAGTTTGCTGGTGTCCCGTCGTTCCGACAAAGTTTCCAGCATCTGGATTGTGCCGGAAGCGGGCGGCAGTTTTGACGTCAGCAACGCAACGCAAATCAAATCCGGCTTTGGCGATAATTATAGTGAACGATTCGGCCTGGATTGGACGCCGGACGGACGATTGATTTATGCGGCGCACGCCAGCGGCAACCTGGATGTCTGGAGCACGACTACTGACGGCAAGCAGCAACGGCAGCTTACGCGCGATACGCAGACGGACTTTATGCCTGTGGTCGCGCCGGATGGCCGTTACATTATTTTTGCGTCTGAACGCGGAGGCAGCGGTCATATCTGGCGAATGGATGCGGATGGCAGCAATCCCACGCAACTGACGCGCGGGCGCGGCGATATTTTTCCAAGCCTGTCGCCGGATGGCCGATGGGTGGTTTATGGATCTTCGACCACAGGCAGAGCTGCCTTGTGGAAAGTTTCGATTGATGGCGGGGAACCGGTGCAAATGACGGAATGGAAAGCGACAGCGATTACGCGCCCAGCCATTTCGCCCGGTGGAGAATTTCTTGCCTGCCAATATCTGGACGACAAAGAGCGTAAACTGAAAGTTGCGGTGGTTCCATTTGATGTGAAGGAGCTGAAACCGTTCGGAGAGCCAAAATTGGAAATGCCGCTGCCGGAATTCGGATTGTTTCGTTGGTCACCCAATGGCCGTTCCTTGACGTATATTTCGACGCAAAACGGTGCGTCAAACATCTGGAGCAAACCCCTAGATGGCGGCGAAGCGCGGCGATTGACGAATTTTACTTCGGACCAGATTTTCCGCTTCGCCTGGTCGCGCGACGGAAAATCGCTGGCTTGCGAACGCGGAATTGTCATCAACGACGCAGTGCTGCTTCATAATGTCAAAGCAGAATAACCTTTAGCAGGAAGAAAATAGACGAGGTGGAGAATCAGCTTTTGAAGGCATGAACTATCGAATCACGCTGGCTTACGATGGAAGTGAATATTGCGGCTGGCAAATGCAACTTGGTCAACCGACGATTCAGGCCGCGCTTGAAACCGCGCTGGAAAAACTGGAAGGGACGAGAGTTATAACGTTTGCGGCCGGGCGAACCGATACAGGAGTTCACGCCGAAGGTCAGGTTGCTTCCTTTCGCTTGACCAAAGAATGGAATGGCACATATTTGCGAAATGCGATCAATGGCAATTTGCCGCGCGATATTCGTGTATTGTCAGCTTCAGTAGCCCCCGAAAACTTTAACGCTCGTTTCCATGTGAAAGGCAAAACGTATCGTTACCGGATTTTTGCCTCTGAAGTGATGAATCCTCTTTGGTCGCGACATGCCTGGCATTTTCCATATCGGCTGGATTTTGCGAAATTGGCGGAAGATGTGCAGACGCTGATTGGAACTCATGACTTCACGGCTTTTACCGTAGCCAATTGCGAAAAGAAGACTCGCGTACGTACGGTGACTGATATTCGGCTTAATCGGGAAGAGGATTTGTTGACGCTTTCTTTTTCCGGCAATGGGTTTTTGCGCTATCAGGTTCGAACAATGGTGGGCGCGCTGGTTGACGTTAACCGCGGGCGATTGCCCAAACCTCTGAAAGCAAGTTCAATCGCTGAGTTAATTGAATGCCGCGACCGCACGCTTGTGGGTGCATCTGCTCCGGCTCATGGGTTGACGCTTTTGAAAGTCGAGTATTAGTATTCATTGCCGGTCGCTCGCGGGCATTTCAACAAAGTCATAGGTCGTAAAGAAAATCCCCATCACCAGTGCGCAAAGCTGTGCGGATTATGACAGCGAGCAGGCAAATCCACGCCCGACGGCAAGAATAAAATGCTTCAAGATTTTTCCAGACTGATCGAGCCAGGCTCGCGCGACGAGCAGTTGCTCAAACAAATTGATTTCACTCGCTTGCCTCGCCACATGGCCATCATTATGGATGGCAATGGGCGGTGGGCGAATCGGCGCTTTTTGCCGCGTGTGGCCGGTCATCGCGCTGGCGTCGAAGCCGTTCGCGCAACGGTTGATACCTGCGCGCGGCTTGGAATAGAGGTCCTGACCCTTTACGCCTTTTCGGTGGAAAACTGGAAACGCCCGCCTTTTGAAATCGAAGCGCTGATGACGTTTCTAAAAGAGTATTTGCGCAAGGAACTTGACAACATCCACCGCGAAAACATCCGTTTTCAGACGATTGGCCGAATCAATGAGCTGGACGAATCCGTTCAGTTTGAGCTGCGTTCAGCAATCCACAAAACCGCAAGCAACACGGGAATGACGCTAAACGTCGCGCTGAATTACGGCGGACGGGTGGAGTTGGTAGACGCCGTTCGCAAATTGATCCTTGCCTGTGAGCGCGAAAATCGCTCTCCTGAATCCATAACCGAAGCCGACATCTCGCGTCACTTATATACTGCCAATTTACCTGACCCTGACCTTCTGATTCGTACCAGCGGTGAAATGCGCGTCAGCAATTTTTTGCTTTGGCAGATTGCCTATTCCGAAATTTACGTGACTGACACGCTGTGGCCGGATTTTCGCCGTCCCGATATTTTCACCGCCATTGTGAATTACCAAAAGCGCGACCGCCGCTTTGGCGGTTTAAGCGAAAGTCGCCTGGCTGTCGTCAAAGCATCTTAATCGGGCGTTGGCGGATAGGAGATGGGAGACAGGTTTTGCTCGCATCAAACTCCTAACTCCCAGTTCCCATCTCCTAAATTTTATGGCTCGTATTCTTACCGCAATCGTTTTCCTGCCGATTCTGTTTTCTGTTCTATGGTTTGGACCGCCAGTTTGGTTCGCGGCAATGGCTGGCTTGGCCATTTTGCTAGGGCTTTACGAGTATTACGCGTTAACCAAGTCAGACGGGCAAATTTTGGGAATGATAGCGGCGGCGGCAATTCTCGCCGCTTTTTATTTTCATAGACACGATCTTGTGCTGGCAGTTTTAGCCGCACTGGTCATCGTCGAGTTGTTAATGCAGCTTTTCAGCAACGCCGATCGAGATGATTTCACTCACGTGCTGGCCGATGCCGCCGTCAGAGTTTTTGGAGTTTTGTATGTCGTCGTGCTTGGCGGGTACATTGTCGCTTTGACGATGATCGAAAGCCCGATTCAAAAATTGCCGCCGAAACTGCTGTCTCTCTTTTTCATGGTAGTTTTTGCCGGTGACACGGGAGCCTATTTTACAGGCCGAAAATTTGGACGCCGGAAATTGGCTCCGCGAGTCAGTCCTGGGAAAACCGTTGAGGGTTTGATCGGCGGTTTGGCGGGAAATATCCTCGCGGCTGTGATTGCGCATTACTGGTTTTTCCCGGAATTGAAGCTGGAACTCGCCGTGCCGCTGGCAATTGTGATGGGATTGCTGGGAGCAACAGGCGATTTGTGCGAATCCATGCTCAAACGCGGCGCGAAAGCCAAAGATGCTGGCAAGCTGATTCCCGGCCATGGAGGCTTGCTTGATCGGCTAGACAGCATGCTTTTCAATGCGCCGGTGCTTTTTTACTTTTCCGTGATTTTTTTGCAGTAAGCTGGGAGTCGCTGGATCGGCAATTACCGGCAACTTTATGAAACAAATAGCAATTTTAGGCTCAACAGGTTCGATTGGCTGCAACACGTTGCGCGTCGTTGAGGCGTTTCAGGGAGAATTTTCCGTCGCGGCGCTTGGCGCAGGGGCAAACGTGGAATTGCTGGCCGAACAGGTTGAACAATTTCGTCCGCGCGTGGTTTCAGTCAGCGATGAAGCCAGCGCAGACCAATTCCGACACGGATTAAAAAAACGTGGCGTGGTGGATTTTCCGAAAATCGCCATCGGGGTTGACGGGCTAAGTGAAGTCGCAACAGTAGATGGAGCTGAAATTGTCATCGGTGCTGTCGTTGGCGCTTTGGGATTATTGCCAACCTACAGAGCTTTGGAACTCGGTCGCCGGGTGGCTCTGGCGAACAAAGAGACTTTGGTGGTTGCCGGGGAGTTGATGACCAAAGCGGCTGAAAAATTCGGCGCTGAACTTTTACCTGTGGACAGCGAACACAATGCATTGCACCAATGTCTGCGAGGCGAAAAGCGGCACGAGCTAAAAAGATTGATTCTGACCGCTTCAGGCGGCCCGTTCCGAAATGCCAGTCGCGAAGAAATTGAACAGGCGACACCGGCACAGGCGCTTAAACATCCGACTTGGCGAATGGGCGCAAAGATCACTATTGATTCCGCAACGTTAATGAACAAGGGACTGGAAGTGATTGAAGCGCACTGGCTTTTTGATTGCTCAGCGGATGAGATTGATATTGTCGTGCATCCACAATCGGTCGTGCATTCCATGATCGAATTGGTGGATGGTTCCATCATTGCTCAACTAGGGGTGACAGATATGCGGCATGCAATTCAATACGCCCTGACGTACCCGGATCGCCGCCCAGCCCAATTGCCGCCGCTTGATTTGGCGAGTATGAGTAAATTGGAGTTTTTGCCTCCCGACACAGAAAAATTTCCTTGCGTTAGCCTTGCTTACAAGGCTTTGAGGGCAGGGGGAACAATGCCTGCCGTTTTGAATGCGGCAAATGAAATTGCAGTCGCCGCCTTCCTGGATGAAAAAATCAAATTTGGCCAAATTCCCAGGTTGATCCAAGCTGTTTGCGACGCTCACAGTGTCGGGGAGGCTTCGAGCTTAGACACGGTTCTCGGCGCGGATAAATGGGCGCGCGAATGGGTGACAAATCAAATTACTCAGGAACGGGCTGCCGCCACTTCCAATTTTTGAATTTGAAACATAAGTAGGCGCATTGATAGAAATAATAGGCTAAAAAGGAGAACGGGCTTAACGATGCCTCACTCATCGTTAAGCCCATATGCGAACTTCTTATCGGAAGGATAAGGGTGATCTAAATGTTTGCTCCTCAGTATCCTCACTATACTTCGGAGCGATCACCGTTAATTGGACAGCTACACGCCCGGCTTTTCAGAAAGTTCCACGCAGTTTAAGAAAAAATCAGAATGATGATGCGAACTGCTTTTGGATTTGGTGGATGACTGGCTAAAGATGCCTCGAAATATGGATCAGAAAACTTTTTTATAAAAATGGCGAACATCTTGGAACCTTCGCAAGGGTTATGCGTTTACCAGCCCAAGAAAGATGATTGGTAATCGTTGAATATAGTGAGGATATTCAACAAGCGATCAAGCCAGCTTTTACCGATCATCAGAATCTCTTGTGTGTATCGCATTTAAGGCTCAAGGTGAGTGAGGCACCTTGAGCCTTTCTCCTTTTTTAGCCTGTTTAGATTCCTGGTAGCCAGTGAATGCCAAGGTTTTTGGCTTGCGCATGAGTTTTTTGTTGGTCAGAAAATTTTCTGTAGCTCCGACCAAGCTTTGCATATAATTCGCTCCGTTTTACGCCCCGTCCTTTTTATGCTCTTGAACTTGCCACGGCCCCGATTTCTGAATAATCCCAAGGATCGCTAGTTTATGCTGAAAGTATATTTGACGGTGACAGCGTTAGTGTTTTCGTCACTGATTGAAATTACGGCACATGGGCGAATGGCCAACAGCCTGTATCCTCAAACAGGATTTGTGACCGAGCGGCTTTCTTCCATCGAACTTGAAAAATGGAACGCGGTGGAACGAATCGTTTTTGCGGAAAATAGTGAAGGGCAACCGGCGCACCCGACGTTGCAAAATCTTTGGCAATGGATCGAAACCAGCGGCCACACGGTTTATATCGAAATCATCAAGTTAAGAGGTGGTTTTAGCTGCACTGCCGGTCTTTTCCACATAGAAAGATTTGACCCTTTGGGAAACCACCACATCGCTGTGATCAAGCTGAATCTGGACAGCATCAATCAGGCTTATGTCGGTCCGGAAACTATGAAGGCAAATGGTTTTGTGCCATTTCTGGGACTGGAGAAAGAAGAACGCTACGCAGAAGTTCTTGGTCATGAGCTTGCGCATGCAGTTCATATTCTGACCGATCTCAATCGTTCGCGCCTGGTCGAAGACATCGTTCAAGAAACCAACCAGATGATACTGGCTTTGCACCAGCGGCCTAAACCTGGTGGAATCGCTGCCGATCTGAAACGCCGGATATTCAAACGGGATTCCTTGCTAAAATTGCTGGAAAAGCAGGCCGAGGGAATGGAAAAAGTGATTTGGCAGGAACTTACGGCCACCAAATCACTGACAGCTTTACGTCAAGCAGGGAGAAAATAAAAAGTCAGTCCCAAAATCGTATAAACAGCCAGAAGCAGCACACCTTCCATCCAGTTCGATTCGCCATCCTGAGCAATCAGCGCCACAATCAAAACCGATACTGAAATCGCCACGACTTCCAGGGAAGAAAAGATCAAATCCATGGGTCTGCCAAAAGCATAACTGGCAAACACCAATACGGGCGCCACAAATAATGCTACTTGCATGCTGGATCCCACGGCAATATTCAGCGCCAAGTCCATTTTGTTTTTCATGGCGACCAGAATGGCGGTCGAATGTTCGGCGGCATTTCCGATGATGGCGACCAAGATCACGCCGACAAAAATTTGAGTCAGCCCTAGCGTGTGGGAGGCTTCTTCAACTGCGCCGACCAGAAATTCGCTCATAACGGCAACTAGAATTGTGGCGGCCAGCAAAATCAAAATGGACTTAGTTTGGCTCCATCCGTGAGTGCCGATGGCTTGCTGTTCCTCCTCTTCATCAATGCCGCCCGTGTACAGGTGCGAATGCGTTTTCAGGGTGAAAACCAGACTCAGCGCATAAGTAATGATCAGCACAACGGCAATTTCCAGGCTCAAATCGTGTTCGGCTGTCGGGTTGTTTCTGACCAGTAAATGAAAAACCGCAGGCATCAGCAAGCCAACCGCTGACAAGGCCAGCATGGTTGAACCAAGCATGGCCGCTGTTTTGTTGAAAATCTGCCGGGGGTATTTCACTCCGCCAACCAATATGCTCAGGCCCAGCACCAGAAGAATGTTTCCGATAATAGAGCCAGTGATTGAAGCTTTGACGACTTCAAACAGGCCTTTTCGCAACGCCATCAAGGCAATGATCAGTTCTGCGGCATTGCCAAATGTCGCGTTCAACAATCCGCCGACTCCCTGGCCCAGTTTTTCAGCCAGGTGTTCTGTTGCGCGCCCCATCCATCCAGCCAATGGAATGATCGCCAGCGAAGACGCTGCAAAAATTGCAATCGGGCTGGCGTGCATAAATTCCAAAATTGCCGCAACTGGCACAAAGATCAAAAACCAATTCAGCAGATTTTTTGGGGCGAAAAGATTTTTCAACATAATTGCTTGGGCAGAGCGTTCCCACAGCGATGAGTCGCAAATGCTCAAACGGCTCAGCCTGAAGTCCCTTTCCTGTCAGATTTAGGCGTTGTGATAAAGCGGGCGGATTATAGAAATCGAAATTGAGTTAGTAAAACTGCGCTTGAATTATTTCTGTCCGTTTTGTCGCCGCGAATTTGTTTGCTAAGCTTCAGCCGTCACAAAATCATCCAAGAAATTCAATTTGACCAAATGGAAGGAGACTCATATGCGAAAAATTTCTACCTTAGCTCTACTGATGACAGGGTTTGTATTGGCAATGGCTGTTTCTGGCTCTGACGTTCTTGCTCAAACAAAATCGAAAACGACCAAACGAAAAACGGTCAAGCCTGCGGTTGTGAAGCAAACATCCATTCCCCGCAATACAGAAATGAAGATTCGTTTGGAAACCGCGATTGACACCAAAGAATCGAAAGATGGCGACCGGTTTACCGCAGTTGTTCTGACGCCCAGCAAGTATGCTGATGCCACCGTTGAAGGCCACATTGCCCAGGTCAAAAAATCCGGCAAACTGACGGGCAAAACTGAATTGTCGCTGGCGTTTGACCGCATCAAGCTCCGCACGGGAGAAAACATTGTGTTTGATGCCCAAGTTGTTCAGGTGCTTGGCGAAGATTCTGCCAAGAAAGTTGATCAAGAAGGCAACATCGAAAGCGGCAGCAAAGGAAAAACCACGGCTGTCCGCGCTGGTGGCGGCGCGGCGGCAGGTGCTGTCATTGGGGCAATCGCAGGCGGTGGCAAAGGCGCAGCCATTGGCGCGGCAATTGGCGCTGGTGTCGGCGCAGGCTCGACTTATATTCAAGGGAGTAACAAGGTCAAACTGGAAGCAGGAACTGAAATCCTCATCAAGTCTACCCGCTAGCCTGAAGCCGGAATGCTGAAGGATGAATGACGAGGTCGTGCGAATTCATCATTCATCTTTCAGCGTTCATCATTCCCAATGAACCTCGAACGTTATTCCCGCCAAATTCTTTTCCACGGCATAGGCAAAGCAGGTCAAGAGCGGCTGGTCGCAAGCCACGCGGTTATCATCGGCTGTGGTGCGCTTGGTTCAATGCAGGCCGAAATGCTGGCGCGTGCTGGCGTCGGGAAACTGCGGTTGATTGACCGCGACTTTATTGAAGAATCGAATCTGCATCGCCAAGTGATGTTTGATGAAAATGATGCGGCCGAGCGATTGCCGAAAGCCGTTGCCGCAGCGAACCGAATCGTACGAATCAATTCTGACGTTCAAGCCGAAGCCGTCGTCAAAGACGTCAATTACTCAAACGTTGAAGAGTTGATTCGTGATGCCGATGTGGTTCTGGACGGAACGGACAATTTCGAAGTGCGCTATTTGCTAAATGACGCAGCGGTAAAGCTTGGCAAAACCTGGATTTATGGAGCAGCGGTTGGTGCTTACGGCGTGCAAATGACGATTCGGCCGGGCATTACGCCTTGTTTGCGCTGTGTGTTTTCAGAAATGCCGCCGCCAGGAACTTCGCCGACGTGCGATACGGCAGGAGTCATTTTGCCGATCATCGCCACCATTGCTTCCTATCAAGTCGCCGAAGCGATCAAAGTTTTGACTGGTCAATTTGAAAAGCTGCACGGTTCCTTGCTGCAATTCGATCTGTGGCAAAACACCTTCACGAAATTGAAAATGCGCCAGCGAACTGCCGATTGTCCGACTTGCCAGCAACACAAGTTTGAATTTCTCTCCGCTCGAAGCGGCCAGTTGGCGACATCGTTGTGTGGCCGCAACTCGGTTCAAATTACACCTGCCGTCAGCCACCAGATTGATTTGGCGGAATTAGCCGACCAACTGCGCGATGTGGGCGAAGTCAGCTACAATCGTTTTTTGCTAAAGCTGAAAACGGCGGAGCATGAAATCACAGTGTTCACAGATGCGCGCAGCATTATCAAAGGCACGGACGATTTGGCCGTCGCCAGAACACTTTACGCCAGATACATAGGAGCTTGAATCGTGACCGAGGTTGGAATCATCAAGAACATTTTTCGCTATCCCGTAAAATCCATGGCGGGTGAATCGCTGGAAAGTTGCTCGCTCGGTTGGCACGGACTCGAAGGCGACCGGCGATTTGCCTTTCGCCGAATGGAAGATTCTGGCGGATTCCCCTGGCTGACGGCTGGCCGTCTTCCAGCGTTGCTTCGCTATCAGCCATTTTGGGTCGAGAACGTTGAAGAATCGAAACCCGTTTTGCACATTCGCACGCCCGACGGCAAAGAGCTTGAAGCAAGCAGCGAAGCATTGCGCGCTGAAATTGCCGAAGCGTATGGCAAAGATGTCCAACTAATGCAGTTCAATCATGGCATTTTTGACGAAGCGTCTGTCTCGCTGATTAGCTTGGGCACGATTTATAGCTTGGGAATCGAGTGCGGAAAATCGCTGGATATTCGTCGGTTTCGCCCAAACCTCTTGATTGAATCTCTGACTGCTGAACCGTTCGCCGAAGATCAGTGGGTTGGACAGGTTCTTCAATTTGGATCAAGCGAAGGGCCGGAAATTAGCATTACGTTGCGAGACCTGCGCTGTGCGATGATCAACATGGACCCGGACACTGCTGAAATTGATCCGGTTATCTTGAAATCCGTGGCTCGTGTGAATGAAGTCTGCGCGGGTGTGTATGCCACGGTCACCAAAACCGGAACGGTATCTGTCGGTCAAAAACTGTTTTTGAAATCACTTTGAAGGGCTTTGTTTTTGAATGCCGAAAACTGAAATTATTGTCCCGGCTTCCACCTCAAACCTTGGCGCAAGTTTCGACACTTGCGGACTGGCACTGTCATTGTACTTGAGACTGGAAGTTGAGCCGCTCGACGGCAAATTCGAAATTATCCCAACTGGCGAAGGCGCTGAAAAAGTCCCGCTCGATGAATCGAACCTGATGTTGCGTGCGGCGCTATTTGCCGCTGAAGCGCGCCGCCAAAAACTAACCGGCGCGCGCATTCGCGTGGACAGCCAGATTCCGTTGGCGCGCGGGCTCGGCAGCAGCAGTTCGGCCATTATCGCCGGGCTTTCAATTTACGAAGCCTTGAGCGGTGACAAGCTGGAACAGGCTGACTTTTTCGATTACGCGCTGAACTTCGAAGGCCACGGCGACAATCTGGCTCCAAGCACGCTTGGCGGGCTGGTCGTGGCCGTTGTCAAAGAGCGCACGGATTACGCAGGTAACGAACGTCGCTCGCTGCTGACCGTCAAACGCCATTGGCCGGAAGAAGTCAAAATCGTACTTTGCATTCCTGACTTCGAGATGGAAACGGCCAAGATGCGCGCCGTGCTGCCGCAGATGACCACGCGACACGACGCGATTTACAACCTGCAACGCGCCGCGTTGTTGCAAGCTGCGCTGGCTGAAAAACGATTCGATCTGATCAACGAAGCTTTGCACGACCGGCTGCATCAGCCGTACCGTGCGCCGCTGGCTCCGGGCATTTCCGAAGTGCTGCATCTGAATGAAGAAGCGCATAAGTTTCCAGGCTTGCTCGGCGTCGCCATCAGTGGAGCCGGTTCGACGATGATTGCCTTCGTCACTGAAAACGGCGAAGCAATCGCCGCCGAAATGGTCCGCCGCATCGAATCCAAAGGCGCAAAAGCGCGTGCGCTAGAAGTCCGCGTAGACAATCACGGACGACAAATGTCTTGACGGGGTATCACTCATCTGGGAGAACAACTACACATGAATCCATTTGATCTATCAGGCCGCGTCGCCATTGTTACCGGCGGCAACGGAGGCATCGGACTTGGAATGGCTCGCGGATTGGCGAATGCTGGCGCGGCAGTCGTCGTCGCCGGTCGCAACGCGGAGAAAACCGCCGCCGCCGTTGCCGAGCTTGAATCGCTTGGCGCTAAAGCCGCCGCTGTTGAAGTCAACGTCACTGACCAGGCTTCTTGCCAATCAATGATCGCGTTTGCGGTGGAACGTTTTGGCCGTTTGGATATTCTGGTCAATAACGCAGGCACCAACATCCGCAAACAGCCGACGGAGTATTCACTGGCTGAATGGCACGAAGTGCTGGAAACCAACCTGACCAGCGCGTTCGTTTGCGCGCAAGCCGCTTACTCCGAAATGAAACGCGCAGGCGGAGGCAAGATCATCAACATTGGTTCGATGATGTCCATCTTCGGCGCTTCGTTCGCCGTGCCCTACGCCGCCAGCAAAGGCGGCATCGTCCAAATGACCAAAGGCTTGGCGACTGCTTGGGCCAAAGACAACATTCAGGTCAACGCGGTGCTACCTGGCTGGATTGACACCGACCTGACCCGCAAAGCGCGGGAACAGGTCAAAGGGCTGCACGAACGCGTGCTGGAACGCACTCCGGCTGGCCGCTGGGGCATCACCGCCGATTTCGCAGGCATCGCCGTTTTCCTTTCCAGCCCGGCTTCGGATTTCGTTACCGGCACTGCAATTCCGGTGGATGGCGGGTATTCTGTGCAAAGCTGAGTTATGGCGACTGGTAAGGAATTGGAAGCAAAGATTTCTACTTACAAATGGCGCAAACTGATTCGCCTTTGGAAAGAGATAAAGTTACAAACAACCCAAGGCTGGGAAGCAGGCAAAGCTCTGGAATATTTGGTTTTGCGTGCATTTCAATTAGAAGGCGCCGAGGTTCAATGGCCTTATCAGGTCAAGGTTGTAAGTGGAGAAATCATCGAGCAAATTGATGGTGTTGTTTATTCAGACAATCTCTCTTGTTTGATTGAATGTAAAGATTCAACTGAACCAGTCAACATTGAGCCAATTGCTAAATTGCGGAACCAGTTGTTGCGGCGGCCAGCGGCAACCATCGGTGTAGTTTTTAGCTGTGGTGGCTTTACTGCTCCGGCCATCACGTTGGCACAGTTTCTGGCTCCACAAACAATCTTGCTTTGGGAAGGCAATGAGATCGAATATGCTTTGGAAAAGCACGTTTTTCGCAGAGGGCTGGCTGAAAAATATAGATTCTGCGTTGAAAAAGGCTTCCCGAACTATGATCTTAAGAAGGGAGAGTCGGTATGAAAAAAGTGTGTGTCATTACAGAAGGGCAAACAGACATAGATATTCTCAGAAGAGTATTGCCACCTAGGTTAACAAAAGAAGTTGAGTTTGTTGCTGGCGGCGGTTGGTCAGGCGCTCAATCTTCGGCAGTTACAATCTTGGCAAAAAGACAAATTCCAGTGGCATTGGTCATTGATGCTGATGCGAATGATGAACAGATCATTCACGAAAAACTTGATTTCTCTCGGTGGTCGCTTCAGCAAGCAGCAGTACAAATTCCTTTTGAAGTGTTTCTTGCCGTTCCTCAAATTGAGGCCGTTTTTTTTCAGGACCAGGCTTTTCTTGAGAAGGTTACAAATCGGAAATTTACGGATTTAGAGTGGAGATTGATGAAGCTTCAGCCAAAAGAATTGTTTGCTGACAGTCCAAAAGAGAAAGCCAAACTGGTTCAAAAGATTCTCGACAACTTAAATCAAGATTCCATAAAAGTTTTACAGACTCACCCTTTAATCAACTCACTGATTAGCTTTCTTTCTTCTGTTCTTTTTGAGAAAGAGGAACAACAGGCTGCCTGAAAATTCAAATGTCATCACTCACAAAAATTCCGGCAGGCGTTCAGTACTTCTTTGACGACGAAGTGCGGTTGCGGCGTTCGGTGGAAGCGCGTGCGATGCGTGTGTTTGCCGGGTGGTCGTATGACGAAATCATCCTGCCGATTTTCGATTATCACGATCTGTTTGCGCGGGGAATGGGCGCTGAGAAGGCGGAAGCGACCTACCGCTTTGTGGACCGCGATGGCGCTTTGTTGGCTTTAAGGCCGGAACTGACTTCGCTGGTGGCGCGGACGGTGGCGACTCGGTTTTTGAAGCGGGAGCGCCCGATTCGGCTCTGTTATTCCGGCGAAGTCTTTCGATACGATGATCCGGCGGAACACGCGGCCCGCGAATTTCACCAGCTTGGTGTGGAGCATATTGGAGAGCCGGATATTGTCGCCGATGTCGAAGTGTTGTTGGTTGCTGCGGAAGTATTGACGGCTCTTGGACTCAAGGATTTTCGCATTGCGCTCTCGCACGTGGATTTTTTCAGTGGTGTGGCTGATTTTCTGAAGCTGGATGAAGCCGAACGAGCGCAGTTGCGGCAATTGATTGATCGTCGAAACAGCCTGGCGTTGGCGGAATTTCTGCACATTGTCGCTCCGCAAATTGAACAAACTCGGCGGGATGAGTTTTGCCGATTGACGCAAATTGCCGGAAAGGAAGACGCCATTGAGCGCGCGAGGCAAATTATGATCAATGAAAAATCCCGCTCGGCGGTGGAGCATCTGGCGCAGATTTATTCCACATTGACGTCGCTGGGTCTCAGCGACAATTTCGACATTGATCTGGGCGACACGGGTGTGCAGGAGTATTACACCGGCCTGGTGTTCAAAGTCTTCGCGCCCGGTTTAGGCGTCGAAGTCGGCAGCGGAGGCCGATACGACAATTTGATTGCCAATTTTGGCCACTCGGAACCTGCGGTCGGCTTTTCGTTCGCGCTGGATGGATTGGTCAACGCGATTGCCAAACATCGGCAGGTTCAACCAGAAAGCAACGAATCTGCGCAGCCAATCGCGGTCAACGGCGATTTGGCATCTGCTTTCCGTCAAGCGCGCGAGCTCCGGCAACAACAGAAGCAGGTAAGAATCAGTGCAAAGTAATTCCAACAAATTGACGATTGCGCTTTCCAAAGGCCGCATGCAGGATGATGCGCTGGCGTTGTTTGCTCGCGCCGGAATCGTTGTCGAAGAAAGCGAACTGAAATCGCGGCAATTGATCATTCACTCTGCGGACGGAAAATATGCGTTCATTCTGGTCAAACCCGGCGACGTTCCGACTTACGTTGAATACGGTGTGGCTGATGCTGGCATCTGCGGCCGCGACGTGTTGCTGGAATCGCAAGCCGATGTTCACGAACCTCTGGATTTGAAATTCGGTTATTGCCGCATTGCCGTCGCGGGCAAACGCGAAGTCGTTGGGCAGGATTACAACCTGCTGGCGACGGTTCGGGTGGCGACCAAATACCAACGCATTGCTTCGGAATACTTTCAACAAAAGGGCGTTCCCATCGAAGTCATCCCGCTGTCGGGCTCCGTCGAGCTGGCTCCACTGATTGGTTTGTCGGATCGAATTGTTGACTTGGTTGAAACCGGCCGCACGCTAAAAGAAAACGGCTTGGATGTGATCGAAGTCATCACCGAATCCACGGCTCGGCTGGTTGTCAACCGAGCCAGCTTCCATCTGAAACGAGTCGAAGTCGGAGAACTGATTGCAAAATTGACTGAGGCTTTATCGTTAGACGTTTGAAAGGCAAGAAAAACTTTTCCCCAAAATATGATTGAAATTATCAAACTCGAAAACACACGCCCAGAAGAAAGCGAAAAGCTCACACGCATCCTGAGCCGCAATGTTGGTTTGAACAACGAAATCATGCGGCGCACCGAAGCAATCATTCGTGATGTGACCACGCGCGGAGACGCCGCTGTGGTGGAATGCACGCAGCGATATGACAACGTCGTGCTGTCGGCGCAGACGATGCGGGTTGGCCGCGAACGCATCGAAGAATTGGCTGAAAAGGTTGATGCAGAGTTGATCGCCGCCATGCGCGAAGCCATTTCGAACATTCGTTATTACCACGAAAAACAGATGACCAAAGACTGGGAAGTCGAAATGGCCAACGGTGTGCGGCTGGGGCAACGCATCCGCCCGCTACAAATCGTTGGCTTGTATGTTCCCGGCGGCACTGCGGCGTATCCTTCGACGGTGATGATGAATGCGATTCCGGCCCAGGTTGCCGGAGTCGAACGAATTGTTGTTGTGACCCCGCCTGCGCAGTTCGCGCAGAATCCTGTCATTGCTGCTGTGCTGAAAGAGCTGGAGTTGTTCGAGGTTTACTTAGTTGGAGGCGCCCAAGCTGTGGCGGCGCTGGCATGCGGAACGGCGACCATTCCGCGTGTGGACAAGATTGTCGGTCCGGGAAACCAGTACGTCGCCGCAGCCAAAAAGCTGGTGTACGGCGCGGTGGATATTGATTCCATTGCTGGCCCCAGCGAAATCGTTGTCATCGCCGATGACACGGCGCGCGCGGATTTTGTTGCCGCAGACCTGCTGTCACAAGCCGAACATTCCGAGGACGCCGCTGCGATTCTGGTCACCACCAGCGTCAAACTGGCCGAAGCCGTGGCCGTAGAATTGGCACATCAAACGGCTTCGCTTTCAAGGCGAGAAATCGTCCAGCGTTCATTGGTGGATTTCGGCGCGCTGATCATTGTGGATTCGCTGGATGACGCTTGCGATCTGGTCAACCGGCTGGCACCGGAACACGTCGAAGTCATCACCGCCGACGCCGAAGCCACTGCCGCCAAAGTTCATAACGCCGGAGCGATTTTTGTTGGTCCGTATTCGCCGGAATCCGTCGGCGATTATTTCGCCGGAACGAATCACGTGTTGCCGACCGGAGGCACTGCGCGCTTTTCATCGGCCTTGGGTGTGTACGACTTCCTGAAACGGACGAGCGTCATTCGCTACACCAAAGAAGAATTGATGCGAACGGCGGCTTCGATTGAACGGCTGGCCTTGTCCGAAGGCTTCGATGCTCACGCGCGAGCTGCAACAATTCGTTACGAATAGCAATTGATAATTGATAATGGAAAATTGATTGGAGGCAGCTATGGCCGAAAATCCGGTGAAGGAGAATCATTTCGGTTTGCAATTCGCATTGTTCGGCTGTGCAAATTTCTGACCGAAGAGAAAAAAGAGTATGTGCTCAGTCGGCAGATTCTTCGTTCAGGGACTTCGATTGGAGCCAATGTCAAAGAAGCTTTACAAGCAGAGTCGAAAGCAGACTTCATACATAAACTTTCGATTTCGCTGAAAGAAGCCTCCGAAACTGAATACTGGCTCCCAGTTGCTAAAGGAGACAGAATACCTTGATCAAGCGGCCTATGATTCGATGATGTGTGATTGTGTTGAATTACTGAAGCTCTTGACCTCGATAATCAAATCTTCCAAACAGACCAAAACCGTCTGAAGTTTTATCAATTATCAACTGTCAATTATCAATTCGTTATGCTGGAAAGAATCAAAGAAAACGTTCGCGCGATCAAAGCCTACACGCTCGATCCGCTCGAAGCGCCGATCAAAATCAACCAGAACGAAAATCCGTTCGGGATGCCTGCCGCGATCAAAGACGAAGTTTTGCGCCGAGCCAGCGAACACGATTGGGCGCGGTACCCGGAATTTATTCCAACGCGATTGCTGGAAAAGCTGGCGGCGCACGTAGGCTGGAAAGCTGATGGTGTGATGGCGGGCAATGGATCGAACGAGATGATTCAGTCGGTCGTCAATTCCATTGTCGAAAAAGGCGTCAAAGTCGTGCTGCCCGAGCCGACCTTTTCCGTGTACCGGCAAGTGATTCAGGTTGCGGGCGGCGAAGTGATTTCGGTTCCCCTGAACGAAGACCTGACCTTCAACATCCCGCGTCTGGCCAGCAAACTGGTTTCAAGCCATGCTGATTTGGCGATCATCTGTTCACCGAACAATCCGACAGGCTGCACAATTTCTCCGCGCGATTTGGCCTCGCTGCTGCGAAACAGCAATGCAATCATCGTTGTGGATCAGGCGTATCTGGAATTTGGCAGCGACGATTTCATTCCCTTGCTCACCGAATACAAAAACCTTGTCATACTGCGCACCTTTTCCAAAGCCATGGCGATGGGCGGGTTGCGCGTCGGGTACTGTTTGGCCGCGCCGGAACTGATTCAGGAATTTAACAAGGCGAAAATGCCCTACAGTTTGAATTTCTTTTCGATGATGGCGGCGGAAGTGGCGCTGGAGAATATCCACCTGTTGCAGCCCTTGGTTGAAAAGATGCGCGGCGAACACGACAGGCTTTTTGCCGAACTTCAAACGTTTGATGGGCAACTGCTTCCTGTGCCTTCAGCGGCAAATTTCTTCTGTGTCAAAACAGCGATTGCGCCGATAGAATTGTTCGAAGCCTTGCACGCGCGCGGCATTCTGATTCGCAACGTCAGCAGCGCGCCGATGCTGGAAAATTACGTCCGCATCAGCGTCGGCACGCCGGATGAAAACGATAAGCTGATTGCAGCATTGAAGGAGATTTTGGCACAAAGATGAACCGCAAAGCTGAAATCAAACGCACGACGAAAGAAACCGACATCAGTCTGCAACTGAATCTGTGTGGAGCGGGCAAAAGCGCCATCAGCACGGGCGTGCCGTTTCTGGATCACATGCTCGATCTGTTTGCGCGACACGGGCTGTTCGATCTGGAATTGACCTGTAAAGGCGATTTGCAGATTGACGATCATCACACAGTCGAAGACATTGCCATTTGTCTGGGGCAGGCGTTTGCCGAAGCGCTAGGTGATAAGAAGGGAATTGTTCGGTACGGGCAAGCCTATGTGCCAATGGATGAAACACTGGCGCGCGCGGTAGTGGATCTGTCTGGCCGTTCCTTTCTGGTTTACCGAGTTGAGAACACACGTGACAAAGTCGGCACGTTTTCGGTCGAATTGGCCGAACATTTCTGGCATTCCTTTGCCGAGCATTGCCGCTGCAATTTGCACATTGAAGTCTTATACGGGCGCAACCAGCACCACATCATCGAAGCTGTATTTAAGGCGGCGACACGCGCGTTGTCGCAAGCCGTCCGATTGGATGATCGAATCCAGGGCGTGATGTCCACCAAGGGAGTTATTTGATGCGCATCGCAATCATTGATTATGGCGTTGGAAATTTGCGCAGCGTCGAGAAGGCGTTTACTTCGCAAGGCATTGAAGCCGTCGTTACCAGCGACGAAACGGTTTTGCGGTCGGCGGACAAACTGGTGTTGCCGGGCGTCGGCGCGTTCAAAGCTTGCATGGATGGACTGAAGGCGAGAGGATTTGACGAATTGGTTCTGGAAGCTGCCGGAGCAGGGAAGCCGATTATTGGATTATGTGTTGGTTTGCAAATGATGTTTGACGAAGGTCATGAGTTTGGCATTCATAAAGGTTTGGGATTGATGCCTGGCCGAGTCGTGAAGTTCCCGGAAAAACTGCGCGTGCCGCATATCGGCTGGAATCAGGTCGAATTCAAACATCAGCACAAAGTGTTTAACGGATTGCCCAGCCAGACTTTTTTTTATTTTGTTCATTCGTTTTATGTCGAAGCGGCTGATCAAAGCTGTGTGCTTGGAGAAACCGATTACGGCATGTTGTATGCCTCCATTTGTGGAAGAGACAATATTGTCGGCGTCCAATTTCATCCGGAAAAAAGCCAAACTGCGGGCTTAAAGTTGTTAAGCAACTTTGCCGAAATGTAAGTTCTAAGCCAGGCGGTGGAAGCAAAAGTCGCAACCATTCCTTCACCGTTCAAACTGTGAGTGAAGACGATCAGCGCAATCGGGTACAGATCTCAACCTTGCGCGGCCAGGTTTTGTGCATCTTCTTTTTGTCCCGAACTATTTTTTATTTGTGTACGGCGAGCGTCATGGGATAAACGGGAAAATTGCGTTCGCAACTGCTCCAATTCTTTTTCATCAAACTCTTCTGCGCCTAGCAGTTCGTTTCTCGCGCCTGTCATAACGCGAATCAATTCATCCAGCTTGATCTGAAGCGCTTCCGTATCACGATTCTGAGTGTGCTGAATCAAAAAAACCATCAGAAAGGTAACGATGGTTGTTCCTGTATTGATAACCAGTTGCCATGTGTCACTGAACCCGAAAAACGGCCCCGACATTGCCCACACAACAATCACGATCACCGCACTAACCGTTGCAATGGGTTGCCCCATTTTGTGTGCAGTCCATTTTGCAAAACGAGAGAAAATCAAATTTGATTGTTCTTTCATCGCTAGTTGCTCCTTCCTTGTGATCAATCGAAGCGAATCGCTACGGTTGCGTACACGCGAATAGCTCTGCTCCTACTGCTCGATATCATGATCTTCGCTTTTTACCTTATTCATTGCTTCAGGCTCTAACTCTTCCGCGTGACGATTGAATTTTATAAAGACACCCCAAGCCACCAGCAATGCTGCTGCTGATACGGCAATCATTGCAGCGTTCGGCAATTGCGCAGGATCGTCATGCGCAAATTTGAAGACTGCGACCAGGGATTCAATCGAAAGCGATACGATTAAGACCACTAAAAAGCGCGAGATAAACCTCCGCACGCGTGTTGGCGCGCTCAGGTGAGCCTGCCGCTGTACTTCCTCTTCATAAATCGTTTGTCCTAATTCAAGTGCAGCCACGGCAATGGTCAGCAAGCCTATGCATTCCAGAATTCCATTAAGCCGCCCGCGTATCGTTGTTTCAATAAATGGATTGACGCCATGCCATAACTCAATGACTGAAAACCCCACGAGTGCCAGGCCACAGACAGTGAAAAAAATGGTGACCATGATGTACGGAATGGAAAAAAAAGTTTTCAGCATAGGAGCCTAAAATGAAAGGAGGCGGTTGTTACCGCCTCCTTTTTGAATTGAGTTAGGAAAGATCTTTGATGGTCATTAAGCGGCTTTGTTGACTTTGAGCAGATTTTTGACGCTTTTAACGCCTTCTGTCTCTTTTGCCACCCGCTCGGCCTCCATTTTCTCTTCGTTCGTAGTAACTGTCCCGCGCAACACCACAGCATTGTTCACTACATCAACATTAATCTTGCGCTCCGGAGTATCCGGGTTCGCAATCAATTTGCTAACAATCTTGGTGTGAATCCAGGCATCGTCTAGCGAATTGCCAACTTTCTCTCCATACCCGGTGGCACGTTCTCTTTCCTTGGTGGCCATCTCATCCGTGTAATCTGCGCGAGTCAATTCACGGGGTTTGACATCAATTTTGTCTGTGATGATCAAGCCGGCATGAGCAGAGCGAGCCAAATCCACGGCGCGAGTTCGTAAGGCCTGGGTTTCCACTGTGCCTGATAAAGTCGCCGTGTTGTCATCGCCATCAGCACTAACGCCGATATCTGCTGCTTTCAATTGAGCGTCGGAATCAAGCTTGGTTTTGATTGCGGTCTTTAAGTCAGAATCGCTTATTTTCGGTTGTCCTGCGCCTGAAGTGGTGCTGTTTGCACTGTCACAAGCAGCCATTCCCAGGGTTAACGCGACGAGCAGCGATCCGGCACGTATGATCTTAAACATTGTCTCCCTCCTTTTTTGCTTAGCGAAAAAATTCGCGGGATCAATGGAGTGATTCCACATGATCCCGCAATTCTGTTAGTCGGCTATTTGCGGTCAATCTCTTTTTTGACATTGTCAGCAAGCTTTTCCGCCTTGCGTTGCACTTTTCCGGCAGCCTGTTGCAGATTGCCTTCAACGCGTTCAAATTCACCTTCTTCTTCCAATGTCTCATTGCCAGTCCATTCGCCAACCTTATCCTTCATACCACCTTTGATTTGTTTGCCTTTGCCTTCCACTTCATTTTTATTCCACATATCAACTCCTTATCAGTTTTGGACTCCGGTTAAGAACCCGGCAAAAATAACGGCAGGTTGATAAGCTTGCTAGCTCAAACCGAACCTTGAGATTTGATCGCCGGTACAAATTGGCTACTGTTTGAATAACACGATGCAATTTGCGTTAGCTAACAAGGCAAGCAGGGTGCCAGTTGAATAAGGTGATGAAAATCTGAAGATTGAAAGGTTTGTTGGATTTGATGCAGTTAGAAGTCTGTACGCTTCTGGTGCGATGCAACTGGAAAATACACAACGGCGTACAGGATACGTGCATCGAAAAAGGAGTTACTACATTCAAGGCACCACAGGTTCGTAAGGACGAGAGGTGTCGAACCAAGGCGAACGATTAATACGGATTGGGAGCACAGGCAGAGAGGCAATCAGAAAAGATGAGAGTTTTATCCGGTGCGCTCCCCGCCTTCCGGACCATAAAACATAACCCACACGGCAAAATCTTCACTGAAATCTTCAAAGCGATGCGCCTTGCCGGTCGGCGCGAAAATCAAATCCCCAACTTCAGCGTTACGTCGAGTTTCACCGTTAAAGAAGGTTGCTACGCCCCGCGCGACGACATAAAGCTCGTCACGCGTGTGAGGCGTTTGAGGATCAATCAGTTCGCCGTTTGCTCCGCGCGGAATGTAGAGTTTGATTTGCAGTGTGCCGTGTTCAAATAGCGCAACCGATTTGGCTGGAGCGGTTTCGGCCAGTCGCTCAAACGCCTTTGCCAAACCGATGTGCGCCCATTCGCCACGAATTTCTGCTGATGTGCCGTCAATGACGGTTGCCATAATTTGCCTTAAGCCAGATAGCGATCTCGCAGAATCTGCTGATGATACAGTTCGTGCCCGGCGATGATGTAAGCCAATGCGCGCGCGCTGACAGGGTTGTCGCTGGCTGTGCCGACCTGTTTCCAAGCGGCATCGCTCAAATTGCGGAACAGGTACAGGTTTGATTGGCGAACGGATTCAAATTCGTCGGCCAAGTCCGCCATCGTGCGATTAGACCAGTCTCCGCCAGCGATGAAAACATCCTGGTCGAATCCCGGCAAAGCGGTTTTGTCACCGCGAGCGATTCGCAACGCGCGATAGGCCATGATCCGTTCGGTATCAATGACGTGAGCCATCATTTCTTTGGTTGTCCATTTGCCGGGCGCGTACCGGTGCTCGGCTTTGTCGGCTGGAACGGCTCGCCAGGCGGAAAGCGTGTCATCTAGTTGTTTGGCCAATGTGCCGACGATGTCGCCGTCCGGAACGAGCGAAACGTATTTGCCGTAATAAGCTGCATATTCTGTTTCTCGTGGTTTGGTCATGAGTTTCTCCTGTTTGATTGGTGTTACATCGCTTCACGCAAACGGCGAATCTGGTCTGCGTGATCGTGAGCATGAGCGGCATAACTTTTCAGCCAGATCTCGGTGCCGTATACGCCGCTTTCAGAGTGAGTGCCTTTGCGCTGCCAATCTTCTTCGGTCATGCGTTCCAGCAATTGAATCGTTGTCGCACGCGCCGCGCGAAAAGCTTCCATTGCGGGGGCAATATCACGCGTGTTGTACACCAGACGTGTGGCGTACAACGCTTCGTCGTAACCCTGAATCGCTGGATTGTCTTCTACCAGCAATCGGCGCAATCGAATCGCGCTGGTCATTTCGCTGTCGGCCAGATGGTGAATAATTTCCGCCGCGCTCCATTTGCCGGGACGCGAATGCGCCGTCAAGGTTTCAGCCGTAAAGCCTTCCAGCGCCCGCACAACTTCATTGTATCCGTCGGCGTAACGATCAATTAGTTCCTGTCTTTCCGCTTCGGTCATTGCGAATGTTCCTTTCAGTTAAGCGTTGTTCGATAAAACTTGTTGTCGTGTTCGATTGAGCAGTCTCACCAGCCCGTCCACTTCTTTTTCCGTCGTGCGGTAACTGGTGATGCCAGCGCGAATGACTGGCGTGGTCTGCTGGCCGATGCGCGCGACGGAAATCCAGGCTTCGCCCGACCAAATGATGGCACTCACAACGGCTTCGATAAAATCAGCCGAAGCGTTTTGTTCGTCCACAAAACAAATCACAGGCAGCGGAGTGCGGTTGATGATCCGCCAGCCAGATTCTGTCAAGCCCTGCCGCAATCTATCGCCAAGTTCAATCTGTTTGCCGATGACCTGGGCATAACCGTCCCAGCCAGCGACCAACAAAGACATAAACACCTTCAGCCCGATGAAGCGTCGCGACCATTGAATCGAATGCGTGTATGGATCAATCACGTCCAGCCCGGCAGCATCGCGCGGCATGTAACCCGTGGCCACGCCAAACGTCTGTTTCAGAATTTCCATGTGCCGGGTCAGATAAACGCCCGCGCCCATTGGAGCCGACAACCATTTGTGCGCGTCGAAGGTAATCGAATCGGCAAGCTCAATCCCGGTCAGCGCTGCCTCCCTCAATAACGGCACGAAAGCCGCTCCGCCGCCCCAGGCAGCGTCAACGTGAAACCACATCTTTTCGCGCTTTGCGATTTCGGCCAGCTCGGCCAGCGGATCAACCACGCCCGTGCTGGTGGCACCGGCAGTGCCAACAATCATTAACGGGTAGAAGCCCGCGGATTTGTCGGCGGCAATCTGCTCAGACAACTTTGCCAAATCCATTTTCAAATCTTCAGCCAGCGGGATTTCTCGAACGGCTTCGGTTCCGATTCCTGACATCTTGGCGGCTTTCAGAAACGAATGATGGCCTTGTGATGAAATGTAAAAGACCGGCTGCGTCGGCAACGCTCGCGCGCCGCCTGCATTAAATTCCGGAAACGCGTTTGTTAGAGCAGTCAACAGCGCAGTGTGATTTGCCTCGGAGCCTCCGGAGCAAAACGTGCCGTCCATTTTCGTCGAGTCATAGCCAAATCGCTGGCCAAAAGCCCTTAACAAATGGTGTTCGACTTCGATTGGAAAGGGACTGTGGCTCCACGCGGCAAGTTGCGGATTGAAGGCTGCGACCAGCGCATCAGCGATGATGCCCATTGTCGTCGCCGCCGGATTGAACAATCCGAAATAGCGCGGATGCCCGTTGTGGACCAAGTGCTCCCACAATTGGCTGGAAACGAAATCAACAGCCTCAATTGCCTTTACGGGCTTAGCGAAATCGCAGCCAGCCAGCGTCGCGCGAACCTTTTCAACGTCCAGCAGCGGCGCTGCGCGAGCGGTTTCAATTTCGGTCAGGTATTTTTCAATGGTTTCGGTTACGTGCGGCCACAGTGCCGCACGCGTCTGATCGTCCAACATCAACACGATAAAACTCCAATGCTCATTGGTTCAATGCTGAACCCGAACAGGTGATGGTTGTAGTCCCAGAATATTCTCTTTTGGGATTGGTCGCGACAAAGTCTTGCACGGTTCGCCATAAACCGGGAAGTGGTTTTGCGAATGCACCCTGCGTTTTTTGGAAGTATTCGTGGAACGGTTTGGTTGTTCCATCGTCGCGCTTGTAAATCACTACAATGAATTTGAGCATTGGAAACGGAATCAATCAGGTTCGCGTGTAGTTGCGAAGGTAATCCGGCAAGTCAATCCCCTCAGCAAGCAGAGAATCGTTGATCGCTTCACCGGGTGTCAGCCGTAATGGCAATTGGCCTGCCCAAACCGGAATCGCCATATCTTCTTCATCGTCTTTGGGATCACCCGTGCGGACTTTGGCGGAAGCTTCTTCCAGTGGAATGGCCAGCACCGTCGTCGCCTTCAGTTCCTGGGCATTTGGTGAGCGTACTTCCGCCCATCGCCCAGGAACGATGTGCTCAGTGATGGCGGCCAACGCTGCCATCTTGCCCGGTTCATCTTCGACCAGTTCTGCCTGGCCAAAGACGACCACTGAGCGGTAGTTGACTGAGTGATGAAACGCCGAACGCGCCAGCACCAAGCCGTCAATCAGCGTGACGGTAATGCAAACCGGAGTCTTGCCGCTCAAGCTGCGCATCATCCGGCTGGCCGCTGAACCGTGAACATAAAGTGTGTCGCCGACGCGGCCAAAACTGGTTGGAATGACAAACGGCTGGCCGTCAATGGCAAAGCCGACGTGACAAACCAACGCTTCGTCCAGGATTTTGTAAACGGCTTCTCGGTCAAATTCGCCTCGTTGCGGCAATCGCTTCAAGGTCGTTTTGGGAGTTGGGATAATTTGGCTCATAGGTTTTAAGTTCCGGTGCTTTGACCCTTTACAGGGCAGTCTGGACTTCCTCTTTTGCAAGTTGCGAAGCTCATAGATACTCTTAAAAGTGGACTTGTCCAATAGCCAATTTTATGTTGAGATGCCAGTCCACTTATGGAACTGGCAATTACCCTCGACAATCATTCTGACGACCCGCTGCATCGGCGACTTTACGAAGAATTGCGCCGGGCAATCCTTAGTGGCCGATTGAAGCCGGGAGAGCGCGTGCCTTCAACCCGGGCGTTGGCCGCTTCGCTGGGAATTTCGCGGGCAACGGTTACGCTCAGTTACGAGCAATTGATCGCGGAAGGGTATTTGGAAGCGGCAATTGGTTCCGGAACAAGGGTTTGTGCTCAATTGCCCGATGAATTACTGAAAACGGCACCCATCAAGTCCGTCAATTTTTCGACGAAAACAGAGGCCGGCAGTTCGTCCAGACTGTCCGGCTACGGGAAAAGTTTGGACGATTCCCAATTGCTGGAAGCCGTTGAACCGGATTTGCCGATCAATTTCAAAACCGGCCGGCCGGCACTGGAAGATTTTCCAATTTTGGAATGGCGGCGGTTGCTGTTGCGCCATTGCCGCACAGATCGCGCTGATTTGCTGGATTACTCACAGAACTTAAGAGGGGAACCGAAACTGCGCCAGGCGATTTGCAGCTATCTGGGCCGGTCGCGCGCGGTGAATTGTTCAACGGATCAGATCATCATCATCAATGGGTCGCAGCAAGCGATTGATCTGATCACAAAGTTGCTGATTGACAGAGGCGATCCGGTGGCGGTTGAAGACCCCGGATATTTGGGCGCGCGTCGAGCCTTTCTGGCGCAGGGAGCGCGCCTGTTACCTGTGCCGGTTGATGAAAATGGAATCGTTGTCGAAACCCTGGCAGCGAAATTGGCTGACCGGGCCAAATTGATTTATGTCACTCCTTCGCATCAATTTCCAACCGGCGCTGTGCTACCTCTGAACCGTCGGCTGGAACTGTTGCAATGGGCCGAACGCACTGGGGCGGTGGTAATCGAAGATGATTACGACAGCGAATTCCGCTACGGCGGGCATCCGATTCCGGCGCTGCAAGGATTGTCAGGCGGCAACAGCGTCATTTATGTCGGCACATTTTCAAAAGTGCTGTTTCCGGCATTGCGCATCGGCTATCTGGTTGTGCCGGAATCTGTGGCGCGTGTTTTTGCGCGCGCCAGATGGATTGCCGACCGGCAAACACCAACGCTGGAACAACGCACACTGGCGGATTTCATTGCGGAAGGTCATTTGGAACGCCATCTGCGAAGAATGCGGACGCTTTACGACAAACGCCGGCAAACGCTGGTGAAAGCGCTGATCCATCATTTTGAAGATCAGGTGGAAATTGTCGGCGAAAATGCCGGAATGCATGTGATGGTGCGATTGCGAACCAGATTCAGTGACGAGGAAATTACGCAGCGGGCGGGAAATGTCGGTGTAGGCCTAGTTAGCGCGCGTATTTACTACCTGGGCAAGGGGCCATCAGGCGAATTTGTTCTGGGTTATGCCGGTTTGAGCGAGCGAAAGATTCAAGAGGGAATTCGGCGTTTGGCAAAAGCTTTGCGATAAATCCATAAAAAGCTTGCCTGAAAAAGTAAATTGAGTAGTATTTGTCGCGCTGTCGCCGCATTCGCTGCAGCAATCCAAATCAACTAGCTAAACGAATTCAATCAAACAGAGAAAAACCAGATCTATTTAGCTAAGCAACCGCTGGTAACAATTTGCTTCTGACGATTCAGAAAGCTGTCAACGTAAGGTTCGTGAGCGTGAAAAACCAAACACCTCCCACATTGATTTCACCTGCATGATTATCATCCCAGCCATTGATTTACGTGGCGGGCGCTGCGTCCGGCTTACTCAGGGACAGGCATCCGCTGAAACCGTTTACTCCGAAAATCCGGTCGTGATTGCCAAGCGATGGTATGACGAAGGCGCAGAAATGTTGCATGTCGTCAATCTGGACGCTGCGCTTGGCCAGGACGACACTGCAAACCTGAAGGCGCTTGAACGGATTTTGTACGAGGTAAACATTCCGGTTCAGTTTGGCGGAGGGGTGCGGACGAAAGAGGACGTGCACAGGCTGGACGACATGGATGTGACGCGCATTGTCATCGGCACGACGGCCATTGAAAATCCTGTCTTGCTGGAACACATTGTTGAAGAGTTCGGCTCCACCATCGTTGTCGGCATTGATGCGCGCGACGGCATTGTCGCGTTGCGCGGTTGGGAAAAAATGTCGAACATCAGGGCTGTTGACCTTGCGTTGAAAGTCGCCGAAAAGGGCGTTGAGCGGATTGTTTACACGGACATTGCCCGCGACGGAATGTTGACCGGCCTGAACATCGAAGCCACGCGCGAAATCGCCGAAGCCAGTGGGTTACACGTCACCGCTTCAGGCGGCGTCGCTTCGTTGGATGACATTTACGCCCTGAAGGAAATACAGCAATACGGTGTTGATAGCGTCATTGTCGGGAAAGCGCTTTACGAAGGAGTCTTCACTTTGGAAGAAGCGCTTGATGCCGCCGAAGGCGATGATGACGACTAAAAATCCACAGCCTCAATCGGATTTTCCCCACGCACAACTAAAGCAACGATTTGGACGCGGCTTGAACTCTCAGCCGCGTTCGTGCTATTTGGTTCGGCCTTTGCAAATGCCGGTTACACTTTCCGTGCGAATCCACGCACGGTTCAACGGCAACAAAGTGCATCGGAATAATTGTTATGTCTAAATCACTTGTCATAGTCGAATCGCCTTCGAAGGCAAAAACGATCAATAAATATCTGGGGAAGGATTTCACGGTTCTGGCCTCGGTCGGCCACGTCAAAGATTTGCCGAAGAAAGGCTTGGGAGTTGATGTCGAAAACGATTTCGAACCGACCTACGAAGTCATGCCCGGCAAGGAAAAGGTCGTCCGCGAAATCAAAGACGCCGCCAAAGACGCCGAAGAAGTCTATATCGCAACCGACCCGGATCGCGAAGGCGAGGCAATCGGTTTCCATCTGGCTGAAATCATCAAAAGCGCCCGCGGCAATTCCAAAAAGCCCGTCTTCCGGGTGATGTTCAATGAAATCACCAAGAACGCGGTCAAGGAAGCGTTCAACCACGCAGGCCAAATCAACAACGACCTGGTTGATGCGCAACAGGCCCGCCGCGTGCTGGATCGTCTGGTCGGGTACAAAGTCAGCCCGCTGTTGTGGGACAAA
>CAZMXG010000016.1:0-79245 GCA_964570175.1 uncultured Heliomicrobium sp. | reverse complement strand
AATGGCCAGCGATTGAAATAAGCCGGTCGGAAGGCCCAGCGAGGCCAGATCGGAGCCGCTGAAATATCCCGGTGTTGGGCCAAACTGGCTAATGTCTTGCAGTGGCGCTTCAGCAAACCTGGATGTCAAATCGGGCGAGCCGCCGAAAACGACCTGTGCCCGGTAATTGCGATTCAGGGAACTATTGAGCTGCGTGCGTCTGACATCACCACCGAATTTCAACGTATGTTCGGCACGAAACCAGCTAAATGTGTCGGCAATTTGAATGGTGTTATTGGCACGCGATTGCGGGAATAAATACACATCCAAACCAAGTGGACTGTACGGGGCCACAATCACCTGGCCCAGCGTCCCTACACTCTCTTCCGCCAACGCACTTGCGCTCAAACGCCTGTAATCTACATAGGGCAATGGAAACTGTGGCGTTGAAAGATTCAGGAATTGCTGTGCGTTCAGCAAGAATGGCTCGTTCGGTAGACGCTGGGACTTTGGCAGGGATGAATCCCGCAATTCATTAAACGTCAGCGCCGTGCGTCCATAACTCGCCCGAAGTTGGTTGGCGCGCGAAGGCGACACCTGGCTGGACAGAAACAGCGAGAGATTTTGTGTTCTGACTTTGGGAACGACACCAGAAAAAATAGCGCCGCCAACCGCCGGAACCTGCCTTTCGTCATCCGTGAAGTTATAACGCGCGGTGAACGAATGCGTTGCTTCAGAAAACAGTTTGAAGTTGTGATCGAGTTTCAGCGAGTAAATCAACGCATTCGCATCAGCAGGCAGAACTTGTGTCAGCGTGTTTTCTCCGTATGGCCCGACAGGATTGTTCGGTAACGGAAACAGCGAAAGGATTGAGTCGCCCGCAACAAACGTCGGGAAAAACACCTGTCGGCGATTTTGGCGATCCACTGCGGTAAATCCTGTGGCGCCAAATCCTAAAAAACCTCTTTGAGTGATAGTGGGCACAGAAAAATGCGTTTCCTGGCGAGCTTTAATATCCTGATGCTCGAACGATCCGAAAAAGAACGTGCGATCTTTCAGGATTGGAAAGCCGATGGTTCCGCCACCTTGATTGCGCTGATATTGATCTTCGCCCTGGGACGGATTGGGCAATACGACTTCCTGGCCATCCAGCCTGACCGGAATTCGGGCCGTGCTGGTTGGCTTGCCATTGGCATAGCTGCCGGGTTTGAGCGCGTCCAACCGATATGCCGGAGCGTTTTTTGCCGAATAATCAAAAAAGTTTCGGGCGTTCAGCGCGGAGTGATTGAAAAAGTCATACACCGTGCCGTGAATCTGGTTTGTGCCGGATTTCGAAACCGCGTTGACCTGCGAACCGATGCTGCGGCCCTGTTCGGCGTCCCACAAATGCGTGACGATCTGGATTTCTTTGACCGATTCGATGGATTGCGGAACCAGTGCGACAAACCCTTGCCGCCGCACGCCGACGTCTTCGTCATTGTTGTCGGAACCATCTACTGTGAAATTATTTGACCGCGCGCGAGCGCCGTTTACCGAAAACTGTCCGGCGGTGCCAATGCCTGCGCCAATTCCTGGCCCGGCAACACCTTTGACTTGCGGAGGCGGCGCAACTCCGGCGGCTAGCGTAGCCAGATCGTCGAAGGTGCGAATGTTCGCCAATGGCAGCAACGCGACCATTTGTTCATTGGCATTGTATCGGCGCGTAGGATCATTCTGATTGGTTATCTGGCCGGAGTATTCTTCTTTGGCAACAGGCGCTTGAGTACTGATGGCAGGCTGGGGAGGAGCTACTTGTGTGGCAACAGTATTTGTTTGCGGCTTGTTGCCTTGGACTAACTGCGCGTCAGGAACAAAGGGAGTTAGATCGTTCAACCGGACAGTGACAGATTTTTTGGAGATTTCTTCTTCGTTCGCCAGATAATGCCCGTCTTTGTCCACTTCGACTTTGTACTTCCCCAACGGAACCAACGGAAAGCGATAAACTCCCTTTGCATTGGTCTGGGCCGTCCGAAAGTTGCCTGTGTCCAGATTTGTGATGCGAACGCGCGCGCCGGGAACTCTGGGCCGGCCATCCAGTTCGGATTGATCAACGAGAACTCTTCCGGCAATTCCCAGCACGGCATTACCAGTGATGGTTCCCGTGATGGTATCGAGTCTGGCTTCGCGTCCAAGATTTGTGGCAAAAATGGGAAACGACAATTGCGGAAGGAAGAGCGCGGCTGATAGGAACAGACTGACAAACTTTGACTTCGGCGACATAATTCTCCACTCCGTGAATCGAAGGTTTATCATTATCCGGGGTTATCCTTAGGATGGTTCGTAGCCAGGGAACTGGCAAGGCAAACATCACTCACGACAGCCTCAAGCACCGTCGAAGTAAAGTCATCTTTAGTAAATGAGCGATTTTGAAGTAGCGGGTATCTTAACTTGCCATCCTTCATTGTCAACCAAGAAGATTGGCAATAGACGAGGAGTTTCTATGCGTGCGATCGAACAAGCTATCCAATTGATTCAGGCATCCAGTCGTATCGTGGCATTTACCGGCGCTGGCATCAGCACGGAAGCGGGCATCCCGGATTTCCGCAGCAAAGGCGGTTTGTGGGAAGACGCCGCGCTGATGGAGTTGATGTCCGCGCCGGGGTTTCGCCGGAACCCGGCGGGGTTTTACCGCGCTTCAATGCAATTGATGCCAAACCTGCATCGCGCGCAGCCTACCGAAGCGCATCAATTGTTGGCACTGCTTGAGTCCAGGGGGCAACTATCGGCGGTCATCACCCAGAACATTGACGGTTTGCATCAGGCTGCCGGATCGAAAACGGTTTATGAAGTCCACGGATCGTTCCGTACCGGCCATTGCATTGGCTGTGGCCAACCGTTTGAAATGGCGGCATTTTATGAACAACTGGAAACCTCGGAACATGTGTTACCGCGTTGTCACGCTTGCCAATCACCGATCAAACCCGACGTGGTGTTGTTTGGTGACTTGCTGCCGTTCGAGATTTGGAATCGCTCTGTTCAGGCAGCGGGACAATGTGACTTAATGCTGGTCTTGGGTTCGTCTTTGGTCGTTTATCCGGCGGCGGATTTGCCGAAAACGGCCTTGGCCAATGGCGCGAAACTGATCATCGTCAATCGTGAGGCGACCGAGTGCGATTCTGTGGCTGATGTAGTCCTCAACATGGAGCTTGTAGATTTTTCGCGAGAAGTTGTCGCAAAACTGTAAAAGCGTGCCTGTTTGGATTCAAATTCTCAGATTTCAATGCCAAAATATGTTTGCCCCGATTCCAAAGATTTACTATCGGGTCGCATAGCGCGGCGAGACTTGGGGGAGGATCGCCGCGCTATGGTTACTTCACAGCACTCGGCCTCAAATCTCCGTTTCAAGAAAAAAGAAATCCACGAAGTGCGCGACAGAATGCAAAAGGCATGAGCCTTAGCCTTTCGCCGCGCCACCTCGTGGATCAGCCTGTTCCGCTTGCTGGCTAGACTTTCGCCTGCATGGTTTCAGTGGGTTTGTCCGTGACCTTCTGCAAGGCCTCGTTGAAATACAGCACGCGTCCTTCGCGGTACGATTGAACCGCCATGGCGATGGTTGTCATGGCTTTGAAGGCCGTCAGCGGGTCAAGCACAGTCTTTTCACGTGTCTTCACGCAGCGCAGGAAGTTTTCGTAATGCGTTTCGCGTTTTTCCGTCATCAATTTGACCTCTTCGCTGCCGTATTTTTCGACGAACTTCTTCTTGGCAATTCGCTCCGGCGTGACGGTAATGTGGTCAACGCGGCCTTCAAACTGGCCTTCGGGAACCATCATGATTGTGCCTTCGTGGCCGCGAATCAGTCCGGGGATGTGGGTCGAATTCGCCATCGAAGAACTCAGCACCAGCGAATGGCCTTTCGGGAATTCGGCAATCAGGTGGAATGTGTCCGGCACTTCGCGGCCATCTTTGAACACATAGGTTCCGCCTGAAGCCATGACTTTGTGCGGGAACTGCGCTTCGCCCCAGCATAGATTCAGTGGCGCAACCACGTGATAGAACAAGTCTGTGGCAATGCCGCCCGAATAATCCCAATACTTGCGGAAGCGGAAAAAGCGCTCGGCGCTAAACGGGCGCTGCGGCGCGCTGCCCAGCCACATTTTCCAGTCAATGAAATCGTCGCCTTTGCCTTGCGGGCCGGCGTTCGGGTCAATCGTGTAATTCCATTCGCCTTCGATGGAGTTGCGATGGTACGAGCCCTGGCTCATTAATAGCTGGCCGATCATTCCGTCCGCGATTGCCTTGCGGGCTTTCCACCATTGATCGCTGGATGTGGTTTGTGATCCGATTTGCACAACACGATTGGTCGTCTTGGAAACTTCGTAAAATTTCTTCGCTTCTTCAACGGTGCGGGTCATGGGCTTTTCGCAATACACGTCCTTGCCGGCTTTCATCGCTTCGATAGCAATGGGCGCGTGCCAGTGATCCGGCGTGGCGATGACGACGGCGTCAATGTCTTTGCGGGCGATGACTTCGTGGTAATCCAACGTGCCCATTTCCGGTTTGGTCTGAGTCAATTTTTCGACGTTATTTTGGGCGTTCGTGATGCGTTTGCGGTAGGTGTCGCAGACAGCCACGATTTGCGCGGGAGTCGTTTTGGCTGCTGCCGAAAAATCCCGCAGCAAGGAGTTTCCGCGTCCGCCAACGCCGATGAATCCCAGGTTGATGCGGTCATTCGCGCCCAAAATTTTGGCGTGAACGTTACGATGATAAACGGCCGCCGTTCCGGCGGCGATCACCCCCGTTTTGACAAAATTTCTCCGTGAAGTCTGTTCGCTCATAAGTCTCCTTAAAAATCGGTAGTAGATGGTTCAGTCGGGACTTGAAAGTTCGACCAATAGTGCAAGGTTGCATGGATATTACAGGCGCGGGCTTGAACGGGCAATGAAGCAGAGCAATTTTCAAAATCGCCCTGCGGTGATTATTCCCCAAACAAATTACCGATGGTGCTGCCGCTTCCCGATTGCGACGGGAAAAAAGGTTTCAGTAATCCGGCAAACGCCGCCAGGTTGCGCGTTTGAATCAGAATTTCGCCCGGCCCTGTGAATTCGGCGACGATGCCTTCGCCGCTGACCAGACTGCGAAGCCAACCGGCTTGCGCGGCGCGGCGGAGTTCGTAGGGCATATTGGCTTCCCAGGCGACCAGGTGGCCTGTGTCCACCACATACCGTTCGCCGTGATTCAATTTCTTTCGATGGATCGAGCCAAAGGAAGAAACCAGCAACAAGCCGCTGCCCTGAACCTGAAGCACGAACAGGCCTTCGCCGCTGAAAAAAGTGCGCCCGCCGCCCCAGTTCGTATTGACCTGCAAACCGATATCGCCCGCCAGATACGACGACGACTGGACGTTAAACAATTGGTTGTTCATTTCAATGGCGGCAATGTCGCCCGGCGAACCCGGCGCGAAGGTGACCTCGCCAGGCTCTCCGTGCGCCGTGAACGTTGAAACGAAAGCCGATTCACCGCCAACCATTCGCTTGAATGCGCCCATCAACCCGCCTTTCATTTGCGATTGCAATTCGATGTTGCCGGACATGGAAACCATGGCGCCGGCTTCGGCCTGGATGGATTGCCCGGCTTGCAGTTGTATGACTGCTAATGCAAAGGCTCCGGCATGTTGGATGTCAAAGCTGTACCCGCGCCCGCTGCCGCGTCCATCGGAATCAATTCGGATTCCTGCTGCTTGGGCGGCTTGCGCATAACCGCCTGGGCTGGGAGAAGCGCCGGGTTGCGCGGCCCCGATATTCGATCCGCAGACGCTGCAAAATCGAGCGTCATTCGGCAGTTGAGTTCCACATTTCGGACAATTCATTCAGTGCTCCTTTTGGTAATTGAAGTAAGACAATTTTCCAAATTGTCTTACTTCAATTGACGGAGTTCAATGTCGGGGGCGATACTCCGTGTCGTCGTTAGCCCTATCGCAAAAAGAACAAATGGCTCAGCCTATTGATCTGTCATTTGAACCTGTTAAGCAACAAACCACTTCTCAACCGGAGGAAGAATGCCCGCCAAGAAGAATAGTTTACCGACACAACCTGACGATCAGGTGATAATCAATGGCATCAGCGGTGACACAGGTGATTACCTTGTAAAACCGATTTCGGTTACTGAGATTGCCAAAGCGATGCGCGATTACAAGCCGTCCGAAGACGAGGCCGCCAAAGAAAAAGCCGTCAAACGCCGCCAGGCAAAATCCGGCCAGGAAGTTTTGGGTCTGCCGGAGGGCGTTGACCCTCTGGATTTCTGGGACACAGGGTGGGCGATTGTCTTTCACAAAGACGAAGACCCGGAAGTCAAAAAAGCGTTGCGCCCGCTGTTCGACCATCGGTTGAAAATGATCCGCGACGAGTTTCAAGCCGAGGACGCCGCCAAAATCGTCAAATGGATTGAAGATTACAGCGGCCAGGGCGCGCGGGAATGGCTGATCAAAAACAAAGCTGATTTCGCCACCGTCGAACCCACCTGCATGCCGTATTACATTTTGCTGGTCGGCAGCCCGGAAAAAATCTCTTTCCGCTTCGGCCATCTGCTTTCTGCCGGATATGCAGTCGGGCGACTCTATTTCGACAAAGTTGACGATTATAAAGCCTACGTCAAAAGCGTGATTGATTACGAAACCGCCAAAGGCAAGCCTGCCCCGACCAGCAAGGACATTGTTTTATGGGGACCGAGGCAGAAAAACGATGGCGCAACCAAACTGAGTTCCGAATTGCTGGTCAAACCGCTGTCGGATGAAACCCAGGCAAAGGTTTACGAACGGCTCTTCCGCAAAGACAAGATCAAGTTCAACAAAAAGCTGATTCTTCCAGACGATTCCAAAAAAGACGCGTTGATGAATGTCTTCAAGCGAAAGAAGAATGCTCCTGCACCTTCGCTGTTGTTTACGGCCAGCCACGGAGTCGCCTGGAAAAACGACAACCCGCTTCAAAAAACGGCGCAAGGAGCCCTGCTTACCCAGGATTATTTCGGCTTGAGCGCCGGGCCGTTGAAGCCGGAACATTATCTGGCCGGAGCCGATCTGACTGCCGATGTAAATCTGTTCGGCATGGTTTGTTTTTTGTTTGCCTGTTATGGCGCAGGAACGCCGAACGAAAACCGCTTCAAGTTTCAGAATGAAGTTCCCGCAGTGCCTGACAAACCCGTTTTCTCGAAATTGCCGCAAGCCATGTTAAGCCATAAAAACGGTGGCGCTTTGGGCGTATTCGGCCACGTCGAACGCGCCTGGCAAACTTCGATTGTTACTGCCGCAGTCGGAAAACAATTGCAGCCCTTTGAGGACGCTTTTTATACGATCTTGAGTGGGCGTCCGCTTGGCCATGCGCTGACAGGTTTTGTCAGCCGAGCCAACGAAATGTCACGCTTGCTGACGGATAAAATGGATCAAGGCAAAGCCTCTGACCCGGAAATGGCTGGTTTGTGGCTGACGCGCAACGATGCCGAAACCTTCATTCTGTTTGGCGATCCGGCGGTGCGTTTGCGCAAGGAGGATTTGCAGTGAACGGGCAAACTGGCGGTGGACAATCGGGAACCGATTTATGCTGGATTCGCATTCGCATCTTCGGCCTGGATGCCGAAGGGTTGTATCGTGTCGAAGCTGAATTGGATGATGGCAGTTGGCACAAACAGATGATGAGGCTGGGCGACGAAGAAGAACAGGAACTGCTTCGCCGCCGCGATTTGGGCACGCAAAGTTACGGCGAATATCTATATCAATTGTTATTCCTGAAACCAGCAAATGCAGACGGCAGCCCAGCGGAACAAAGCCTGCATAATGTTTTCCAAAAAGCCTGGGGAAGAACACAAACCTGTCAGCAGAAAGAGCTTCGCGTCCAGTTATGGATTTCGGAAGAATGCAGTGAGCTTCACCGCATTCGGTGGGAACGGCTCTATGTGCTGTTTGATGACAAATGGCGGTCGCTGGCAAATTTCGATCAAACGCCATTTTCACGGTTTACGCGCCTGCCAATCGCTGAACCCCCCTTGGCTGCGGACGAACGTCCGTTGAAAGTCTTGCTGGCAGTTTCAAACCCCAGCAATTTGGCCGATTTGAACGACGATCCTGAAGCGCCGAAGCTGGCCGAAATCAAAGTCGAGCAAGAGATCAACAACTTTTATGAAGCCGTCAAAGACATAGGTGATATTGAAATATCCATTATGTCCGGCCGCACTGAACTGAGCGAAGAATTGAAGGCCAAGCTGAAGCCGCCGAAGTTTCGTATGATCCCGGGCAACACAACCATCAGCCAGATTCAAAAACAGTTCAATCATCACGTGCTCCATTTTCTGGGACACGGTGTTTTCGAGCGCGTGCCGCCGCCAGCCACCGACAATGGCGAAACTGCGCCACCGCCTCGCCAACGCGCGCGCCGGGCCACGCTGTTGGTGCTGGAAGATGAACAAGGCAAATTTGTCAAAGTTCCAGACGACCAGATCGTCAGTTATCTGGTTCACCGCGGAACGCTGCCGCGATTGGTTTTCCTGTCGGCTTGTGACACGACAAAATACGACGAACGCAATCCAAGTCCGTTTACGGGACTCGGGCCAAAGCTGGTCGCCGCCGGCTTTCCGGCGGTTGTGGCGATGCAGGATCAGGTGCCGATTGCTATGGCGCGCGAACTGGTCGAAAACTTTTACGACAATCTGCTGCGTGAAGGTGTGATTGATCTGGCGTTGAATCGTTCGCGCCTGTTCACCTTTGATCAGGAAGCTTTGCTGGACAGTTGGACGATTCCCGTTCTGTTTATGCGAACGCCGCGCGGACGGTTATTCACCGCCAACCGCGAGCGGGAAATGTTGCGGACGATTTTAGAAGAACCGCGGTTCCGGCCGGTCTTCAAATACGGCTATTTGCCTCTGGAAGCCGTAGTGATGGCCGGTGATCAAATCAAATCCAATTGGGAAAATCAGATTTTGCCGCAACAGGGCCGGGTGGATTTGCACACACAGTTGATGGCATTGCTGAGACAAGGGGAAGGCAAACAACCTCTGCTGATTGCCATTACCGGTCAGCGCGGAACCGCGCGGTCAACCGCAATGCGCTGGATGGTGATGTGTACGGCCGAGCAATCGCTGGATGGAAATTCACGCGATCAGATTTTGCCGGTCTATGTTGACCTGCAAAAAAATATTCCTGCGGGCAGCGTGATCCCCTCGTATCTGACATTGCTCACGCAATGCATGGGCGAATTCTGGTCCGGCTTGCTGACCGAAAAAGAAATGCTCGGTTTGCTTGATGATGGCAATCATAAATTCCGATTCTATCTCGATAATGGAGACGACCTTTCCGAAGCTCAGCGAAAAGCCTTAACCAAAGAAATTAACAATCTGGTCAACGATTATCCCCAATACCCGCTATTTGTGACTCAAACGCGTGGGTTGTGGGATTGGGCTGACAGCAATGCCACACACGTGCTGGACGTTCAACCGCTCAGCCGTCGCCGCATCATTCGTTTCCTGTTCGACAGCGCCAATAAAGTTGAAAAGTCGAGAAGAGAACGAGGCGAGTCTGTCGAATCGCGCGAAGAACAAAACCTGCGAACCTTGCGCGCCCGGCTGGAAGAAACGCAGCTTTTCGATCTGGCCGGAATGCCGTGGATGTTCGTGCAGTTGATCAAGCAATCCCTGGAAGGCAATTTCCCTGATAGCCGCGTCAGCGTATTGCGCGACTTGATCGAAGAAAGAGTCCGCAGCGTGACGCAGCGGCGAGGCCAGCAGGCTCGCGCCCTGGACACGCTTTACCTGCTGGCGTACCGAATGCAGGTAGGTGGCGATACGAGTATGCCGATCAAAGACGCGCTGGATATGATTTCGCGCATTCGCGAGAACCGCGAATACCAGTTGGAAGAAATGCTGGACTGTCTGACTGATGTGGAAATTCTGGCGCGCGCCGGCGGCGATTCGATCCGGTTTCTTTACCCATCGTTCCAGGCTTATTGCTGTGCGCAATATCTGAAAGCTCAAAACAATCCAAAACGTTGGGAAGAAATTACTTCCGGGCTGGGCCGTGTCAACCAGCTACGTCGCTGGGACGACACACTGACGTTAATGGCCGGACTGGTCAGTAATCCCAAAGATCTGCTGGAAAAAATTGCTTATTCGACTTCGCTGAAAGATGGCGAACAGGTCTTTCTGGCTGCGCGTTGTTTGCTGGAAGCGCAATTGAATAGCAAAGATGCCAAGTCCCCAGCTGATGCCAGTTATGTTGAATCGCTGGTGCTGGATGCATTGGTTTGGCGTTGCGACGCCACCAATGAGCCGCGCTCATTTCAGCGGCTGCGCGCGGTGGAAGCTTTGGGGCGGCTGAAACGTCTGGAAGTGCTCACTTATCTGACCCGGATTGCGATGAGCAAAACTCGCATGAATTCCAACGGCAGGCAAGATTTTGAGTACGGAGGCATTCGTCAGGCGGCTGGCCGTGCGCTGCGCCGTTTATTGCCGACCAAGGAAAATGCCGATCCGAAAGAAGAATACACTGCCGAATTACGCAAGTTGTGCAAACCGCTGGAGGAACTGATCCAGAAGTGGGTTCGCGGCGGCCCAGAAGAGATTCAATGGCTGGAAGATCGGATGAAAGAAGAGAACCATGCCACTGACGAAGAGACTTCCACGATGTGTGATGCGATGGCTTCGATGGCGGCATTTGCGCTTGGCGATGTGCGATACGACGAAGCGCACGGAAAACTGATTGCAGCGTTCAAAAGTGACAAAACGTCGGAAGTTATTCGTTGGGCGATCACTGACGCCTTGACGACGCTGGATCCGGAACGCGTGATGAACGAAGCGATTTTGCCCATCATCGAAAGCGGCACACTGAGCGATCCAAATAAGCGCAGCGAGCGCCGCGAACAATTGATTTATCTGATTGGACAGCTTCGCCACTCAAACGAAACCGCGCGCGCTTTTGTCGAAGAAGTTTTAAGTTCGCCCAAGGCCAATATCCTGCAAAAAGGGCGGGCAATTCTGGCTGTCAGCTACTTATTACCGCCGGAGTGGAAAAAATGGAAAGGCGAGTTTGAAAAAGTCGCGCTCAATGAAGAAAACATCATCACCAAAAAGGTCAGTGATAAATCCAAGGCTTCATATCTGCGAACAAAGGCGCTGCAAGCGTTGGCCGAAATGGGCGACGAAGAGACGCTCAATCGGTTGCGCGAAAAACGCCAGCAATGGCCACTTGACCTGGAAAGAGTTTTTTACAGCACCAGCGAAGAAATCATCTGGCGGACTAACGGATAAAAGGAGACATCATGTTAATCAAACCAATTCCCGGAAACACGGACCAAAAATATTATCTGGTCAATTTTGACAAAGACGGCAAGGAACGGTTCGGTGGCGAAAATGGGGTGCCAAGTTCTGAGTTGCTAAAAGAGTTGAAAAACGGTGGTTACACAGACGTCATTATCATGAGCCACGGTTGGATGGGCGACGTTCCAGCTGCCATTGCACAATACGACAAATGGATTCCGAATCTGTTTACCTGCCAGGCTGACCTGGAGGCGATGAAAAAGAAACGCCCTGGTTTCAAGCCGATGTTTGTCGGATTGCATTGGCCGAGCTTGCCTTGGGGAGACGAAGAAGACAACGGATCATTTGGCTTCGACCCCCAAAGTGAGGTCAAAAAGATCGTCAAAGCCACCGTTGACGATTACGTTGAACGGTTAGGTAAAGTGCGCGGGATTCGCAAACCCTTGACAACAATTGTCACGGCGGCATTGGATGAGCATTCCACTTTGCCGGAAAATGTTCGCGCCGCGTATCTGGAATTGGCCAAGGCGCTGAAACTGGAAAGTGGTTCGGAAAATGCCGCGATTGATGCGGAAGTCCCCAATTACGATCCGGAACAAATGTTCCAGGATGCGTTGAAACAAGAGAGCGAAGATCTTCAAACTGGCAGCTTCAGCAAGGTTTCGTTTTTCGGGACGTTGCTGGCGCCGTTGCGAACGTTCAGTTTCTGGGAAATGAAAAGCCGCGCCAGGCAGTTCGGCGAAGGCGGCGGCAATGCTTTCCTGCGCGCGATTCAGAAAACGGCGGCTGACGCTGGGCGCGAAATTCACATTCATTTGATGGGGCATAGCTTCGGATGCGCTGTTGTCACAGCGATTGCTGCGGGCAAGTCAGGTGATACAACTCCGCAGGCTCCGGTTGATTCGATGACGCTGGTGCAAGGCGCGCTTTCAATCTGGGCGTATTGTCCCAGCATTCCGCACGATGCGGGCAAACCCGGATACTTTACCCGGCTGATGAAAAATGCGCGCGTGAGAGGGCCGATTGTAACAACGCAATCCGAATTCGACCGGGCTTGCGGGTTCTTATACAAGGTCGGAGCAGGCATCGCCGGGCAGGTTTCCTTTGCCGGGGAACTTCCGAAAATCGGATCGCTTGGCGCGTTCGGAATTCAGGGAATGGATGTAAACACCGAAGGATTGAAAATGAAGCCGGTCAGCGAGGCTTACAATTTCAAACCCGGAAAGATTTATAACCTGGAAAGCAGCGACGTGATCAAAAACGGCGGAGGCGTTGTGGGCGCGCACAGTGACATTTCCCATCCGGAAGTGGCACACGCATTGTGGCAGGCGGCTTTGGCGGCTTAAACATAAGGGGCGGAAAGACATTGATATTGCTTTCCGCCCGCTCTGTTTTTCCAGCCTATCGTCTCTTCATAGACAGCAGCAATTGCAGCAGTGTGGTGAAGAAATTGACGAAGGTAATGTAGATGCTCATCGCGTTCGCAACCGCCGCTTCCCAGGTGTTTTCACTCTTGCTCAAGTTGAAAAACTTGAAGAGAAACAGGCCGGAGAAGATCAGGATGCCCAGGATCGAATACACGAGATTGACTGTCCTGGAAAATCTAACGAACATTCCGACCAAGCCGACCACAATCAAACCCAGCAATCCAATCATCAGGATCGGTCCCAACGCTGAAAAGTTGATGCCGGAAGTCATGGCCACAATGCCCGTGATGATCATCACGGCAGTTGTGCCCGTCAGCGACTGAATGACAATCCCTGGACCTTCTTCGCTAACAGCATAAGACACAAACGGCCCAATCATCATTCCGAAAATTCCGCTCCACCCCATCAACAAGCCAACGGCCAGCAAGCCTCCACCCGCCGCGCGAACGACGAACATGCCAACCATTGCCAGAAGGAATAAACCGATGGCAGCAATCAGGCTTTGGATGTTGCGGCCCAGGTAGGCTCCAACTCCGCCTGCCGCAATGGACAAACTGAGCAGGCACATGACTTTGGCCACCAACGGCGTGCTTTCAACCGGCAGCGCGCGAAAGCCTAAAAACATCAACAGCAACCCGGCAAACACGGCCAGCACCAGGCCTCGGATCGAATACAGGTCGGATTTAAGCTGCTCGCCGACATAGTTTCCGGAACGAACATATCTTTCTGCTTGCATAGTATTTATCCTCCTTGGAGAAATGTTTGTGGCGTCGTCTTCCCAGAAGACACCAAGAGCAATTAATTCAATCTACAAATTTTCGTTCATCCGTCATCGCCGCCGCCAGCACGGTCAGATATTCTTCATGCGTCATATCTATTGCCCCAAAATGACCAACGTGGGGTGTGCGCATTTGCGCATCGAGCAACTTGAAGTCTTTTTGCCGCAAGCGTTCAGCCAATGCCACCAGCGCAATCTGCGAACCAAAGTCTATGCGCGTGAACATAGATTCACCGAAAAAGGCAGACTTGATGGAAATGCCATACAGCCCGGCGGCGATTTGCCCGTCTTGCCAAACTTCCACTGAATGCGCGAACCCGCGCCGGTGCAATTCCAGATACAGTGCGATCATGTCTTCGCTCAGCCAAACTTCTTCGGGATGAACTTCATCGTGCCGGGCGCAAGCTCGTATGATGGCGTTAAAATTTGAATTGATTCTGATTTTGTAATCGGTTTTCCGCATGGCCTGCCGCAGCGAACGGCGCACTCTAAACCTGTCATCCAGCGGGATAATGGTTCTTGGTTCGGACATAAACCAATCAATTTCTCCATACCGGCCGCGTGACATGGGAAAGTACCCTTGCTGATAGGCAGTCAACACCTGTTCCGGTGTGACAATTCTCCGCACGGCTGTTCGTCTGCTTCGCATGGGCAAAATCTATCACGCTCCTTGAAGCCGTGGAAGTGCGCCACAACTTAGATTTCTCCGGGAATTGCCTGCGTTCACCTTTGCGAGCCTGCGTGCTATCTTCCAACGGCCTTTCCGGCATATCCAACAAAGTTCAAACAGGAGTTGAAAACGATGAATCGCTTCTCTCGCTTCGTCATGTTGTGCGTTTGTTTGGCAATTGTTTTTGCATTCAGCGCGCATGCTTTCGGGCAACCAAACAAGCCAAAGTCAGCAACTGCTACGACAACAATAGTCAAACCGCCAAGTTTGAGCTACGTGCTGTCGTTTCCAAATCCGCACACGCATCTATACGAAGTGGAACTGACCATCAGCAACGTGACAACGGCTCAACTGGATGTTTCGCTGCCGGTTTGGACGCCTGGTTCGTATCTTGTTCGGGAGTACGCGCGTAATGTTCAGGATTTCAATTCCAGGGAACAGGCAGGGCAGCTTCGCTGGCAGAAAGTGGATAAAGCGACCTGGCGCGTCGAAGCGGGTGCCTCTGCCGACAAACCAAAAACAATTCAGGTTTTCTATCGCGTGTACGCCAACGAATTGGCCACGCAAACCAGCCATCTGGATGCAACGCACGCGTATTTCAATGGCGCAGGGATCTTTATGTACGTGGCTTCGGCGAAAGACCAACCGCACCGGTTGAAAATTGTTGCGCCTGCGGGTTGGCAAGTGGCTTCGACGCTGGCATTAGCCGCGGATTCCGACGGCTATTTCACCGCCGAAGATTACGACCGCCTGGTAGATTCCCCGACGGAAGTCGGCAAACACAAGCAGCTGGAATTCGACGTGCGCGGCAAAAAACATCGCATTGCAATCTGGGGGCAATATGAATTTAACGACGAACGGCTAAAAGCCGATCTGGCCAAAATTGTCGAAGTTGGTGCGCAAATGTTCGGCGGGTTGCCGTATGAACATTACCTGTTCATTGTTCACGTTCAGCCGGGAATCGGCGGCGGAACAGAGCATTTGAATTCAAACGTCAGCATGACGACTCCGCAGGCGTTTGCGTCGGATCGCGGCTACAAGGGTTTTCTGGGGCTGGAATCGCACGAGTATTTTCATCATTGGAACGTCAAACGAATTCGCCCGCTGGCGTTGGGACCATTTGATTACCAACGCGAAAATTACACGCGCGGGTTGTGGGTTTCTGAAGGCGTCACCAGTTATTACGGCGATTTGCTATTGCGCCGGGCAGGCTTGATCGGTTCAGACGAGTACTTTGCGGGGCTGGCCGGATTGATCAGCGGTTACGAACGTTTGCCCGGACGATTCAAACAGAGCGCGGAATCGGCCAGCTTTGACGCCTGGATTAAACATTACCGTCCGGACGAAAACTCGCTGAATACGGCCATGAGCTATTACACCAAAGGCGAAATTCTGGGATTGTTGTTCGATCTGGAAATTCGTTCGCTGACCGGTGGCGCAAAATCATTTGACGATGTCATGCGATTGCTGCTGGAAAATCACGGCCTGCCCAAACCAGGCTTCACAGACGGCGAACTGAAAGCCACCATCGAAAAAGTTGCTGGAACCAGCATGACGGATTTCTGGAATCGGTTTGTCAGCGGCAACGAAGAAATTGATTTCAACGCCTATTTCAACAAAGCCGGCTTGAAGCTGGAAAAAAGCTATCAGCCCGGCACGCCCTATGCCGCCAGCAAAACGGATAAACCGGGCACGCTCGGCATTGCGTTTCGTGCGCAAGGCGACCGCGTCATCATTTCCAATCTGCCTTCCGATATGCCCGCTTACGAAAGCGGCCTGAATACCAACGACGAATTGGTGGCGATTGACGGAAAACGGCTGAGCGCAGCCAGCGCCAGCGAATTGTTCAACAGCTTACGCGCTGGGCAGAAAGTCATTCTGACCGTATTTCGACGTGAACGACTGATGACGTTTGAACTGACGGCGGCTATAAAACCGTTTGATCGGTACACGATTTCCGAAAACAGAGACGCCGCTGATTCGCTCAAGTCGCTGAGAAAGGCTTGGCTGGGCGAAAAATGAATCTCATTTCTTCAATCCGGCTTTGGCGTCCAATTCTTTCAGGGTTAACCGAATGCTGACAATGTAGGGCGCTTCGCCAGCGATCCAATGGCCGTATGTGGTGGTCACAAACGTCCCATCCGGCAAAATCTCTACACCCGGATATGCGCAATCCGCATCCCAGCCGGATTTGTTTTTGTGGTTGTCCATCAGCCGAACGCGGTATTGGCCTTCGCGCAGATTGACGATGTCTTCGTACCGGCCAACCCAGGCGACCCAGTCGCCTTTGGTTGTAGATTCCAGCGTCGTGTCGCGGAAGGAAATAAACAACCGGCCATCCGGCCCATATTTGCCAGTGTGCCGGTCGCCAGTTAGTGCGCCGGGTAATTCCACAGGTTGGCTCCAGGTTCTGGCTTCGTCATTGGAAAACATCACGTACGAATTGCGCGCCCGGCGATTTTCGCGCAACAGCATGGCCAGTTGTTTGCCGTTGGGCGAACGGATCACGCCGGGTTCGCACAAGTGAATCTTGTCGGATTTGAACAGTTCCTGTGGTTCGCCCCAGGTCAGCCCGCCGTCTTTCGAGATCGTTTGGTACAACGTCATGAATTCCGACCGTTTGCCGTCTTTGCGAAAGAAGCGCCCGTCGTCGTGAAACAGCGCCACGTAATCGCCATTCTTCAACCGTTCGACGCTGCCCATGGCCACGATTCCCCCAAAATCACCGATCGGATTCAATTCGCTCCACGATTTGCCGTCATCTTCTGAAACCGCCATCCGAATCGGATACAAGCCAGAAAACACAATCAATCGCTTTTTGCCTTTGCGGTCAATAACGCGATGAATGGTCGGCGTTTCCAACGAAGTTTCCCAACTTTTGGGAGTCGCCAGTCTTTCAGACCAGGTCAAACCACCGTCAGCAGAACGCTTCATCTGAATGGCTCCGCGCCCGTGGCCTTTGGGGTAAACGGTAATGATCGTCTTTTTGTCTTCCAGCAAAACCGTCGTCGGATGTCCCAGGTATTGGCCTGATTCGCGGTCAACGACGACTTGTCGTTGCGTTTCAGCAGAAAGATCAATCGTGGGGATCGAATAGCCGCGTGGTTGAGAAGGCGGTTGCGCGTTGGTGGCTTTGCCAGCAAATGACACAAGAACAATTGCAAAAACAAAAAAGCCGCGAAAAATGTTTTTCAAAGTCGCTCTCCAAAAGAATGTTGCGAACCTGGAGTGCGACGCTAAGGCAGCCGCACTCCAAGCCTTCCTAGCGCGGAATGACAGGAAGCACGATGGCCGACGGATGTTCGGCGTCGTGATAAATCGTTTGCCGAGCTTTGACCATCTTCGTGCCGTGCATCGTCGCTTCGCCGGTGTTCAGGTTGCGATTGAAGCGCGGAAAATTGCTGCTGGACAGGTACACGCGAATCTTATGACCGGCTTTGAACACGTTGCTGGTCGCCCACAGATCAATCGTGTATTTGTAAACCTTGCCCGGTTCAATCAGCTCAGCGCGTTCGGTCGAATTGCGGTATCGGGCCCGAACGATGCCATCCGTCAGAAACCGCGCGTAGCCAGTTGAATCCACATCTGCGATCAAGGCTGTGAAATCAGTGTCCACGGCTGAGCTTGTCGCATACAACTCCACCGTGATGTAACCCGTTGTTTCAACGTCGCGTTCCAGCGCGGGAGTCGAAAAGACCAAAACGTCTTGGCGCGATTCGTTGGGTTGCTGGCTAAACGGTCCGGGCATGGTTCCGCCGCAACAAAGTCGGCCACCGACCGTCGGGACCGGATTCGCTGGGTCGTATTCGAAGGTGTCAGCTTTTTCGCTGGCGGGTGCTTTGGTCGAAAGCGAGCCATCGCCGCTGGCCGTATTTGCACCTTTGGCCGAATGGAAAAAGTATTTGGTGTATTGCGTGCGCGCCAGTGGAAACTCTTTTTCGTCGCGCCAGACGTTTTCGCCCATGACAAACAGCTTGACCGGCGAATCGGTGGCGAATTCGTTTTTCACGCCTTTCAGCGCGTAATCCATCCACTTCACAATCGTGCCGTTCATGTCCAGCACGGCTTGTTTGCCGAACGTCACATCGCCGATTTTGCCTTCGGCCGAAGTCGCCGCATGCGCCCAGGGGCCAACCAATAAGCGTTGATTGGCGCGCGCTTCAGGCGTAGCAGCACTTTTTTGCATCCCGACGTAATTGCCGATGGAACCTTTTAGAAAGATGTCGTGCCAGCCGCCGCTGTGCAGCGCCTTGATGTCGAGTTCCGCGTAATGGTCCGAAATCTTCCATTTCTTCCAGTACTCGTCGTTGCGCTCGTGTTCGATCCAATCGCGAAAATACGGCGCATAATCGGCTGCGGTCGGCTGGCCGATCAACTTGTAATCTTCGACTGGCAATTGCTTCATCCATTCGGTCATGTTCGCCATCGCGGAGGCTTTGCGGCGCAATGTGTCCTGCGCCAGTCCGGTCGTCCAGGTGCTGGAAAACGCCTGCATCCACGCGCCGCTTTGATAGGTCCAGCCGTCGTAATATTCCGAAGCCGTGACGTAGGGGAAAATCGCTTTCAGATGCGGAGGCTTCGCAATTGCCGCCAGCATTTGTGTTGCGCCAACGTACGAACCACCGAAGGTGCCAATCATTCCGTTGGAGTTTTCCAGCGCCGCAGCCCATTCGACGGTGTCGTATCCGTCCTGGCTTTCGTATTTGAAGGGATAAAACTCGCCGCCGGAATCAAAGCGCCCGCGCGTGTCCTGCAGCACAACGACGTATCCGTGCGAAGCCAGAAACGTTCCGGTCATCGGATCGCGCCGGTTGTACGGCGTTCGCGTCAACAGCACAGGGAATTTTCCTTCGGCTTTGGGGCTGTAGACATCGGCAATCAGCGTCACGCCGTCGCGCATTTTGACGGGAACTCCTGCGCGAATGGAAACTTCGTAACGGGCTGGCGCTTTGGCCGGAGCTTGCGAAAATGAAAACGAAGCGAGCGTGGCGACAATGACAGCAAGCGCTGTCATCCGCAGCAAATGGAAGCGGTTGGACATTTGGATGAACTCCTTCAGGTGATGGAATGATTGAAAGCGCGGCGAACATACAACCGTAGCTTGCCGTCCGCAAGAGTTCACTCGCTTGCCAGCTTTCGGCCAAAGGTGGAAGATGCCCTATCAATTCCAAATCCCAGAACAGGTAATCATCAAAGAAAATATGGACGGTTCAGCAATCGTTTATTGCGAAGAAGCTTTCGCCACTCCCGTTGGCAAAACAGCCAATGGTTTGGTGCGGTTTACCGCGCGTTACAAGGTCGTCGGTGTCATTGATTCCACCAAAGCTGGGCGCGATGCAGGCGAAGTGTTGGACGGCAAACCGGCGGGCATTCCGATTTTTGCCAGCTTCAACGAAGCGTTTGAAAAAGCCGTCGAGCGCCCGAAGTTCTTTGTCATTGGTTTGGCTCCGGACGGCGGCAAATTGCCGGAAACGGCTCGGCTGGCCGTCAAGCAGGCACTTGCGGCTGGTTTGAACGTGGACAGCGGCTTGCATGAGTTTCTTTCCGAAGACGCAGAGTTCGCCGCGCTGGCTAAACAGCATCAAGTCAACATCCGCGACGTTCGCCGGACGCCACCGCGTTCGCAGCTTCATTTTTTTACCGGCAAAATCGAAGAAGTGAAGGCGCTGAAGCTGGCAGTGCTCGGCACCGATTCGGCGATTGGCAAACGCACAACTGCGGTCAAACTGAACCAGGCGCTGAATGCCGCAGGCATCAAAAGCGAGTTGATCGGCACAGGGCAGACTTCGTGGTTGCAGGGCGTGAAGTATGGCTTGCTGCTGGATTCTCTGGTCAACGATTTCGTCACGGGTGAAATCGAACACGCAGTTTACGAAGCCTGGATCAACGAACATCCGCAGGTCATTTTGCTGGAAGGGCAAGGCAGCATCGCGCATCCGGCGTATCCCGGAGGCTTTGAGTTGATCGCCGCCGGACGGGTGGATGGCGTGATTTTGCAGCACGCTCCGGCGCGAAAAGTTTATGACGGTTTTGATGAGTACCCGATGAGCATGCTGGAACGCGAGATTCAGATTCTGGAACTGCTGGCGCAAAAGCCAGTTATCGCCTTGACCATCAATCACGAATCCATGACCGAAGCCGAAGTTCGTTCGACAATCGCAGATTACGAACGACGTTATGTAACTCCGACAACAGACGTATTGCTTGATGGTTGTGATAAGCTGGTTCCCATTATTCGCCAGTTATTGGCCGAACAAGTTGAACGCAATTGAACTCGGGAGAAATAGTTATGGCAGCAACGGCAACCCTTGGAATTGACGCAATGATCACAAGCCATCCGGGAATTCACAGTGGCCGACCAATCATTTCGGGCACGGGAGTAACGGTTCAGCGCATTGCGGTTTTGTACAACAACGGCTTCAGCCCGGAAGAAATTGCTCGCAAAATCGAGCATCTATCGCTGGCGCAAATTCACTGTGCGATTGCCTACTATCATTTGAACCGCGCTGCCATCGAAGCGGATATTGCGGTGGAAGATACCGAATACGAGCGGCTGATGCGCGAACACTCCAATAGCATTTCTGCTCAATGAAAATCACCCTTTACCTTGATGAAGATTCTCAGGACAGCGACCTTGTCCGAGCGTTAAGGCTGCGTGACGTTGATGTGCTGACTTCAGCAGAAGCCGGAATGAACGGACGCAGTGATGGTGAACAGTTGGAGTTTGCATCAAGTTGCGGACGCGCAGTTTACAGCTTTAACTCAAGAGATTTTTTTCAATTGCATACTGAATTCTTATCACAAGGGAAAACACATGCCGGGCTGATACTCGCGCCTCAGCAAGAGCTTTCGATTGGCGAGCAGCTGAGGCGGCTGCTCAAGCTCATTGCCGCGCGATCAGCGGAAGAAATATCAGGTCAAATTGAATTTATGGGAAAGTGGAAGTGATTTGATTGGAGTTAAGCCTATGAAGAAAATTTCGATCATCGCAATCATCTTGTTAAGTCTGATCTTCGTTCCGGTTCGGTATGCTGACGAAGGAATGTGGACGTTCGACAATCCACCGTTGAAACAATGGAAAGAGCGTTACGGGTTTGAGCCTTCGCAAGCGTGGCTGGATCACGTGCGGCTTTCGACGGTGCGGTTGACCGAAGGCGGCGGCGGAGGCGCAACAGGTTCGTTTGTTTCGGCAGATGGACTGATCTTCACCAACCAACACGTTGGCGCGGATCAAGTTGCCAAACTGTCCAGCGCGGGACGCAATCTGACCAAAGAGGGGTTTTACGCTCCGACGCGCGCCGAAGAATTGAAGTGCCCGGATATGGAAGTCAATGTGCTGGCTTCTTATGAGAACGTGACGGCGCGGGTTCAAGGCGCGGCGAAATCGGCTTCGGAAAAAGACGCCGCCGCCCAGCGCAAAGCCGTCATGGCCGCGATTGAAAAAGAAGAGACGGCCAAAACCGGTCTGAAGTGCGAAGTCATCACGCTGTACAACGGCGGCGAATACTGGTTGTACCGATTCAAACGCTACACTGACGTGCGACTGGTGTTTGCGCCGGAAGAACAAATTGCGTATTTCGGAGGCGATTACGACAACTTCACGTATCCGCGTTACGACCTGGACATCACGTTTTTGCGCGCTTATGAAAACGGCCAACCAGCCAAAGTCGAACATTTTTTGAAGTGGGCGGAAAAAGAAGTTTCCGAAAACGAGTTGGTGATTGTGCCTGGCTTTCCCGGTTCGACAGCGCGATTGCTGACGGCGGCGCAGCTTCGATACCACCGCGACACGGGCAATCCGTTGCAGATGCAAATCTGGACTTCCCGCAGCGCGGCGCTAAAAACATATTCAAAGCTTGGCGCGGAACAGAGCCGCCAAGCGTCGTCAGCAATTCGCAGCCTGGAAAATTCCATCAAACGGTTGATTGGCCAACAAGCGGGCCTGGAAAATCCGCGCATCTTCAAAAAGAAAGAAGATGACGAAGCAGCATTGCGAAAAGCCGTTGCCGCCAACGCCGAATGGCAGCGATCGTATGGCGAAGGCTGGACGCAGATTGAAGCGGCTTACTCTGCGTTATCGCCGATGGCCAAACGGATCGCGTTTTCAAGCCTAACGCCTTCCCGGCTGGGAGCGCTGGCCTCGAATTTTGTTCGTTATGCCGAAGAGATTCGCAAGCCGAACGATCAGCGTTACGAAGAGTTCCGCGACAATCGGCTCGAAGCATTGAAGCTGAACCTGTTGTCGCCCGCGCCGATTTATCCGGAAATGGAAACGCTTATCTTGACTGCTTGGCTGCACGAAGGAATGAAGGCGCTTGGTTACAATGACCCGTTCATTAGCACGGTGCTGGGTAAACAAGTGCCTCCGGATGTCGCGAGAAAGCTGGTTGCCGGGTCGAAGTTGAACGATTTGGCATTTCGTAAAGCATTGTTTGAAGGCGGCGCAGACGCGATCAACAAATCCAACGATCCTCTGATTGAATTGGCTCGTCGCGTCGAACCAATCATTCGCGAACTGCGCGCCTGGAATGAAGAGAAGATTTTGAGCGTCGAATCCGCCGCCGGTGAAAAGATTGCCAAAGCGCGCTTTGCTGTCTACGGCAAAACGATTTCGCCGGACGCGAATTTCAATCTGCGAATCGCTTATGGCACGGTCGCCGGGTATGAAGAAGGCACAACGCTCGTACCTTTTAAAACAACGTTTTACGGATTGTTCGACCGCGCAACCAGTTTTGGCGAAAAGCCGCCTTTCGATTTGCCGCAGCGTTGGCGCGACGCGAAATCCAAACTGGAACTTTCAACGCCGCTCAATTTTGTTTACACGGCGGACACCATTGGCGGTTGTTCCGGCAGCCCTGTGATTACGCGCAACGGAGAAATTGTCGGCATCAATTTCGACAGCAACCTTCAAAAGCTGCCGAATCGGTATCTGTACATTGACGAATCAGAAGGCTCGCGCGCGGTGGGCGTTCACGCTTTGGCAATTGTCGAAGCGTTGCAAAAGCTGTACGGCGCGGGCGAACTGGTCAAAGAAATCAAAAGGAGATGAAAGAGGGAATGGTTGGTCGTTCACAAATCGCAAAACATGACGCCAAAGAATTGGCATACATTTACGACTTATACATTGCTCCAGGCTGGCGGGAAGTTTTTGACCGCCTGGTTGATGAAGAAATCGAGCTTCCGAAAGAAGGAAAGGTTCTGGACGCGCTATGCGGCACCGGCGGTTACGCGGTGGATTTTTCGCTGCGCGCGGGTTCCAAAGTGGTAGTCGTCGGCGTTGATCCCAGCGAAGAGCGACTGATGTTGGCGCGGGGCAAAGCCGATGTGAAGAAGCCGAATCGAGCGAGCTTTCACCAAGGTTCGCTGAAGAAGCTGGATTTTCCCAGAGGCGAATTCGATTTGGTGATTGGCGATCTTTCAATGCTGCCGGTCGCGGAAACTGAAGATGCGCTGGATGAATTGATTCGCGTGGCCAAGAAAGGCGCGACGATTGTGGCCAAATTGGCGACGCAGGGAAGTTTCGGCGAATTCTTTTCAGTGTATTGGGAAGCTCTGTTTGATCTGGATCTGGTCGCGCATTCACCGGAAGTCGAACGGTTGATTGCTGAACGGTTAACAGCGGGCGATGCTGAAACTCTGGCGCTGGATGCCGGGCTGAGCAAGGTTCGCAGCGTGACCCACAATGAACGATTTCATTTCCAGGACGCCAGCGAGTTTTTTGCTTCGCCAATGATTGAAACCCTGTTTCTGGATGATTGGTTTGCGTTTTTGCCGGATCGGGAAACTCGCCAGCAGGTGCAACAGCAGCTTGGCAAAATCATTGACCGCGAACGTCAGGATGTTGCATTTGAAGTTTCGGCCAAAACCAGTCTGATCATCGGCCAGAAATAATCACAGTAGTTGAACGAAAAATGAGGCGTGCGGAAAACCAAATTCCGCACGCCTCAAGTTGTTTCGGAAACAGTTTACGGAGCGAAGTAACCCGTTACATCAATGACCGCGTGGACGGTCGAAAAAGTGTACACATTGAACTGTCCGGCGGTATTCAATCCGGCAATGAAGCCGTTGCCCCGGACTTCCGCAGGCACAAAGTTGATGTTCGAAACCAGCGGAACGCTGTTGCCCGTCGGATACAGCGTGCCAAAACCGTAGTTAGACAGGTGGTTGATTACGGTGAAATTGCCTGTGATGGCTCTGGATGTGCTTGGAATGGTCAGCCCATTGCAAGTCAGCCTGGCGTTTTCGGTGCGTGGAAACTGTGCTTGGAGCGGTTGGCCTGGCGTGTCACACGCGCTATAGCCTGCGCGCGTGTCGAGCAATCGCATTGGAGATGCCAATGGTTGGTACAGCAATCCCGCGCCGTTCACATCCACTGCTTCCGTGCTGAAATATCCGGTCACGTCCAGCACTGCATGCACGGTTGAAAATGCATACAGATCGAATTGACCGTTGGAACTCAGCCCGCTGATAAAGGAGCCATTGGTTACGCGGTTCGGATTGTAATTTACGCTGTATGTTTGCGGAACTGACACCCCGGACGGGTACACCGTTCCGAATCCGTAATTGCCCAGTTGATTGACCACCGTGAAGTTGCCGGCAATCGCCCGTGCAGCCGTGGGAATGGTCACGCCGCTGCAAGTTCCCCAGGCATTTTTGGCATAAGAGGTCTGACCTTGTAGAGGCGTTCCCGGCGTATTGCAAGCCGATTGTCCTGGCCGTGTATCCATCAAGCGTACCGGTCTGGGCAATGGATGGTAGTACAGCCCGCCTGTACCTGGAGGCGCAAAGTAACCCGTAACGTCAACTTCCACGTCAACCGTTGACGAAGTGTATATGGTGAATTGCCCGCTGGAATTCAGTCCCGTGATGAAGGAATTCCCCACAGTCGAATACGCGGGGTAATTTACGTTTGACGCCAGCGGCGTAGCGTTACCAGCCGGATAAACAGTTCCGTATCCGGAAACGCTGGAAGAGTTGTTGACCGTAAAATTTCCGGTGATGGCCTGGGCTGTGGCGGGAATGGTGACGCCGCTGCAAGTCATACGCGCGCTTTGTGTGTAAGCAGAAAGAGCTTGAATTGGCCCGGCAGTCGAACTGCAACCAGGATAGCCTGACCTGGTTTCAAGCAAGCGGACGGGATAGGGAAGCGGGTAATACTGCAAGCCTTGCGCGGCAAATCCGGACTGACCGTTTTGAGTAATGGTTACAGTTTGGTTGGCGACGGTGATGGTTCCGGTGCGCTGCGCGGTGGAATTGTTGGAGGCGGCTGTGAATGTCACAGTGCCGCTGCCACTGCCTGAGCTTCCAGTTACGGTCACCCATGAGGTCGCGTTGGTTGAGGACCATCCACAGCCTGCCGTCGCGCTGACATTGACACTTCCGCTGCCTCCGTTCGCTGCAATGGTGAAACTGGTCGGGCTGACGGTGTAGCTGCAAGCTGCAGTGGCTACTGCCAGGGAAAAGGTTCGCGTCGCAGTTGTATTGGCCGAATCTCTGGCCATGACAGTAAACGAAAAGGTTCCAGCCTGACTTGGCGTGCCGGAAAGAAAACCTGTTGTCGTTAGCGACAAACCTGGAGGAAGTGATCCGCTGTAGATGCTCCAGGTATATCCAGGAACACCGCCGGAAGCCGACAACGCCTGAGAGTAGTAACTTGCGAGTTGAGCGTTTGGCAACGTGGACGTCACGATGCTCAGCGGCGTGACGCCACTGCTACTGCCGGGATAAATGAACTGGATTGCGCTCATGTCATCCTGCCGCAACCCCGCGCAACGTCCATCGAAATGCGCATAGGCATACATGGTCGCTGAAGAATCAAGCGAATGGCCTATGCCAAGCGCGTGGCCAAGTTCGTGGGTGGCAATTTCCTGCACGTTGCAACTGCTGGAGAAATGGCAGCTTGCGTACGGATTGAAGGACATGTTGGCTTCAATCGCTTTGAAAAAAGTGATGCCATTAACCACTCGATACTGAAATGGGCTGTATTGGACGATGCCCGCTGCCGCCAGAATGCCGGAACAGCCGCCACCAGAAGGAGAAAACGGCGAGTAGTTGTCGCAGTTGTTGAACGAGATTGTGTTTTCGCCGTCAACCACCAGCAGACCGCAGTTGCCCGTTGTGCCGCCGTTGCTGGCGCGCAGGCCAGAACTGCTCACACTTGACCAGGCATTCAATGCCGCACTGACGTCATTGACAATCGTCGAAGTCGGCGCGCCGGAAGGATTGATTTTGAAAATGACAGGCTGGCCGGAATCCGGTTCAAACCACCGCGGCGGCTGATTGGGATTGATGAAGGTGAAGTTCGGCGCAGGCCCTAAACCACCACCGGCTATTTCCTGCGGACGTTCACGAACCGCCTGGATTCCATAAAATCTGGTTTCGTGCTGCGCTGCCGCTGCTTTCGTGGCTGAAATGCGTGAACGAAGCATTGCCGCGAATTCCGTGTAATCAGCTCGATCCGTAATCGGACCGCTTTGCGAACGACCGACAACGCTGACATTGGCATTGGTTGCGTCTCGCGTAACGGTCAACTTCCCGGTTCTTTCACTATTGGCGACGGAATATTTTCCCAAAAACCAGTTGTGAACGCGCAAGCTGCCGTCAGCCCACGTGTCTAAAAACAGCACAACATCTTCACCGGCTTTGAATTCCGGCGTGCCGAAGATGATGCTGCCGCGGTTGCCCGAAACTCCTCCAGGTTCTTTGATAATGATATCTCCAACAGTGATTTTGCCTTTGAAGACTTCTTGAACCCGGAGCGTGATGTATGTGAAAACAACATCGTGTTGTCCGTCCAAACCACTGGCGACGGAAACAACCTGGCCTCGCACGATAGCGCGTGCGCCGATAATCATTTCATCATCGCTGGGGATGACAACGCTGGTAGCTGAAACAACACTGAATGCACTCAAAATACAGAAAAGAGAAAGAGAAGACCTGAGAGTGGCTTTCCTGAAACACATATTTTCTCCTACACAAAAACACTGACGATACAGGGATGCACGAAGCTCTACGTTCGGAATCCGCAGCGTCTTTCAACACAAATGACAAAAGGGTTTTTCAAACTTGAGTTCGTAGCTGCAAATCGGGGGCAGAGAAATCTTTTCAATCAGGCGTTATGAAAGCCTGTGCTGCCACGGGGGCGATGAAGGCGGGGCGATCATCTGAACGCCAGGGGCTGGCGTCTGCGCATTGATTGGGCGCTGAAGTGTGTGTAGGAGCAGCGTAACCTTGATAATTATTGTAAGAATGCGATTTGATCTGCGAATGAAGTTTATCGGTAAACTGCTTGGAAAAATGCAGGAAAGACAGGCTTTAAGCTGACGAGCAAAACGGCACCATAATGTTTTCTCCTTGAGATAAGCTGACAGAAGCGCACACTTTGGCCTGATGCCACGCAACACGATTCGACGTTTGCAGGCTACACGCCAAGCACGGTTCAAATTCTAAAAATAACGATAACTTTGGATTGTATCTGGGAGATAACCAGCTCGAATCGAAACACAAGCTTTTAGGATGCTTGGTGAAGATGTGTTTCCGATTGACTACGGGGAGGGTCAGTCGAGGGCGTTAATGAACTGGCGGGCTGCATTAAAACATCGGCCTCTAATTCTGTCAATTACCTTTTCTTCTAATGTTTAAAGCTGCGCGAGCAATTCGCTCGCGCAGCTTTTTCCCGCAAAATCATTTGATGGTGAGTTTCAAGGTGTTCGCGATTTTGCCGCCAACGGTTAGCACAACATCAACTTCCCCGCGTGTTGCCAAGCTCTTGGGCAACAGAATGTTTAGTTGATCCAAGCCAACAAACACACCTTGCGGCCCGGCATACTGAACCGTCACCGGAGTACCCCCCACCGTTACTGAAACATTTGAAAGCCCGCCGTTTGCACGAAACCCAGTGCCATACAGCACACCGAAAACTTGATCCGTCGTTACGCCCAGATCAATGGGCACTGGGACAAACCTGCTTTGCGCAGAGTCAAAACGATTGATCGGCTCGCTAATTTGCGCCCCGCCGGCTGTAATTCGCAAAGCGAATCCCGCCGCAACATCTTTGCCAGTTGAATTGGCAGAGAACAGGCTTGGCGCAACAGGCGAAACTTCCACGGTGCCGGAAGAAACCGTGCCGTCGTCAGCGGTGATGTTGATGGTTGCGTTTCCCGACGCTGTTCCGGCAGGAATCAGGAAATTGGTTTGTGTCGGGGCGACAAAAAATAGCGGCGCAAGCCTTTCAACTCCTAGTGCATCACGAACGACAACGCGGGTTCCGGCCAGCACCGTCGGCAGCGGAACTGTTCCTCCGATTTCAGTTCTGGTAGACAGGCCGCTGCCGAACGCGGCGACGATTGTTTCAGCGGCGATAGCCGTCGCGCTGAAACTGGCAGCCGAAACCGTCGCCAGCGTGCGAGAGGTTGTTAGGCGAAATACGCCGCGCCCGTGCGTTGCCGCAAACAGAGAATTGGTCGCCGCTTGATAACGAAGCATCAAAACAGAAACGCGCGGCATGCCATTGCCCAATCGTTCCCAGGTCGCTCCGCCATTGGTGCTTTGGAAAACGCCTAAATCGGTTCCGATGTAAATCGTGTTTGGGCTTGTTGGATGTATCGCTACGGAATTGGCCGGCGTGTCAGGCAAATTGCCGCTGATATCGGTCCATGTGTTTCCGCGATTGATGGTCAGAAAGACGTGGCCGGGCGTGGTTGGCGTGTTGAGGTTGAACCCGGAAAACGTAACCACCGCGCGTTGAGAATTCGCCGGATCAAGTCCAATATCCGTCACGAAGCGGTTCGGCAGCGGAGTGTTGGTCAGATTGGTGAAAACCGCGCTTGCCCCTGAACCGGCATTCGTTGTGATCTGTACCGCGCCATCGCTGGCGCCAGTCCAGACGATTTCCTCGTTGTTGGCTCGGCTGGGATGAGCGGCAACTGCTGTCAATCTTCCAGTGCCTTTGGTCAAATCGGTACCGAATCCATCGCTACTGGGGCCGACACCGTTCCAGGTGATGCCTTGGTCTGTTGAGCGATACAGCCTGTGCGTTCCCAGATAAACGACATTGCCGTTTTGTCCTGTGAAACCGGTGTGCAAGGCCATCGGCGCATAAAACGAAACACGGTCAGCAGGGTTGAAGCCGCCTTGAAATGACGAACACCCGAAACAGCCCCGCCGCGACCAGGTGTTGCCTCCGTTGGTGGAAATCTCCGGGCCGATCTGCGCGCGTTGGCCGCCGGAATTACTTTGATTGAAAAAAGTGTGATACAGCACTTGAGGATTGGATTGGTCCACCAGCGCAAAGCCGCCGTCGCCGCCGCGCGTCAGCCGCCAACTCAGGCTGCCCGTGAAAATGTTCGTGCCGTTGTCCTGCGTTCCGCCGATGACAAAGTTTGGGTTGGTCGGATGCAGCGAAAGAGATTGAAACTGAGTGATGTTCAGATTTGGGTTCAGGCTCTTCCAGACAACGGTGTTCGCTGTGGCGTTATTGGTTCGCCAGATGCCGCCATCGTTTCCCGTGAACAATGTGTTGCGGTTCGCGGGGCTGACAACGATTGCATGTGTATCTGCGTGCAATCCGACATTTCCATCGCCCTGGCTCAGATCGGTCCAGTTTTGGCCACCGTTCAAACTGCGAAAAACCGTTCCCCCGTTGTTTGCGCTGTTGGCGGAAGTTCCGTAATACACGACGTTTGCGTCCACCGGGTCTACCGCAACCGCCAGATTGTAGCCAACCTGCCCGGCAGTTTGCGGTGTGGTGACTTTAGTCCAGTTGCCGCCGCCGTCTGTAGAGCGCCAGATTCCCAGCAAGTTGTCGTTCGGGTCGGCAAACGCGACATAAAGAGTTGATTCAGTCGAAGGCTGAATCGGCGGGCCAACGGCCATCTCGACTCTGGTAAAGGTTGGATTTGTCGCATTGGCTGCCGGTAATCCGCCTTCCAGCTTTGTCCAGGTGTTCAGTTCACCGCCTTGATCGGAGCGGTAAATTCCCAAATTCAAAATTGCCGCATAAACGCGCTGCGGTTTGCGCGGATCAACCAACACGTCGGTTGCGGAACGATCTATGTCAAAGTTGCCCGGATTCACATTGCGCCAATTTGTGCCGCCATCAGTTGATTTCCAGATTCCTCGATTGCCGATGGCCACGATTCCGGCTCCGCCTGATGCGGAAGACATCACGCCAATGTTTGTCGCTGCGTACAATGTTTGCGTGTTGCTGGGGTCAATTTCGATGGCCAGGAAGGAACAGTTGACAAACGACGGCAGGTTTGGCGCTGTGGTCGAAATTGGCCCCAGAATTTGTGTCCAGGTGCTGCCACCGTCTGTTGTTTTCAGCAAGCCTTGCCCGTAATACGTGTCACCGGCTCGATTGCCTTCGCCCGTGCCGACGTAAATCACGTTTGGATTCCCAGGATCAATCGCCATTGCGCCGACAGCCAGCGAAGGCTGGTTATCCATCAGCGGAGTCCAGTTCGATCCATTATCAATCGAACGCCACAAGCCTCCGTTTGCTGATCCGACATAAACAGTCTGATTGGACGTGCCGTTGTAGCCTGGATCCAGCGCAATCGCCGTCACGCGTCCTGAAACCGGAGAGCCATTGTTATCAAAAGTCTGTCCCTCCGCGATTGGCGCTGGCCCCAGCGCAGCCCAGACGGCTTGCTGTTCAGGCGCGACAGTTTCGCCACGCAACGATCGCAATTGGCTCAGTCGTGTTTCTTCATCCTGAAGCTGCTCGCGCATTCGCAAACCTGCTTCGGCAGGAATCGTATGAGCCGGATAAGCGCGTTGGGAATAAAACCAGTCAACGCGACTCTGTCCCACCCCTTCCTCTTCCTCTTCATCCACAAGCTCCGTTGGTGTAACGGTTCTCAGCGCAGGATCCCCCTCTTTGGTTTTCGCTCGCTGGTTTACCGAAACAGGTTTTGTCGAGCTAGTTGCAGAGGAGGCCGTGTTTGAGCGTTCTGAATCTTTTTGTTTGCCGTCCAGGCCAAGCCTGCTTGTTGAAGATTGAACCGGAATGCTGTGGCTTCGGTTTTTCCATAAAAAGACCGTCGCCAAGGTCGCGGAGGAAAGAAGGGCGAGAAAACATACGGAAATAGTCAGGGTGCGCCAGTCGGCAAAAAAACGCCTAACAATGCTTGAAAAAACAATCTGCAATTTCATTGAGAGACTCCTGGAAAGATGAACGTAAGGGATTGGGATTTTCACTCAGCCTGGAACTTGGAACAAGCGGCTCAGTCCGCTATCATCTGCGCGCGCTCACAACTAACTTCAAAATGAAACAAGTCGTTTTTATCACCGGAGCCTCCAGCGGAATTGGTTACGCTTTGGCGCAGGAGCTTGCGCCGAAAGACTATGTGCTGGCTTTGGCCGCGCGCCGAACTGAATTGCTCGAAACTTTATGCGGCGAGGTGCGGCAAAAAGGCGGCGATGCCATCGCGCTGTCCTGTGATGTCGGCGACCAGGCGCAAGTCAAACACGCGATTGCCGAAACCATTACTCGTTTCGGTCGAATTGATCTGGCAATTCTTTCCGCAGGCATTGGCGGGCCAACGAATGTTTCCAACTTCAAAGCGGAAAGCCTTGAACGCCTGTTGCGAACGAATTTGCTTGGCGTGGCCTATTGCCTGGAAGAATTGCTGCCAGTCATGCGGCGGCAGGGAAGCGGAACCATTGCCGCAATTTCCAGCTTGGCCGGAGATCGTGGCTTTCCCGGATCAGCGGGGTATTGCGCAACCAAAGCCGCACTTTCAACTTTGTTCGATGGCTTGCGCGTTGAACTGAAAGCGCAAGGCGTGCAACTGGTGACCATCGAACCGGGATACGTCTTGACGCCGATGACGGAAAGTTTCGGCAAAATGCCGTTTATGATGCAAGCCGACGAAGCCGCCCGCTTGATTTTGCGCCGCCTGGAACAGGGCGACCGCGTCATTCGTTTCCCGCTGGCGGCATCGGCATTTATGAAACTGATGCGGATTTTGCCTGTCAGCCTGTTTGACCGGATTGCGGCCAGGCGGCGACCGATCAAAACTCAAACCACCAACAACTGAACAATGGATCAAAAACAGCATTACTTTTCAGGAACGAAATGGGAGCCGATTGTCGGCTATTCGCGCGCAATCCGAATCGGGAATCAAATCTTTGTCACCGGAACTACGGCAACAAACGAGCAAGGGGAAATTGCCGGCGTTGGCGATGCTTACGCCCAAACCGTGCAGGTGATTCAAAATATCGAACGCGCGCTGAAGGCGCTCGGCGGTGAATTGAAAGACGTCGTGCGGACCCGGATGTTTGTCACGGACATTGCCCGCTGGGAAGAGTTCGGACGCGCGCACGGAGAATTTTTCCGCGAAATCAAACCTTGCGCAACGATGGTGGAAGTGCGGCGGCTAATTGATGACCGGATGCTGATTGAAATCGAAGTGGACGCCGTAATCTTAGGATCATAGCCAGGATTTAACTATGAGGTTTTTTGTTCCCCTAAAGCCCAACGTCACGCCGAAAGTTTCGGCAGTGGATGACGATTACGATGCTGAAGAAGGCGACAGCGTAGAAGACGTACAAGCCAGATATATTTTCTGGCGCGCGCTGTTCTGGCTGATTATGGCGTTTGCCGTGCAGACGGTCGCCAGTCTGGCGCCTGAAACCGTCGAATCGCTTTACAGCCAGACTGCCTATTACTATCTGGTGCGATGGTTGTCGGCGGCGAACAAATACTCTCCGAAACCAATTGGCGAAATCCTGCTGGTTTGCATCATTCTTTGGTACATCGGTTTTACGTTATGGTATCTGGGACGTTCGTTTCGGCGGGAAACCAGTTTGCTGGATGTGTTGAAAGTGCTGGTTCTGCAATTGGCCTGGTTGTTTACGTTTTCCTTTGCGGCATTTCTGCTGATGTGGGGGCTGAATTACCAGCGCCAGCCCATCGAAGATCGCATGAATCTGGATCTTCGCGCCGAAGGCCGGCAGGAAGCAATCGAAGTTGGCAGGCGAATTGTTGAAGGCATCAATCGAAACTATTCCACGCGCGAAGTCGCCACTGCCACTGGAACCAGCATGATGACAATTGGCCAGCAAGGTTTATTTCAGGCGATTGAGAATTCGTTCCAGCTCGAAACTTCTCTTGGCACGGCCAGTCAGGGCGGCTTCAGCAATCCGAAACCGCTAATCTTTTCCACTGTGGCAACCTGGCTGGACATACGGGCCGTTTACATTCCTTTCACCGGAGAAGCCACTTACAACGAAAAACTGCTGGATTGCGATCTGCCGTTTGCCATTGCCCACGCCAAAGCCCACCAGCGCGGATTTGCCCGCGAAGATGAAGCCAACTTCATTGCGTTTGTGGTTTGCATCAAATCCACCGAACCTTATGTTCGGTATTCCGGCTATTTACACGGGTTGAAGGTGTTGGATTTTCTGGCCAAAAGTGATGTGCAGGATACGGAAGCATTGAAAGCGCAGATTGCCGCCGGCCCAGCCGTGGATGTCAGGGCGCGCGAATCATTCGGTGTAAGGTCCAAAAGCTCAACTTTTGCTCCGATTGCGGACAGCATTACCAATATTTATCTCCGCGCGAATCGCATCCGAGGTGGATTGAAAAATTTCAGCGAAGATACTCCGTTGATGGTTAATTACATGCTTAGGACTTCTGATGTAGTTCCAACCGCAATACCACCAGCAAGCGGCTCAATCCCGCCAGCAGCAGGTGGGTCGGGAATTCCAAGAGCTGCCACGCCTCCCAGCGGATCTGAAATCCCCAGGTCTGCGCCGACACCGTATCCTGCCCCGTCTTCACGATGAGTATTCCGCAAACAGCAATTCAACAAACCGTACAACCGCGTCTGGCTGATGCCATCAATCGCGCCCAAGGTTATTTGTTTGCACAACAAAACCTGGAAGGATTTTGGTGGGCGGAACTGGAAGCCAATGTCACGCTGACGGCGGAATACATCATGCTTCATCGCATTTTGATTCATGCCAACTCCAAAAATTCTTTCAGCAATGGACGCGACCGCGAGGCGCAGATTCAGCAAATGGCGCGCTACCTGCTGCGCCAGCAATGTTCGCATGGAGGCTGGGAGCTGTTTTATGGCGACGGCGGGGAAATCAGCACGACCATTGAAGCGTACTTCGCGCTGAAACTGGCTGGGCACGGTGAAGATGAATTGCCGATGCAGCAAGCGCGCAAGTTTGTTCTTGAGCGCGGCGGGCTGACAAAGGCTCGCGTCTTTACCAAGCTGCATCTGGCTTTGTTTGGGGCTTATCCGTGGAGCGGAATTCCCACCTTGCCGCCGTGGTTTATGTTTTTGCCCACGTGGTTTCCGTTCAATGTGTATTCAATGGCAAGCTGGGCGCGCTCTTCGACCGTTCCGCTGCTGGTCGTGATTGATAAGAAGCCCGTTTACGACCTGGGAATTTATGCCGAAGAGTTGTTCACCGAGGGCGGCCAGGCAACTGCTGACACCGGATTGAAAAACAATGATGGCACTACGATTGGAAGTCTTTTTCTGGCGGCAGACCAAACGTTGAAGCTGCTGGATCAGCTTGGCATCGTTCCTTTTCGCCAGGCGGGAATCGAAGCCGCCGAGCGCTGGGTGATTGAACGGCAAGACACCTCCGGCGATTGGGCTGGGATCGTTCCGGCAATGTTGAATTCGATTCTGATGTTTCACGCGCTTGGGTATTCGGCAGAACATCCGTACATTAAACGCGGTCTGGATGCGCTCGACCGGTTTTGCATCGAAGAAGGTGCAATGAGCGACTCCGAATTGCCGCAGTATTTGCGCTTGCAACCTTGCATTTCGCCGACCTGGGACACGGCGCTTGGATTAACGGCGCTGCTGGATTCCGGAGTTTCGCCGACCGATTCGCGCATCAAAGCCGCTGGCGAATGGCTGTTGACCAAACAGATTTTTCGCTATGGCGACTGGGCTGTCTACAATCGCAAAGGCAAACCCGCAGGATGGGCTTTCGAGTTTTACAACGATTATTATCCCGACGTGGACGACACAGCGGCAGTGATCATGGCTTTGCTTGGAGTCAGTACCGCGACCGGTAGGGAGCGGGTAAATGAAGGCTACAAGCTGGAAGCCTGCCGCGCCGCCACCGAATGGGTGATGTCTATGCAATGCAAGGTCGGCGGCTGGGCAGCATTCGACATAGATAACACCAACGATCTTTGGAACCAGATGCCATACGGCGATCTGAAAGCGATGATTGATCCGCCGACCGCCGATCTGACCGGACGCGTGTTGGAATTGCTTGGGCACTGGCAATCAAGGCACGGCGAAAAGCTGTACCGCGATTCTGACGTACAGCGCGCCATCAACTTTTTGCTCAGTCTTCAAGAGAAAGACGGTTCGTGGTGGGGACGCTGGGGAGTCAACTATATTTATGGCACCTATCTGGCGTTGGTTGGCTTGCGCTCCATCGCTCCGCATATCGGTTTTGACATGAACTGTGATCGCATCGCGCAAGCCGCCGCCTGGCTACGCGGCGTTCAAAATGCCGACGGAGGCTGGGGCGAAACTTGCGATTCGTACAAGAAGCCGGAGCTTCGCGGCAAAGGTCCCAGCACGCCTTCGCAAACCGCTTGGGCGTTGATGGGGCTGATGGCTGCGGGGGATTTTGAAAGCGATTCAGTCAAAAGGGGAATTGAATACTTGCTCAGCAAGCAAAACTCCGACGGCAGTTGGCCGGAAGCTGAATTTACAGGCACGGGTTTTCCGGGGCATTTTTATATCAACTACCACCAGTATCGAAATCAGTTTCCGTTGACGGCTTTGGGGCGGTATTTTACTGTCTAAAATAGTCTGAAAAGGGATGACCATGGTTCGCATCAACTTCGATAAATCCAAATTGAGTGACTTCTGTCGCCGAAGCAACATTCGCCGATTGGCGTTTTTTGGTTCCGTCTTACGCGAAGATTTTCGCCCTGACAGCGATGTGGATGTTCTCGTCGAATTTGAACCGGGGCACGTTCCCGGCTTGGCGTTCTTTACTTTGGAAGCCGAGCTTTCGGGCTTATTGGGACGCAAGGTTGATCTAAACACTCCTCAATTCCTTAGCCCGGAAATTCGGCATCTGGTTGAATTGGAAGCGGAGGCTCAGTATGAGCAAGCGTGACCCGATTATTGCTTTGCGGCATATGCTGAGCCACGCTGAAGAAGCAGTTTCGCTGGCACAAGGGCGAACGCGCTCTGAGCTCGACACTGACCGAATGCTGAATCTTGCTTTGACACGTCTACTTGAGGTCGTTGGAGAAGCAGCGGGCTGAGTTCCCAAAGAGCAATGTGAAAACCACCCCGAAATTCCCTGGCCGCAAATCGTCAGCCTTCGCAAACGGCTTATTCACGGTTATGACTCTGTGGATTTCGACATTCTCTGGCAAATTCTGGTCAATGATTTGCCGCCCTTGATTGTAAGCCTGAAACTGATGATTGCGGTTGAAAACCCAGATTGAATCCTTTGAAAACTTCGGGGTCGGTGTGGCTGACAATTTTGAAAGATGCCTGACAGAATTGTGGTAATTGGCAGGATAAACTGTGCCCTTGATATGCTGGAAAATGCTTTAATCTATAAGCTTTGCTAGCAATTTAGGTCATGATTGAAATTTGGCGTTAAACTTGCTCTCAAAACCCAACCACGAAAATTATCAATCCAACTAATTCGATAAAAGGAACCTCTTCAGAGGCAAAAAATGAACATGGAAGAATCGGCAATAACTTATGAAGGCTCTTTGCTGTGGACGCTGGAAGAAATCAGCCACTTGGTTTCAAACAGCGGCAATCCGGCGGAAACGCTGGCGAATATTGTGAAGCTGATTCAACAGCGATTCACGACGGATGTGTGTTCGGTTTACTTGTTGGAACCTGACCGCTCTACACTGGTGCTGGCGGCAACCGTTGGGCTTAGGCAGGAAGGCATTGGCCGTGTGCGGATGCGGCTCAATGAGGGGCTGGTCGGCCTGGTAGCAGAGCAATTACGTCCGCAAGTCTTTGAAGATGCCACGACACATGCACGTTTCAAATACTTTCCCGAAGCCGGGGAAGACGCCTATCACTCGTTCCTGGGCGTGCCACTGATTGATCGGGGATTATTGCAAGGCGTGCTGGTTGTGCAAACTTCTGATCCACGCCTTTTCGGTCAGGATGAAGTCAGAATGTTGACGACGGCTGGAACGCAGGTGGCATCCGTGGTCAGCGAGGCTCGAGCTCTGGGCCAGTTTGTTGCGCCCGCTCACCAACGCTTGCAGATGCTGGCGAAAAACTTGTGGTGGAGTTGGGATGACGACACGACCAGTCTGTTCCGGGAACTTGATCCGGTTTTGTGGCGCGAATTGGGCTACAACCCAATTGCGCTGTTGGAGCAAATGCCGATTGATAAGCTGGAAGAGCGCGCTTCGCAGTTGGCGCTGCACAGCCGAATCAATTACGCCTATCGGCGGATGCTGGAATACCTGAATTCCAAACACACCTGGGGAGCGCGGCACGCTGGTGTGCTGTGGGCGCGCCCGGTGGCGTATTTTTCCGCCGAATTTGGATTGCACGAATCCATTCCAATCTATTCAGGCGGGCTTGGCATCTTGGCGGGCGATCATTTGAAAAGCGCTTCCGATTTGGGAATTCCTCTGGTTGGCATCGGGCTGTTTTACGATCAAGGCTATTTCAAACAGCGGCTGGATCTGGAAGGCTGGCAGCAGGAAGATTACATCGAAGTGGACGGCCGCTTGCTGCCGATTCAACCTGCTCTGACTGCCAGCGGCGAACCCGTTACCGTGACGATTGAAACGCGCACCGGCACCATTGCTGCCCGCGTATGGAAAATCGCTGTTGGAAGAATCACGCTCCTGCTACTTGATTCCGACGTGGACGGAAATCAGCCGGAAGACCGCGAACTGACTGCACGTTTGTATGGCGGCGACAATCGCATACGTATTCGCCAGGAATTGTTGCTGGGAGTCGGCGGCGTTCGCGCTCTGAAAGCCTTGGGCATTTCCCCCGGCGTCGCGCATTTGAACGAAGGTCACAGTGCGTTTGCCAGCCTGGAACTGGTTCGCCAACGGATGATTACGGAGGGCATTAGCGCGGAAGAAGCCATGCGCCGAGTGGCTTCGCAAATTGTGTTTACCACGCATACACCGGTTCCGGCTGGGCACGACCGATTTTCTTCGCAATTGATCGAAGAGCATCTGGGACCGCTCGCTGAAGCCTTGGGGATGAGTCACGATCAATTGATGACGCTTGGGCGAGAAAATCACAACGACGAGTTTTGCATGACGGTGCTGGCGCTGAAACTTTCGCGCCGTGCCAACGCAGTATCTTCTTTGCACGGGCAGGTATCGCGCGCAATGTGGACGCCACTGTTTCCAGGCAGAGCCGAACAAGACGTGCCGATTGGTCACATTACCAATGGCGTTCACGTGCCGACGTGGCTGGCGCCGCAAATGCATCAAGTCTACGACCGTCATTTTGGCCCGGACTGGCGCGTTCGTTGTGGCAAACCAGGATTTTGGGAAGCCATTGAAAACGTGGACGACGGCGAGTTGTGGGAAACCCATCAGACATTGAAAGTCCAGTTGATCGAAACCGCTCGGCGGCGGGCCGCGCATTACGCCAAGCAGCGCGGTGAATCGCCGGAGTTCGTCAAACAACTGCAAAAGTCTCTGAGCCTGGATGCTTTGACCATTGGCTTTGCGCGCCGCTTTGCGACCTACAAACGCGCCAACCTGATTTTGCAGGACATCGAAGCGCTTGCCAGCCTGGTCAATGATGCGCAAAGGCCGATTCAATTCGTCTTCGCTGGCAAAGCCCATCCGCACGACCAGCCCGGCAAACAAGTGCTGCAGCAAATCGCCCAATTGATGCGCGATCCGCGGTTTGCGGGCAAGATCATGTTTATCGAAGATTACGACATCAACCTTGGTCGCCATCTGGTGCAAGGCGTGGACGTGTGGCTGAACAATCCGCGTAGGCCGCTTGAAGCTTCGGGAACCAGCGGCCAGAAAGTCGTGCTCAATGGTGGATTGAATCTTTCGATCCTGGACGGTTGGTGGGCAGAAGCCTACGACGGTCTGAATGGTTTCGCGATCGGCATGGGCGAAACACATACCTCAATCCACATTCACGATTCCCGTGATGGCGAAGCACTGGCCAAAACGCTTCGCGACGAAGTCATTCCGCTCTATTACAATCGCGACCGCGACGGTTTGCCCAGAAACTGGATTGCCCGCATGAAACGCGCCATTCGGACACTCGGCTGGCGGTTCAGCGCAGACCGAATGGTCATGGATTACGTGCTGAACTCTTACATTCCCGCCGCAGGCGGCACCAGTTGTGACGTCCGCCGCTCCTGAAGCGGCGGCCAATCTTGGGTTTAGAGTGCTGTGAGACAGGTAACACAAAAATGTCTTGCAATGGATTTTTTGTGGGCTATACTCCGCCGCGTTTTCCAAGGAAAACAACTCAGCTAATTGCCAAACAAGAACCTTCGTGGGAACAGAAGTTAGAAAAGATTGCCGACGGCCAACGGCAACAACTCTTTGATTCAACTTGAAATCCAAATGCGCCACAGGCCATCTGCCATAGCAGCAGTTTGCGAATTGGCCTGATCAAATGGGCGCATTTACGTTTACCCGGCTCACGTCTCCCTGAGCATGCTCTTCGCTAAAGTTCGTTTAGCGTCCCCCTAATTCCACCCGTATACGACCGTCTGCCGCGGTCCGCTGAGTCTCAGCATCCCGTAACTCAACGCTCGAGTATTGAGCCAACCTTGAATTTCAGAAGGAGAAAACATGCCACAGAAGGAATCCAAAGGACGCGACGTTCGATTGAATGTCTTTGCCAATTTGCTTGAATCAAAAGGAGCCGAAAAAGTTCCTCGCGGAACAGCATATGCCTTTGCCGCAGGCGGGCGATTGCTGGCGCGGAAATCGCTGGATGAAAAAGGAGCGGCGACTTTGAGCCTTCGCGTCGCTGACGGTGGAGGCCGCGTGCGCATACTGGTCGGCCCCGATGTCGAAGAGAAAGAGCTTACCGTGGACGATTTGTTGCGGCGTGGCGCAGCGGAAAAATCCGTACGGATTGACGCGCAAAACCTGTCGCCATCGTTGGATTTTCAGATCATTCCCGGTGTTTGGAAATGCTGGCTGCTGGGCTTGTGCTTTGTGCGCGGCACGTTGCTCAAACGAGTCACCAGCGGCGGAATCCCACTTGATCTGCCAGTTTGCAACGCCACCGTCGAAGTTTACGAAGTTGATCCGCTGTTCATTCTGATTCCCAAACTTCCCGATCTGGAAATTGAACGCATACGCGACTTTATCCTCAACCCGCCGCCGCTGCCGGATCCGCCAATTGAACTGCCGGGGCCATTCCCACCATTTGACGGCCCGATTCCAGTTCCAGGACCTGATCCCGCTCCTGATTTCAGATTGTCGCCGAGCGCGCGCGCTGCCAGTTTGACAGCCCATGCAGCAACAGCCGAACCGGCGGCCTCTGCGCAAATGATTACGCTTTCCGGGGCGACAGATTTGCAGTTTCAGGCGCGAACCGCCAGCACGCCGGTTTTGCGCAATATGCTGATCAATCACGCAGAATTGGTTCGACCCATTTTGTGCCGGCTGTTTCCGGCTCTGGTCACGAAGCAGTTGGTAGCAACAGCGACAACAGATGAATGCGGACATTTCCAGACATTCTTTTTCCGAGGTTGTCTGAATCACGACACGCCGGATTTGTACTTCAAAGCCAAGCAGCGGTTGTTCGGATTTTTCGACGTCACAATTTACGAACCCAAACCGGTTGCTTGTTACACGCACTGGAATTACGTCTGCGGAACGGAGGTCACGCTGATTACCAGGCATGCGCTGGCCAGAACCTGTCCGCCATGTCCGCCGATTATTGCTCCGAACAATTGGGTGCTGGTAATGGCCATCGGCAATCACCCGCTCAGCCGGATTCGCGGCACGGGCCAAACTTTGCAGGGAACGACCAACGCTACAAATATCGGTTTGACCGATGGGGAAGCGCCGTTCGGTGGATTGCTGCGCCTCAGAATCGAATTCGACAACAGCCTGCGCGACGACCTGGACGTGAAGTTTTACCGGGTTTCGTGGCGAAAAGGCACATCGGGAGCTTTCGCTCCGCTGACGGATGAATGCCATCGTCATTACACGCACGAAGTCGGTGGCGATCTGATTCTGGAAGTCTTGCCACTGGGGCCACAGGTCGCTGGTGCTACGGCTAATCTGTTTGAGATTCCTCCGGCGCTGGCTCCGGTTGGCCAATATAGTTTCCCAGACCTGCGTGAAGACCTGACCAACGCCAAATTCCCAACCAACACCTTTGCGCCGCCAGACGAAGCTGGCAAGTATCAACTCAAAGTTGATCTGTTCGACAGCGCTGGCGCGCTGGTTAACGTCGTGGCCAAAGGCATCAAATATCGGGTGCCGACTTCGACCGATTTGTCCGGAACCATCTTTACCGAAGATGCTGCCGCGCTGGGTTTGGTACAGGACGATGACGGCGATGGGCTGAACAGCTTCATCATGACGCTGCACATTGATAACAACGTTTGCGACGCTAGCATCGCCGCGCCGCTGCTGAATGGTAGTGTGGCCGCCGACGATTGCGGTGTGTTGAATTACCTGGACAGCGACACGGTGACAATGTCGTACACAGCTTCGCATCCAAATGGATTTGCAACCTACAGCTTCGCAGTCGTGCGCGGCGTTAGCCCTGTCGTTGCCAGCGCTAGTGGCAATGCAAACACCGGCGCGCCGTTTTCCATCATTGATTCAGTCAACAATCTGCGCAGCCCGGATTGTCCGGTGGCGGGTTTTTCAGAAAACCTGTACGTCGCGGCCATGGCCACCAACGGCTGGGAGCGATTGAGCGGGTATGACGATTCGGCCGTTCGGGCATTCGTGCTTGCGCCTCAGTCCTGATCGTCTCCCTAACAACATGAACGTGCGCAGCGGGGACCGCCTGCCTGCGCACGTCTGGCAATTTATTCATTCGTAAACGTCAACATAACAATTCACAGAATTGAAAGGAGTACTCAGCTATGCATGACAATGATAAACATGACAGTCAACAAATGATCCCTTGCTGCCCACCGCTCGAACCGGATCGGGTATGCGATGTTCTGGATTTTCATTATCGCCAGATTCACAACACAACCGTCCCAGCGGGCGACCGCAGGCAGAATGTTCAGGTCGAAGTGATTATTCACGCTCGCCTGGAACGATGTCCTGGGCCGTTGATGCTCGGTGATGTGGTTTACACGACCACCCTGTTGCCGGGCGAAAAGGTCAAGCTGTTCACCACAGACAGACGCACGCGCTTTTCGTTTGATAGCGCGTCGAAGGTCAGTTATCGCAACGAACAGACTTCGGAAGAACGCTCGTACATGGCCAGCATGAGCGATTTTATGTCCGATGTTTCTTCACGCGATTCGGTGCGGGCTTCCAACAAATCAAAAGGCTCCGCACAGGGACACGCCGAAACCAGCGGCGCAATCGAAAGCTTTTTCGCGGGGCCGTCGGTTGACGTCAGCGGATCGTACAGCGCCGAATCCAGCAGCGATTTTTTGCGCGAGCTTTCTTCGCATGCGCAATCATCACATCGGCGTTCGGAAATCGCGGTTCGCGCTTCGAACTCAGTTTCGGTCGGCGAAGTCCAAAGCCGCACGCACACCGAAACCGAATCGCAGGATCATTTCGAATCCGCTTCGCGCGAATTCGCCAATCCGAATCGCTGTCACGCAGTGACGTTTTTCTTCTATCAGATCAACAAACTGCAAACGGTGAAATTCACCATCGAATCCATTGAACGCAGAGTGATTGATCCGGCAGCCGATACCAAAGTCACCAACAATTCGTTTGCTTCGCGCGGTGGCATCAGCGCGATTCCAACCGCTGTGTTGGCGACCGCCAAAGATCGTCTGGAAGTCGAAGCCATCGGACGCAACAGTGTCCTGGCGAATCAGCGTGCCGACACAGTGTTGACGGCAAACACGAATTTGCAGGCCAATCTGGCGTTCCAGCCCGGTCTTGCGGCGGCGGGTTTTGTTCCTGAGCCCTTGACCGCAGCCGTCCGGCAAAAAGCCTTGCAGCAGGTTGACGAGCGACTGGTCGCCGCCAAACTGATTGATCGCGTGGGTGGCAAAGTCACCGACGAGACCAAAACCAGTTTCTCCTTCGAACAAAAAAGCTCTTTGCCGACGGCAGGCGTCATCGTCAAAGGCTGTTTTGACGACTGCGACATCTGCGAGCCTTCGTTGCAGAAAGAGATCGAACTTGATCTGGAACGAAAACGTCTGGAGAACGAACTGCTGAAACGGAAGATCGAGTTGCTGGATAAATCGCAGGAATATCGCTGCTGTCCTGTAGGTTCGGAACCTGAAGCATAAACGTCTGTAGTTGCGGAAACTCGCCGGTCGCACGATGATAATCCGCAATCAAAATTCAATAGCGCCAGTTGCTGCTTGAAAAAGATGCCGCTGGCGCTATTGCTGTAAATGGCTGCGGTTGTGTGGGATTGGGAGAATAAGCGAATGACGAAATGGGACGAGCGCTACAAACAAGGTGAACATCTGAACGACAAACCGCATCCGCTGGTCGTGGAATTCGCCGCGAAGCTCAAGCCTGGCCGAGCGCTCGATGTGGCCTGTGGTGTTGGTCGGCATGCGCTTTATTTGGCTGAGCGCGGATGGCAAGTCACCGCCGTTGATTCTTCCAACGTCGCCATCAAAACCCTGCTTGAACGGGCGAAAGAACTTGGCATTCAGGTTGATGCTCGCGTCGCTGATCTGGAAACCGGCGAATTCGTCATCGAACCCAATAATTACGATTTGATCGTCAATTGCTGTTACCTGCAGCGCAACCTGTTTCCGGCAATCAGCGCCGGTGTAAAACTCGGCGGCTGTGCGTTAGCAGTAATTGCAATGGTGGATGATGATCCGGCAGTGAAGCCGATGAATCCGGCGTTTCTGCTTCAGCCCGGAGAGCTGCGAGCGCAGTTTTACGGTTGGGAGTTGCTGCATGATTTTGAAGGCAAGCCCGCCGCCAATCGGCGAGCGATGGCGGAAATTGTGGCCAGGCGAAAATCGCTTGCAGATGTGATACAAATTTCGTAGCAACAAACTTTCAACTACAACTCAGAAGGAGAATTTGAAATGAACCTGAAACGTGCATTCGCAGTTCTGGCAATTTTGTGTGTCTTGATCGTGGCAGCCGTGGCTTGGCAGCGCCAACGAGTCAGCCCGCACGAAACCGTGGAAGCAACCATCGGCGGCAAAAAGATTACCATCACTTACGGTCGGCCTTATCTAAAAGGGCGCAAAGCCGTCGGAGGCAGCTTGGTTCCTTACGGCCAGGTTTGGCGCACTGGCGCGGATGAAGCGACGATTCTGACCACGGAAGCCGATTTGATGATTGGCAGTTTGTCAGTTCCGAAAGGCAGCTATTCGCTGTTCACCTTGCCGACGGAAGCCGGTTGGAAGCTGATCGTCAACAAGACCGATAAACAATGGGGCGCTTTCAGCTACAAAGAAGCGGATGATCTTGGGCGAACGGATATGAAAGTCGGAAAAACAGCTTCGACCGTCGAACAATTCACGATCTCGCTGACGGGCGGAGTGCTAAAGATGGAATGGGAAAACACATCAGCTTCGGTTGATGTGAAGGTAAAATAGTTTTCGGCAAAAGTTAGCGAATTGGCAGACAGGCGAAGTTCAATCGCTTGTCTGCCAATTTCTTTTTGGGCTACCGAATCAGATCAAAATCACCGCCAAACACTCGCTCAAGCTTGCCGGTTCGCCAGTTGCGGATGCTATCGCGCACCAACGGCGAAGGTTGTTCCCGGTAACGTCGAACGATGACCAGTTTGGTGTCGCCGATTCGCTCAAACGATTCCCGCGCCAGTTTTGCCAATTTGTCCGGCGCTTCGGTTGGCTCGTCTGGTGTGGCGGTGACGCGGACGCGGGCTTTGAAGCGGTGAAAATTTCCTTCCTTGCGCGGCGTTTCCAGGATGTGGAAACCGGCTTCGGGCAGCAGCAATGAAAATGCGCCATAGCCTGACACAGTAGCCAGCCAGCGCATCGGCTGGCGGTCGTTGCCTGGTGTTTGCTCAATAACTTCCAGCTTCATTTTTCGTTTGGCCGCCCATTGCTCGTACATACTGACCAGCCGACGGGCAAACTCGTCGTTTTCCGTTGGTTCAAGCCCCGGGTCGCGTCCACTTTCAATTTGCAAGAAAGCATCGCGCGGGCGGTTGTCAGCCAGATCGTCGCAGGCAATTTCCAGGAGATAAATTTGCTGCGCTAATCGTTTGATCAAATCCGCCGAAAAGAATTTTCGTTTTTCCGGTTCGGAACCCAGAATGCGCCGCAGCAGGGAATCGCCGGACCGCAAACCGACTTCGATGCGATCCATGTATTCGACCAATCCCAGCACGCCAAAACGCGAGGGCGAATTCCAGAATCCTTTGGCAGACGTTTGCATCAGCGCGGCATTCTTTTTTGCCTGCCAGTCTTCGGATTCAACTTCGTCAACCAGTCGTTCGAAAGCGTCTTTTAGAAATTCGACTTCGATTGGAGTTCCGGTGGCGTCCAACGCCAATTCTTCCAGATTGCACTCAGTTTCCGTTCCAGCGGCAATTTCAGGCAAAGTTTGTTCTGGCGGATTCGGATCAATGAACTCAACCTGGATTTCTTTGCCGTCGCTGCGAACGAACAGAAACTGATCCCCGTCGGGAAGCTGGTGATTGACGATGCTCATCGCCAATGGAGACAGCAGATACCGTTCAATGGCACGCTTCAACGGTCGCGCACCCAGGTCGGGCGTGAAGCCTTTGTCCAACAAAAACTCAATTGCCGATTCGTCCCATTCGACGGCCCAGTCGCGGTTTCTCAAGCCGCGGCGGTGAACGACGTCGCGCAATTCTTTCTTCAGCAAATCGCGCATCACCCCGCGATTCAGTGGACGGAACACAACCACGCGATCCAGACGGTTGACGAATTCGCGGCGGAAGGTTTTCCCAATCGTTCGTTCGACCATCGCCAGGCTGAAACCCGCCGAATCCGAATTGAATCCGACGCTCATCCCGTGCGGAATTGCTGCCCCCAGGTTGGAAGTCAGAATGATGATCGAATGGCGAAAATCCGCTGTATAGCCCCGGCGATCGGTCAGGCGGCCGTCGTCGAAAACCTGCAAAAACAAGTCCCAAACGCTGGCGTCGGCTTTTTCAAACTCATCCAGCAAGATGACCGAAAACGGCTGGCGGCGAATCTGGTTGACCAGCGCGGTTTGCCCAGCGATCTCTTCGATTTCGCCGATAATGCGACCATGTCCGCTGCCGGTTTGCAGTTCGCTCATGTCAATGCGGATCATTCGCTCTTCTGAACCGAACAGAAATTGCGCCAACGTTTTGGCGATTTCGGTTTTACCGGTTCCGGTCGGGCCGGCGAACAGGAAAACGCCTTGCGGACGTTTCGGGTCGGTGACGCCCGCTTTGATCATCGCTACGCGTTCCACCAGGCAGTCAATCGCTTCGGGCTGGCCAAGCACGCGCGACTGGAAGTATTCGCGCAACGCGTCCAAGTCCAATCCGTGCCGGTCGTCCAGGATGCTCAGCGGTAACCCGGTCAACTGAGACAGGGTCACCAGCAATTCGTCGAGCGTGATTTTGAAATCGCCTTCAGGCGAAAGCGCCGCCAGACGTTGGCGGGTCAACACCAGGAATTGCAGCAAATTTCCAGGTGAAGCCTTTTCGCCCAGAAACTGTTTCGATAATTGGAAGGCTTCCGCCAGCGTTTGTTTCGAAATCAGCGTGCCCGCATCGTTTGGACTGTAATGTTCAACCCATTGCCGCGCCAACGCCATCGTCTTTTCGTCGTTCAGCGCATTGACTCGAATGGTTTCCAGTGCAGTTCGGACGCGTGGTTTGGCCTGCAGCAAACGTTCGTATGCTGCAGGCTGGATTTCGCCGATCAACATAATTTCGCCGCTTTCGACGCGCGAAAAAATTTGGTCCAGGATGCCTGCCTGTTGATATTTATGTTGGCCTGCCCACAGCAAATCCTGAAACGCCGGGACAAACCAGATGGTTTTCCGCTGGTTGCTCAATTGCCGCAGCATGGTTTGAATGCGGCCTTCCAGTTCGCCAATGTAACTTTGCCCGGCCATCAATTCGTTGGCGCTGGCTTCGAAAATGACCCATCCTTCAGTTTGCAATTTTCGGGCGAGCGCGCGAACCACAGCCGTTTTGCCGACGCCGGATTCGCCGACCAGCAATACTGATCGTGGAATTTGTTTTTTCAGTGAGTTTTCCACCGCGCCGACCAGCTCGACCAGGTAATCGTGCTCAACCAGCAATTCGCGGTTTTGCTCTTCCTCACGGTTCCAAATACTGCCGATGCCCTTTAGAAACTGTGATAGTCTGGATTGCTGCGCCTGTTCCAGCAGCCTGCCCGTGAGCGGTTCGCCCATTTCCCGCAGTGCCGATTCCAGATTTTCCAATTGGCTTTCTTCTGTCAGCAGATTCAGATCGGTTCCAAATTCAGGTTTTTCACCGGCAGCAACGCGCGATTCGATGAATTCGCGCAGAATCTGCGTTCCGTTCGGAGGTCGCCAGCCCAAATTGACCCTCGCCATCACTGGGGCCGCAAGGGGACGGTCTGAATGTTTGGCAAGTGCGCGAAATGCAAAATACAACTGCCAGTACCCGAAATTGGACAGCAGGTTGATGATGGGATCGTAGATGTCCAGTTCGACTTTGTCGCGACGATTCAACGCTTCCAGAGCGATGCAGCTAATGACGCCATTGGTTCCGGCAACGTAATTCAATAAATCGCCGGTTGAATATTTATCCGCCAGCAACATTTTTACGCCGCGTTCGAATTCCGAATGCGTCAGCAAATCTTTCGGATGGGCGCTTTGGTCAAAATAGGTTTGCAGCGATTCGGCGAGTTTATACAGCGGGCCTAATTCGCCAGCCTGTTCGGGCAAATTGGATCCATCGGCCTTTCGGTTTTCCCAGCGCTGGCGAACGACAAACCCAAGTGCAATGCCTGCCAGCAGCGTCACAAGTGAAATCAAAAAAGTAATCATTTGGTTCGGGCTGAAGTTGTAAACATTCAAACTGCTAAATCGAGAAAGCAAAATTTAGACAGGATGGGCAGGATTTTTCAGGATGAAGAGGCAATCGAAGATGATGATCGGCAATCCTGCTGAATCCTGTAAATTCTGTCTACTTTATTCCGTTTTGATGTAGCGCAAATTCGTTATCGCTTTCGACGACACGTCCATCGGCAACCAATTTTTCCAGATGCGCGCGGACGGAAAGTTCGGCCAATTGATGCATCGCCGCAGGCGTGTCCGTGTAAACAGACTGGACAATTTGCGCCGAAGTTCGCGCGCCGGCGGCCATTGCGTTGACGATCATTTCTTCGCGCGCCAGCCGGTGAGCAATGTACTCTTCGATTTTGCCGCGCGTGTCGGCCAGTACAGGTCCGTGACCGGGCATCAACGCCGTCAGTTTCGGCAATGCCAGATACCGCTGCAGCGAATCCAGATAGTCTTTCATATTTCCTTCGGGCGGAGCGATGACGACAGTGCCAAACCCTACAACACAATCCCCGGTGATCAACGTGCCGGTGCGTTCTTCATAAAAGCTCAAATGGCCACGCGCGTGACCGGGCGTCCACATTGCGCGCAATCGCCAGGTTAACCCCGAAGCTTGTTCGCCCAGTTCAATGACTTCGTCGTCTTCGATCAAACGATCCACATGAACTTCGCCCTGAATTGCCTCGGCAGTCAGGCGGTGCGTCGCCACCGGCAGATTGAACTTTTTCACCAGATGCTCGACTCCGCCGATGTGGTCCGGGTGAAGATGCGTGATGATGATTTCGCGGACTCGGCGGCCGTGCGCCAGAAAGCGTTCGATGACGGCGTCCAGCTTGGCCTGTTCTTCCGGATAAGGCGAACCTGGATCAATCACCACCAGCTCATCGCCACCGACAATGTAACAATTCGTATGCGTGGCGGGCGGAATCGTTGGCGTTCGCAACGAACACAGGAAAAATCCTTTTCGGAATTCAACTCGGCTTTCCCAGTGGTCGCGTTCGGATTGGGGCACGTTCAGCATTCGTTCGGCGAATCCATCAATGCCTTCAGCCAAGGCATGCATTGCCGAGGTGATCGGAGTAACGATCAAACAGTCACCGTCAATCCATTTTTGCAGCGCTTCAACCGGACGCAGCCATTCGCCTTCTTCCAATTCGCCGGGAATGATTTCCGTTTCCTGGCCTTCGGGCAGCCAGGCAGAGAAAAACCGGGCATCGAACCGGCGCGGGGAAGGAACGGGCGTCACCCAGCGCGGAACTTCCTGGAGCAGGCTGGCGTCCAGCGTCAACCCCTCGTTTGCCAGCAAATCCTTGAAACTGACTTGGTCAGCGGCTAATTCCGCGCGCAACTGGGCGCGACGCTCCGCCGAAAGCTTTTCCACTCCGCACGCGATCAGCACGCCGGTTTCTTCAAAAATTTCCCGAATGGCAGCAACGCGCATGACGCCGGTCATTTCATCATCAGAACTGGGAACGTTTTCAATCGGCACTTCTGCGTCGCCGGAGTCTCGTTGGCCACCAGGGAAGGCGTGGAAATGCCCCATAAACTTCAGCGTTCGCGCGCGTTTGACCCAAAACACTTTTGGGTCGTCAGGGTCGCGCAGCAAAATCATCGCCGCCGCGTCTTTGGGAATGACTGGAGTGACCGGTGAATTCATCGTAAGGCCTGTTGTAACTTGGAATTTGAAAGCCGCTGGCAGCTTAATCAATTTTCCCGTGGCTGGCAAAAAAGAAAGGTTACTTCATCCATTTCAACTCAACGACAACTCGGTCGCGTGAATCGAAATAGCCGAAAATGTTCGTCTGTTTGCCGCTAAGAAAATCCGCGCCGACGCCAAGACTCCAATGATCGCCGATGGTTTTTGTCAGCTTTGGACGAACCATGAATTGCTGTTGATTCAGCCCTGTCAGCACGAAAAACTCTGGTCTGAGGGTGTCGCGCAGAAAGTTCGTTCGGAAGTAAATCGAGGCCAGATGATTGTTGCGCGGAAATAGCAAGCGGCTTTGCGGCGCGTTCACCGACTGGAAAAAGTATTGTCCGCTGATCCATAGCCAGGTTTTTGCCGACCAATCCAGCCCGACGACGCTGGAAAGCAAGCCGAACTTTTCAAAGCCGGTCTTGATGGGAGCATCTGTGACCGCTTGTGATTTGTTGCGATTCCAGCCAGCTTCCATGCGCAACACCACCGAGCCGAAGTTGGTTACCGCAGTTCCGCCAAACACTTCTTTGCGGTCAAAGCTTGGTTTGAAAACCACCGTTGGCACCGGATCGTTCGGTTTGAACTCAAACCCGCGCACGTAACTGGTCGGCGTGTCTTCCCATCCGTAAAAGTAATTTGCCGTCACATCCCATTTGCCCAGGCTGCGAGCGTAACGAGCGCCGCCTTGTGACGCTTTCAGTTGATACGCTGGGCGAGAGGTCGGTTCGATCCTGGTTGTGAAAGGCGGAAAGTCATTGTTGCTTTGCGCCTCGCCGATCAATCCCAAACCGAAACTGCTGCCCAATCCAAATTCGTTTTCCGCTCCGGGCAAGCGCGCTGGCGCGAAATAGGGAACCCAGACCAATTGCAACGAACCGTTTTCAGTTTTCCCCAGCGGCACGTCGGCGCGCGCCATCCACAGCGGACGCCGCGAATCCAGAAAATCTTCCAGAATGAATTCGCGGTAATCCAGCGGGTTGATGACATCCAGCACGCGCAATCCATCGGCTTGTCCCCAGACGACTTGCTGCAAGCCGAGTTTCAAGTCCACCGTTTTGACTTTGCCGTCCAGTAACACCTGACGCGGATCAATCCAAACGGATTTGGGATAGCCCAATCGTTCAACCGGGTCGTAATGCGCGCGGCCTTCCAGCGTCAGCCGCCAGTCGTCGCTGATTTTGTAAATGCCTTTGGCGTCGAGAAAGGTGCGGGACATTTGAAAGACACGCGGCTCGTCAGTGCGAAACCCGGTTCGGTTGCGAATCGAAAATGACCATTGCCAATTTGAAGGTTTCGGCTCAGGTTGAATTGCTGGTTCCTGGGTTGGCGGCGAGGCTTGTTCTTGAGCAAAGCAGGGAAGTGTGAGCAGGCAAATTGATTGAATCAGAACCAGGCATCCAGCCAAACCAATTTCACCGCAGAGGCGCAACGTCCGCAGAGGCAACGCGGAGAAAAAACCTCTGCGAAGCCTTTGCGTTCTCTGCGCCTCTGCGGTGAAGAAAAAAGCTCCTGGCTCATTTACTTCAGGGCAGCTCAACCGCTTTCTCCTTCTTCTCTCTGGTCAGATAAAACGCCAGCATCATTCCAGCAAGTGCTACCGCCGCAATCATCAACGCCTGCATAAGCGAAATCGGCAAGTAGATAATCAGGACGCCAACCAGCATGACTGAAGCCGCAATCAGCTTATCGCCGATGTTCTTTTCCTTGAAGACCAGCCAGCCCAGCAAAATCACCAAAATGATTCCGGCGCGTTTGATGCTGATGGTGTACACGACCGCGATGTAATTGTGCGAAGACAGCTGGAAGATCAACGCGACCGCTTCCAGCACGCCGGCCAGCACGACCCAAAACGGAACCGAGCGAATGACTTTTCCGGCGTCGGCTTTGCTAGCAAGCAGCAACACGGTGAAAAAGACGACCATCCCCAATCCAAACGCCGCTGCCTGGACAAAAGCGTCAGTCATACGCACCAACCGGGCATCAATTGGATTGGTGATGGCGTTTACCAGGGCAACCACCAGCATGTAAAAACAACCGCGTTCGCGCCAGATGGCTTTGATCGGTTCCAGCCAGCCGTTTGAAAACAGCAAGCGGTGCATGGCAATCGAACCAACGAAAATCAACACCACGCCAACGCCTTTTTCAACCGAAATGCCTTCGCCGTTCACATACCAGCCGGTGACAATCAAAAAGACTGGCGTGAAGGAAATATACGGCATGCAAAGCGAAATTGGAGTCACCTGCATGGCTCGGAAATACAGCAGCGTCGAACCAGCAACCAGCAAAACTTCAATCGTTAGATACGTCAGGTAGGTTGCCCAGGGGCCTAGCAGTAATCCATCAATTCCAAAGTATTCCCCGCCGTCGTTGCGAAAGTGCGGAGCGTTTCCGCTCATCACGCGCCAGCCCAACGCCAGCAAAAACGTCAACCCGGCAAACAGCCGAATCCAAAACGTAGAGGCAAACAGTTCGTGGTGGTCAACGACCTTTTTTGCAGAGATGTCTTTGACGACGTTGCTGATCGAAGTTGATCCCGCCATCAGCAAGCCAAGAGGCGATAAAGATTCAGCCATTCGGTTTCCTTTGATCTGAGTCAGTACCGCGACCGGTAGGGAGCGCGGTTGTCAGGATTGAGCATTTTCGGGTACTTGCTCCCTACCGGTCACGGTACTGATTTTGAATGAAGATACGTACGAAATGTGGCGCGCATCTTACGGGAAATTCGCCCGACTGCCCAGCGGCTTGCATGACTCGGACTCGTTGCTATACTCGCGCCACTTTCAAGACATACATTCGTCCACAAAGTCACACGAAACAGCACGAATAACAGAGCTGACTTCGCGTCCATCTTCGTGTTCCTTCATGTGGCTTGGTGGGAAAAAGGAGAAATTCGTGACCGCACCTGCAATACGCACTACTGTTGTCGGTTCTTACCCGGTGCCTGAATGGCTGATTGCGCTGCCCAGCCAGCAGGCTTTAATTGACGCAACCAAGGTGGTTTTCAAGATTCAGGAACTGGCAGGCATTGATGTCATCGCTGATGGCGAACTGTATCGTTGGGATGTCAATCATCCCGATACCAATGGAATGATTGAGTATTTTATTCGCCCGATGGACGGCATTCGTTCGCGTGTGACGCGCAGCGACGTGGAAGAGTTTCGCAAATTGGAAGGCATGGGCTTCCGCGCCGCGCCCGCTGGTGTGGTCGAAGGCGTCATCGGTGAAGGCACGCTGAGCCTGGGCGAAGATTACCGCCGCGCCCGCGCCTGCACCAAGCATCCGATGAAATTCACGCTGACTGGCCCGCACATGCTTTGCAAAACCCTGATGGATCATCATTACGGTAATTTACCCGATCTGGCGCTGGCGATTGGACAGGCACTAGCGCGGCAAGTCGCCGAAATTGACAGCGAAGTGATTCAAGTGGACGAAGCCAATATCACTGGACACGCAGACGAAGCCGAATGGGCAGCCGCCGCAATTAACGTTGTGCTTGATGCCGCCACGCAAGCCAAAGAAAAAGGCGTTCATATGTGTTTCGGCAATTACGGCGGCCAATCCATTCAGCGCGGAACCTGGCAAAAACTGATTGGCTTTATCAATCGGCTGCATTGCGACCACGTGCTGCTGGAAATGGCGTTTCGCGGCTACGACGAATTGCAATATTTCAAAGACGAACTCGACCCGCGCATCGGCATTGGCCTTGGCGTGATTGACATCAAGGTCAACACGGTCGAATCGCCGGAAGAAATTGCCAACAGGATTGAAACCGCCGCAAAAATTGTCGGTGAAGGGAGAATCAAATGGGTCAATCCGGATTGTGGTTTCTGGATGAACAAACGCTCCATCGCCGACCGCAAGATCGCTGCGCTGGTGGCGGGCCGCGATCTGTTTTTAGGGCGATGACTGTCTATGGAGTGCTGCCGCCTTTGGCGCAGCTTTGGTAGTCCTTCGGGAGAAAAGCTTTTCTGGCGATAAAGACTTCTAAAGCTACGCCAAAGGCGTAGCACTCCAAAAAGTGAGGGCTAAATGCACAGACGAACTCTCCTGCTGTTGGTTGTGCTGCTGGTTGGGATTCTGTCAGCAGGGAAGCAGGCCGCTTCCCAATCTGCCGCGCCAATTTACGTCACGCTGTGGTTCGATACGGAAGATTACATCCTGCCGCAAAGCGATGACGCCGCGAAGCGTATTGCTGAGATGCTGACGCGGATGGGCGTCAAAGCTACCTTCAAGATCGTCGGCGAAAAGGCTCGTGTGTTGGAACAGCGTGGCCGCAAAGACGTCATCGCTGCGCTGAAAAAACACGAGATCGGCTATCACGCCAACTTGCATAGCGGTCAGCCCACGCCAGCCGTGTATCTGCAAAATGCCGGTTGGGAAGATGGCATTGCCGAGTTTTATCGCCGCGAAGTGCAAGGCGTACGCGACATCGAACGTATCTTTGGCGTGACACCAATTTGCTACGGTCAGCCTGGAAGTTCCTGGGGACCGCAGAGTCATCCAGCGCTGAAAAAGATGGGCGTTTCGATGTATTTGGACGATTCCAGCCACGTCGGCATCGCTGAGCAACCGTTTTATTACGGTGGCATGCTGAATGTTTTCAAAATGGGTTCGAACTTGACGCGCATGGATTTGGGCAAGCAGGACAATCTGTCAACGGCGCAAACGAAGTTTCAGCAAGCTGCCGAAAAACTGTGGCAACGCGGCGGCGGAACGATCAGCATTGTTTATCACCCGTGCGAATTCGTTCATCGGGAATTCTGGGATGGCGTCAATTTTCGGCGAGGAGCAAACCCTCCACGCAGCGAATGGAAGCTGCCGCCAATGCAAACCGCCGAAGAAATCGAACGCAATTACCGCGACTTCGAACAATACGTCCAGTTCATGCAAAAACAGCCGGGCGTTCAATTTGTTCATTGCGCTGAACTGATGAAGTTTTACCAAGATCGCGCGCTAGGCTTCAACTTCACGCAAAAAGAGATTGTTGCCATCGCGCAATCCGTGCAGAAAGAAATCAGCTTTCAGCAGATGAACGGTCTTGCGTTATCGGCAGCGGATAGTTTCGCTTTGCTGACGGAAGCCTATCTTTCGTTGCTGGACGGCAAAAAACAGCCGCTGAAGCTGAAATTGCTTTATGGTCCCGCAAGAACGTTTTCGACATCAGTTGGCGGCAATAAGCCAACGACGGTTCGCCTGGTCGAGTTTTCCGAAACGGTGCGCGATGTTGCGCGATTCATTCAGACGCACGGGCGAATCCCCGACGAAGTCTGGATTGGCGCGCAGAGCTTTTCGCCGCAGGATTACCTGGCGACGCTTGGCGCTGTCATTGAAAGCTGGAGAAGCTACGACGGAAATTTGACCGTTGCTTTGCGGCAAGGCCTTTTCGTTGCTGATCAATATGTCGCCGAGGATTCGACCCCGCTATGGGGCTGGGTAATTTTTCCGGAAGGCTTTCACGCGCCGAAACTGATGGAGCTTGCCAAGTTGCAAGCCTGGACGCTGAAACCAGCGTTGTTAGCCCGATAAGTCAGTACCGCGACCGGTAGGGAGCGAATGATTAAGGATGGGCGCTCCCTACCGGTCGCGGTACTGACTCAAATTTATCTCTGAGTCTCAACATGTACTTTCAAACTCTGATCGTTTTCTCTCGCAAATTACTTCTGTCATCAACCTGCTTGCTGTTGCTTGCTGTTTCTTCGAAAGGGCAGACGCTCAAAAAGGATTACCTAAACTGGATCAAAATCGCTGCCGATGCGGGCTGGGCAGATTATCAACCGAGCATCGAACGCTGGAAAAAGGCTCCCAACCATCACGAACTGTGGGGCTACGATTCGCCTGGCGGGCCGATCTATCTGGCGGATTTGCTTGGCTACCTTTATCAGGAAACCAAAGATCGTTCGTATGCGGAAAAGGCCCGCGACATTCTGGCGGGCTACGGCGATTTGCGCGAAATCTACCCGAAGGAAATGCAGGCCAAGCGTGTCGAATACTCCGAAGGCGTTCCGGCTATTTCCAACTTTTTCATCATGCCCCCGTATGCACGGTCGTACATGCGTATCCGCGAAAGCGGTGTGCTGGACGCCAAATCCAAAGCCAAAATCGAAGACGCGCTGGCTTTCAGCCTGGATTTCATTTTCCGCTTTCCGGAATGGGGCGCTCACAACCGGGCGATGTTGCGCGCGGAAAGTCTGGCTTACGGCGCAACAGCGCTGGCCAATCATCCACATGCCGCGCGGTGGAAACAGCTTGGCGAAACGCTGGCCAGTGACAGCATGAAGCAATGGGAAATCGAAGACGCCACCGGCTATCACGGCATTTGGCTGTATTCAGTGTTTTCGTATGCCGATGTTTCCAAACGCGACGATGTGCTGCAATCGCCGATGGTCAAGTATTACCTGGATTATTATGTCCAGTTGCTGACGCCGCACGGAAACATCGCCGATTTTGGTGACGCGCACTGGAACGGCGGCTGGGAACGCTTCGTGCCGGTGTATGAAAAAGCTGCCGCAGTGTACCGCAATCCGCAATACAAATTTCTGGCGGAGCAATTGACCAAACGCGCGCTAGAGCGTTCGGCTAAAGCTTCAAACATCACAGACCTCGCCAAAGTGAATATTGGCGCTGGCGTAGGTTCGGCGTTCACCGATGCACATCGGTGGGCGGATGACTCGGTCAAGCCGCAGGCTCCGACAAATTTGAGCGGCGACGCGCTGGATGATTTGATCGGCAAGAAAGTCGTTTTCCGCAACGGTTGGCAGCCGGACAGCACAATGATGCTGTTGAATTACCGCGACGAAGGCGATGGCGGCAGGCTTGGGCGTGATTTTCTACGGCAGACGCTTTCGGTTGAAGAAGAGAAGATGCACCACGGCCACGCCGACGAAAATTCAATTGCTTTATTGATGAGTGGCGGTTCCGTATTGCTTCACGACGGAGGCTATCGCCCGGATTTGCCCAGCGGACCATACGGCGCCTGGCGAGCCGATTACTTCCACAACCGCGTCGTGGTTCGCAAAGACAAACGCGACAAAACGCAGGACGTGTACGAATTTATTCGGGGCTCTGGCAACTATCGTCCTGTGCGTACGCAGAAAATTGATTTCCTGAAGTTTCGCGATGTGGATGTCAGCCGCACGCGCGTCATTGACGACGCGCTCGGCTACGAATGGGATCGCGTCATCACCTGGGTCAAAGAGAAAAACTTTTTTGTCGTTGTTGATGGCATCAAGGCGCTCAGAAACGATTACTTCACCTTCACGAACCTGTGGCATACGCGACAGATTCACAGTCAGGACAAGCAAACGTTCGATACGGGTGTAGATAAGATTTACGTAGACCCTTTGCCCATAAACAAACGCCTATTGGTGCATTTTCCCGAAAACACATTCGGCAAACAGATCGGGACGTTTCCAATTTCGCGCCATTACCAGGACGAAACCTCGATTTATCAGACTGTCTCAAGCCTTTATAAAGCTGGAGATTACGAATACTTCGTAACGGTCCTGATCCCTCATGACGCTGGTGAGGACGTTCGCGCTCAGACAAAGCAGTTTCGTTTACTGGACGTAGACAAAGCCGGAAAAGCCATCGGCTTGGAGTTCACTGATGGGGCTGAGAAATCCGTCATCTGCATCAAGCTTGATCTGGAAATGGATTTGGCGCGGGAACAGGTTGGACCGCGCTATCAATACTCGCTTGGCAAGGTGAAGTACGGCGAGTTTGAAACAGATGCTTCGTACCTGTTTGCCCGAGTCAAAGCGAACGAAGTCTCGTACTCAGCCGCGACCATGACCAAAATTATGTTCCGCAACCAAACTTTGCTCGAAGCCAAACCGAACTCATTTGGGTTGCAACTGGACGGCGCTCCGGCACGAACCGGATTGGCGAAATGGCGGTTCTGGGAAGATTCTGCGCGAATCAGATAACAATCATAGTTTTTCTGGTGATTAGGTTCTCTTTTGGTCAGACAATGGTGGCTTGACACAGTTTCAGTCGAAGACTACTCTCTGCGCCACAATAACAACACTTTCTGCAATTAAAACAAGAAAAAGCTGGGGCTTACACTGGCTAGCTGGGCTGAAGAAGCACTTTATAAACAGCGGCGATCCTTCCGATTGCCGTGAGTCCAATCCCAACATCTAACAGGACGAGGTGATGTAATGAAAACCATTCGCCAGACAATATGTCTTTTTAGCCTGCTGATTTTGGCAGGCGGCTTGGCCATTGCCCAGGTGACAGGCGGATCGTTGACCGGCACGATCAGCGATTCCAACGGCGGTGCTGTGGCCAAAGCCAAAGTAACTGCTACACACGTAAGATCAGGTCGCGCTATCGAAACGACGGCCACCAGTGAAGGTTTGTATGTGTTGCCGCTTTTGGAAGTCGGCGAATACAAAATTATGGTTGAAGCCCAGGGCTTCAAAAAGCTGACCGTTAGCGGCATTGTCATTTCGGTCGGAGTCCGTTCCGTCGCCGATGCGAAGCTGGAAACAGGAAACATTTCCGATTCAGTGACGGTGACTGCCGATGGCCCGCAACTGCAATCAACCACAACAGAAATCGGCGTCAGTTTTTCACCAAAACTTTTCAATGATGCGCCGGTTTCCGCTGGCGGACTTCGCAACATCGAAGCCTTTATTGGTTTGCAACCTGGCGTAACGAATGGCGCTGGCGCAGAAGGCGGAATTTCCGGCGGCGCACGCCGTTCCAAAGAAATTCTGGTGGATGGCGCAGGCATGACCAACCCCGAATCCGGCGGCGTGGCTTTCAACGGATTGCCCGCTTTCGATTCGATCGGCGAATTTCGTTTGATCACCAATACTTTTGCGGCTGAATACGGACGAACCGGTGGGGGTATTGAATCTTTTGTTACCAAATCCGGCGGCAGCCAATTTCACGGAAGCGGTTTCGATTTTCACACCAGCAGCGCGCTGAATGCTGCTTCGTGGGCGGGCAAAGCCAGTTCGACAGCGGCCAACCCTGTGTTTCGCAAGACGCCGTTCCACGGCAACAACTACGGTGGCAGCATCGGCGGCCCGATCTATCTGCCGAAAAAGATTTTCGGCCCAATCGGCGGTTATAACGAAGACAAGACTCGTTCCTTCTTTCATTTCACCACTGATAACTTTCGACGCGCCAGTGCAACGTCCAGCTTTATTACGCTGCCGACGGTGAAAATGCGCCAAGGCGATTTTTCAGAATATCTGCCCAGCAGAATCATTTACGATCCTGTCACCAGACAGCCCTTTGCCGGGAATATCATTCCGGCCAATCGTTTCAGTTCCGTTTCCAAAAACATCCTGCCGTTGATTCCGTTGCCAACCAACAGCGGTATTGTCCAGAACTATCTGCAAACAACCAGCAGCGTAAACAAACAGGATTCGTGGAGTCTGAAGATCAACCACAACATCACGCAGCGCCATCTGGTCAGCGGTTATTTCAGCAAGCAGTACATCGGCAGTGTCGTGAATGGCCCGTTGCCTTCGCCGTTGCTGGGGGCTGGCGGTAACGCCTTCAGCCCGAATAAGCCGATTTTTGCGCGCTTTAATTATGACTACATCATCACGCCAACAATGAACTTGCACGTGTCGTATGGAATCACCAAGTTGCGTGCGTATTTTGAAAACCAGAGCGTCGGCCAGGGCTGGCCGCAACGGTTGGGATTGAAAGGTGTGCAAGAATCCGGCACGGACGCCTTTCCGGTCGTGAATTTCGCCGGGGTTTATCAAGCGCTGGCTGATACCAACGGAACCAAGACCAATGGTTCGCAATTCAATAACACAGACCACTTCGCTGCTGATGTGAGCTGGGTCAAAGGCAAGTTCAATTGGAAATTCGGTGTTGATAAACGCTGGATGCGCACAACCGGCGAGAAACTGCCTTCCGGCGCATTCGATGATGCAGGCGTTCAGGGCGTATTCAACTTTGCTGCCAACCAGACGGCGTTAAACGGCGGCGGCGGCGACCCCTTTGCCAGCTTCCTTCTTGGGTTGGTCAACACTTCTTCGCGCACATTCAATGGCCAGGGCATTTCGGCCAAGTTCGGTTACAACGCGGCTTACGCCCAAACCGATTGGCGCATTCGCCCGAATCTGACAATCAACCTGGGATTCCGTTATGAAATCCCGACGCCGCGTCAAACCGATCCAATCGGTTCATTTACGTCCTTCGATCCGAACATTACCGATCCACGTTCCGGCTTGAAAGGCGCGTTGGCATTTCTGGGCGATTGCCAGGGATGCAACGGCCAGGATCGTTTCGGAAAGATTGATTACTCTTCGTACGGCCCGCGTGCAGGTTTTGCATGGTCAATTGATCAGAAAACCGTCATGCGCGTTGGATACGGAATGTATTACGCCGCTGGTAACGGTTTGATGGGAGGATTCTGTCTGCGTTGTGCGACAGGTTTTGCCACCGTTGCGGATGGCGTTGGTGGTTTGCAATGGGACAATGGTTTTCAGCCGACACCCAACTTCATTCCGCCCGGAGTGGTCAATCCTTCAGCAGGCAATGCGGCTGATGACATTTACTACATCAATCCGAAATCCGGCACCGCGCCGCGTTTCCAAAACTGGAGCATCGGATTCCAGCGCGAATTGCCCTGGAAGTTCGTGGCCGAAGCTGCCTATATTGGCAATCGCGGCACACGGCTTTCGGCGAATCACTTCTCGCTGAACCTGCTGGACGCGAAGTATTACTCGCTGGGCGATCTACTGTTCAAATACATTGATGATCCGGCAGTTGTCGCAGCGGGTTACAAAGCTCCTTACGCAAACTTCATCGCCGATTGGGGCAAATCCAGCACAACTTCCGGCGCAACGCTGGCTCGCGCGCTGCGTCCGTATCCGCATATCAATGGCCCGATTGGTGACGAATACAATCCGGTCGGCAGTTCCTGGTACGACTCTTTGCAGTTGAAACTGGATCGTCGTTTTGGCGATTTCTTCACCGAAGTGAACTACACCCGGTCGAAATCCCTGACCAACGCTTCCGGCTCACAAACCGGTGGCGATTCCAACAACCGCAACCCGAAGACCGACAAATCGCTCTCTCTGAATTCCAAAGATCGCATTCTGGAATTGGAAAAGAGCTATCAGTACACGGATTATCCGTGGATTATGAATGTCGTGGCCACCTATGATCTGCCATTTGGAAAAGGGAAGAAATTCCTGAATAGCAACAAATATATGGACCGCGTCATTGGCGGATGGACGGTTTCGTTTGTCGGCGCTTATTCATCGGGCGCATTGATTCTGCTCAACGCGCAGACATTCACTTACCCGCAATGGGGATTTGCCTATGGCCGCAAACGGGTCAGCATCATTCCTGGAAAAGCGATTCAAAGCGGTATTGACCGCCAGGACCTTGACCCGCGCAAAGGTTTGGCCGGTGGTGTGTTTGATCGTTCAGTTTCGACCAACTGGTTGAACAACGATTTCTACACGATTCCGGGGGCGTTCGAACTTGGCAATTCGCCGACATACTTGAACGAGCTTCGTAATCCGAACCTGTATAGCGATAGCATGGGCTTTATCAAACGGACCCGAATTTCTGAAACCGTAAACTTTGAAATCCGTGCGGAATTCTTCAACGTCTTCAATCGCACGAACTTCGGATTTGGCGGAACTCCATTCCGTCCGGCCACCGGCACGTTGAATGCGCAAGGCGTGTTTACTCCCGTAAACAACTTTGGCATCCCGACTGGCCCACGCACTGGAGAGCGCAGCGGCCAGATTATGGCAAGAATCAACTTCTAAAGTTGTTTCCATTTCCAACTTCAATGGGCTGGCGTTTTATTGCGCCAGCCCATTTGTTTTCTGCGGACTGACAAAAACTGACAGCCTGATTACAATGGCTTTGCTCCAGCACAAAACCATTTTCGGAGGTGGAAGAATGGCAACGCCGCAGTCTAAATTGTTTGTTTCGGTGGAGGAGTATCTGCGCCGCGAGCGCGAAGCCGAAGAGCGGCACGAATACGACAACGGGCGAATTTATCTGATGGCGGGCGAAAGTCTTAGCCACAGTCGCGCCTGCATCAGCCTGTCCGCGATTGTCAGCAATCAATTAAAAGGAAAGTCCTGTGAAGCTTTTTCACCCAATATGAAAGTTGGCATTCGCGGGGCTGGCAAGTTCTGTTACCCGGATTTGTCAGTGGTTTGTGGCAAACCTTTATTTCATGACGATAAGCAAGATGTGCTGACCAATCCCAAAGTCATCATAGAAGTCCTTTCGCCTTCGACTGAAAAATACGACCGTAGCGTCAAGTTTCTGGCTTATCAGCAAATCGAATCACTGACGGACTTCCTGCTGATTTCTCAGGACAAACCGTTGGTTGAACATTTTGAACGGCAATCTGGTGGGCAGTGGCTTTACACCGCGCACAAAGGATTGTCTGAAAGTGTTCCTTTGCCATCCATTGATTGTGTGTTGCCGCTGGCTGAAATTTACGAACGCGTGCAGTTTCTACCGGAAGAAGAATTTGAATCCGACTCGCATCCTCAAATTGGTTTGCTGAAAGAAGAATGACTTAAGGAGGTCAACATGCCTTTCGCCTCGACGAAGCTTCAAAAACTCTGTTTTGTGTCTCTGACCATTTTGTTGACATTCGCATTTGCTTGGCCTGTCGCAGTCAGCGAGGGAAAATCTGGCGAACGTCATTTGCTTTACGTGGCTACGCCCGGCATTCGCAATTACCTGGAGTTTGGCGGGCACGGATTGTTGGTATTCGACATTGATGACGGCCACAAGCTGCTCAAGCGCATCAAGACTTCCGGTTTCGACAAGGAAGGCAAACCGCTCAATGTCAAAGGCATCGTCGCCAACGCCAAAACCAACCGCGTGTATATCAGCACAACGGAAACCTTGCAGTGCATTGATCTGCTGAGCGAAAAAATTCTGTGGGAAAAGCCGTATGAAGGCGGAACCGACCGGATGGCAATAGATCCGAACGGCAAATTTATCTACATGCCTTCGCTGGAAAAAGATCACTGGCATGTGTTGGATGCTGCAAACGGCGACATCATCAAAAAGCTGATTCCTAAATCCGGCGCGCACAATACGATTGTCGGTTTGGACGGCAAATGGGCTTATCTGGCCGGTCTTAAATCGCCGATCCTGAACATCTCCGACACCAGCAAACACGAAATTACCAAAACCGTGGGCCCCTTCAGCAACGTCATTCGCCCATTTACGATCAATGGAGCGCAGACGTTGGCGTATGTGAACGTCAACGATTTGCTGGGATTTGAAATCGGCGACATTCGCACGGGCAAAATGCTGGCTCGTGTTGAAGTTTCCGGTTTTCAAAAAGGCCCGACCAAACGTCACGGCTGCCCAAGTCACGGCGTAGGCCTGACGCCGGACGAAAAAGAAGTCTGGATTGCCGATGCCTTCAACCAACGAATTCATGTCTTCGACAACACCGTTATGCCGCCGAAGCAAATTGCCAGTTTGCCGGTGCGCGAACAGCCCGGTTGGGTAACGTTCAGCTTGGATGGCAAATATGCCTATCCTTCTACAGGGGAAGTCTTCGACGTGAAAACCAAAAAGTTAATCACGACATTGGTGGACGAAAAAGGCGGCCAGGTTCACAGCGAAAAGATGCTGGAAATTGACTTTAAAGACGGAAAGCCTGTTCGCACAGGCGATCAGTTCGGGCTTGGCCGGAAAAGTCAGTACCGCGACCGGTAGGAAGCGGGTCTTATTTTGACCGCAGCGACAAATGCGTCATAAGCTACGCGCGTATGATTACCAAAAAGCAAATTAAGGAATTGTGCGATCAGATTGTCCGGGAATTTCATCCGGAAAGAATCATCTTGTTCGGATCGCACGCTTACGGTAAGCCGACGCCTGATTCGGATGTGGATTTGCTGGTTGTGATGCCTTACGAAGGGGAGTATCGGCAACAACTGATCAAGATGGTGACAAAAGTCGGAACTTATTTGCCGTTGGATTTGCTCTTGCGTACGCCGAAGGAAATCAACGAACGACTGGAACTCGGAGATTTCTTTATCAGAGAGATTACCGAGCATGGGAAGGTGATGTATGACGCAGATCACAATGGAGTGGATTGAGAAAGCCGAAGAGGATTGGAATGACGCTCAAACACTTTATCGAGCGCGTAAGCATCCCGGCTATAACGCCACTTGCTTTCACGTTCAGCAATGCGTCGAAAAATACCTGAAAGCCCGCTTGCAGGAAGCCAACATCCCATTTAGCAAAACCCATAACCTGATTCAACTGCATAATTTGGTGTCGCCGGTCGAACCAAGCTGGAATGTTATGGTGGCCGACCTGGCGGTCTTAAATTCTTATTCGGTGGATATTCGTTATCCTGGAAAGTCCGCGTCTAAAGCAGACGCAAAAGATGCAATCAAACGCTGTCGATTCATTCGTAGTTTGATTCGTCAGTCGTTTAACCTTCCAATTTAAACCCTACCCCGCACTATGAAGAAAACTAGAATTGCTTTGCTCGTTTTGCTGCTTGCTGTGTCTGCTTGCTCAGCGAAGAAAGAAGCTGAACAGCGTGCATACACCGCTCAGGAATCGCTGGCCTTGATGCACCTTAGCGAAGAGTTCAATGTCGAAGTCTTCCTGAACGAGCCGCAAGTGATGTCACCGACCGAAATGGTCTTTGACGAAAACGGGCGCATTTACGTCGCGGAGATGCTGGATTACCCGGATGATCCTCCGCCGGGCAAGCCTGTGCGTTCGCGGATCAGGATGCTGGAAGACAACGACGGCGACGGAAAGTATGAACGCGTCGTCGTCTTTGCTGATCAGGTGTTGCAAGCCAGTGGTTTGTTGCCGTGGAAAGGCGGTGTAATCGTCACCAGCGCGCCGGATATTTTCTGGATGAAAGATTCCGACGGCGACGGCAAGGCCGACATCAAACAGGTTTTGTTCACAGGCTTTCCGAAAGTGAACCCTGAAGCGCGCATCACCAATCCTCGGTACGGAATTGATAACTGGGTGTATTTTGCCAATCACGGACGCGAAGGTCGCATCACTTCTCCGGCGCATCCTGAACGTGAAGGCTTGCTGGTTCGCGGGACGGATTTTCGCTACAACCCGACAAAAGATTTGGCCGAAAACAGCTCCGGCATCGCGCAATTCGGTTTGACCTTCGACGAATGGGGCAACGAGTTCATCACGGAAAACACCACGCATTTGCGGCAAGTCGTCCTGCCGTACAAATACTTGAGCCGTGCTCCGCTGCTGGAAGTTCCCGCCGTCGCGCTGAACATTTACGAAAACGGCAAAGTTCCAGCGCAAATCTTCCCGCTGACAGGCCCGCAAGAATGGCGCAAACAACGAACGGCGCTCCGCCAGCAACGCTATGACGAACAAGGTTTGAACCGCACGGAGTACTTGAGCGGATATTTCAGCGGAGCCAGCGGCGGAACCGTGTACACCGGCGACGCTTGGCCAGCCGACTATCGCGGCAGCATTTTCACAGGCGAAGTCAGCGCCAACCTCATCCACCGCGACACGCTGACGCCCGACGGCGTGACGTTCAAAGCCGCCCGCGCCAAAGAAGGCGTGGAATTTCTGGCTTCGGAGGATCAATGGTTTCGTCCGTGCAATTTCGCCAACGCGCCCGACGGAAATTTGTACTTCACGGACATTTACCGCCTGTTCATCGAAACGCCGGAATCCATTCCCGAAGAGATCAAAAAGGGAATGAACTTTTATGAAGGCGACAGCCTGGGACGCATTTACAAACTGACAGCGAAGAATCCGCGAACGAAGCGCGATCTGAAACCTCGGCTTGGCACGGCCAGCACCGAAGAGTTAGTCAAAACTCTGGAGCATGAAAATGGTTGGCATCGAACGACGGCGCAGCGGTTGATCGTCGAACGCCAAGACAAAGCGGCAATTCCTTTTCTCAGGCAATTGTTCGAACAAACGCAATCGCCGCTCGGCAAGATTCACGCGTTGTGGACGCTGGAAGGATTGTCGGCTCTTGATGCGTCGTTGGTTATGAAAGCCTTGGGCGATGCACACCCCCGCGTGAGGGAGCATGGATTGAGACTTGCAGAGGAATTACTAAGCCTTGGTTGCGAGCGCGTAATCAGACGTTTTCAACAAGAGGCTTCAAAAGTGCAAAATCCACAGAATCTTGACCTGATGTTAAAGCAGTTAAACCAAAAGTGCTTAGAGGCCGAGCTTAGAATCTCGCCGGAATTTGTAGAAGTGACGAACGCCGTTCTTGGAATGGTGGACGACCAAGACGCTCGCGTTCAATTTCAGCGTGCATTCACACTCGGCCAGTTAAAAGACTCGCGTGCTTTGTATGCCTTGGCGGATCTGGCTATCAAGCACAGCGACGACCAATGGTTCCGGCTGGCGGTGTTGAGTTCCGTCAACGACTCGGCGGCGCAGTTTTTCGCGTTGCTGCGAAAGAAAAGTCCTGACTTCGATAACAAACAGCTTTTCGCGCAATTGGCGGCGCTGGTTGGCGGCAAGCACGATGCGAACGAATTAGCCGGATTGTTGAAACTGGCGGCAACGCTTAACGATCCCGAACCGACGCTCAGCGGATTGAGCAAAGGCTTGAAACTGGCCGACGTGAAAAACCTTCGCGTCGCTGGAGCTGAGCCGGTGTTGATGAAACTGCTCAGTAGCGACAATGAAGCGCTGCAGAAAGCGACCTGGGAAACGGCGCGGTTTTTTGAATTAAAAGGTCTGGTGCAAAAGGCGCTGGCGGATGCACAAAACGCCAGCTTGCCGGAAAAAACTCGTGTGACGGCGATTCGCGCTTTGCGCGGTGGACAGTTCGCTGCGGTTTCACCTGTCCTGGAAAAACTGTTGGCGGATCAAAACTCTGCGGAGTTGCAAGCCGCTGCTGTCGAATCCCTTGCGGCGTTTGATGATGCAGGCATCGCCTCAAACCTGATTGGGCAGTGGCAAAAGTTTTCGCCGGATATTCGCCAGAAAGTGTTGGCGGCATTGCTCAGCGACCGTGAACGGATGAAAGTTTTGCTGAAAGCCCTGGAAGAGGGCCGCATTGAACGAACGATGGCTGATCCGGCGATGCAAGCAAAGCTTTTCGATCATCCTGACAAAGACGTGGTCGCGCGCGCGCAAGCATTTTTCAAACAGGAAACCGACGAACGCAAAGCCATCGTGGCCAGCTACGCCGATGCGCTGAAACTGACGGGCGACGTGATGCGTGGTCGCGATTTGTTCAGTTCCACCTGTGCCAAATGCCACATCCCGCATGCTGGCCGCCCACGCGTCGGCGCTGACCTGTCGGGCATCAACAACAAAACCAAAGAAGAGTTGTTGAATTCGATTATGAATCCCAGCGAAACCATCGAAGGCCGCTTCGTCAATTACATCCTGACGACCAAAGACGGTCGCATCGAAGACGGCATTCTGGCCAACGAAACTTCCGGAGCCGTGACGCTTCGCAACGCCGACCGCGATGTGACGATCCTCAGAAAAAATATTGCCGAAATCCGCGCTTCGACGATTTCGCTGATGCCTGAAGGTTACGAAAAGACGATGACCAAACAACAGGTTGCTGACATCATTGCGTATCTGCGCGGCGGGCTTTGATGTTTGCCGCTTACTCGTGACGAAGCGCAACCATCGGATCAACTTTTGTCGCCCTGAGCGCAGGGATCAAACAAGCCACCAACGCCACGACGCCGATAATCAATGGAGACACAGCGAACGTCAGCGGATCAGTTGACGTCACGCCAAACAGCAGCGTTTCCATCAACCGCGTCAGCCCAAAAGACAGGACAATGCCTATGACAACGCCGATAGCAACCAGCACCATCCCTTGGCCGACGACCAGCCGCAACACATCGCGCATTTGCGCCCCCAACGCAACGCGAATCCCAATCTCGCGTGTGTTTTGCGCCACCAGATACGACATCACGCTGTAAACGCCGATCAGCGCCAGCGTCAGCGCAATGGCGGCAAAAACGCTGAGCAATAGCGTGTTCAAACGGCGGTCGGAAACCGAATCAGCGACAACTTGTTCCATCGTCTTGACGTTGTGAATCGGTTGTCCGGGATCAACGGAAAGCACCGCATTGCGAACCGCTGAAGTTAAGCCCTCCGGATTGCCCGCCGCGCGCACAGCCAAACCAACAGTCTTGGTTAGTCCCGCGTCAGGGCATTGCGTGTAGGGCCAGTAAAGCTCCGCTCTTGCTCCCTGCGTCAGCCCGGATTGCCTGACGTCTCCGACAACCCCTACGATCTGATACTTTGTATTGTCGAGAATGACGAACTTGCCAACTGCGTCTTGTCCGGGAAGGTATTGGCGAGTCAGGGTTTGATTGACGACGATGGAAAGCGCTGTGTTTTCCTGATCGCGATTGTCCAGCAGTCTTCCGGCCAGCAGCGGGATGCCCAGCGTAGAGAAATAGTCCGGGCTGACGGCGCGGAACTCTACGAATGAATCGCGTGTGCCAGAGCGCGGCGGTGCTTGTCCTTCGATTTGTATGCTGCCGTTATAGCCCCAATCCTGCAGCGGCAGTTTGCTGATAATGCCCGCAGACTGCACGCCTGGCAGCGCCGAAACGCGCTCCAGCATTTGTTTGTGAAACTGCGCGATGGCTGGGCGGGTTTCGTATTTTGCGTCTGGCAGCGTGATGCCTGCCGTCAGCACGTTTTCGGTACTCAACCCGCTTTCGGTTTGCTGCAACCGCGCGAAGCTTTTGATCAGCAAACTGGCTCCGACCAGCAAAACCAGTGCGGCGGCGATTTCACCCACGACCAGCAAACTGCGAATCCAAGTGCGCTGATTTCCGGCAGCGGCGCTGCCTTCTTTCAGGTCGTGTTGCAGATCGGCGCGCGAGGTTTGCAGCGCCGGGGCAAGGCCAAAAATAATTCCCGTCAACAGCGAAAGCGCGATAGTAAAAACCATCACGCGGCCATTAAGCGTCACTTCGTTTGCACGCGGCAGAATGCCTGTCGCCAGTTTCAGCAAACCCGTGACGCCCCAATACGCGATCATCAACCCGGCCGCGCCGCCCAGCAAAGACAGCAGCGCGCTTTCCGTCAACAGTTGCCGAATCAAACGCCAGCGTCCAGCGCCCATTGCCAGCCGAATCGCGATTTCTCGTCTGCATGTCGCAGCGCGCGCCAGCAGCAAGTTCGCGACGTTTGTGCAGGAAATCAGCAGCACGAAACCAACGGCCACCAGCAGCATCAGTAAAGCCGGGCGAATGTTGCGCACCATTTCTTCCTGCGCGCGGATCAGCAACACGCCGCGGCCAAGCTGTTCGTCCGGATGTTGCCGCTCTATGCGTTTGGCGATGATGTTCATCTGCTCATTCGCTTGTTCCAAAGTCACACCGGATTTCAGCCGCGCCACGCTCATCAGCCAATGACTGCCACGCTCAGCGCTTCGCTGCGGCGGAATCACCAGCGGAACCCACAATTCAGTCGTGCGCGATGGATACCGGAAGCTGGCGGGCATGACGCCAATGACGGTGTAATTTTCACCGCCGAGCAATATCGCCTTGCCCGCAACGCCAGGGTCAGCCGCAAACTTATCTTGCCAAAGCTGATGGCTAAGCACGGCGACGCGGTGTTTGCCGTCCTGGTCTTCGCCATCGGTAATCACACGGCCCAGATGTGGTTGCACGCCCAGCACGTCAAAAAATTCCGGCGACACTGTGGCCGCGCGCACGCGTTCTGGTGAATCTTTGCTCTGCAATCCGAAGTTCTGATACTGAAAAGCCGCAATCTTGGTGAAGACAGTGTTTTGTTCGCGCCAGTCTTTCAGGTTCGGCGGCGAAATCGTTCCCTGAAATCCGCCTGCCATGGATTCCCACAGCTTGATGACGTTTTCCGGTTCGTGGAATGGCAGCGGCTTCAGCAATACGCCGTTGATGACGCTGAAAATTGCGCTGTTGGCTCCGATGCCCAACGCCAGCGTCAGAATCGCGACCAGCGCAAAGCCGGGTCGTTTGATCAAGGTGCGAAGGGCGAAACGTACGTCCTGCCAGAGTGTGTTCATAGTATTTTTCCCATTGGGTGCGCAGCGCTTCCAGCGTGCGGGTTTTATGCAATTGCTTGTTGGTCAGCAATCATTACTCCGGCAACGACCGCATGCCGGAGGCGATGCGTACCCAGATTTATTCGTGTCTAAGCGCAACGATTGGGTCAATTTTTGTGGCCTGTCGCGCAGGGATGTAACACGCCAGAACGGCGACGATTACCAGCAACAACGGCACGACAGAAAAGATCAGCGGATCGGTTGCCGTCACGCCGAACAGCAACGTGGACATCAGTCGCGAGAACGCGAATGCTCCCGCCAGGCCCAGCACAACGCCAATCAGCGTCAGCACCAAACCCTGCCCGACGACCAGCCGCAGGACATCCGCGCTTTGCGCGCCAAGCGCGATGCGAATTCCAAGCTCGCGTGTGTTGCTGTTGACCGTGTACGCCATCACGCCGTAAATCCCGATCATCGCCAGCAATAAGGCCAGCGCGGCAAACGCGCCCAGCAGGATGACGTTGTAGCGGCGGTTGGCGGTCGAACGCGCAAAGATGTCCTCCATCACTTCGAACTTCGCGGGCAGATTTTTGTCTATTGCCTGAACCGATTGCCGCAGCGAAGCGGTCAAGCTGGCCGGATCGCCTTTGGTTCGCGCGACGATTGTCATGTCACCAATTCGCGATGGACGCTGGGCGAAGCTCACATACAGGTCGGCAGAACTTCGTTTTTCCGGCCCGAAGTGCCTGACGTCGCCGACAATGCCGACAATCACCGGCCAGCGTTCGGGGTGGTTGGCGTCATCGCGTGTGACGTTGTCGTTGGTGGAAATGACTCTTTTCCCAATCGGGTCTTCGTTGGGAAATGTGCTTTCGGCCAGCCGCTGCGAAATAACGCAAACCGGTTGCGACGTTTCAGAATCCTGCTCGGTGAAGGTTCGCCCTTTGATCAAAGGGATATTCATTGCGCGGAAGTAATCCGGGCTGACGATGCGGAAGCCGCCATATCCGGATTGTTCCTGCGTTCGACCTTCGACCATGACCATGCCGTTAATATCCACGCCGCCCGTTGGCAGGTTGTTAATCATTCCGGCGGATTCGACGCCCGGCAGCGACTTGGCCTGTTCAAAAAGCTGGCGATAGAAATTGATCTTACGGCTGGCTTCTTTGTATTCCGAGGACGGCAGCGAAACCTGCATCGTCAACACCTGTTCCGGGTTAAAGCCTGGAGAAACTTGCAACACGCGCCAGAAGCTTTTGATCAGCAATCCCGCGCCGACCAGCAGAACCAGCGTCAACGCAATTTCCGCAACGACCAATCCGCCGCGAACAAGCCCGGAACTGCCCGTCGCATTGCGACCACTTTCTTTGAGCGCTTCGTTCAAGTCTGGTTTGGAAACGCGCAGCGCAGGGAGCAGCCCAAACAGCAAACTGGTCAGCAGCGAAACGCCCAGCGTGAACGCAAGTGTGCGGCCATCCATACCGATTTCATTCAACCGAGGAATCGTTGCAGGCGCCAGCGCCAACAAAGACGAAATTAGCCAGTACGCCAGCAACAGGCCAACCGCGCCGCCCAGCGCAGATAGCAACAAGCTTTCGGTCAGCAGTTGCCGCACGACGCGCAACCGGCTGGCTCCCAGCGCGGCGCGAATAGCAATCTCTTTCTGCCGTCCCATCTCCCGTGCCAGCATCAGATTGGCGACGTTCGCGCAGGCAATCAGCAGTACGAAGCCAACCGCACCCAGCAGCACCAGTAACGCCGGACGAATCGGCCCGGTCAATTGTTCTTTTAGGGAAACGACGGCGGCGCGGTAATGATTTTTGTCTTCCACAGTTTCCCGGTAAATGGCCAGCGCAATTCCCATCATTTCGCTTTGCGCCTGTTCAATGCCGATGCCGGGTTTCAGTCGCGCGATGCCGATGTAATTGTGCGACGAGCGCGAACTGTTGTCGGCGTACAGTTGCTCTTTGGAAGTCCACACATCCGTTTCTTCCGGAAAGCTGAAACCTGCTGGCATGACACCGATCACATTGAAACTGCGCGTTCCGATGGTCAGCGTCCTGTTTGCCAGATTCGGATCGGCGCTCAAGCTGCGTTGCCAGAATCCGTGGCTGACGACGGCCACAGGCGCGGTGCCGAAGTTCGATTCTTCTGGCGAAAAAGTGCGGCCAATCGCCGGGGCGACACCAAGCGCTTTGAAAAAATCCCGGTAAACGCTCACCTCGTTTGCCCGCACTGGCTCGTTGCCGCCCAAAATCGTCGAAGGTCCGCCGAATCTGCCGCTGTAAGCTGAAATGGCTTCAAACGAAGTTTGTCGCGCGCGCCAATCGCTGAAATTCATGTGAGAAAGGTATGTGTTTCTGCCGCTGTCGCCGACTTCCCACAGCATCACGACGCGTTCCGGTTCGGGGTAGGGAAGCGAACGCAGCAGCACACCGTTGACCACGCTGAAAATGGCACTGTTCGCGCCGATCCCCAGTCCAAGCGTCAGCACGGCGACCAGAGTAAAGCCTGGATGTTTGAATAAGCTTCGCGCGCCGTAACGCACGTCCTGCCACAAGGTTGAGAGCATGAATCCTCCATTTTAAGCAGACAGGTAAAGTACCGAGTCGAATCGCTCTTTTTAATTCCCATTTGCCATCTGCCATTTTTCATTTCTCATTGCGGTTTGGAATGTTCCGCTCAATGACAAATGACAAATCAAAAATGGGAAATGAAAAATTAAACAACTGCAGGTTCTTGCCTGACTGCTTACTTTGCTTTCAAAACAATAAAGGTTAGATCGTCGTATTGTGCCGCGCCGTCGCACCAGTTTTTGACACGCCGTAAAATCTCGTCACGGATTTCGTTGACTGGTAGCCGGGCGGTTTCGATCAATGCCTGCTGAATCCGCTGGTCGTCGAATTCTTCGCCATCTTTGTTTTGCGCTTCGGGCAATCCGTCGGTGAAAGCGATCAGCACATCGCCGGATTGCATCTGGATAACTTCTTGTTCGTAGCGCAGATGATCGAACATGCCGACAAACATTCCGCCAGCGTCCAGCTTCTTGAAGCCGTTGACGGAAGTCGCCAGAACCGTTTGCAGCCCGTCTTCATTGGCGCGAAAGAGAAACGGCGGGTTGTGCCCCGCGTTGACATACGCCAGTTGCTGCGTGCTCTGATCGAACTGCGCGTAAAAGAACGTGACGTAGTTTGAACCGCCAGTGGAATTCACCAGCAGCCGATTCAGCGTCGCCACCATGTTTGCCAGCGATTCGTTCGATTCGTTCAAGTGGTTTGGCGATTCGGTGGACAAGCCGCGCAATGTTGCCTGGACGGTGGGCATCAGCAGAGCGGCAGCAATGCCTTTGCCTGCGACATCGGCAATGGCGATGCCAAGTTGCTGATTGTCGAATTTGAAAAAGTCGTAGTAATCACCGCCTACGCCGCGCGCCGGTTGGCAGAATCCGGCAAGCTCGACCGAAACGCATTCAGGCGGCTGTGACGGCAGCAGCCGTTTTTGTACTTCGGAAGCCAGCGCTAGTTCGCGGCGCAACCGTTCGTCGGCGACCATTCGTTCGGTCAGCCGTGCGTTTTCAATCACCAACGCAAGCTGACTGGCCACGGACATCAGCATTTCTTTGTCGGTGGCGGTGTATTCGTGCCGCACGCGGCATTGACCCAATGACAGAATGCCGACCAGTTGATCTTTGATTTTGATTGGTTGCAGAAGCCGTGTTTTGAATCGGAGAAGCGTTTCCTGCTCTTGCCGCCGCGTTTCGTGTTGGGTTGGGAAAGATGTTTCAAAAGCGCGCGCCCAAGCGTCAAAATCCTTCTGGCTGATTTCCAGCGGCAGTGAAACCAGTCGCAATCGCCGGACGACAAAGGCATCTCGCGCAAGTGCAGGCAAAGGTTCGTCAGTAGAGAATGAGTCTTGCGAATCCTGGAGCGACGAAGAGACGCGGCAAAGATAATTGCCTGTTTTTTCGTCCCGGACAAAGATGGAAACGTCTTCTGCCTGCAGAGCTTCGCCGATTTGCGTAACGATCAGTTTGAACAAGTGTTCTATGTCGGTTGCTGCGCGTGCTTCCTGGCCCAAATCAAACAGAATGCGCCGGTCGTCGTATTGGACGGGCGAAAAATAGCTTTCGATTCGCGGCAACAAATGCCTTTTTGCCGCCAGGTGAATCAACGCGAATAAAGCCAGCGCCAATGCTGTTGCCAGCAAATCCGCGCGCCGTCCAAACCCATCCAGCCAATTCGCCCGGTCACCGGTGTTTAGAAAGAGGAGTGCAGCACCGAAGACCGTGAACTCAATTGCCAGCGCAACCCTGCGAACCGAGAAATGCCGTTTCACTTGTTGCAGCCTGTGCCGCAGCCATTTTGTATTGGGGAACTTGATTCGAGGAAAAACTCTCATCGTGTTGATCTCAGTCACTTCGGCGGCTTTTAGCACGCTTCAGTAGCCAGCCCAGTCATTTACTGGTTGCAGCAAATGCCAGCAGCAGCGTTTGTTTGGATGTAACGCGGTGTTGGTGAAAGAATCCCCGCATAGGTTTCAAAATCAATTGCCGGAATTCGATCAATTTGGTTGTTGTTCTGTATTCGTCGTGTTGAACGAGTCATCAAGACAGTCTGTTTCCGCAAAAGGGTCTAAAATCGTTTATTGCGTGGCAGCGTCAAACGCCGATCAAACCGATTGGATCGCAGTGAATCTGATTTGGATTTTTGCCGCAGGTTGTGACGCGCAGTTTCCGCTGACAGCCAGCCCCTTTTCCTCTATACTCCGCTCACCCTTTTTCAAGATAACTTTCCAATCGAAACCGAAGGAGCCGCTATGACTCGGTGCCAGCGTTGTTTTGGCGAACTGTCTGAATTCGCCGTCTTTTGTCCAAACTGCGCTCAGGTTCATGAACCCGACCTGTCAAAATTGCTGAATCAAACGGTTGGTGACCGCTACAAGCTTTACCGGCGCTTGGGGCAGGGAGGGCTTTCAACGGTTTTTGCCGCGACGGATTTACAAACCGATAGCGTGATCGTCGTCAAAGTCAGCGATCCTGCTCAACTGGTGAAGCGCGAGTTGACATATGCGATTGACGCCGAAGCTGCGCGCAATTACTGGTTGGAAATGTTGGAACGCATGCGCCGCGAAGCCGAAGTTCTGGCGGACATTGATCATCCCAATATCGTTCGATTTTTCGGCACAGGAACGATTGGGGAAGATTTGCGGTTTGTGGCGATGGAGTTTTTGCGCGGGCGAATGCTGCGCGAAGAGCTGGATGCGCAAGGCAAACTGGAAATTTCCGAAGCCGCAAACATCATTTTGCAAATTTGCGATGCGCTTGCAGAAGTCCACGCGCGCGGAATCGTTCACCGTGACATCAGCCCGCGAAATGTGATTTTAGAAGCCCGGGCAAAACTGATTGATTTTGGCATCGCCAAGTTTCCGCAACCAGCGGGAGCGCCGCCATTCACGCAGCATTCGGTACTTAGCGGAACAGTGGCATATGCTTCACCAGAACAATGCCAGAGCAAGGCTGTTGATCACAGGTCGGATATTTATTCGCTTGGCGTGATGCTTTACGAAATGCTGACCGGAGAGCGCCCTTTCAAAGGTCGGACTCCCACGGAAATCGCAATTCATCATTTGCAAAGCGAGCCCAGGCCACCACGACAACTAAACACGGAAATCCCCTTAAATCTTGAAAAGGCCATTTTGCGCGCTTTGGCCAAAGCTCCGGAAGCTCGCCAGCAGAGCGTCCAGGAATTGGCGGAAGAGATTCAGTCAGCCGCGCGGCAAGTGGTAATTCCATTGACGGCGGAAGCCTTGACGGATTTTCAACCCGAAGAAGACTTGGCCGAAGTTGATCGCCTGACGTTGGTTCGCCGCCGCCGCCGTCGTGTGGCTGTGGCCGCTGCCGTTGTGTTACTTGCCGTAATCGCTGGCGCGGTTTTAGGAAGAAATTGGCTGGCTTCGCAGGCGCTGCCACTGTTGGCTGGCACGCAGCTTACGGCGTCGCCAACGCCTACACCGCAAGGCGCGAATCCTAGCGATTTGGATTCGCTGGAACTTGCGGCATTGCTTCCGGGCGATCCGCTGTCTGGTGGCGGCTTTACGAAAAATGCCACACCAGGAACATTTGCGCCGAAGCAGGCTGCTCAAGTTTCCGGAAACCAAACAGTTCCGGCGAATTCCGGAACTGCCGTGACAAGCAATCCGGCTCAGCCGCAGCCAACGCAATCTGCTGCTGTTACACCTCAGCAAACGGTTGCGGCTGGCAAGTCTCAACAGCAGATTCCGCCAACATCTACTCCGACAGTTGCCGCAAACAGGACACCGCAAGCACCCGTTCAAACACCGCAATCGTCCGGACAATCAACAGGTCAGCCTGAGAACGCGCAAGCTCCGCGAAAGCCCGAAGAACGCAAAATTCGGCAGCGGGAAGCAGACAATTCGTCAGGCCCGGCGAACGAAAATTCCAGCTACGAACTGCCAAAGTCCAAACGAGACCGAATTGCCAACAACCGCGACCGCGATGAAGAGAATCTTCGCCGGGACTCAAGAGATGATGAAGATGGGAATGCTCGCGAGAGTGCCAATCGTCAGGATCCCGATCAAATCGGTCCGAAACTGATTCAGTGGAGCGGCAGAGTGAACGGAGAACGGGAAATTTTGATTGATTTGCCTGGAACTCCTGGGACATTGGAAATTCCGCGCGTGTACCGAAACCGCGTTGGGATGATTGAACCGCCAAGCGCTTCGAATCGCTGGCGCTGTGTCAGGTTGCGTGTTTTTGGCGAAGGCGGTGTTTCGTTCGTCGTTCGTTGGTGGCCGAAAGTTGCAGAGCTTGGCCGTCTGGTTGGCAGCAGGTAACTCTTTGAAAGTTCGCCGGTTGCGATTGACGTGAAAATTGAGACATCGTTTTTAGACAGGATTTTCAGGATGTCTCAGGATTGACGTTAGCAGAGCATTATTTGCCGCATCACAATCTTGAAAAATCCTGCTAATCCTGTCTAAAAACCTTATTGCTTCAATTTAGTTTGATCTGCCTGCCGATCCGATTGGATCACCCGGCGGAGTCGGCAACGGTCTAGACGGCCCGCGAACCGCATCAGGACGACTCAGGAAGCGTTCGATGTCTTCTTGCGTGGCTTTGCGATGCGCGTCGGTTCCGTTGGCTTTCAGCATTGCGTTCAAACTTCTCAAGCCTGCCGAAGCTTCTGCGCGAACCAGCGGCGACGCTCCTTCATCACTTGCCAGGTTCATCAACTTTTGCACCGCCACGCTTTGCGAAGTTTGCTGAATTGCTTTCAGTTGAGGGCTGGTTGCGGCTGGCGCTTTCCAGGTGGCGGTGATGATCGCGTCAATCACTTCTTTCAAATCCGGGTTGGCCGAATTTTCAGAATGAAACTGAATCAAGCGAGCCGCGCGGTTTGGATCAAGCAAGGCTCCCAGCGAAATGTCTGTTGCGATGGCTGCCGCCGCCAAAGGATCAAACGCCGGGTCGGTTCTACGGCTGAAGTATTCCGCCGTGCCGCCTTCAAAGCCCGTGGCGATTGGCGGAATCAGGTCAAGGATGTTTTGTGGCAAAGCCAATTCTTCGACTTTGATTGTGTCCAAGATTGCTTTCAAAGCTTCACGCTGTCGGGCAGCCGGAACGACTTCGCGGAATTTTGCGGGGCTCGGGCCGTTGGCGGTTTTCATCGCATATGTGAAGTACAGCCCGCCGAGCGATTTTGCCGCCGAAACGGTTTGGTAACGATGGTGCAGGTACAATGGCAACAGCTTGGCTTCAAGCGCAGACATCGGCTGGCCGACGCTGATGCTTTTCAGTCCGAAGCCTTTCAATCCGATGCGGCGGACTTCCATTTCGTGCCGCAGCGTGGCGATTGGGTCTGCGCCGTTATCCCAAACGCTGGCCAGCGGGTGCGCTGTGCTGACGCTGCGCGCATCCCCATCATCAATAAACAGCATTCCGTCAGCCAAACCTTTTTGAATGATCTTCTCTAGCTCGGCTTTTTCGTCCGTACCAGCAGGGAATTCTGCATAGGCAAACGTGACCGAAAACTTGTCGAATGGACCGATGCCCACGGCATAAGCGTTCGACAAATCCAGCTTGCCATTTTTGATCTCGACCCACGGCGCTGGATAATCCATCACCGAGCCTCGGTTATAGCTGGATGCCGCGAAGTTGTGGCTGAATCCCAGTGTGTGGCCGACTTCGTGCGCTGACAACTGGCGAATGCGCGCCAACGCCATCGCCGTCGAATCCGTCGCTGGGTCAGCAGAAGACGCTGCAAGGTAGTCCACATCCGGCGAATCCGCGGCTTCGCAAAGATTCTCAAAACCACCTTCCGTCATCGCCGTGGTTGCGGGAATCATTCCAGTGCCGAGCAGCACGTCCTGCCGAATTCTCAAACTGCCAAGCGTGACATTGCCTTTGATGATTTCGCCTGTGCGCGGATCGGCAACCTGCGATCCATACGACCAGCCGCGCGTTGAACGGTGAACCCAGTTGATCATGTTGTAACGCACGTCCATCGGATCGGCGTCGGCTGGCAACACTTCAACGCGAAACGCATTTTTGAAGCCTGCGGCTTCAAAAGCCTGCGCCCACCACGAAGCACCTTCGACCAGCGCGGAGCGAATCGGTTCCGGCGCGCCATTGTCCACGTAATAGACAATCGGCTTGACGGCTTCGCTGACGGCGGCGTTCGGGTCTTTCTTTTGCAGCCGATGGCGACGAATCCAGCGTTTTTCAATCGGCGTGTTGTATGGCGAAGCGTAATCGTAAAACGTCAAATCATTTGCGCTGACTCGCGGATCGTATTCGCGGGGCTTGATGTTCAGATCGGGAAGCTCAACAAATGAATGGTGCTGACGCACGGTGACTGCTGAAGCCGTGGGAGTAACGCTTTGCAGGAATCTGCCCGGTTCATCACCGGTCAACGTGACGACGGTTTCGATTTCCGTGTTTTTCGGAAAGCCTTTGGTGCGCGGCAGGTAAAACACGCTGCGCGATTCGTCGAAGCGGTAATTGCCTTGCCGCATACGGCGCAGGGTTTCAGCAACGCCAGTCGCGTCGCGCATAAACAATGCTGTCGCATCTACCAAGACGCGATTGCCTTCGGCGGCTTCGACCTTGAAGCCCCAGATCACGGACCGCGCGAACGAATCTGCGACGGCGCGGCGTTCGGCTTCGTCGTTCGACAAGGCGCGATAACGGTAATTCGGCTGAATCATCAGGACTTTTTGCCCGACACGCTCAAAGTAAACAACCTGCGAGCTTCCTAAACGCCCGCGATCCAGCCCAATGTCATTCGACCCGATTCCGGCAGGCAGGGAAGTTTGATAGAGCAGTTCGGTGT
>CAZMXG010000015.1:33819-82273 GCA_964570175.1 uncultured Heliomicrobium sp. | reverse complement strand
CCGCGAGCATAACAATTCGCGGCGAAGGGAGTCACCTACTTCATCTCATCATTTTCCACTTCTCAATTGTCATTTGTCATTGCGTGGCAACACTTACGAACAATGACAAATGACAAATGACAAACGAAAAATGACATTTGGAAAATGTCTTCAAGGCTGTTTAGCAAAGTAATACCAATGGTCAATCTACCGGCAAAACCGTGCCGATGATGTTGTAACCGCCGTCAACGTAAATAATCTCGCCCGTGACTCCACGACTGAGCGAGCTAACCAGATAAAGCGCCGTATCGCCGACTTCAGCTTGTTCCGTCGCACGTCGCAGCGGAGCGATTTCGCGGTGGCGATCCACCATTTTGGTGATGCCCGAGACTCCGCGAGCCGCCAGGGTGCGGATAGGCCCGGCGGAAATGGCATTGACGCGAATTCCCTTTGGCCCCAAATCATAAGCCAGATACCGCACAGAAGCTTCAAGCGCCGCCTTCGCCACGCCCATGACATTGTAATGCGGCACCACGCGTTCAGCTCCCAAGTAGCTGAGCGTGATGATCGAACCGCCTTCGCCCATCAACGGCAAAGCCGCGCGCGACGTGGCCACCAACGAATACGCGCTGATGTCCAGCGCCGTCTGAAACCCTGCGCGCGATGTGTTGACGAATTCGCCGGTCAGCTCTTCGCGCGGGGCATAGGCCACGGAATGCACCAGAAAGTCCAGCTTGCCCAGATCGGCTTCAACGCCTTTCATCATTGCAGCAATTTCGTCATCACTGCTGACGTCGCACTGATACGCCGTGGCCCCAGGCAGCGTCTTTGCCAATTCCTCGACATTGTCTTTCAGACGTTCGCCCTGGTAGTTAAATGCCAGCCTAGCGCCTTCGCGCGCCGCCGATTGTGCAATCGCCCAGGCGATGCTGTGTTTGTTGGCGACGCCCAGAATTAATCCGTTTTTGCCTTCCAGCAACATTGCGGTTCTCCCAAGTAGTTTTTTGAGTTATTGATGGCCGAAGATAACACGATTGAGCCAGTACCGCGACTGCTCCCGAAGCTTAGTTTGGTATGTAACTTGGCAAGACCAATTGCAGTTTTTGCGAAAAATCCAGCGCTGCTTTTCGGGCAAACTCTTCTGCTCCATCGCCTTTGTTGATCGGCACAATCACGCGAACCAGCGCGCCGTCAGTTCGTCCAAGCCACATCGCATCTTTGATCGTGTCCAGCCGCGCTCTATATTCGCCAGCAATTACTTTTCCGCGCCCTTGGTACCAGTACAGCGCCAACATCTGCGTGCCATCTTTTTCAATCCGATATTCATTGGCTTCGCCGCGTTCGCCAAATTCTTGCTGACGGTAATTCCCCATCGTCCAGCCTGCGCCGGGAATGCAGTTCTGTGGGGAATGAAACGTTTGCCGATGGCGCTGGCTGTTGTGAAAAGCAATGAACAAATACGCGTAAGCTTGTCCGTTTGAATACGTACGTGACAGATAATCATCAGCGGCCAGTTCGCGCTCGGTTCTGTCGTCCAGCGTTTGCACTTCAACCTGCCGCCAGGAATCAAGCTCAACAGGAAACTCAGCCAGCACAGTTCTTGGCGGCGCTTGTTCTCGTTCCCCGGCTCGCGCCAGATAATAAGTTGCGCCCGCCATCATCAACAGAAGCAACACCATCGCTCCATAGCCAAACCATTTCCCCACGAAGCCACACGAAGGTTCACGAAGAAAAACCAAATTGCTTTTTCCAGCCTTCGTGTTTTCTTCGTGTGCTTTCGTGGGAGAAAAAAAGCGCTCCGCCAAATTCAAAGCCTGAGCCAACGCCAGCAACAATCCGACAGCAACCAGAAACACCACCAAACCGGAAAAGCTGTGCAAAAAACCTTCGGCGGCTTTAACGCCCTGGTAATGCGCCAGCACGCCCGTTCCGGCAACGCGCGATGCATTGGCGATAATGGCAATCGGAATTACCGCCACGACCAAAACCATTCGCCGCCACCAGCGAGTTTCCGCAAAGTACACATACACAACCGCCAGCGCCGCCAAAGTCACCAGCGAACGAATGCCGCTGCAGGCTTCTACAACTTGCAGCTTCATCTGCGCTAGTTCGATGACGTTGCCTTCGCGCAAAGCCGGGATGCCGAACAGTTTTATGGCTCGCGTGGCGTAATCCGACGCAATCAGTTGTAACGGAAGAGCGATTTGATTGAAAACGATGTTGGGAACAGGCAGGGCAAACAGCAGCAAGCCAATTGGGAACAGCAACTGGCGCAACCAGGCGAAACCGCCGAAGTAAACCGTCAAGCTCACGAGTGACAGAACCAGCGACAGCCGGGTGATATAGAGTTCAGCGCCCATCACCCCGGCAAACAGCATCAACGCCGCCAGCAACATCAATGCGCCGCCGATCAACCGGCGAGGTTCAGCGGGCAAAGCCAAAAGCCTTTCGCGCTTCACCCAGATTGCATACCCGCTGATGATCGGAATCAAAAATCCGTGCGAATAGTTTTCATCCACGCGCCAATCGTCCACCAAGCGCCGCAGTACATCGTGATAAACCGCCACCCAGGCCAGGCCGATAACAACAATCCACCAGAGGGTTTTTCGTTCGACGTGAATCATTTTTCGAACGATTCTCGAATCTGCTGGACGTTCCAGCCTGCGCCAAGCGCCAGCATCAGCTTGATGCGTGCTTTGTGGCTAGGCAGCATTCCGCCCAGAATTGCGCCGATGCGTTTTAACTGTTTGCCTGCGCCGTCATAAGCATACGTATCCAAAACGCGCCCGCGTGGGCAGCGCGAAGTGATGACCACTGGCAGTCCGGCTTCAATTGCCCGCTGAATTGCCGCCATCGCCGGAACCGTCACGTTGCCGCGTCCCAAACCTTCGACGACCAAAGCGCGCGCGCCATCGTCAATCGCAAAGTTGATAAAGCGGCCATCGGCTCCGGCAAACATCTTGATGATGTCCACGCGGCTTTCGACTTTGCCTGTGGCGATGTGTTCGCGCTCAAACGGGCGGCGCATGAGGATCACGCGATCTTTGTCCACAAAGCCCAGCGGGCCAAAATCGCGGCTTTGAAAGGTGTCTGTAGATTCGGTGTGCGTCTTGGTCACTTCGGCGGCAGAGATAATTTGCGAGTTCATTGCCACAACAACGCCCAAACCTCGCGCTTGCGGGTCAACGGCGACGCGAACCGCCGCCGCCAGATTTTCCGGCCCGTCCCAACTCAGTTCCGAACTGTTCCGCATTGCGCCAATGAACACCACAGGCTTTTCCGCATCGAGCACCAAATCCAGAAAGTACGCTGTTTCTTCCAGCGTGTCGGTTCCGTGCGTGACGACCGCGCCAACAATTCGTTCATCACGGAGCTTTTCCCTGACGGCCACAGCCAATTCCATCATGCGCTGCGGCGTCCAGTGCGGCCCCGGCAAGCGGTCGAAGTTGATCAAATCAAACTCGGCCAGATCGTTCAGGCCCGGCACCTGGGCAATAATTTCTTCGCCGGACAGCATCGGAATCGCGCCACCCGTCGCCGGATCAATCCGCATGGAAATTGTGCCGCCAGTGAAGAAAGTTGCGAGGTGTGGCTTCATCATGAAATCTCTCAAGAAAGTTGTAACGCGAAATTAAGTCGCGATTATCTGTGAACCGCCAAAACTCAACAAGCAACTTCCTCAGATCATTTTCCAAGAGGCGCGCGCAACAAATGGCCGAGGTACACAAAATACAGTTTGCCCGCTGCCGCATCCGCCCACGTGTCGGAACTGTTCAGGCGGATTTCCGGAAGTTCCGCAACCGGCTTGAAACTGAAAGTTCGCGTGTCGTAACGGCCAAAGGCCGTAGCCTTTTTCGTTGTGTCATAAATGGCGGCCCAGAATTCGTTTGGCTTATCCGTTGGTTGCAGCGGACGATTGAATGCGTTCATCAGCGGGCGAAATTCGCCTTTGACAGGTTGCGTCGCGCCTGTTGCCGCATCCAGCAAATAAAAATTGCCGCCGCCGAAATCCGGGCGATATTGGTACTGGTATTGGCTGAGCAGCAGTTTGTTGTGCGCAGCGATGTGGGCAACCGGAAAAAGATCATTCGTTTGCGCCAGGTTGATGGGAAATTCGCGGCCCGCGGGCAATTGAATGCGAACCAGGCGGGTTTCGTAATTGTCTTCGGATTGAATCGTTTTCTTGGCGATTAGCCATTTGCCGTCGGGCGTCACAATCTGATTGCCATAGACGCCTGCGGCGATTTTTATCGGAGATTGGCCATCTTCAAATTTCCAGATTCCCGGTTCGTTTTCGACGCTTGCCTGGGCAAACCAGGCATTGCCCAGTTTGGCGCGCGGATCGAACATCGCACCGAATTTCATTCGCGATTCCCGAACCCATTCGCTTCGGTTCCAAACCATACTTCCAGGCTGACAATTGGGCGGCTCATCCACGGGCGCGCCCAGGCGTCCATCAATCAGTTCGCGCCATTCGAAGCCTTTTTCCGGATTCAGATTCGGATTCTCGTTTTCGACCGAAACCATGACGCGAAGCTGACCGGCTTCCTGACAAATCGCATAAACCTGGCGCTTGTCTTCCGCAACCAATACTTCAACACCGGGAATTTTGTCTTCCAGCGCATACCGCAATTTGAATTCGCCGCTATGGCTGAAGCGGTAAAACAACCCGGCAAGCTGTTCCTGCAACGTGGCGTCTTTTTTGGGCGCGCGGCCAAACTGATTGAGCCGGATTCTACGCCCGCCATCTTTCGTCAGCCGCAGGTATTCAAAATAAGACGGTGCTGCGTAATGCGAAAGAAGCGGTTCCCCGAGCCAATTCACCGATTTCATGCCATCAACATCTTCGCGCGCAGTAAAGTCTTTCAATTCCTGCAATTCCCCTGCCGTCAGCCATCGCATCTGGCGGCGTCCTTCGGCCTGTTGAAGACTGATTTCAGCCTGAGTTCCGGCAGCATTTTTACGAACTCTGACAAGGATGCTGTTGAACATTTCGGGGCTTTGGCTGGGAACAATAGCGTAAATTTCTTCCGGCCCTTCCGGGCTGCGAACTTCTTTCCGCATTTTTTCTTCCCAGGTGTAAATCGGCGGTAACATGCCCGGCGGCATATCCAAATTGAATTGTTCTCCCAGAATTTTCGCTTCGCCAGGATGCCGCGCCCAAATCAACTTGCGCGCTTCGGCGCTGTCTTCCACTTCCAGATAGCTTTCGGCGGCGGCAGCAATGGCTGTGGCCTGAACGGCATTGGCGTTCATCAGTTTGCCGACAATTTCAACCGGAAGCTTTTCACGCGTGTAACGCGCGGCGGCCAGCAAAGCATACTGGGCATTAGTGTCTTTTCCTGACAGCACGCTCAATCGTTTTTCTTCCTCGTTCAGAATTGCGGCGGCGAGTCCGGTTTGATAGCCGCCCTGCTTGAACAACTCTTCCAGTTTGTCGCCAACGCGCTTCCGCATTTCCGCGCGCGATTGCAGAACCGTTTTCAGCATTTCAACATCCGCCCAGCCTTCCGCAATGCAATCGGCAAGATTCAGGTCGGCAATAATTCCGCTGGATTGCTGGGCGACAGCGAGTATTTCCCTGGCCAGTTGCGGCTGCGTTTTTCGCAAAGCCTTGGCGCGATCAAACAACAGCGTGGCCAAAGAATCAGGAATTTCCACTTCTTCGCTTTCGGCGTAAACCGCTCCGATGCTGACGGGCAACGGCAAATTTTTTTCTGAACCGCCCTGGCGAATGTCGCTGATTTCCTGGCGCCCTTCCTCAGACAACCTGCGTGTGCAGTACGCTTCTATGGCAGCCAAGGCTTCGGCATCGGGAAATCCGCCCAGCTCGGCCAGCGCAACGATGATGCTTTCACGAAGCATGTCGTCGCTTTCCCGATTCAGCGCGCGACGAAGCGCAGGAATCGCCTGTGGATTTTTGTATCGAACCAGGGCTACAGCAGCAGTGGCGCGATTTTCCCGTGCCTGGTCGTAATCCAGCACCCAGATCAACCCCGGCACGCTTTCGGGCAAATCCAGTTGGGAAAGTCCTTCAATGTAACGCCAACGCTCTACCTCACCGCCCCAATCCAGCTGTGTAAGCCAAGGCAACATAGCCCGCGCAACCTGCAATTGGGTTTCTTTTGATCCGATTTGGTTGGACAGAAACTGAACCAAACAATTGACCGCCCCTAAATGAACCAGGCGGTCGCCATTCCCTAACAAGCCGATGATCTGGGAAACCAGCTTGGAATCGTTGGCGACAAACGATGCCCAAAGCAAGTTCACGCCGGCGTTTTCATCCATAAAAAAAGTCGGCGTCTTTTTTCGCGTTGCTTCTTTAGGGTCGGCCTTTGAAGCGTCATTTTCTTTTTTCTCTTGCAGTCGAACTCCCGACAAGGTCGGGTCGGCAAACAGGGAAACATACCATTCGTCGCGTCCGCTCCATTCTGTTCCCATCAGGCTGTCCAGCGCCGCTTGTCTGGCCGGATACCCTGCTGACCGGTTGCCGACAATCGCTTTTAACTGCGCGCGAATCGTTTCCGCCTGGGACGAATCATTTGACCGGCAGGCTTGGCCGTAAAGCAACGCCTGTCCCTGAATGGCAATTTGCGGCAATGGGTTTGCGGCCATTTCCTCGACGAATGGTTTTGCTGTTTCCCAATCCAGTTTGATCAGCGCGCGCAGCGAAGTCAGATCGGCATAATTGAATTTGGATAGATTGCGGACGTCGTTAATCAGCTCTTCGCGAAAATAGGAGCTGCTCTGTTTCAATTTGTAACGAATGACATTTTTCCAGTTTGCCTGGTCGGCGGGATCCTCGTTGAGCATTTTATACAGCCGGTCATAGGTATCCGGCGTGTCAGGCAGCAGATTGGGCATCGTTTGCGACAACCACGGGCGATTTTCAAACACTTCCAGAAATCGTTCGCGGACTTTATCCGAAGGTTTCAGGTCCTCCCCTTCAAACTCCGAATATCCTCGCGAGGCCCAGTATGCAAGCAGTTTTTCAATCGGCGCATCGTCAGCGGGCGGCTTTTCTCCTCTGGAATCGCCAGATTGGCCCGCCGCTGTTTCATGTTCTTCAGGCGAAGAAGGATCGAGCGGACGTTCGGCCAACAAATCCTTGATAGCCGAAGCGATTTGATCGGCTCGCTGCGGTTTCCTTGGTTGAACCGGATGGCGCGTTTGCGCCAGCATAGATTGCGGAATGGCCAGGAGCAGAATGAATAATGCCGTGAGTGACTTCCGTGGCGGAACCGATTGCATAACGTTTGATACCTCTGATTGTGTTGCGAACATTCGCCGTAGCGGCGCGCGTGTCATATCATCACGGGGCGAGACTGCATTATGAACAAAAAGACGGTCACTACGAAATCAGAAAAAAATTTGCCTTTGCGCAACGATATTCGCCGCCTGGGCAATTTGCTGGGAGAAACCCTGAAACGATTGGGCGGAAAAAAACTCTTTGACAACGAAGAGCGCGTCCGTGCCCTGTGCAAACAGCTTCGGGCCAAACATTCCTCCGAAACTGAACGCCGGTTAAAGCGATTGTTGCACGGGCTAAGCACGGACGAAGCCATCAGCGTTATCCGCGCCTTTTCGGTATATTTTCAATTGGTCAATATCGCCGAACAGCATCACCGCATTCGCCGCAAACGGTTTTACGAACTGCATACGCCCGACCAGCCTCAACAAGGTTCAATTGCTGAAACCTTTCATCGGATCAAAACCGAAAATGCTCATTTGCCCGAAAGCGAATTGCGGCGACGAATGCAGCGCGTGCTGGACGGCCTGGAAATTGTTCCCGTGATGACCGCGCATCCAACCGAAGCCGCGCGCCGAACGTTGCTGGAAAAACAGCGCAGGCTTGCAGATTTGCTGTCAGCGCTTGATGAAGCAAACCTGCCCAGCCGTCGTCAGGAAGAGCTAGAGTTGCGGCTTGCCGCCGAAGTCGAATCCATCTGGCAAACCGACGAAGTTCGTCACACACAATTGCAGGTGTTGGACGAAGTCAACAACGCGCTCTATTACTTCGACGCTACATTGTTCGATTCGGTTCCGGCGCTGCTGGAAGAACTGGAATTCCAAATCGGCAAAAGTTTTCCGGGTGTGCGCTTGCGCGACGGGTCTGTGCCGATCCGATTTGGTTCATGGGTGGGCGGCGACCGTGACGGAAATCCGAACGTCACGCCCGAAGTGACCTGGGAAACATTGCGATTGCAACAGCGGTTAACGCTTAGAAAATACCTGGCAGAAGTCGCCGACCTGTCACGCCGGTTAAGCGAATCGGTTCGTTTCGCGCCGCCCAGCGCCGAACTGCAAGCTTCCATCGAACGCGACAAAGCAGAACTGCCGCGAACAGCCGAAGAGGTTTTCAACCGCAACCCGGAAGAGCCGTATCGCCAAAAACTTTCTTTCGTGTATCGGCGGTTGGATAACACCTTGCAACGGAATCGCGATCTTGCCGGAGCCCTGCGAATTGAAACGCCAAACCAGTTGATTTCCATTCGCCCTGCGCTGCCGATCATTGCCGCGCTAACCAAATCAGCCAAACCAACGGAAGGCATTTACAAAACTGCCGCCGAATTGTGGGAAGACTTGCGACTGGTGCGCGACAGTTTGCAATCCGACAATGCCAGCCTGGCTGCGCGCCAGGTTGATCGCTTAATGCGCCAAGTCGCAGTTTTCGGGCTGCATCTGGCTGCGCTGGATTTGCGGCAGCACAGTCAGCGGCATCTTGCCGCACTCACGGAAATTACAACCGGATTGCGGCTTGAAAAGGATTACGCGGCAATGAATGAAGCGGAACGCGCACAATGGCTGACGGCGGAGCTTTCCACGCCTCGTCCATTGGTGGCGACTGACGCCCATTACACATCGGAAACTACGGAAACGCTGAACGTTTTCCGCGTCGCGCGCCGCGCACTGGATGAAATCAGCCCGCGCGCCATTCGCACTTACATCGTCAGCATGACGCAACAAACCAGCGATTTGCTGGCAGTGTTGGTTCTGGCAAAACAAGCTGGATTGACTGCGATTGCCGTGGCTCCGCTGTTTGAAACCATTGATGACCTGCGCAGGGCACCGGATGTCATGCGGCAGTTGTTTGAAAACCCTGTGTATCGCCAGGTGCTGGAATCGCAAGGCAATTTGCAGGAAGTGATGATCGGGTATTCCGACAGCAGCAAGGACGGCGGCATTCTGACTTCAAGCTGGGAACTGTACAAAGCGCAGGAACAATTGTGGAAAGTGGCGCGCGAGCATGGCATCGAACTGCGATTGTTTCATGGCCGTGGCGGCACAGTCGGTCGTGGAGGCGGTCCCAGCCACGAGGCGATTCTGGCGCAACCGCGCGGCACCGTCGCCGGACGCATCAAAATCACTGAGCAAGGCGAAGTCGTTTCGTCGAAATACAGTTTGCCCGAAATCGCCATGCGAAGCCTGGAACTGACCACGGCAGCCGTCATCGCCGCCAGCTTACCGCACGAAGAAAGCCGCAACCGCAAGTTGGAAAACTGGGAATCGGTGATGGAAACCATTTCTGAAACGGCGTTTGCCACCTATCGCCGCTTCGTGCGCGAAACTGAAGGTTTTATGGATTACTTTTCGCAGGCCACGCCCGTCGAAGAGTTGCAGCATTTGCGCATCGGTTCGCGCCCGGCCAAGCGCAAACAAGGATCAAAAAGCCTGGATGATTTGCGCGCCATTCCCTGGGTGTTCGGCTGGACGCAAAGCCGTCATTTGCTGCCCGGCTGGCTGGCGGTCGGCACCGCGCTGGAAAGTTTTCTTGAGCCGAATCCTCGGCGGAACCTGGCTTTGCTGCGAGAAATGTACGCGCGCTGGCCCTTCTTTCACAGCACGATTTCCAACATCGAAATGACGCTGGCCAAAGCGGATTTCCAGATCGCGCGGCAGTACGCCAACCGATTGCCCGATAAAACACTTGGCCAGAAGATTTTCAAAATGTTGGCGGCTGAATATCAGCGAGCCTGCCGCGTCGTGCTGCAAATTACGGGCAAAAAACATCTGCTGGATAATTCGCCCGTGCTGCAACGTTCGATCGAAGTGCGCAACCCTTATGTTGATCCGATGAGCTATCTGCAAGTCGAATTGCTGGTTCGCAAGCGCAACGACAAATTATCAGCCGAAGACCATGAGAAACTGCTGTACGCCATTCTGCTGACAATTAACGGCATCGCAGCAGGCATGAGAAATACGGGCTAAGCTGGAAAGCAAAATTTTTTGGACAGGATTTACATGATTTTTCAGGATTGGCAGAGATTGAACTGGCCTAGCAGGTCCGTCACCGATCAATTTTCCTCCTGAGAAATCCTGTAAATCCTGTCTACCAAGAATTCACCTGGATTTTACTGTTACCAGCCGCCTCCCAGCGCTTTGTACAGTTGAACCAGCGACAGCAATTCATCCCGTCTGGCTTGCGCCAGGCTTAATTCAGCATTGAACAGATCGCGGTCGGCATCCAGCGCGTTCAACAAAGTGTCCACGCCGCCGCGATATCGCAAGTAAGCCAGCCGCGAACGGTCGCGCAAAGTCGTCACCAGCAATTGGCGTTGCTCGCTGACTTCCCTGACTTTGCGATACTGAATCAGCGAATCTGAAACTTCGCGGAAAGAAGTCTGAATGACTCTTTCGTATTGCACCAGCGCGATCTGCTGCTGCGCTTCAGCTAGTTTGACGTTTGACCGGAGCCGCCCCGCGACAAACAACGGCTGCGTGATTTGCGGAGCAAAGCTCCAGGTGCGGCTGGGCCCGCTGAACAAGCTGTTCAATTGATTGCTTTGCCCACCTAAAAATCCCGTCAAACTGATTTGAGGAAAATAGGCTGCTTTGGCGACCCCGATGATTGCGTTCGCCGCAATCAGGTTCTGTTCCGCCGCGCGAATGTCTGGCCGCCGTTCCAACAAAGCAGACGGCAATCCGGGCGGCACCGATGGAGGTTGCTCCTGAGCGGTCAATCGGCTGCCGCGAGCGATTTCCGCAGGGCTTTTGCCAAGCAGCAAACTGATCTGATTCTCAGTCTGCTCAAGCCTGCGCTCGATGTCGGCAATAGATTGGGTCGCGTTATAAACCAACTGCTCCCCTTGGCGCACATCCAGCATGGTGGCGACCCCGCCTTGTTCGCGGACTTTGATCAGCCGCAGGGATTCTTGCCGCGAAGCCAGTGTGCGTTTGGAAATCTCCAGTTCTTCATCCAGTTCAAGCAGGTTGAAATAAGACGAACTGACATCACCGACAAGCGTCGTCACCACGGCTTTGCGATTTTCTTCCGCCGCCAGCAAGTCTGCACGGGCGGCTTCGGTTGCGCGGCGCAATCGCCCCCAGACGTCCAGCTCGAACGACAGCAGGTTGATCGCAATGTTGCCGAAGTTGCGCTCCTGGCTGGCTCCTTCCGGTAGAGCAAAACTGCCGTTGCGGGAATTGCGTTGTGTCGTCACGTTTGCGCCGACGGTAATGCCTGGATACTGGTTGGAACGCGTAATGCCCAGATTGGCTCTTGCGGCGTCCACCCGCACAACGGCTTCGCGCAGGTCGTAATTCTGAACGAGCGCTGTGCGAATCAGTCCCTGCAATTGATCGTCTTTGAAAACTTCGAACCACTTCAAATCGGCGAGTGAAGTTGGATCAGCAGGTGGCGCGGGATCTGGGCTGCCGCGAAAAACATCGGGCGGTTTGACGGCAGGCCGGTTGTATTTCGGGCCGACCATGCATCCGGCACATAAACTGGCCATCATCGTGACCGCTATCAATCCTTTTTTCATATCTATCCTTCTCCTGTTTTTGGCACAAACGGAATTTCCGTGGGCGAAAAACTCAACACAAAGGATCAAGGGATCGAAGGGTCAAAGAATCTATGGAAAAGACCCACAGATCACCTTTGAACCGTTGTCCCTTTGATCCTTTGCGATAAAAAACTTTCCAATCACACAAATTCTAACAGTGCCAATTTTTCTCTAGTCGCCTGTGCTGTCGCCGGTTGCAGGTCCTGGCGGAGGACTGATTGGCACTTTTTCCTTGCCTCCTCCGGTCAGTTTTTCTACGACGTAAAACGTTACCGGAATCAGAAAGACACCGACAATCGTTGCGACCAGCATCCCAGCAATCACAACGGTGCCAAGAACTCGCCTTCCCGCTGCGCCGGATCCTGAAGCGGTCCACAACGGTACGCAGCCCAAAATGAAGGCGAACGAAGTCATCAGAATCGGACGCAACCGCAATCGCGCACCTTCCAGCGCGGCATCCACCAAGTCGCGCCCTTTTTCCAGTTCAGCCTTGGCAAACTCCACAATCAGGATGGCGATTATGGCCGCCAAGCCGATCAGCACGATCAATCCAATCTGGGCATACACGTCCAGGTCATACCCTCGAATCATAATGCCGATGAATGCGCCGAAAATTGCGATTGGCACGGTCAGCAGCACTGAAAACGGCAGCGACCAGCTTTCATACAGTGCCGCCAGAATCAAAAAGACGAACACCAGCGACAGCGCGAATGAAGTCAACGCGCCTCCGGAAGCCTGTTTTTCCTGATACGACAGGTCTGCCCAGTCGTAACCCATTTCCGCCGGAAGCGTGGTTTTCGCTACTTCTTCCAGCGCATCCATCGCCTGGCCGGAGCTGTAACCGGGCGCAGCGCTGCCTAACACCTGGGCAGCCCGGTACAGGTTGAAACGATTCGTGTATTCCGGCCCGCTGATGCGGCGCGTTGTCACGAGTGCCGCCAGTGGAACCATGTTGCCGTCGTTGTTCCGCACAAAATAATTTTTGATGTCTTGATCGCTACGGCGTTCTTCGCCTTCGGCTTGCAGAAAGACGCGCCACTGCCGCCCAAAGCGATTGAACTGATTCAGATACAACCCGCCCAGAAAGGCTTGCAGCGTTTGATAAACATCCGCCACAGCAACGCCTTGTTTCAGAACTTTGTCGCGATCCACATCGGCATAGATTTGCGGAATGGAAGCGGAAAACGCCGAAGAAACGCCGGTCAGTTCCGGACGTTTGCGGCAGGCTTCCAAAAACTTTTGCAGGTTCTGATCTAGGAATTCGACCGAGCCGCCGCTGCGATCTTGCAGCCAGAAGGAAAATCCGCCCGAAGCGCCGAGTCCGGGAATGGAAGGCGGCATGAAGGTAAAAGCCATTGCTTCCGGAATTTGGGCGGCCAGCGCGCCATTCAATTTTCCGACAATGGCCTTGGCTTCCAGTTCCGGCGTATGGCGCTCGGACCAAGGCTTCAAGCCGACAAAGAAAAAGCCTTGGTAACTGGCCGAAACGCGCGTCAACAGGCTGAATCCACCGACCGTGTTGTAATACTGCACACCGTCTGTTTTAGCCAAAATCGCTTCGACCTTTTTCAACACCGCGTCGGTTCGTTCCAGCGAAGCCGCTGGCGGAAGCTGCACGTTCAAGAAGACATAACCGTAATCTTCTTCGGGGAGAAAACTGGTCGGAAGACTTCTGCCCAGCAATCCGCTCAAGGCCGCAAAGCCTACAAGAATCAAAACGCCCACAACGGCTTTACGAATCAAGCCATGACTCCAGCTCACGTAACGCTGCGTGGCTTTATCAAAGACGCGATTGAATCCGCCGAAGAAGCGGCCAAAGATTCCTTTGGATTCTTTGCGCGGCCGCAGTAACAAGGCCGAAAGCGCAGGCGAAAGCGTCAACGCGTTGAAGGCCGAAATCAGCACCGAAATCGCAATCGTAACGGCGAACTGTTTGTTCAGCCGTCCTTGAATGCCTCCCATAAACGCCACGGGCAAGAAGACCGAGGCCAGAATCAGCGCGATGGCAATCACCGGCCCGGACACTTCTTTCATGGCCTGGAAGGTGGCGTCACGTGGCGACATTCCTTCTTCAATGTGATGTTCGACGGCTTCGACCACGACGATTGCGTCGTCAACGACCAAGCCGATGGCCAGCACCAATCCAAACAGCGACAACGTGTTGATTGAAAAGCCAAGTAGTGGAAAGACAGCAAACGTTCCGATCAGCGACACCGGCACGGCGATCATCGGAATCAACGTTGCGCGCCAGTTTTGCAGGAACAGGAAGACGACCAGAATCACCAGAATCATTGCCTCGATCAGCGTTTTGATGATTTCGCGAATGCCTTCCGTCACCGGAGCCGTCGTGTCGAGCGTGATCGAATAATCCAGGTCGTTCGGAAATCGCGTCTTCAGTTCGGCGATGGTTTTCCGCAAGCCTTCCGCAACCGCCAGCGCGTTTGACCCCGGCGCTTGAAACACCGCGATGATGCAACCTGGCTGTCCGTTGGCACGAGCGATCTGTTGGTAGTTCAGCGCGCCAAGTTCAATCCGGGCGACATCTTTCAACCGCACAACCGAACCATCCGGATTGGAGCGCACGACGATCTGGCCAAATTCTTCAGGCGATTGCAGGCGACCTTGCGCGCGGATCGTATAGGTCATTTCCTTGCCTTTGGGCGCAGGCTCCGCGCCAACCTGTCCCGCAGGATTCACACTGCTTTGCTGCCGAACTGCTGAAGTAATGTCAGGAACACCCAAACCGAGTTTGGCCAGCACATCCGGTTTTACCCAGATGCGCATGGCGTAATCGCTGGCGCCAAACAAACGCACTTCGCCTACGCCGGGAACTCGGTAAAGCGTGTCGTTGATGTTAATGTTTGCGTAGTTGGCCAAAAACAATGAATCGTAGGTTTTATTTGGCGAAAACAGCGAGATGACCAACATCGGCAATCCCGTTGATTTGCGCACGGAAAGCCCAAACTGACTGACATCAGTTGGAAGGTTGGGCTGAGCCTGCGCCACACGATTTTGCACGTTGACCTGATCGGTGTTGACGTCCGTGTTGACGTCAAACGTAACGGTCAATGCTTCCGTGCCGTCGTTGGCATTGGTGGATTGCATATACAGCATGTTATCCACGCCATTCATCTGCTGTTCCAAAGGCGTCGAAACAGACTGTTCAATCGTAACGGCATCGGCTCCGGTGTAAGAAGTGGAGGTGATGATCTGGGGCGGCACAATGTCAGGAAACTGCGCCAGCGGCAGCGACCGCATTGCAACCAGACCAGCAATCACCGTGACAATGGAAATGACCATCGCCACGATTGGGCGTTTGATAAAAAAATCGGCAATCATGAAATTGGTCCTTTCGGTTAAGCCGCCGGAGTTGGCGAAGGTGCGACGTAGGGTTTCGGATTTACGATGGTGTCAGGCCGGACTTTCTGGGTTCCTTCCGCAATGACCTTTTCTCCGGCCTGCAATCCCTCTTCGATAATCCATAGCGCGCCAATGCGCTCACCAACTTTGACTTGCCGAATGCTGACTTTGTTATCACTGCCGACAACCGCCACCTGATAGCGTCCCTGCAATTCGGTCACGGCTCGCTGCGGAATCATCAACGCGCCCTGTTTCAAACTGGTCACCGTGCGGACGCGCCCATATTGGCCGGGGCGCAGAACGTTTCCCGGATTTGGAAAAATACCCGCTAACCGTATCGCGCCGGTTTTCGGATCCACCTGGCGATCCACCATATAAAACTTGCCCGTTTGCGGGTACGTCGAACCATCCACCAGAACCAATTGCAGTTCCAGCCTTCTTCTTGCTTCTTCCCGGGCGCTTTGTGTTGGATTGCGCCGGGTGTAATTCAGATATTCCTGCTCGCTGGGAGTGAAATAGACTTTGATGGGATCAACTGTCGAAACCGTGGTCAGGCTGGCTCCTGTGGCGCTGACCAGATTTCCAACTTGGGCCTGAGCTTGTCCCGCAATGCCGTCAATTGGCGAGATGATTTTGGTGAAGTTCAGATTCAGTTGCGCAGTGGAAACTCCTGCTTTGGCCGATTCAATGGCGGCTTTGGCGGCAACGATGAAGGCTCTGGCCGTTTCAACACCTGCTTTTGAGGCTTCGACCTTGGCCCTGGCGGCCAGATTTGCCTGCACGGCGTTGTCCATTTCTTGATCCGTGACAGCTTTTTCTTTGACCAATGGGGCGTACCGGTTCACGTCCAGTTGCGCTTTGCCTTGATCGGCTTCGGACTGGGCGACCTGTGCCTGGGCCTGCAAAAGCTGTCCATTGGCCTGGGCAAGCTGCCCTTCCGCTTCGGCAAGCTTTCCTTTTGCCTGATCCAGCACAGCCTGAAATGGCCGCGGATCAATTTCGAAAAGCAATTGCCCTTTTCGGACAAAAGCCCCTTCGGTGTAATGCTGTTTCAGCAGATACCCTGTCACCTGCGTCTTAATCTCCGCATTGACCATTCCATCCAGCGTGCCAATCCATTCGCTGTAAACAGGCGTGTCCTTTTGTTCAACTTCGACGACTTCGACGTTGGTGACACCCATGGCCTGCGCCGGGGGCTTGGATTTCGAACAGCCCACAACCAGCAAGCACAATCCTGCCAGGCATAAAGTCGTTCCCATTACCAGTTTGTGTTTCGATGTAGTTTTCATTTCCTTCTCCGGTGTTTGTTCTTTACGGCAGACGTACCGGACTTAACCTGGCAGTCCAATCCGTAAAGCAAGTCATGACACTCACTTGGTTTATAAAAGAGCTTCCGTTCGTTTATGACAACAATACAAAACGATGTTCTTTATCTCTGGGGTTTGCTGTAACTGGTGCTGATCTGTGGGGAATTAATGCAACTCTCCATCATGTTTTTTCAAAGCTGGGAGGTTGTGGGAGGGATAAAGCCGCGAGTGAAAAACCTGAAATTTGATTCGATAATTTTTTGACGAACGCGGATGTCATCTGGGATTTTTTCAGCAGTTTGAGCGTGATGGGTCGAGCCAGCGAATAGTTCAAACACTGCCCAAGAATGCTCATTGCCGCCAGATTCGCTTCTTTTGCTTCAGCCAGATCCGGGCGAAGCTGTTCAACCAAAGCCACTAAAATTTTGAAGATTGGAGAGATGAACTCTTCAACAACAATGTCCAGGGCTTCGGTGGGATTGCTCATTTCGTGTCCCATTAAATCCGTGTGGCATGACGTTTTGCCGGAGATAAAGATGATGTGCATCAATTCTTCGACGTAACGCCGAATTCCTTCCTCAGCCGCTTCCTTTGTCCCCGCCACCTTCGCTTCTTTCAACAGAGTTTCCAGTTTGGGCAATGCTTGTCGGGAATTGCGAAAGGAATAACGCAAGGTTTCTAAATATAGATTCTCTTTACTGCCGAAATAATAATTGACCGCCGCAATATTGACCTTGGCTTCGCTGACCAGGTCCCGAACGCAGACAGAGGCAAAACCGCGTTCGGCAAATAGTTTTTCCGCCGCAACCAGCAAGCGCTGCCGCGATTCCACGCATTCGGCAATTTGTTCTTCTGCTTTCGCAACGCGAAGCTTTGTTGATTTCATACTCGTTCTTCAGTTCGCCAAATTCAAACAAGTGTTTGAAGCGGGCATTTTAATTGTGCAAAAGCAGCTGTCAAGCCCAGGCGATTGCCGTTCAGCCTAAAAAAAGCCGGAAACAAGAACTTGGATTGCGGGTTTATCAATATTCAGCCTATGATCTTGAAGGCGTTAAGCCGCTCATCACATCACGTTCACTCGTAGGCAGTTACACTGAACAATGCGAATTACCTCAATTATCTTTGCCGCACTTTTGTTTATTCCGCTTATGCCGCAACAGCAAACTCAACCGTCACGTCCGCGCGCGCGTGATCTTGGAATCGTTGTGGGCATTTTGCCCACAGGAAAAAACAACGCCATCACGGATGTGGAAGGCGTTTTGGTCGGCCACACAACCTTGGTGAAAGGTACTGACATTCGCACTGGCGTGACGGCGATCTTGCCTCACGGTGGAAATCTGTTTCAGGAAAAGGTTCCGGCGGCGGTTCACATCGGCAATGCGTTTGGCAAATTGATGGGTTCGACGCAGATCAATGAACTCGGTGAAATCGAAACGCCGATTCTGTTGACCAACACATTGAACGTTCCTCGCGTCGCGGATGCGCTGATTGATTGGATGCTGGCGCTGCCCGGTAACCAGCAGGTTCGCTCCGTCAATCCGCTGGTGGGCGAAACGAACGACGGATCCTTGAACGACATTCGAGGTCGCCACGTCGGACGCGACGAAGTTTTTGCGGCGCTGAAATCCGCCAAAGGCGGCGAAGTTGCCGAAGGCTCCGTCGGCGCTGGAACTGGAACTGTGGCCTTTGGCTGGAAAGGCGGGATCGGCACGGCTTCAAGACTGTTGCCGCAAAATATTGGAGGCTATAGGGTTGGCGTGCTGGTTCAGTCGAATTTTGGCGGCGTTCTGACGATCAATGGAGCGCCTGTCGGACGCGAGCTTGGCAGATTTTACTTGAAGGAACAACTGGAAGGTAGGCGAATCGGCCAAACTCAAAATCCGGAAAACACCGTCAGTGACCGGGCGGATGGTTCGATTATGATGGTTGTGGCGACAGATGCGCCAATGGATCATCGCAATTTGCGGCGCTTGGCGGAACGCGCAATGCTCGGTTTGGCGCGAACCGGTTCGCCGTCCACCAATGGCAGCGGCGATTACGTCATCGCGTTCAGCACGGCGAAACAAAACCGTATTCGAGCCAGCGAAAATCTGCGAAGCGTGCAAACGCTCGGCAACGAAGCGATGTCTCCGCTGTTTCAGGCCGTGGTCGAAGCGACGGAAGAAGCGATTTACAACTCTCTTTTCCGCGCGACAACCGTCACCGGACGCGGCGGAAATACTGTCGAAGCCCTGCCGATTGAAAAGACAGTCGAAATTTTGAAGAAATATGGCGCGGCGAGGTAATTGCGATCTTCCAGGTGCGGAAGTTCAGGAAAGGAAACGACAGGATTGCAGGATGCGAAATTGAACATGGTCAATTCGCAATCCGCAATCCTAAAATCCGCAATTATTTGAAGCTGGCAACAGCCTCGGCTTCATCTTCAAAGCTATCGAACACAGTAGAAAGCTTCGTAATCGTCAACAGATCGCTGATGCGTTTTGCGACCTTCAGTAGTTTCACTTCACCACCCGCATTTTTCAAAGAAGTATAGCTGCGCACGACTTCGCCCAATCCACCGCTATCCATGTACGAAACATTCTCAAGATTCAAAATCACGTTTACCGCTTTGTTATCAATGAGCTTGGTCACTGTATCTCTCAGCAACACATCGCCTTCGCCGAGAGTAATCTTGCCATCCAGGTCAAGAATCGTTACGTTGCCGCTCACGCGCTCTTTTATGGTCATACCGGGCCTCCAAGGAAATTTTTGATGTTTTTGGAAAAGGTGTAGAAAAGCAGGCCAGAAACTAGCATACGCCCGCCGGGATTGGCAAGCAGGTAAAGCCAGCGCTGTCAGGTATGTGGCGCGTTTACAGCCCTGTTTGGCGAAATCTTTGACGGCTTGCGGCGACTTTGCGAAACTGCAGCGGCAATCAGCACACCGATATGATTTTACGAGACAAAATTCTAGCTCAGCTTGCAGACAAGCGGGAACAGTTCCGCGAGTTTGCGGTCGGATTGCGCGACGAATCAGAGATTTTTCGCCAGGCTTTGGAAAATTTAGCCACCATTTCACGCGCCGAACTAGAAGCGCGATTGAGCGGCACCGAAACACCCGGCGCTATGCCGACGGAGGAATTCGATGCCGCACCGGCACTTTGCCTGCCTTTTGCTCACGCCTGGAACAATCATGCCGACGCTCGCGCGTGGGCTTACGAAGCGCTGCTCAACCACACGACTTTGGCGGTGGACGGCAGCCAGATTCCTCCGCATTCGGGATTCAACATTCCTGTCGCCGCCGTGCAAGTCGCCTGGTTTGAAAACCACCACACGACCGCGGGAAGGTTTGTCAAAGACATCGAGATGGAAATTCTGGCGCCGGATAAGCTGCAAGCAGACCAGGACGGCGAACGCACCGAACAGAAAATCAACGCGCGCCGGTTTGAGATGGAAACCGGCAAACTGTGCGAACGGATGAAACGGTTGTCGGCAGAACGCGATCCGCAATCGCCGCTTCCGGTTGCGCTGTTCGATAGTTCGCTGGTGATTTCCTTTGCCGACCGCTTGCAGGGGAACATGCGCGAACGGCACGTCAACGCGATGCTGAAGCTGTTGCAGTGTTCCGAAACAACCGGGATTCCGCTGATCGGGTACGTGGATTCCAGCGACGCGCGCGACCTGACCAAAATGCTCAGCCTGGCCTTCGGACTGGGCGAAGCGCGGCAATTGCACGATGCCGAGTTGGTTGGTCATCTGCTGGAATGGGGAGCGCGAACGCCGCTTTTTATCTGCAAACGCGGCAGCGCCGATCAAAAGCAAGTCAGCGTGCTGGAATTGTTTGAAAGCCAACAACAATCCATTGGCTTCGTTTACTTGAAAACCGGTTCGCAAGTGCCACCCGCCCGGCTGGAAATTCCCATGTGGATCCACCGGCAAGGATTGTTGAACCAGGTGCTGGACGTAATTCGCGCCGAAGTCGTCGTTGGCAATGGCTATCCCTACGCCATCGAAACCGCTGATGCGGCAGCAGTGATCACCACACGCGACCGTGAAGCGTTTTATGCGCTGTTTCAACAATTCGCTGAACAGCAAGGCATCAAGCTGCGCGTTTCGCAAAAAGCCACCAGTAAGGCTCGACGCAGATACAGTTGAACCCAATGCAAACCATTTTCTCCACGAAGCCACACGAAGAAAACACGAAGAAGAAAGACAGACTTTGCTTTCTTCGTGAACTTCGTGCGGCTTCGTGGGAGAGGAAAGAACTTCACTCATGAAATCGCTTTTTCGCTCATTGAACATCGTCCTGACACTCGCAGTTTTATCCATCGTCACGGCCGCGCAATCCGCCGAAGCGAAGATGAAACAGATCACGGACCTGCCAAAGGTCAAACAAGCCCTCGAAAAGATAAAAGCCACCGAAGCCGACACCATCAATGAACAAATCAAAATCTGCGAAATTCCCGCGCCGACTTTTCAAGAAGCCAAGCGCGGCGAATGGTTCAAGCAGCGATTTACCGAATTGGGTTTGAAAAACGTTCGCGTAGACAAGGTCGGCAATGTGCTTGGCGAACGCCCTGGCAAAGGCAATGTACCCGTTCTGGTGCTGGCGGCGCATCTGGACACGGTTTTTCCCGAAGGCACGGACGTGCGGGTGAAACGTGAAGGTTCCATTTTGAAAGGCCCTGGGATCGGCGACGATTGCCGAGGATTGGCGGTAATTCTGGCTGTCCTGCGCGAGATGAACGAAGCGAAGATCGAAACCGACGGAACGATTATTTTCGTGGCCAATGTCGGCGAAGAAGGCTTGGGCGATTTGCGTGGCGTTCGCCATTTGTTCAATGAAGAACTGAAAGGCCGCGCAACGCATTTCATCTCGGTTGACGGCGTGGGGCTGGACATCACCAACACGGCAGTCGGCGTGGTTCGTTACCGCGCAACATTTCGCGGCCCCGGCGGCCATAGCTACGGCGCATTCGGTTTGCCGTCGCCGATTCACGCCATGGGGCGAGCCATCGAAAAAATCTCCCGCTTTGAAGTTCCCAAACAACCCAAAACCACGTTTAACGTCGGCAAAATCGAAGGTGGAACGTCTGTCAACTCCATCGCCCACACCGCCTGGATGGAAGTAGATATGCGTTCGGAAAGCGCAGCGGATCTGGACAAGCTGGAAGCCAAGTTCAAGCAAGCAATCCAAGCTTCGCTTGACGAAGAAAACCAGGCGCGTCCCAACAAAACACCAATCACGGTTGAACTAAAAGTCGTTAGCCAACGTCCGGCAGGAGTTCAATCTGCGGATTCGCCCATCGTTAAAATCGCGCTGGTCGCAGGCGCCTCGCTGGGGATAAAACCCGGATTGCATTCCGCTAGCACGGATTCCAACATTCCGATTAGCTTAAAAGTTCCCGCCATCACAATTGACGGCGGCGGCGAAGGCAAAGGCGCGCATTCGCTGGATGAATTTTTCGATACCACGAACAGCCATCTGGGTCCGCAATGGGCGCTGCTGATTGCTTTGGGAATCGTGGGAGTGAAGTGATGCGCGCAATTCTGCAACGGGTCACCAGCGGCAAAGTCACCATCGAAGGCGAAATTAGCGGCCAGATCGCCGCAGGATATGTCGTATTGCTCGGCGTTGGAGCGGATGACACGGAAACGGAAGTTGAACTTCTGGCAAACAAAATCGCCAACCTTCGCGTTTTTGCCGATGGTGAAGGCAAGTTCAACTTATCCGCACTGGATGTGAAGGCAGAGATGTTGGTGGTATCGCAATTCACCCTGTTCGCCGATTGCCGCAAAGGCCGCAGGCCCAGTTTTACCGATGCCGCCCGCCCCGAACTGGCCGTTCCGCTGTACGAAAAGTTTGTCGAACGATTGCGCACGATGGGTTTCAAAGTCGAAACCGGCATCTTTCAGGCAGATATGCTGGTCGAAATTCACAACTCAGGGCCGGTGACGATCTGGTTGGATACGAACCAATTATCGGGCCAGTAATTCCGCAATTGCGGCAACCGCTCGCGCTGTTGCGCCGCGATTGTCTTCGATGGCCTGGCGAGCGTTCTTGCCCAGTTGTGCTGCACGGGTTTGATCGCTGAGCAAACTGGCAAACTTTTGGCTGAGTTCGGCAATTTGTTCGTTTGCATCGGTCGTTCGAATCTGAACTAAAGCGTTGCGCCGTAAAAACTCTGATGTGATTTCGCGGAAATTTTGCATATACGGCCCAACAATGATCGGTTTGGCAAACAGTGCAGCTTCCAGAATGTTGTGACCGCCAACCGGAACCAAACTCCCGCCGACAAAAACGACCGAAGCAAACCGGTAAATTGCCGCCAGTTCGCCAATTGTATCCAGCAAAATGACTTCAGCGTTTTTGGCGAACTCGTTTGCCGAAGAGCGCCGCGTAAACCTCATGCCCGAAACTTCAAGCAACTCGGCAACGGCATTGAACCGCTCTGGATGGCGCGGAGCGATCAACAATCGCGTCGCCTCCCTTCCCTTAACCTTTTTGAGTTCGGCAAACGCGGCCAACAAAGCCTGCTCTTCGCCTTCGCTGGTACTGCCGGCGATGATCAACGGCGATTGGCCAAGCGCAAACGTTTCCTCAAATTGCCGGGCCGTTTCTGCCAGCTTTGGCGACTGACTGGAATCGTTAATGTCGTATTTCAGATTTCCGCTCATGGCGACTCGGTCGGCTGGCGCGCCAAGCTTGATTGCGCGCTCGGCGTCAGTCTGGCTCTGCATCAGAAATCGGGTTACTAACCTGTAAAGCTTGCGAATGAAAAATCCGAATTTTTGCGAACGCGGAAAAGAGCGGTCAGAAATTCTGCCGTTGACGATGATGGTTGGAATTTGTTTGCTGCGGCATTCATCCAGAAAGTTCAGCCACAATTCTGATTCCATCAAAACGATTATTTCGGGCTGTACGGCATTGAGCGCTCTACGAACGGTAAGCTTCCAATCAAAGGGAAAATAGCAAACGGCGTCGGCTTCAAGGACCTGCTGGCGAGCAACCACTTGACCAGTCATTGTCGTTGTCGAAATCACCAACCGATGTTCGGGAAATCGCTGGCGCAACGCGGCAATCAACGGTTTCGCCGCCAGCGTTTCACCAACCGAAACCGCATGCAGCCAGATTGCGGGGCTTGGGCCAACCGCACTTTCTGGCGACAGCCACAACCTGCCCTTCAGATTGCCAATATATTTTCGATTGAAGAGGGCTTGATAGGCGAAGTAAGGGAGGAGAACGAAGAAAGCCAGTGTGTAAAGTAAGCTGTAAAGCATTGGCAATTGATAATTGATAATTGATAGTTGATAAACACCAACTATCAATTATCAATTGGCCACTATCAATTATTTTGCGCGTTCCATATACCGGCCTTCGTTGGTATCCACGCGGATTTTGTCGCCTTCTTTGATGAAAGCGGGAACCTGAATGGTGATTCCGGTATCGAGTTTCGCCGGTTTGCCGACGTTGCTGACCGTCGCGCCCTTCACTTCCGGTTCGGTTTCCACAACGGTCAATTCGACCACGGCTGGAATATCAATGCCAATGGGCGAGCCTTCATAAAACTGGACGTTGATCACTGTTTCGGGCAGCAGGTAACCGGCCATATCGCCCAGATCGTCGGCGCTTAATTCGATCTGTTCGTACGTTTCGGTGTTCATAAAATAATAAGTCCCACCATCGTTGTAGAGATAAGTCATCTCGTGATCGTCCAGCACCACGCGCTCTACATCTTCGTTGGAGCGAAAACGATTTTCCATCGTTGAGCCGGTTTTCAGGTTGCGCATTTTGGCCTGAACCATGGCGCGTAAATTGCCCGGCGTGTGGTGGTGAAACTCTACGATGCGATGCAGCACGCCATTGTGCAAAATGACCATGCCCTTGCGAATTTGTGTTGCTGGAATACCCATTGGAAACTCTCCTTCAATACTGATAGTCAATAAATGCCTGTTTGAAAAGGCGTGAGAATAGCCAACACACACACACGGGTCAAGCTGCGGCCAAATAACAAAGGCATTGCCGCCATTGCCGGCAATGCCTTTGGGTTCAGGTCATCGAAGGCGCTAGCCTTTCTTTTCCTTGGGCTTGGCGTCGTCGGATTTCTTCGGCTTGGAAACAGGCGGCGAAGTGATGTTGTTTGCTACTTTCGATGCGCCGCAACTTTTGGCAATTTTGGTCGCCGCACCTTTGCTGCCTGCATTATTTGCACTGCCGGTCAACGTGGCTTCGCCATTGCTGACCACCGCGCTGAAACCTTGCGAGCTGAGTTTTTCCGATTTAGCCAGTTTATCGGCAATACACTTTTGAATATCTGCATCGCCTTTTGGCGCGGAAGTCTCGGTTTTCTTGGACTTCTTGTCGGACTTCATTTTGTCATCTCCCTGGGCTAAAGCCAGAGACGATAGCGCCACGATCAAACAAAAAACAGCAAACATGTGTTTCATAGATTTTTCCTCCTGGAACTTGCTGAGTTGAATTTCAGGGTCAACGGAAAAGGCTGACCGGTTGTTAGGGTGGCAAGCGCATTCTTGGCCAGATCGAATTTTCGCGCAAGAGTTGCGCGATTGAATTGGCCTGCGGGTTCCAACATAATCCCGCGCCTTGCAGAATTTTGGTTCAACTGACAAAGGACATAATCGGTTTTATGAATTCAGATCAGGAAAAAACCTATCGAAAAGTCGCCGCTATCGCGGATATTCCACTGGGTGGTGGCATCAAGGTAACCATTGATCATGATGACCTTGCTTTGTTCAACTGCGGCGGAGAATTTTACGCCATCAGTGATTGTTGTCCGCATCGCGGAGCGCCATTGAGCGAAGGCTTTCTGGAGCAAGACAAGGTGTTTTGCCCTTTGCACTGTTTCGATTTCAATCTGAAAACTGGCGAATGCAGCGTCGCTTCGCACCTGACTGTGGCCAATTATCCGACCAAAGTCGAAAATGGCGACGTTTTCATTCTGTACTAAATGGCCGAGACTTCCTTGCTACAAATTTATTACCACGTCCTGTTTGCCGTTTCGGCGGCGTTTAATCTGAGCATGGCGGCAATGCTGCTCTTCAAGCCTGACGTGATGCTGGCGCGATTGGAAATCCGCGACCCGGCAGCGCGTTTATTGGCCCAATCGTTTGCTTCCAGCGTATCGGCCTGGGGAATTGGGTATGCGCTGATTGCTTACGACCTGATTGCCTTTCGCAACTTCGCCTGGCTGGGAGTGATTTCCAAAACGATTTTCTTCCTGATTTATTTTGCCGCATTGAAGAATGGCAGGCTGAAATTTGCGGCATTTGTTCCGGCGCTGATTGATCTGATTCTGGCTGGGCTGTTTTTAGAATTTTTGGTGAGAACCCGGTAGGAAGCTTGAAGGAAACACCTGCTCCCTACCGGTCGCGGTACTGATCCCGCTCTTTATTGAATCGCCAGCATCCGATCCAAAGCCACCTTTGCCCATTTCGCAGTTTCGGGGTCAACCTGGATGTGATTAACGACGTGGCCATCCACCAGATTTTCCAGCGACCAGCACAGATTTTCCGGCGCAATACGAAACATCGTTGCGCACATGCACAAATCCGGCGCAAGCAGTGTTACCAATTTATCCGGATGCCGTTTGGCCAAGCGATTGACCAGATTCAATTCTGTACCCACAGCCCATTTGCTTCCCGCAGGAGCTTCAGCAATGGTTTTGATAATGAACTCAGTGGAACCGTTCAAATCCGATTTTTCTACGACCTCATAACGGCATTCGGGATGAACCAGCACTTTGATGCCGGGATGCTCCGCTCGCCGATCGTCAACGTGCCTAGCCTGAAAGCGTCCATGCACGGAACAAAATCCTTTCCACAAAATAATTTTGGCTTGCTGCAATTGCTCTGGCGAATTGCCGCCAAGTTCCAGTCGTGGATCCCACACCACCATTTGCTCCAGCGGAATGCCGTACTTGATGCCTGTGTTGCGCCCCAGATGTTCATCCGGGAAAAAGAACAGTTTTTCTTTTTGCGCGAACGCCCATCTGTACAGCGGCAATGCATTGGACGAAGTGCAAACAACGCCTTCATGACGCCCGCAGAACGCTTTGATGTTCGCCGCAGAGTTCATGTACGTCACCGGCATCACGTCAGTAATGCCAAGCTGCTGCAACTGCTCCCAGGCTTCTTCAACCTGATCAAGTTTGGCCATATCGGCCATCGAACATCCGGCGGCCATATCCGGCAAAATCACTTTCTGATGATCGGCACTCAGAACGTCTGCCGATTCCGCCATAAAATGCACACCGCAAAAAACCAGATACTCCGCGTCGTGGCGTTCAGAAGCGAGTTGTGACAGCTTGAAGGAATCACCTGTTATATCAGCGTGGCAAATCACATCATCACGCTGGTAATGGTGGCCAAGAATCACGACTCGATCGCCGAGCGTTTTCTTTACCTCCCGAATTCGCTGGTACAGCTCTTCTTCGCTCAGGGTCAGGTAATCTTCAATCGGTTTCGCTTCACTGCGTTTTTGGCCGACCGCTGTTCCGCCTGCTTGCTTTTCAAATGCTTGTTCCATCCTCTTTTCTCCTTTTCGTTTCCCGCATTGACTTAGTGTATCTTGTACACAATGCGCAAAGTGTACAAAAGACACTAAGTCAACGCAAGAGAGATTTTGGACGCAGGACTGTGGGCGACAAATTGAGTTTTAGGAGCGATTGATGTCCAAAGCTTTCATGCGGCGGTAAAGGTGGCTGCGGTCAATGTTCATCAGCTCGGCGGTACGAGTAATGTTGCCGTCGGCTTCGGCCAGCTTGCGCAGGATGTATTCGCGTTCATACGTTTCAGAGGCTTCGCGGTAGGAATCGAAGTTGTAGCTGGAGGCGGGTGGTGCTTCGCCGCTTAGGATCGGCAGATCGTCGGCGGTAATTTCCGGGCGCGAATGCATGATAATCACGCGTTCGACCGTGTTGCGAAGTTCGCGGACATTGCCGGGCCAATGATACGTTTGCATTCGTTCGATAGCGGACAGGCTAAACGTTTTGGGAAGTTTGCGATTGGCCTGAGAAAATTCGTGGTTGAAATGCTCCACCAACAGCGGCACGTCTTCCAAGCGTTCTCGAAGCGGCGGTATCTCAAAGGGAATGACGTTCAGGCGATAAAACAGATCGGCGCGAAACAGTCCGCGCTCGATTTCGGCTTCCAGCCGTTTGTTGGTTGCGGCGATGATTCGCACGTCCACATTGATGGAAGTTTCAGAACCGACCGGTTCGAAGCGTTGTTCTTCCAACGCGCGCAGAACTTTCGATTGCGTCCGAAAGCTCATATCGCCGATTTCGTCCAGAAACAGGGTTCCGTCATCGGCTCGCTCGAACTTTCCGCGCTTGGCCTGGGTCGCACCCGTGAACGCGCCTTTGACGTGGCCAAATAATTCCGATTCGATCAAATCTTCGGGGATGGCTGCGCAATTGACTTCGATGAAAGCCCGCGAAGCCCGCAGGCTGCGCGCATGCATGGCGCGCGCAACCAGTTCTTTTCCCGTTCCCGATTCGCCGTAAATCAGCACGCGCCCGCTGGTTGGCGCGGCAAACGCGATTTGCTGGCGTAACGCGCGCATCGGCACGGAATCGCCAATCATCACGTAACTGCGTTCCAGTTTTTCCTGCAAGTCAGAATTGGCGGCTTCCAGTTCGCGCTGGCGAATGGCGTTTTTGACAGCCAGCACGGTTTTTTCCAGCGACAGAGGTTTTTCGATGAAGTCATACGCGCCAAGCTTTGTCGCGCGCACAGCGGTTTCAATTCGCCCGTGGCCGGAAATCATCACCACGCTCACATCCGGGTACGCCGCTTTCAACCGTTCCAAGGTTTCCAGTCCATCAATTCCCGGCAGCCACACGTCCAGCAGCACACATGCAAACAGCCGTTTTTCAAACGCATGCAGACAATCTTCGCCACTGCCGACAGTGGAGACACTAAAGCCTTCGTCTTCCAGCACGCCGCCGAGCGATTGGCGAATGCCTGCTTCGTCATCAACGATGAGAATTGAGTGTGCCATAAATTAACTGCGTGGATTATACGCGGCGCGAGGCGGCTTGCCACATCAGCTCAATCGGAGCTTCCAAACCCGTCCACAAACGAAACTGCTCCGCCGCCTGCCCGACCAGCATCGCCAATCCGCCAAGCGTCTGACATCCAGCCGCTTTCGCGGCGCGCAGTAATGCTGTTTCCTCCGGCGTGTAAATCAAATCGTAAACCAATTTGACACCTTGCAAGCTTTCTTTGCTGAGCGGCGACTGGCCTTCGCTGTGATGCAACATGCCGATTGGAGTGCAGTTAATGACGATATCGGTGTCGCCTGAAAAACGTTCGAGCGCGGCCAGCTTTGTGTTGAATTCATCAGCCAATGGCTGCGCTTTGCGAAGGTCACGGGCGAAAATCGTCACATCGGCCCCGCGCTGGTTCAAGCCATAACAGATCGCGCGCGCCGAACCTCCGGCGCCGATGACCGCAACACGCGCTCCGCGAAGCTCGATCAATTCTTCCAGCGGCGTCATCGCGCCGGTTACGTCCGTGTTGTAGCCAACCAGCTTTTCGCCTTCGACAACGATGGTGTTGACCGCGCCAATGGTTTGGGCGGTCACGTCAATGTGATCCAGGTGCGGCATCACAGTAAGTTTGTGAGGGATCGTCACGCTCAAGCCCATCAAATTCCAATCAATCTTTTTGGTCTCCGGGCGAACAAAATCTCTGATGAACTGGGCAGCATCTTCAACTTCAAACGGCAGGTAAACTCCATTGTGTCCACGTTGCTCCAACGCCGGATTGTGCATCAGCGGCGAGCGCGAATGGCCAACAGGATTTCCAATAATGCCGAAAATTTCGCTATCGCGATTGAGCTGTTTGATTCGGTAAAGCTGGCGCAAATCGTTGACAGTCGGTTGGCCGGCTGCGCTTTCGGCTCCGCGCCGCAGCGAGCCAAACGTCAGCAGCGCACCACGCGAAAGCGACAGCACTCGGATCGCCAATCCGGCCAGTGACATAGCCAATGCGATGACTGGCTTCTTTCCTTTCGCGTGTTCAATCAGCTTAAACGTACGCAGACAATCGCTGATGCCATTGGCCATGGTGGCAATCTTGACCACCGCTGCAGGTGTCGCAGCCATTCGATCGTAACGCGCCGGCAAATCATCGGGCGTTTCGGCGAAGTTGTGCCAGGAACAAATCACCTTTTCCCACGGAACGGGTGATTGCTCTCCAAAGCTTTCCACCAGATCAAATTCAAAATCGGCAAAACGAATTGCGCGAACAAGTTCCGGCGGCAAGTTGCGCCAGAAAGTTTGCCGATCTTGCAAGCTCAAATCGCGCTGACCGCCTTGCTCACGCGGGCGGAAAGTCAGCAACAGATTTTTCTCTTCTGCCAAGGCAGGCAACTTTTCAAGTACGGCAGTGCAATCTGAAGCTGTCAGATAATCCAGCCGCAATTCGACGATGTCAGCCGACTGTGCGGCTTCGGCAATGGCGGCAAGAAATGCTTCCGGATTGGTTTCTGTGATCGGAACGCAGATGAATTGGTTCAAGAGTTTTGTCACTTCTATTTTTTGGTCACGCCCAGGATTGTGAGTTTCGGGCGGCGGCATTATAGCCCAAACCTTGCGCTGGCCAATTCGCTCGGCGATGATTCGCTTGTCATCAACACAAACGGCAAAGCTTTTTTGAAACGGCGCATCTCAAATGCGCGTCTTTGCCGATGAGCTTCCAGCACTTTTCATTTTGACTTCACAACCAAATACAACATTTCGGCTTAGGTGATTCGCCTGAAGTCGGCAAAACGATTTTCCAAGGAGTGTTTATGACTTCACCCAATTCGGCTTTGAAGCAATCGCGCTTGCAGCGCACATTGTTGCTGATTGGCGCGCTATGCCTGCTGTTCCCGGTTTTATCGTCCGCGCAACAAGGTGCAGCCAAACAGCAAGCGGCGCAAGTTTCTGGCAAACGCGCTTTGACGCATCAGGATTACGACGGCTGGCGCTCGATTCAGGGACAAACGCTGTCGCGTGATGGCAAATTCCTGGCTTACGCCGCAGTGCCGCAAGATGGCGACGGCGAAATCATCGTTCGCAATCTTGGCAGCGGCGCGGAATTCCGTTACGGACGGGGCTGGCGTCCGCCGACACCTCCACCGGACAATGCGGAAGGTCCGGGACCGGGCGCAGGTTTTCAAGCTCTTGCCGGAGCCGTTCGGCCGCGAATCACCGCCGACAGCCGTTTTGCCATTTTCACCATCGAGCCAAACAAAGCCGACATTCTGAAAGCGCGCAAAGAGAAAAAGACGCCTGACCAAATGCCGAAAAACGCGCTTGGCATTATGGATTTGTCCAGCGGCCAGGTGACGCGCATTGAACGCGTCAAAAACTTCCAGGTGCCGGAAGATGCTGCAGGCTGGTTGGCCTATTCGTTGGAAGCCAAACAAGAAGAAAGAAGATCGGAAGCCGCTGCCGACGCTCCGAAACCGCCGAACGAAGATGCAGCTACCGAAGAAGATTTCCAACGTCCAGGCGGCGCGCAAGGCAGAGGCGCAGCCGCTGGGCGTCCAGGCGGTCCGCGCAAAGAATATGGAACCGATTTGGTGCTGCGAAATCTGGCAAACAACAGCGAACGAACTTTTACTGACGCGCTGGATTATAGCTTCAGCAAAGACGCCAAGACGCTGGTGTACACCGTTTCAGCCCGGAAAGAAGACAGCAACGGGATTTTTATCGCGACGCCGGGCGATGAAGCGGCACCGGTTCCACTGCTGACGGGCAAAGGAAAATATAACAAGCTGACCTGGGACGAAGATCAAACTCAACTGGTGTTCGCCAGCGACAAAGACGACGCTGCGGCCAAACAGCCGAAAATCAAACTGTATCGCTGGGACCGCAAAGCTGCGGCAGCGACGGAAATTCTTTCGACGACAACCGCAGGATTTCGTTCGGGAATGGTCATCAGCGAACGCGGCGCGCTGAGTTTTTCAGCCGACGGAAGCAAATTGTTTCTTGGCGTAGCGCCTCCGCCGGAACCGGAAAAAGAAGCTGATACGGAGCCAGCCGAAGAAAAGGTTTCCGCCGATTTGTGGTCATGGAAAGACGATTACATTCAGCCGATGCAAAAAGTTCGCGCCACGCAGGAAGCCAACCGCTCCTATCGCGCCGTGTACAACATCAAAGACGGAAAATTCGTTCAACTGGCGGACACGACGATGGAAGGGTTGAATCCAACGTCGAACGGCGATTGGGCGATCGGCACGGATGATCGTGCGTACAGAAAGTTTGTCGGTTATGAAACCAATTATTCGGACGTGTATCTGGTTAACACTTCGGACGCTTCGCGCAAATTACTGCTGAAGAAGTTTCAATCCAACGTTTCGTTTTCGCCAAACGGCAAATACGCGGTGTTTTATGACGGCAAAGATTGGGGCAGCATTTCCATCCCCGATGGCAAATTCACCAATCTGACCAAAGACTTGCCGGTCAAATTCTTCCGTGAAGACGATGACCATCCGGATCGTCCGCCTTCCTACGGCAACGGCGGCTGGGCGAAAGACGACAAATACGTCTTGCTGTATGACCAGTACGACGTTTGGCAAATCGCTCCCGACGGTTCGTCGGCGAAAAACCTGACGGATGGCGTCGGTCGCAAAGAGAAAATTGAATTCCGCGTGGTTCGGCTGGAACAGGAACGGGCTGGCGATCGAGGCTTCGATCCTGCCAAACCGTTGCTGCTGGCAGCGGAAAACGAATGGACGCGTGACAGCGGATTTTATCGCGACAAAATTGACGGCAGCGCCGCTCCGGAAAAACTGTTGATGGCGGCCAAAGCGTTCAGCACGCCAATCAAAGCCAAAGACGCCGACGTTCTGGTGCTGACGGCTTCGCGCTTCGACGAATTCCCTGACCTGCAAGTCACCGACTCCAACTTCAAATCGCTGAAGAAAGTCAGCGACGTTGGCAAACAGAAAGATCAGTTCACCTGGGGCAAATCCGAACTGATTCGCTTCAAAAACACGGACGGCGTACCGTTGACCGGTATGTTGATCAAGCCCGATAACTTCGATCCGAAGCAGAAGTACCCGATGATCGTCTACATCTACGAAAAGCTTTCAGATGGTGTGCATCGCTTTGTCAATCCATCGCCTGGTCATTCGATCAATGCTTCGTACTATGCCAGCAACGGGTATCTGGTCTTTATGCCGGACATCGTTTACACGATCGGCTATCCGGGCCAGAGCGCAATGAAATGCGTGCTGCCTGCTGTGCAAGCCGTCGTGGATCAAGGCTTCGTCAACGAAAACGCCATCGCGATTCAAGGCCACAGTTGGGGCGGTTACCAGATCGCCTATATGGTCACGCAAACCAATCGGTTCAAAGCCGCCGTGCCCGGCGCGCTGGTGGCCAATATGACCAGCGCGTACAGCGGCATTCGCTGGGGAACCGGATTGCCTCGGCAATTCCAGTACGAACGCACGCAAAGCCGCATCGGCGGCAATTTGTGGGAAGAACCGATGCGGTTTATTGAAAACTCGCCGGTCTTCCAGGCTCCTCGCGTACAAACGCCAATCTTGATGCTTCACAACGACGCGGATGACGCAGTGCCGTGGTATCAGGGCATCGAGTTTTATCTGGCGCTTCGGCGACTGAACAAAGAAGTCTATATGTTCACGTACAACGGCGAACCGCACGGCATTCGCCGCCGCGCGAACCAGAAAGATTACACGCGACGCATTCAGGAATTTCTGGATCACAAACTGAAAGGCGCTCCTGAACCGGAATGGATGCAGAAAGGAATCCCTTACCTGCAACGCGAAAAGGAAAAAGAGCAGTACAACAAACCCGTTGCTGATTTGAGCGAAAAGCGTCAGCAGTAGGCCAACAATTGTCAGACATCATTCGTTATGCCTGACGCCCTGAAGGGGCAACAGATAATAGCCAGGGGCAAAGCGCAGCGACGCCCCTGGTAAACAAGCCCTCTTGTTGGCAAGCCCTGAAAGGGCGAAAGACAATCATGATCTGTCGCCCTTTCAGGGCTTGCACAATTTTCGGAATCGTTCCCAGGGCTATCATATTTTGCCCCTTTGGGGCATTCAGACTTCACTTTCGACAAAATCTAAAACTCAAAATCAAACAATTCCTTCCAGGAGATTTTATGCACAGCAAATTGGCCAAGCGCGTGTTGGCTGCTTTCGTCGCATCGCTGTTGGCTATCAATGCGGCTTCGTTTTCCATTACCGCCCAATCCAAAACCGATGCCGATTGGGAAGAAAAGCTCCGCTCCATCCCGAAAGCTGAAAACCTGAAAGAGTACATGAAAAAGCTGACGGCGGAGCCACATCACATCGGCTCGGCGGCGGGCAAGCGGTACGCGGAATGGATGCGCGATCAGTTGAAAGGCTGGGGCTTAGACGCCAGGCTGGAAGAATTCGACGTGCTATTCCCTACCCCCAAAGATCGCGTGTTGGAATTGGTTGCGCCGGAAAAATACCAGGCGAAGCTGAAAGAACCCGTGCTGGCCGAAGACCCGGATTCGGGCGATGAGAACCAGTTGCCGACGTATAACGCGTATTCGGGCGACGGTGATGTAACGGCGGATTTGGTCTACGTCAATTACGGCATCCCGGCAGATTACGAACAGTTGGCGCGGATGGGCGTGGATGTCAAAGGCAAAATCGTCATCGCACGCTACGGCGCAAGCTGGCGCGGCATCAAACCCAAAGTCGCTTACGAACACGGAGCGGTTGGCTGTCTGATTTACTCGGATCCAAAAGAAGACGGCTACTACGCAGGCGATGTTTATCCGAAAGGACCATATCGCCCGGAATTCGGCGTTCAGCGCGGTAGCGTCATGGATATGCCGATTCATCCGGGTGACCCGCTGACTCCGGGCTGGGGAGCGACCAAAAACGCCAAGCGGTTATCGCGCGATGAAGCGAAGACGCTGATGAAAATTCCTGTGCTGCCGATTTCGTATGGTGACGCTTTGCCGCTGCTGAAATCGCTTGGCGGAAACACGGTGCCCGAAGCCTGGAAAGGCGCTTTGCCCATCACCTATCACGTTGGGCCTGGACCGGCAAAAGTCCATCTGAAAGTCATCTCGGACTGGAGCCTCCACACGCTTTACAACGTCGTCGCCAAAATCGAAGGCAGCGCCTATCCCGACGAATGGGTGATTCGCGGCAATCACCACGACGCCTGGGTCAACGGCGCGGATGATCCGACCAGCGGAATGGTCGCGGTTCTGGAAGAAGCTCGCGCGTTCGGCGAATTGCTGAAACAAGGCTGGCGGCCAAAACGCACGATCATTTTTTGCGGCTGGGACGGTGAAGAACCGGGCTTACTGGGTTCGACCGAATGGGTTGAACAGCACGCCGAAGAGTTGAAACAAAAAGCCGTCGCCTACATCAATTCCGACAGCACCAGCAAAGGAAGCTTCGGAGCCAGCGGTTCGCACACGCTGGAACGCTTCGTGAACGACGTGGCGCGTTCAGTCATGGATTCAAAAGGAAAAGCTTCGTTGTGGGATGGAATGCGCAGCCGCAGACGCGGGCCAGCCAATGATGCCGACAGCGAACGAGCCGACATCCGCATCGGCGCGCTTGGTTCCGGGTCGGACTACACCGCCTTCATTGACCATCTGGGAATTGCTTCGCTGAATATCGGCTTTGGCGGAGAAGCGGGCGGAGGCATTTACCATTCGATTTATGATTCCTTCGCTTGGTATACGCGCTTTTCTGACGGCACGTTTGAATATGGCCGCAATCTAGTTCAAGTCGCGGGCACGATCACAATGCGATTGGCCGATGCCAAGATTCTGCCGTTCGAATTCACGAACTTCGCCGAAACCGTTGGAACGTATGTCGAAGACGTTTCCAAGCTGCCAAAACAAAACGTTGACCTTTCGCCGCTGCGCGCTTCGGTCGAAAAGCTGAAACGAGCCGCCAACGATTACGACCGCGCGCTTGGAGCCACCATCCGCACCGGCTCGCTTCCGGCAGACGCCAAAGAATTGAACCGCCTGTTGTACCAATCCGAACGTAAACTATTGTCCGAAGCCGGACTGCCTCGCCGCGATTGGTTCAAGCATCAGATTTACGCGCCGGGGTTTTACACTGGCTACGGCGTGAAAACGCTCCCCGGCGTTCGCGAAGCGCTGGAACAAAAGAACTGGACGGAAGCTTCGGAACAAGTCAAAGTCATCAGCCAGACCATTGGCGTGATGACGGCTCAAATTGAAGCGGCCACAGCCAAACTTCGTGGCAAATAATTAAACGAATAGGATTTTCCACGAAGCCACACGAAGTTTCACGAAGAAAAACGAGGCTAGCTGCTTTTCCTTCGTGTTTTCTTGGTGTGGCTTCGTGGAAGAAAAGCCATCTTGAACTTTTCAAACTACGCCCGTACACTCCAAGTCGTTCGCTGAATGCAAACTCTTTGGGGGTGCATTGGTTTCGATGGGAGACCTGAGGCGACGGATGCATACCGGGAAGTCTGTAACCCGTAAACTGCAGGCAAAACGTTAATTGCGAATCAAGAACTCGCAATGGCAGCCTAGTTAATCCTAGTTCACTGCCCGTTCGCTCCGGCATCGCCTGTGTGCCGGAATCCGAGCGCCGACTTTGCAGGCTAGCGATTCAGCGCAGGTCAGAACTGAAAAGCGAAATTTTTCTGGCATAGTTTGGGCCCGGTTCTTCGCCGCTTCTGCTACCGGGCACGAGCGAAACTTTAAGCGAAGCGGCTAAGTATGTAGATTCCTTCGAAGACGGCTGCCAGACGAGAGTTCGATTCTCTCCACCTCCATCCGTGAAGTTAAAAGGCAAAAGTCAAAAGTGGAAAGAAAAACTTCCGACCTTTTGATTTTTGCCTTTTGACTTTTTACTTTCTGCCTTTAACTTTCGACTTTTGATTGCCCAAAATGAACTCACTCCCGATAGGCATTTTTGATTCCGGCGTAGGCGGTTTGACCGTGCTGAGAGCCGTGCGCAAGCGGTTGCCGCAGGAAAGCGTCATTTACCTGGGCGACACGGCGCGCGTTCCGTACGGTACGAAATCTCGTGGAACGATTGAGCGGTACGCCATCGAAGACGCTGCCTTTCTGATCGAAAAAGGCGTCAAGATGATTGTTGTCGCCTGCAATACGGCTTCGGCAATGGCGCGTGAAAGCTTGCGCCGCGATTTCAATATTCCCTTCTTGACGGTGCTGGGGCCAGGGGCTAGGGCCGCAGCAAAGGCGACACGAAGCGGTCGAATTGGCGTGATCGCCACGGAAGCGACTACGGAAAGCGGAGCTTACGAGCGAGCAATTCACGAAGCTTGCGAAGAGAAATCAGTCGAAATCTTTTCCCGCGCCTGCCCGTTGTTTGTCTCGCTGGTGGAAGAAGGCGAAACGGATTCACAGGTTGCGCGGCTGATGGCAGAACAGTATCTTGCTCCACTGCGCCGACGGGAGATTGACACCTTGGTGCTGGGCTGCACGCATTACCCGCTGCTGAAAACTGTCATCGCTGAAACGATGGGCAGCGAAGTGACGCTGATTGATTCTGCCGAAGCTGTGGCAGAAGAAACGGCTCAGTTGTTGGAACAGGCTGGATGGTTGGACACGGACAGCGAACCGCCGCAAAGCCGGTTTTATGTGACCGACGCAGCCAAACGATTTCATCGAATTGCGGAAAGGATTTTAGGCGCGCCGCTGGAACATCTGGAAGCGGTGGAAGTCTGGGGACATGACAAACTCTGAAAACAAAACTCGTAACGACGGTCGGCAACCACTGGATTTGCGGCCTGTCAAAATGACTTGCGGCTTTACCAATTACGCCGAAGGCTCTGTGTTGATTGAGGCCGGACAAACGCGCGTGCTCTGCACGGCGACGATTGAAGACAAAGTGCCGGGCTTTTTGAAAGGCAAAGGCGTTGGCTGGGTGACGGCGGAGTATTCAATGCTGCCGCGCGCGACGCACACCCGCACGCCGCGCGAAATTAACAGAGGCGGCCTGTCTGGTCGCACGCACGAAATTCAGCGGTTGATTGGCCGCAGCTTGCGGTCGGTGGTGGATATGGCTGCGTTGGGCGAACGAACCGTGACGGTTGATTGCGACGTGATTCAGGCCGATGGCGGCACGCGCACGGCTTCGATCACCGGCGGTTTTGTCGCACTGGCGTTGGCGCTGGAAAAGCTGTTTGATTTCGGCAAGATCGCCCGCCCGGCACTGCGTGATTTCATTGCGGCGGTCAGCGTAGGCATTGTCGGCGAACGAGCGTTGCTTGATCTGGATTACGTCGAAGATTCCGCCGCCGAAGTGGATATGAACGTCGTGCGAACCGGTGACGGTCGTTTTGTCGAAATTCAGGGAACCGCCGAAACTGAACCATTCAGCCGTGACCAGATGAATGATCTGATCGCTGCCGCAGAAATCGGTGTAGACGGTTTAATTGCAATTCAAAGAGAAGTGCTCGTTCAGGCACTTGGGCAAACGCTCGGACGCGAGGAGTTCCGCGCAATGATTGATCCTGCTTCTGGCAAAAAAGTTAATTGGAAGGAGAGTGCATCCTGATGAAACGCAATTTTATTTTCGCTTTTTCGCTGTTGATTTTGACTGCCGTCTTTTCCGTTGAGGCCTTAGCTCAGGAAGTGTTTGAAGACCCGGATGGCAAATACTCCATTTCGCTGCCTGCGGGCTGGCTGGGTATCGTCAACAAGGACGGGCTTGGCCGCAATGAAGTGAATATCGTTTACAAAAATCGCGAAAACGGCGCTCTGAAAGTTCGCCGTATCGAAGAGGCCGAAGGCAAAATGGAAGTGATGGATTACGCAGCCAAAGACGAATCTGATCGCATTCGTTTTCAGCCCAAGTATGACAAACTCAATTTGGAAAAGTTTGTCATTGGCGCGGGTAAATCCGGCGCGCTGCTGTCTTACGATTACTTTTCCACCAGCGGTCAGCCCTTCACCGGGCGGATTTATTACTTGCGCGGCGATGAAAAAACGATTTACGTCCTGCAATTCACTGGCAGAAAAAACATTCTTGGGACGTTGCGCAGCCACACCGATGCGATTGCTCGGTCTTTCAAAACAGGTGATAGCAAAGCAAAGTGATGTTTACCCTTGCGCTTGATGCCGCGCGGCAAGCTGCCCACAGGCGGCTGAAATATCTTGCCCGCGTGGTCGGCGAATGAATGCCGGAACGTCTTTGTCGGTCAGGATTTTTTGGAAAGCCAAAATGCGCGGCATTGACGAAGCCTGATAAGGCAATTCCGGCGCAGGATTGTGCGGAATCAAATTCACTTTGGCCCGAATTCCGTTGAGCAGTTTGACCAACCGGCGGGCATCTTCATCGCTGTCATTCACCCCAGCCAGCATCACGTACTCAAACGTCATCCGCTCGCGTTCGTCCAGCGGATATTCGCGGCAAGCTCTCATCAAATCCGCCAGCGTGTACTTCCGGTTGATCGGCATCAGATCGTTTCGCTGCTCTTCGGTTGTTGACGACAACGAAATGGCCAGATGCGGGCGAACAACTTCGTTGGCAAAGTCGTAAATGCGCGGGACAATGCCGGAAGTCGAAACCGTCACGCGTTTTGGACTGATGCCCAAGCCATTCTGATCGGCCATGACACGAATGGATTGCATCACTTCCTGATAATTCAAAAAGCTTTCGCCCATTCCCATAAACACCAGATTCGTTCCGTGCGGAGTCTCCGCGCCCACACCATAAACCTCGTTCAGCACAATAACGACCTGCGAAATAATTTCGCCAGCAGTCATGTTTCGCTTCACGCCAAGCTGCGCCGTCATGCAGAACTTGCAACCGACGGCGCAACCGACCTGGCAACTAATGCAAATGGTGTCGCGGCGTTCTTCGGGCATAAAAACAGCTTCGGCTTCGCGGCCATCGCCCAGACGCAACAGATAACGTCGTGTGCCGTCGCTGGAATAGAAAACCCGTTCGATTTTGGTTTCGGTAACGGTCGCCGTCTGGCTGAGTTTTTCGCGCAAGGATTTTGGCAGATCGGTCATCTGATCGAAATCCAGCGCACGGCGAGCGTAAATTCCCTGATAAAGCTGTTTGCCGCGAAAGGGAGCTTCGCCAAGCTGGCAGGCAAATTCAATCAATTCGTCTTCGGTTTTGCCTAAAAGTGATGTCATTGCATTGATTCTAAATCCAACCCAGCCCAGCGACAAAAGCAGGCTTGGCCGTTTTCGGCGAGGTGTGTTACAAAAGCGGCCGTCAGGAAAACCACCCACTTATTACAACGAGATAAAAGTATGACCCCAATTGTTCATCAACGACGTCCGAGCATCAGTGTATTTTTTCCGGCTTATAACGACCAGGACTCAATCGGCGTCATGGTCAACAAAGCCTTGGGCATCTTGCCGCAGTTTGCTGATGACTACGAAGTAATTGTCGTCAATGACGGCAGCAGCGACGGTACGGCTGCTGTATTGGATGAACTGGCAAGGAAAAATTCCGCCGTTCGCGTGGTTCATCATCAACGAAATCGCGGTTATGGTGGCGCCTTGCGGACAGGATTTCTGACTGCAACCAAGGATTTGGTTTTTTACACGGACGGCGACGGGCAATATGACGTGAGCGAACTCGCCAACCTGATTCCCTTGATGACCAACAGTGTGGATGTCGTCAATGGCTACAAGATTAAACGGTCGGATGCCAAACGCCGTGTGGTGCTGGGTGCAATGTACAAAATGCTGGCGCGATTGTTGTTTCGATTACCGATTCGCGATGTGGATTGCGATTTTCGATTGATGCGGCGACAAGCGATTCAAAGCATTAACCTGGTTTCAACCAGTGGCGTCGTTTGCACGGAAATGATTTATAAACTCCATCGCGCAGGTTGCCGGTTTACCGAAACGCCAGTTCACCATTACCCACGAATGCACGGCCAATCACAGTTTTTCACTTTTCGCCGTGTCGGCAAAACGGCTTTCGACTTTTTCGCGCTGTGGTTACGGCTGGTGCTGTTTTCCAGATTGAATTTCGGGGCGCGGACGGTGACCAAAGCCAGCGAACAAGTCTAACTTCTTTCAGCTTCCGGCAGGCTTTTGAACGATGCAAATGACCGACAATCCGGCGGGCAATTTGGCCCGCGGATTTCGCAAGATTCTGGCTTCAAGCAACAGGAACTTGGTCAGCAATTGATTCAGCCATTCCAGTGAAGGCGGCAAGGGTTTCACGTCAGAACCGCCATCAGCCAGCCCCAAGGGCTTAAACAACAATCGCCTGACAGCGACAGCAGGAAACAGAAAACTATTGGCGTACGTTTCCCGCAGCACATTGAATCCCACGCGCTCCAGCTTTCCGCGCAACTCGCCGAGTGTGTATCGCCGCACGGTGTCCAGGGCTTCATCGTGTCCGCTACGCATCCATCGGTAGGCTGGACCGCGTACAAACCCGATTCCGCCAGGTTTCAATACACGCCACATTTCTTCAATAGATTGATCATCTGTGCCTTCGCCTGGAATCTGCACCAGCACGTCAAAGCTTGTGACCAGATCAAATGATTCGTCCGCAAATGGCAAATCTGTTGCCGAAGCGAGCGACAACATCGGATGATTTCGTTCTCGGCAAAACGCAATGGCAAGCGGAACCGGATCAATTCCAATAATGTGGCCTTTTCCGGAATATCGCACCAGCCATTCCAAGTTGCCGCCCGTTCCGCAACCTGCATCCAAAATCGTTCTGTCCGCAGCCGGGAGAAATGGATCTAGCAGGCTGGCCGTTATTTCCCGCATTCCGACAAACCACCAGAAGCGTTCTTCCAGCGCGTATAAATATTCATAGTCTTCGTTTTGCATGTGGGAGGGGACAAGTAACAGGCTATTCTGGCTTTCGTGCCATTTTGTGAGCGCAAGTTGGCGTGTTTATACAGTCGTCCGTCAGCACCAATCGCTCAACAGGATTCCCATTAACAATATGGGATTCAACAATTTCCGGTACATCTTCCGGTCCAACGCGGCCATACCAAACAGCTTCCGGGTAGATGACCACAGTCGGCCCGTGCTCGCATTGGTCAAGGCAGCCTGCGCGATTGGCTCTGACCGATGCCTTTAAGCCGCGCGCGCTCAATTCCTGTTTGAAAGCCAACTGTAAAGCTCCAAGGCCATCAGGATCGCAACACCCTCGCGGATTTTCTGCTGGTCGCTGATTGGTGCAGACAAAAATGTGGCGCTCAAATTTTGGCATATTCTTTGATAGAAAAGATGATTCAGGATCCTTGGATGAAAGCCGCGGCAGTGTGCCCCACAGGTTTTCCCCCCGTCAAGCATGGCTGGCTGGTCTGACCGGGTTTGTCAGTTTTGACACGGAACAAACTCAATAAAGACATATACTTCTCTGGTTGGTGATTGATTTCAGATCGCAGAATATTAATTACCTGAAAGATAGAGATTTTCGACAACGAATTATGACAACCAGGAGTATATTTTGCGTTCTAGAGAACACAGATTAGCTTTGCTAAGACGAATCTGCGAGCCTGGAAAGTCGTAAGTCTTTTTCGGGCAGTAAGATTCTAAATGACCATAGATTAAAAAAGTCAGAAGGGGGAATAGAGATGACGAAAATTACAAGTGATACATTGAAATTGGTGAACAAGTTGTCGGACGCAAAACGTCGCAAAGTTGACGCAATTGTTCGACGCCACGTTCGAGCCTGTCACCAGAATGGATTTGACCCGGAAAATCTGGATCGGGTTTATATCGAAGCGATAGAAATGATCAATATTGAGGACAGATTCCCGGAACCGATTGTGACGGAAGACAAGCGCAACTGGGAACCCTTTCGCCAATATGATCAGTACATCAGCCCCAAAGCCGCTTAACGGCAATTTGGGAAAGCGATAATCTGGGCAAGATTTTGGCCGGAGTAATGGCTGATCAAAAATCGGGGACGCGCTCTCAAGCGTGTCCCCGATTTTGTTTCGCAAGAGCGCCTATAACTGGCCGTTCATCGAATGGATAAGAGTGGGAGCAGGGTAACGCAGGAAACTTCTGCAACGCCCAGTTCGCCAATTCGACACCAAGTGGGGCTTTCGGTATAATCCGCCGCTTGAAATTCGACACCAATCTCAACAGACAATACAGCGCAAAAGACATGCTCGGACAGGGTGTACGACATAGCTGCCCCGTGAGCGAAGCGTTTCGATCAAGGAGTTTTTGAGCGTGAAAAGAATTTTTCTGCCTTCATTTATTGCCATCATCACTATTTTTGGCCTTGTTGCCGCCCTTAACCGCACCTCCGCACAAACCACCGCCACCGATGAAATTTCCATTGCTCTGTTACCTGTGACGCCCAATGTCATCGGCACTCAGATTCGCGGGGCCAGCAATGACGGTAAGCGCATCGTTTTTGATTCGATCAACGATTACAACGGTAAGAACGTAGACAGTAATCGTGACATCTGGGTTTACGACGTTGATTCGCGCAGCATCATCCAGATCACAGACACTGCTGATCTGAAAGAAGATACGACGGATGTCAACAAAGTCACGACTGTCATTACCAATGAAACGCCAGCCATTAGCGGCGACGGGACAAAGATTGTTTTTGTTTCCAATGCTGATTTGGGCGGGACAACGAATGCTGATCGCAATTACGAAATTTACATTGCCGACCTGCCCCGCAATTCAACGACAGCAACTATCAGTCGCGTCACCGATACTGAGAAGAACAGCGATACCGAAGTTATCAAGGGAATTTTCAGCAATTACTCGCCGACGATTAACGATGATGGTTCCGTAGTCGCGTTCGTTTCGACAAGACAAAACTTCAAAGCCGTGACAGGTGGAGCGCAAGCATTTGCCGCCGCCAAAGAAGGCCCAAACAACGCAACACCCGATGGAAACGGAGAAATTTTCATTTACAGGACTGCCACCAAGCAGTTTTCCCAAGTGACCGTGACGCGTGACGTAGACGCGACAGTCAACTTTGTTGTGAAAGGTTTCAACGCCAACCCTTACCTGAGCGGCAATGGTCAGACGCTAGCCTTTCTGTCAGGGTTCAACTTCTCAGGTGCAACTGCCAACAAAAACACTGATTTCAACGGAGAAATCTTTACTTACAAGGTTGGCGATCCCGCAAACTCAACCCGGCAAGTAACTGACACCACAGGAACTCCGGCCTTTCCGTCCAATGGAGTGATGAACGTGATGCTTGCGTTCTCGCATCCGATCAGTTCGGACGGGACGAAACTGGTTTTTGAATCGGCGGGCGACTTTGCCGGAAAGAATTCCGAAAAGCTGCGCGAAGTATTTCTCGCCGACCTGAGCACTGCAACCACCAAATTCACACAGATCACAGACCAAACTACAGTTGATGCGACCAAAAACGATTTCAATTACTTTCCCAGCATCAATTCAACGGGAACGCACGTCGTGTTCAATTCGGTTTTGAACCTGACTCCGGCCACAACCAGCGGCATCAAAGCAGACAACGCCGACGGCAGCCGTGAAGCGTTCCGTTACGACATTGCCAATAACAAACTTCGGCAAATCACCTTTACGGATTTATCACAGACAGTTATTGACCAGCGAGCCAACAATTTTTCGATTTTTGCGGATAGCACCGGAAACACGCTTTCGTTCAATTATGAAGCGAATGTGATCGCCACCAATGCGCTGGCGATTCAAGACGTTTTCCAGGCTTATGTTCTGCCAGTAACCAGCAAAAATTCCGCCGAAGCCAAATTTGCCAACGCGGCCAGTTTCGATAATACGCAAGTTGCCCGTGGTTCGATTGTGGCAGTTTTTGGCTCTCAACTGGCCAATTCAACTGTTTCAGCACCCAGCGCAAATCTGCCCTTTCAGCTTGGCGGAGTGACCGTCACGGTAAATGGCCTGGCAGGGCGTTTGATTTTTGTTTCGCCCGGGCAAATCAATTTTGTGGTGCCGAACGCCATCGGCAATGGCGACACTGTTGATTTCACTATCAACAACAATGGTGTGCAGTCAGCAGGAAAAGCGAAAATCGTGGACGCGGCTCCCGGAGTCTTTTCTGCCAACGGAGTCGGGTCAGGTAAATCAACAGCACAATGCGGCCAGATTTCCGCTGACGGATTGAGTTTTGTCTTGTCGCCCCCGCCTTGTTCAGTGGGTAACGAGTCACAGTTCAATTTGCTGGTCATTTACGGCACGGGCTGGCACAACAATGCCAACATTCAAGTCAAAATCGGCGATCAAACTCTGACTCCAAGTTATTCGGGAATTCAAGGAGAATTTCTTGGACTGGATCAGATCAACGTTTCGTTAACCAAAGATCTTGCCGCCAAAACTGATCAGGAAATTACAGTCAGCATCGTCGCCACCACCAACATTGACAGCAACAAAACGACAACCTCGTTCTCGGGCTTTGAGGAATCGTTGTCAGTTTATAACGCGGCCAGTTTTGACGGAGGCACAGTCGCGCGCGGTTCGCTGGCCGTGGCACAGGGTGCCAACCTGGCCAACGACACTATGGAAGCCCCTGGACCGAATTACCCGACGGAGTTGAAAGGCGTGAAAGTGACAGTTGCCGGAGTGGCAGCACAGATCGCCTACATTTCCCCAACCCAGGTCAACTTTGTAGTGCCGAATGCGACCAAAGCGGCAGATTTGGTTGAGGTTGTCATCAACAACAACGGCAAGAACATCCGTGGCAGAGTCCGGGTGCTGGATGCAGCGGCTGGAGTCTTCACAACTACGGGTGATGGAAACGGAACAGCGCGCGTGCAGTGCGGAAAGGTAAATACAGACGGTTCTATCACCTTCTCCAACCCGCCTTGCTCCGTGGGCACTGAAGCCGTTCCCAACATTATCCGAATCTTCGGAACTGGATGGCGGTTCGCGGACAAAGTCGTTTTGAAGATCAATGGTGTGGAACTGGAAAAAACCTATTCAGGTGGCCAGCCTGGGGCAGGCGGCGCTTTGATTCCCGGCATTGACATGATTGACGCCAAGCTGAAGCTGGAATTGGCAGGCAAAACAGACGTTGACATTGTCATCACAACGACTGTCACTTCAGTTGACCGATCGAGTAAGACAGGCGTCAAAGTCTCATTCTCAAACTGATCCAGTCCGTAAGTCGGCCTTCAGGTAACAGAAGTTGCAATTCGATTCTGCTGCCTGAAGGCCGACTTACAGACAATTCTATTTGTGGCCTCTCTCAGCCAGAACTGCCACCGTTGCTTCCACAACTTTGTCGTGAAGCGTTCCGTTGGTGGCGATAATCCCATTCAAGTTGCGAACATGCGCTGTGTTGTATTCCAGTGGCCGCCCGGAAGTGTCTGTGATGGTGCCTCCGGCGGCGCGCAAAATCGCCTCTGGCCCGCAAGTGTCCCATTGATTGGTTTTGGCCCCGGTGTGGATGTAAATGTGTGCCTGGCCTTCGCAAATCAGTCCCAGCTTCAATCCAACGCTGCCCGAACGAACCTCGCCGGTTGATCCCAATCGTTGACGAATTTCGTCTACTGTCGGGCTGTGATGCGAACGGCTCATCGCCGCAACCATACGGCTTGAATCAGCCAGAGTGGAAACGTGCAACCGCTTGGTCGTCAGCTTCTCTTCAACAAAAGCGCCAATGCCAGGCGCGGCATAAAACATGCGATCCGTCGCCGGGTTGTAAACCACTCCCACTTTCGGTTCGTTGCCAACCACCAGACCAATCATCACGGCAAATTCGTCCAGCTTTTCAATGAATTGTTTGGTTCCATCCATTGGGTCAACCATCCAGACGCGGTCTTTGCCCAGGCGTACTTTGTCGTCCGGCGCTTCTTCCGAAAGAATGGCATCATTGGGGAAAGCCTTTGTCAGTTCGCGCACCAGCATGGTGTTGGCGGCTTTGTCGGCGGCGGTCACGGGATCGTCATACCCTTTCCATTCAACCTTGGTATCGCCTTTGTAAAAATCCATCAAAATGGCTCCGGCTTCACGCGCCAGACGCCGTGCTACGTCCAATTCTTTTTCCATGTGGTCCTTTGTTTGGGTTTGTTTCGTTTGCGTCAGGCGCACAGCTTACACAGCTTGGCCGGGGTTAAGCAAAGTTTGACACGGCAAAAGGCCGTTTCTATACTCGCCGCCGCTTTTGGCTTCTCGCTATTCACGTAACCATAAAACCTAAATCGGCGGCAGAGGACGCGATGAAAATTTTCGACATCACTGTCCCTATCTCGGCAGAACTTCCCGTTTACCCGGGCGATCCCAGCATTCAGCTTGAGCGCGTCATGTCGCTGGAAAAAGGCGACATTGCCAACGTCACGCGACTTTGTTGCAGCACGCACATCGGCACGCATGTGGATCCGCCATCGCATTTCATTGCCGGAGCCATGACGCTGGACGAATTACCGCTGGACACTTTGATTGGCACAGCCAGAGTAATTGATGTTGGCGATGTTCTGGCGATTGACGCGGAAGTGTTGAGCCATTGCAACCTGAACGGCGCGACGCGTGTGCTGTTCAAAACCCGCAACTCGACCTTCTGGCCAGAAGCCGACAAATTTCACGAAGATTTTGTGTACATTGAACCTGACGCCGCCCGAAGGTTGGTTGAACTTGGCGTGCGACTGGTCGGCATAGATTATCTGTCCGTCGAAAAGTTCAACTTCGACGAACCCACAACTCACCTTGTTTTGCTTGGCGCAAACGTTGTGATCGTCGAAGGCTTGGCGCTTCGACGCGTTCCGCCCGGCGATTACGAATTGCTCTGTTTGCCGCTTAAAATCAAAGATGGCGATGGCAGCCCGGCGCGTGTCGTGCTGCGAACTCTCTAACCACAGCCTGTCCTCAGGCTCTTACAACTGAAAGGAAATTTATGGCCAACATGGATTCATTCGTCAGCAACTGGCGCCGCATTCACAAACAAACCACCAAAATCATGGCCGCCGCGCCAAACGACAAATACGACTGGAAGCCTTGCGATTCGGCAATGACGCTTGGTGAATTAATGAATCACCTGTGGATCGCCGAAGCTGGCTTGGTTGCCGCCGCGAAAACTGGGGTATTTCCGAAAGAAGCGCCGCCCAAGATCACGGACACCGCTGAGTTGATTGCCGCCTACGACAAAACGCATGAGGAAGCGATCGCGGCTGCCACCGCTCTGACGCCAGAGGAATTGAGCGAACAAGTTGCGCCATTCGGTCCCGATAAACCTATGTCGCGAATGACGTTGTTGCATCTAACGCACGAACACGAAATCCACCATCGCGGCCAGTTGTACACGTACCTGCGAATCGCGGGCTGCGAAGTTCCGCCGTTGTTCGGTTAGACCAGAGCATGCATAGACAGGATTTGCAGGATGTCGCAGGATTGGTTGTTGTTAGCTTGAATCGCCTTTTGCCCTAAACCCATCTTGAGGAATCTTGTAAATCCTGTCCCAAAATTCCCGTTCTACACAGTTCCGATGAAGTGGGATACAAACCTTTACGATCAGAAACATTCCTTCGTCACCAAGTACGGCGAAGACCTGCTTTCCCTGCTTGACGCCAAACCGGGCGAACGGATTCTGGACATCGGTTGCGGCTCCGGCCATCTTACAAAGCTGATCGCCGACGCTGGCGCGGACGTTTCGGGGCTCGACAGTTCTCAGGAAATGATCGCAACTGCGCGTGCGGCATATCCGGCAATTAATTTCCTCGTTGCGGACGCTTCCGACTTTGCATTTGCAGTACCGTTTGATGCCATCTTTTCAAATGCTGCGTTGCACTGGGTTGAGCGAGCAGAAGAAGCCATAATTTGCATGTCGCAAGTGCTGAAACCCGGCGGACGATTCGTGATCGAAATGGGAGGCAAAGGCAATATCGCTGGCATCGCTACAGAGCTTGAAAAGGCACTGAAAAACCTGGATGGACGTCAGGCAAAAGCGACAAACTACTTTCCCAGCATTGGCGAATACTCGTCACTGCTGGAAAAACACGGCATCGAAGTCGTCAGTGCTTTGTTATTTGATCGCCTGACAAAGCTCGAAGGCGGCGAAGAAGGCCTGGAAAACTGGATCAAGATGTTTCGCCGGGAGCTCATAACCGACCTGAGTGAAGAAGATAAACGAGCCGTGTTTGCCGAAGTAAAA
>CAZMXG010000015.1:0-33719 GCA_964570175.1 uncultured Heliomicrobium sp. | reverse complement strand
GCTCATAACCGACCTGAGTGAAGAAGATAAACGAGCCGTGTTTGCCGAAGTAAAAACCGCCCTGCGAAACAAACTTTTCAAAGATGGAAACTGGTATGCCGATTACCGTCGGCTGCGAATCGTGGCTTACAAGCGATGAACAAGAATGAATTTCGACAAGCGCGCAAACAGTTTGAGCAACTTTCAATTCCGGAGTTGATCGAATTGCTTTCAAGTGAGGGCCTGCAAACCAGATTTCTGGCCGAAATGGTTCTGCGCGACGCGACCAACACCTGACTGAGTTTCCAACCTGCGGCTTCGCAGGCAGAACGCGAACGCGCCATCGCGGAATGGCGCGAATGGTGGCAAATCAACCAACAGAGTTTCAAAAAGCGATGGCAGGCAAAAACGATAAACGAATCATCAGCAATGCCGCTCCGAACCGACCACGCGATGAAGAAAGCTTTCGCAACCGCGCCTATGAACTTGTCATGCGAATTCCGCCCGGCAGAGTGATGAGCTACGGTTCGGTCGCGCGCGTGCTTGGGGCGGGTTACGATGCACGCGCGATTGGAAATCTGATGTATGCGACGCCCAAAGACGACCGCAATATCCCCTGGCATCGCGTCATCAATTCGCAAGGTGGCTGTTCCACTGCCGGATTGACGACACCGCCCGATTTGCAACAACGCTTGCTGGAAGCGGAAGGCATCGTTTTCAACGACGAAGGCCGCTGCAAAATCGAAACTTACCTGTGGACTCCGCCAGAATACGAAGCCGAAACCAAAGACACTGAACAAGGAAATCTTTTCGGCTGAACCGGCCTTCCGGATTTCTCAAAGATGACTTCATTGATGAAGGTCAAAACTCGATTGAATGGAAACAAAAAACCATGAACGATCCAATGATTCCCCAACCGCCATATCAAGTTACTGCGCCGCGATATTCCGTTTCGCATCACCTGGTGACAACTGCGTTTGAGTTGCCCGGCTTTCGCATCACGCGAAATCTTGGCGTAGTGCGTGGTATCACGGTTCGTTCGCGTTCGATTTTCGGCACGCTGGGCGGCACCCTGCAAACACTGGCTGGTGGCAACATTTCGTTGTTCACGCAGCTTTGCGAAAAGGCGCGCGAAGAAGCTTTTGAAATTATGATCCAGCACGCTTCGGAAATGGGGGCCAATGCGATTATCGGCGCCCGGTACGACGCCAACGAAGTGATGGGAGGCGTTACGGAAGTGCTGGCTTACGGCACCGCTGTGGTCGTCGAGCCAACTGATCAAGCCAGCTATCGAAGCTAAACCATAGGAGGTGAAACATGAACCGCCGATTTTCCCAAACAATTTTGCTGACCTTTCTGGTAAATTTGCTGATCGGCGAACTGGCCGTTTCAGCGCAACGCAAAAAGCCCAAACTACAACCTCCACGTGTTTTCACCTTTGACGCAACCACCAGCGAAATCGCCATTACGCTGACGCAGGAAGGCATGATTAGCCGCCGCTACCCCACGCATCGTGTTCTGGCAAAAAGCTTTAGCGGCAAAGTTGAATTGCCGCAAGACGAAACCAAGCTGACGGCTTCGCTGGAAACCGATCCGAAAATGCTGACCAATGTAGATTCGACGATGGGTGAATTTGAACGCAAAGAGTTCCACGCTGCGCTGCGCAATCAGGTATTGGAAGCCGACAAATTCCCCGCGATCAAATTCACCTCGGTTTCCGTCAGCAATGTTCAGCGCGATAATGACAAGCGCAGTTTCACGCTGAATGGCGACCTGACTATTCACGGCACGACCAAGCGCGTAAGTTTTCCGGTCAACGCGACCATCAGCGACAAAGAGCTTCGGGCAACCGGCGAAGAGAAATTCAAACAGACGGATTTCGGTTTGAAGCCGTTCGAGAAAGGCTTGGGGCTGATCAAAATCGGCGATGAGCTAAAAGTTTCGTTTACCATTGTGGCCAAACTTCAGTGAGGTAGCAGTATGAAATCAATTATCAAACAAGGAATTTTGGTTGTCAGCCTGATGTTGCTGGCCGCAACCGTTGAAGCTCAGAAATCGCACACCTACACCATCGTTACTGGCGAAAGCAGTTTCTGGGTGTTCGTGCCGAAAGCAGGATTGCTCAGCGGGTTTGCGCACGATCATCAGATCGGCATCAAATCCTTTAGCGGCAAAATCGTGGTGCCGGAATCCGGCGCAGCCAATGGCTCGCTGCAACTGGATGTGGATGCAACTTCACTGGTTGTGCTGGACACCAAGCCGAGCGAAGACGACAAGAAGAAGATTCACAATTCCATGCACGGTGAAGTGCTGGAATCGGCCAAATATCCCAAAGTCACGTTCAAATCCGCCTCGGTCAGCGACCTGAAACAAACCGGCGGCGAAAATTACAGCTTCACGTTGAACGGAGATTTGACGCTGCACGGCGTAACCAAACGAATCGCCATGCCGGTTTCACTGACAATCAACGCCAAACAGCTTCGCGCTGAAGGAAAGTACACGCTGCGGCAAACCGATTTTGGCATCAAGCCGTATTCAGCGGCAGGCGGCACGGTCAAAGTCAAAAACGAGATCACGGTCAATTTCAATATCGTGGCCAAAGCGTAGCGGGGTTATTGCGCCGTTATGCCGGCTGTGCGAAGGTAGCGTTCAATGACTCGACTCCGGCAGATTTGGGCGCGCATTTCAACCTTCTGGAAGCGCTTTGTATTGTTCTGGCCACGGCTGATTTTTTTGCTGACTTTCTCTTTTGCCTCTGCCGACCTGGCGTTTTCATTTGTCATTTGGTTTCAATGTCCGCCGTGTAGACATTCCTGGAATACATCACAAACACGAACAGCGAATGGCGCTGTTATTTCCGGACAGCGTCCCATCCCCTCATCAACCCCTGCATCACCAACAGCTAGCACTGAAATTCCCCACCAGGACGAACCCATTCAGACGACCCAACCGGGAACGTCGCCATCTCCCATGACGGCACTTCCTTTCAAACTGACTATTCCGGTCGCAGGGATCAAGCCGAACCAGTTGCGCGACACGTTCAATGAAGTCCGTTCGGAAGGCCGCATCCACAACGCCATAGACATCATGGCTCCGGGCGGCGCGGCCGTGCTGGCGGCAACCGAAGGCAAAATCGCCAAACTCTTCACCAGCGACCGCGGCGGCATCACGATTTATCAATTGAGCAAAGATGAAAAACTGGTCTTTTATTACGCGCATCTGCAACGGTACGCCGACGGGCTGACCGAAGGCCATTTTGCGAAACAGGGCGAAATCATCGGCTACGTTGGCGACACGGGAAATGCAGGCGCGGGAAACTACCACTTACATTTCGCGCTGTGGAGCGTTGCCGATGCCAAACGATATTGGGAAGGCGTGAACATCAACCCTTATCCATTGTTGCGCGAAGGACAATAGGGCATCATCAGACCGCTGAGCAGTCTTGAAACTTCTTCGATAAGCTTCCAACTCGCCGCCGTTACAAGAATGGAATCGCGAATCGCAGCCCAGGCAATCTGTAAAATTGCCTGGCATTTTCGTAGGAGCGTAGATTTTGAAAAAATTTTTGTTGACCCTGTTTATCCTCGGAATTTTGGGCGCGGGAGCCTGGGCAGTAAAACGATTCGTTTTAGACGCGCGAATGGACGTGGCAAGTGTCGCGCCCGCAGCGCCTTCCAGCACCCCGCCGCCAACGCCATCGCCAACACCTGTCATTGCAATTAAAGAGCTGCCCATCACGCTGCCAATGATTGATGCTCTGTTTTTCATTGACCTGCAATTTGTCACAGAACTGAAAAACAAATTGCAATTGACCGACGAACAGATTTCCCAGTTGCGGCAGCTTGCTCGCGAAGAAACAACCAGCTTGCAAGAAGACAAGGCAGATTCCGAAACTGCAACGACGACGGCGGCAGGCGAAAAAGCGGCGACAAAAGTTTCGGGCGTCCTGGGCGCTGAAAAAGCGCAGCAATTTGCAGATTTTGCGCTGGAACGCTGGCAAAAAATCAGCGGCAATGATTTGGACACGATCGCTCTTGGCGAGAATCCGAGTTTGTCAGGAACCCCATCGCCAGTTGATGTGCCCCCGCTTCCCGGCACATCGCCCAGCCCGTCACCATCGCCGGAAACAGCAAAAGCTGCGCTGACACCCAGCGGACCGTTTCTGGCTCCGCCGGACACGCGCATCATTGTTAACGCGCCTGCTCACCGGATGGATATTTTTCAGGACGGTCAACTGATCAAATCCTATTCAATCGGCATCGGATATCCGGAATTTCCGCTGCCAGCCGGGATGCGAAAAGCGACGCAAATCATCTTCAATCCGACCTGGACGCCGCCTGACGAGCCCTGGGTTGAATCTTCTTCGAAGGTAAAAGTCGGCCAGAAAATTGCTGCCGGAGACAAACTGAACCCGCTTGGCGTGATCAAAATTCCTATCGGTTTACCGTCCCTGATTCACGGCGGTAAACAGCCGGCGAAAATCGGCACATTCGCTTCGCACGGTTGCGTCGGGTTGACGGACAAACAGGTGCAGAGCTTTGCCAAAGTGCTGGCACAAGTTGGCGGCACCTCTTTGTCAGACGAAGAAATTACGAAGCAGGAACAAAACCGCAAAGAAACCAAAGTCATTAAACTGAAAAACACGATCCCGGTCGAACTGCGCTACGAAACCTTGGCCGTCGAAGACAGTAAACTGCATATTTACCGCGACGTATATGACCGCGACACCAACGTTAAAGAGAATCTGGAAGCCTTGCTGGGAACTTACGGCGTGACGATGGCTGATTTAACTGAAGCAGAGCGTACGCAAGCATTGGCCGCTCTGGCCGCTATGTCGCGCCATCCTGAAGTCAAAACCGATACGTCCAAGATGACCGAAGCGGAAAAAACCGAGCAACGCAAAATTAACATTGCGCGCCAGCAATTGACGCGTCAGGTAAAAGGCCGCAAAGAAGTTGTCGTCGAAATCGCGGCGTTGGCCGGCAAAGGCTATCCAGCGCCCATTGATCTGGAAACGGGCCAACCGCCCAAACCTGTCGCGACACCGGCCAAAGAAACCAGAAAAAAGAGCAAATAGCCCAACTTCGGAGACACTGATGGCACAAAGAATGATGCAAGAGCCGCGACAGATGATCGAAGTTTACAGTCCGGCAACACTGAACAAGATTGGCGAAGTCGCCGTTAATTCGCCGTTTGAAGTTCGCGCGTTTGTCGCCCGCGCACGCGAAGCCTTTCGCGTCTGGTCGGCGCTGGATTTGAAACAGCGCGCCAAGGTTCTGCTGTCAGCGCGCGATTTATTTCTGCAAAACCGCGAAGAATTGATCGAACTGATCTGCAATGAAAACGGCAAACCCAGGCTGGAAGCGTTGATCGAAATCACCTACGTTTGCGACGTGATTACGTTTTACGCCAAACAGGGGCGCCACTTTCTGAAGCCGCAACGCGTCAGCCCGCACCTGTTGAAAAACAAAAAAGTCACGACGATTTACAATCCGCGTGGCGTGATCGGGATGATTACTCCCTGGAACTTCCCTCTGATTCTGACCATCGGTGAAGCGATCCCAGCGTTGATGGCTGGCAACGCCGTTGTTTTGAAACCTTCGGAATGGACTCCGCTAATTGCCCAGCGCGGAACCGAATTGATGCAACAGGCTTTCGTTGCTGCTGGATTGCCGCCGGAAATTTTGCAGGTCATCAACGGGTACGGAGAAACCGGCGTCGCCTTGGTGGATGAAGCCGATATGATTTCTTTTACTGGCAGCATTCGCACCGGCAAAGCCGTTGCCGAACGTGCTGCCCGACGGCTGATTCCCGTCAGCCTGGAACTTGGCGGCAAAGACCCGATGATCGTGCTGAAAGACGCCGACATTGAACGCGCAGCCAATGCCGCCGTTTGGGGAGCTTTTACGAACTCCGGCCAGGTTTGCATTTCGGTCGAACGTGTTTACGTTGAAGAACCCATCGCGGACGAATTCACACGTCGAGTTGTTGAAAAGACGCGCCGTCTGCGCCAGGGCATTGATGCCAACGAAGCCGCGACAAACAATCGCGTGGACGTTGGCGCTATGACCTTCCCCAAGCAAATCGAAACTGTTGAAGCCCATGTTGCTGATGCACGCGAACGTGGCGCGCAAGTCTTGACCGGAGGAAAGCTGGATGAAATCCTTCCCGGCAGATTTTACCAGCCAACGGTTCTGACAGGCGTGGATCATTCGATGAAAGTCATGACCGAAGAAACTTTCGGTCCGGTGCTTCCAATTATGCGCGTTAAAAATGCCGACGAAGCTTTGCGGTTGGCAAACGACACGGTTTACGGGTTGAACGCCAGCGTCTGGACCCGCGACAAGGCCAAAGGCGAACGGCTGTCCGCGCAAGTCGAAGCTGGAATTACCTGCGTCAATGACGTGATTGCCGGATTCGGCATCACCGATGCGCCTTCGGGCGGATTGAAAGAAAGCGGCATTGGCAAACGCCACGGAGCCGAAGGCATTCGCCGGTTCTGCCATCAGCAAGTCATCGTCACGGACCGTTTTGGGCTGAAATCAGAAGTGATGTGGTATCCGTATACCGCCACGACGGAGCGCTGGTTTTCGCGGGTCGTCGGCGCTATGTTTTCCTCGAAACTTTCGGCAAAACTGAAATCCTTGTTTGGAAAATAACCAGTCGGTACCGCGACCGGTAGGGAGTGAGTCTTTGCAGAGCGATGCTCCCTACCGGTCGCGGTACTGACACAAACGTCAACCGTAATGTTCACTCCAAAGAAACTACTCTTCGCACTTGTTTTCATCACCGCTCTGACAATTGCTGGACTTGCCGTCGCAGCCAGTACACAAAGCCAAAGCTCGCGCGGCATCCTGATTCGCCCGGCCCCTGCACCCGATCAGCGCATTGCTTATGGCAGCAACGAATTTCAATACGGGGATTTGCGCTTGCCAAAAACTGCTGGCAAACACCCGGTCGCCATTGTCATTCACGGCGGATGCTGGATGTCGCAATTTGGTTTGGGCTACATGGGCCACATCAGCGCAGCGCTGACTGAAGCGGGCTTTGCCACCTGGAACATTGAATACCGCCGCGTAGGCAATCCTGGCGGGGGCTGGCCGGGAACCTACGAAGATGCGGCGAAAGCAACAGACTATTTGCGCGAAATCGCTGACAAATATTCACTGGATCTGAGCCGCGTTATCGCCGTCGGGCATTCTGCGGGAGGTCATCTGGCATTATTGCTCGGTGCGCGCCCGCAATTCAAAAAAGACGACCCGCTTTATTCGGCCAATCCGCTGAAGCTGCAAGGTGTGGTTTCGCTGGCCGGAATCACGGATTTGCGCAAAACCGGAACAGCTTGCGACAAAGAAGTTGTCCAATTCGCAGGCGGCGAGGCCAAAGACAAAGCGGCAATTTATGACCAGGCTTCACCGGTTACGCTGATCCCGCTTGGCGTCAAACAGAAAATCATTCAGGGCGAAGCCGACACCACGATTCCGCCCGCCATGGCGACGGAATATCTGGAAGCGGCGAAAAAGAAGGGCGATGCCAATGTTGAATTGATCTCCCTAAAAGAAGCAGATCACTTTCAAATTGTGGATCCAAAATCTGCGGCTTGGGCGGCAGTATTAGAAGCGGCGAGATCCTTGCTGAAATGAACGCGGCTTTATCGGACGTGGCATTATTTTTTCAGGGAATCCCCATTTCCCGCAGGCTTGCCTTATAATCGGCCACGCCAACCTGAACCCGAAAACAGAAATAGTTTTAAGTTATCGCGCCAATGCGCAAAATTGATCACCCGCATTGCAAGTGCGGCTTTTTATAGTGAGGTGTCCCAAAATGAATAATCCCCAAACCCATGTAAACGGAAATTCGACAAACGGCCATCACGCAGAACAATCTGCCACAACACCCCAGGCTCCGGCAGACGGCGGAAAGCTGATTGTCCTGACGGCTCCGCTGACGGAAACCATTGACCACGCCGGATACTTCATTCAAATGGGAATGGCTTCGATGCCCATTTGGATGGAAGGCGTAATGAACAAGAAATATCCGCACTGGCGCGAAGTCGAATACAACGACGACGGTTCCGCGAAATACATGCCTGCCGGTGTGCGTCTGGTTGAGGCTTCGTTGTTGCGGGAATTCAAACCGGAAGACATCGCCTGTTGCTACCCGGACGACCTGGAAAAGTTCGTCGGTCCGAACACACGCGTAGTTGCCGTTTCCACGCACAATCCGCTGGGCGTGACCTTTGCCGCGGGCGTGTACACTTCGATCTTCGGTTCGTCGAAAATGCCGATCAATTCGCATTACTCGCGATTGATGTTCGCAAAGATCAAAGAAAATCCGTTTCGCAAAAACTTCAAAGTCATCGTCGGCGGTTCTGGCGGCTGGCAGATCACCCAGACCAATACCTTTGAAGAGTTGAGCATTGATTGTGTCGTCGAAGGCCGCAGCGAATCCGTGGACACAATGGCGCTGTTTCACAAAGCCATCAACGGCGAAGAATTGCCGCGCGAAGTCGAAGTCGGCCATCCGAAAGAGCGCGAAGCGCTGCTGGTTCCAGACAGGCGAACGACCTTCGGCGTGGTTGAGATGACTACCGGTTGCGGACGTCGTTGCCAGTTCTGCGTGCCTGACCTGAATCCGCAAATTGATTTCCCGAAAGAAAAAATTATGTCTGCCGTCGCTGCCAATGTGCGCGAAGGCAACAAACAAATCAGCCTGGCCACCGAAGACATGTTCATCTGGGGACAGGTTCACACCGAAACGCCGTTTTATTTCCCCAACCGCGAAGCCCTGCTGGATTTGTATTCGTCAGTTATCAACACGCCCGGCGTTGAACAGCACGTGCTGAGCCATTCGACCATTGCTCCGGCAGTCGTTGACCCGATCATGATCGAAAAGCTTTCGGAAATGTTGCTGCCGAAAAGCCCGATTCACCTGCCTTACCTGAGCAATCATCCACAGAAAAAAGCGCTGTCGCCGTTGATTGGACTCGAAACCGGTTCGACTCGATTGGGCAAAAAAATCATGCCCAGCAAAGGCATTCCCTTTTCCATCGAAGATTGGCCGAGCGTCATTCTGGAAGGTTTGGCTGTGCTGAATCGCAACAACTGGTTTCCGGTCATGACCTTGATCGTCGGCGCTCCCGAAGAAACTGACGAAGACGTGATGGCAACGCTCGACTTGGTTTACGAAATGGAACGACGCGGATTGTTTGCGTTCCTGGTTCCTTCGATCTTCACGCCGCTGCACGACACGCGCATGCAGGACAAACAGGGAGTGTCGGAAACTCGCAAGTTAAGTCCGCTGCAGTGGCAGTTGCTGATGAAGTGCTGGAAGTTGAACCTGCGCCCCGGTTTGTACAGTTGGTGGGGACCCCTGGCTTGGCGCACGGGCGCTTTAGCCTTGTGGGCCTGGAAGCTGCGCAAAATCAACGGGCCAAACTTCACCTGGCCGCTGCTGAATTTCGCCAGCGCATTGCCGGAAAGCTGGATGGAAAAAATGGGCAAAATTTACGTCGGCAAACCGATGAAGACGAAATCCCGCAAAGAGCTGCTGGCCACCATTCGTCCGAACCAGCAACAACATCTGCGCGAAGATTGCGGCGATTTGCCTGATGGTTGGAAGCCCACAAAACCGCTGAGCGTGCTAAAGGCGGAAGTAATGGCGGCAGATTAAATCGATTGGACCTGAAGACTTATTGGGAGGAAGAAAATGCCCCAGAGTTTGACGATTGGGTTGTTTGTACTTGGCGGAGTTCTCTTACTCATTGGCATTTTGGCAGGTAAATTCAAAATATTCGGTGCAGAGGTGGCAGAAAAAGTTGAAGAACCTCGAATTCGATGGGCAGCAGCCATATTAGGATTGGCGCTTATCGTGACTTCAATTTCTGGATATGGTCAATTAGACCATAAGCCTGTGCCACCCAAACCAACTCCTGTGCCATCTTCAACATTAAGACCTGCACCAACCCTCAAGGAGATGCCAACAGAATCACCAGAGCCAACGCCAAAACATTCCCCCACACCACGTACATTGTCTAATCCCATAGTGCTAAGGACCGATGAAAGCATTGGAAATAACCACCTTGAGATTAGTGTCCAGGAATTCAGAATAGAAACCCCTATGGATTTATTCGACCAGAGAAAGGCTGTTTTGAAAATTTCTATCTGCAATGTTGGAAACGCAGACACTAATTGTATTAGCTCTAAATCACTGCAAACCAACTCTGCTCAAAAGGAAACACAATCTTATTGCGACCTAAAAATTTGGTATACGGAAACTGATCGTCGCAGTTTAAGGTGGGATGCTATACGAGTTGGAAACGGTCTTAAGCCGGGCGAATGCTGGAGTGCTATAACCAAGTCATACTTGAGCGAAAATGACCAAACAAATTATTTTTGGAGGAACATAGGAACATTTTACGCTCAGCTTGGAAATGGAAAAATCGACAAAGCGACCCCCTCATTTAAATGAGTCTCCCGCATTTTGATGAATTTATGAAGCCCGCTCAAAAGATTTTGACCGAGGAGATTTCACTCGATCACATTCGCGACGCGCGCGAAATCGTTTACCGCACGTTGAAGCCTACGCCGACGATGGATTATCCGTTGCTAAATGCGGAATTGGGCGCGCGTGTTTTCCTGAAGCATGAAAATCATCTGCCCACCGGAGCGTTCAAAGTTCGCGGTGGGTTGAATTTCATGCATCACTTCGCGGCGGAGCGAACCCACAGAGGGGTCATCACAGCAACCCGAGGCAATCACGGGCAATCCGTAGCCCTGGCGGCGCAGCTTCATTCCATTCCCGCAACCATCGTCGTGCCGTTCGGCAACAATCCGGAAAAGAATGAAGCGATGAAAGCCTATGGCGCTCGACTGGTGGAATACGGGCGCGATTTTGACGAAGCCCGCGTGGAAGTTGCACGGCTGGCCGAAGCGGAAAATCTGCGCTTCATTCATTCATCCAACGAACCGCATTTGCTGAACGGCGTAGGAACTTACGCGCTGGAAATTATCGAAGCGTTGCAGGAACGCGGCCGGCAAGCCGACGCCGTGTTGGTTCCCATTGGCATGGGCAGCGGCATTTGCGGAGTGATTACGGCGTTTCGCGCCTTATCACCCAAAACTAAAATTTATGGCGTTCAGGCCGAAGCCGCGCCCAGTTATTACCTGTCGTGGAAAGCGGGCAAAGTCGTCGGCACGGAAACCGCCGACACCTTCGCCGACGGCGTAGCGACACGCGGGCCTTCGGAATTCACGCTGGAAATTATGCTGAACGGTGTGGACGAAATTGTGCTGGTCAGCGATGACGAAATCCGCAATGCGATTCGGCTGCTGTGGCGAACAACGCACAATCTGGTCGAAGGCGCAGGTGCGGCAGCGACAGCGGCAACCATCAAACTGCGTAACCGTCTGGTAGGAAAGAACGTCGTAAACATCATCAGCGGAGGCAATCTGGATTCCGCAACCGTTTCGCAAATTTTCCATTAACCGAATTTCGACAAACTACGACACCCCATGACAATTAAAACCTTACTCCTGCTCGCCCTCATCGGTTTCACTGTCTTTTTCGTCATCATCCTCGCTGGAGCATTCAAGAAAAAACGGGGCGAAGCTCCATCTTTGTTGCAAACCGCAATCGGCTTTGTCACGAATTTTTTCGACACGCTGGGCATCGGTTCGTTCGCGCCGACGACGGCGATCTTTAAGCTGAAAAAACTCGTCCCTGACGAATTGATCCCGGGAACGTTGAACGTTGGCCACACACTGCCCACAATCACCCAAGCATTCATTTTCATCACCATCGTCGAAGTCGAACCGGTAACGTTGCTCTTGCTGATTGTCGCAGCGGTTTTAGGCACGTGGCTGGGCGCAGGGATCGTTTCGAAATGGCCGCGCCGAAACATTCAAATCGGCATGGGAGTGGCTTTGCTGGTGGCTGCTGCGCTGACTTTGCAGGCGATCTTCGATAAAAAAGCTGCTGGCGGAACGGCTTTTGAACTAACCGGCGTCAAGCTGTTGCTCGGCATAGCTGGCAATTTCGCTCTAGGTGCGCTGATGTCCCTGGGCATAGGCTTATATGGTCCTTGTCTGATTATGATCAGCTTGCTAGGTATGAACCCGACGGCAGCTTTCCCGATCATGATGGGTTCTTGCGCATTCCTGATGCCGGTCGGCAGCGCACGTTTTGTGCGTGAAGGCAGTTTTCATTTGCGATCGGCACTTGGGCTGGCGCTAGGGGGCATTCCCGCTGTGCTGATTGCTGCGTTTCTGGTTAAATCCTTGTCGCTGTATTACGTCCGTTGGCTGGTGGTTGTAGTTGTCGTTTACACGGCAGTCATGATGTTGCGCTCAGCAATGGCGGAAAAGAAATGAGTTTGAACCTTACTGAAGAAGATCGCGCACAGCTTGCGGGCGAACGCGGCGAAGCCAATCGTTTGGCAATGTCGGTCATTGTCCGCATGGCCAACGTCAGCGGAGCCGATTCCCTGATGGATATCGTCGGAGCGCACATTGACAGCACAGTGTTCCAGGGCGATGCGACGATGGAATTTGCCGAACGGCTGGCCAGTTACGGAGCCAAGGTCGCGGTTCCCACTTCTCTGAACGTCAGCGGCGTGGATGAACACGGTTGGCGCGAATGGGCGACGCCACCGGAATGGGCGCAGAAAGCGCACAGGCAAATGATCGCGTACCAAAGCATGGGCACGGAAGCGACATGGACTTGTGCGCCCTATCAAACTTCGATGCGCCCGAAGTTTGGCCAGCAAATCGCGTGGGGCGAATCAAACGCCATCGCCTTTGCCAATTCTGTCATCGGCGCTCGGTCGGAACGCTATCCAGACTTGATGGACGTTTGCGCCGCTATTACAGGCCGGGTTCCCGCCATCGGATTGCACCTGACGGAAAACCGGGCCGGGCATATTTTATTGCGACTGGTGGATGTGCCGCGCCGTATTCAGGAAGACGATTCGTTTTACCCCGTGCTTGGTCATTTGATCGGCAGAGTGGCCCAAGAGCGAATCCCGGTTGTCGAAGGCATCGAAGTCGCGCCCGCCGAAGACCAGCTCAAAGCTTTATGCGCGGCCGTTGCTTCCTCCGGAGCAGTTGCGCTAATGCACCTGGTTGGCATCACGCCGGAAGCTCCCACGACTGCGGCAGCGTTTCAGAACAAACAACCACAGCAGATTATTGAAGTGACAATGGATCACCTGCGCCAGGCTCGGCGCGAACTGACGACTTCCGACGGCGAAAAATTGGATATGGTGGTGCTGGGCAGCCCGCATTTTTCGCTGGCCGAATTCAAACAGCTTGCGCCGCTGGTTACGGGCAAGCACCGCCATCCGGACGTGCAGTTTCTGGTGACATCCAGCCGGTTGATGACCAATCTGGCGGACCAAGCCGGTTACATCGAACCGCTGAAAGAATTCGGCGGCAAACTGACGGTGGACACCTGCATTCTGACCACACCGATGCTGCACCCGGAAATCAAAACGCTGATGACGAATTCGGCGAAGTACGCATATTACTCGCCGGGCCTGCTCAGCACGCAGGTTATGTTCGGCAGACTGGAAGATTGTGTGCGTTCGGCTGTTGAAGGCCACGTTGTTCGAGATGAATCGTTATGGCAAAAATGATTGAAGGCAAAGCCCTGGTTGCTGGCGAAACAAAAGGATTGGCGCTGGTGACAAACGAACCGCTGAGTTTTTGGGGCGGTTACGATCAATGGACAGGTGAAATCATTGATCGTCGTCATCCGCTTACGGGCCAAAATGCCAAAGGCAAAATTTTAGTGGTTCCGGCCTCACGCGGTTCCAGCACGACGACGGCCGTATTGCTGGAAGCAATACGCAACGGGAACGCTCCGGCGGCAATTGTGGTCAGTTGCGTGGATCGGTTTTTTGCGCTGGCTTCGATTGTGGCGGATGAAATGTACGGGCGGCCAATTCCCGTGATCGCGCTTGCTGCCGAAGAATTCGCCAGCTTGCAAACAGGCGAGCAGATAGAAATTTTCGCCGACGGAAGCTTAATGGTCGCCCCTGCCTCGTAAACTCGGCAATAGAACTCGCCTCACTTTTCACCACGCAAAACCACAGCCAAAGTCTTCAGGAGTTTTTCCGCCGTATAAGGTTTTTGCAAAAAGGTTTTGACTCCCAGTTGTGCAGCTTCAGCTGTTTTTCCGTTGGTTTTCAACCCGCTGGTGGCAATGATTTTTACCTCAGGATCGAGTTTATGCAGCGCGCGTATGGTCGCGGGCCCATCCATATAAGGCATCAGCATGTCCGTGATCACACAGCGAATTTCGTCTTTACGCGCGGCAAATATCGCAACGGCTTCGGCACCGTCGCTGGCGGTGACCGCGCGATAACCAAAAGCCTGCAGCGTCTCTTTCGCGATTTCACGAATCGCGCCTTCATCATCAACAATCAGAATCAATTCACTGTTGCCCATTGGCAAATCGCTGCGAACGTTTTGCGCCTGCTTTGTTTGCGCGGCGTCACTTGCTGGCAAATAAATCTTGAATTGCGCGCCTTTGCCTTCTTCACTGTAAACATTGACGAAACCGTTGTGGCTGCGAACGATTCCCGCGACGGTGGACAATCCCAGTCCAGTTCCCTGTCCTTGTTCTTTGGTCGTGAAAAACGGGTCGAAAATCTTGCTCAGGTTTTGGTCGGAAATGCCTACGCCATTGTCAATCACCGTGATGCGGACGAATCTGCCGGATTTTGCCTCGACATTCATGCGCGCATAGTGTTCATCAATTTCTATATTTTCGGCTTCGATTCGCAGTTTGCCTCCCTGCGGCATTGCGTCGCGCGCGTTGACGCAAAGGTTCATCAGCACCTGGTGCAGTTGCGTTGCGTCTCCCCTGACGTTCCACAAACCCAGATCAATCGCTTGTTCGATTTCAATGTTCTTCGGCAACGTATCGGTCAGGATTTTGATGATCTCTTTGATCAGGGAAGTCGGCTGCAGAGTGATGTATTCGCCCTCCACCCCACGGGCAAACGACAAGACCTGCCGAATCATTTCGCTGCCGCGAATGGCGTTGGTCCGCAAAATGTTCAGCAACCGTTGGCTGCTTTCATCCGTGAAGCGCATTTGCAACAGCTCCACCGCCGTCAGAATCGGTGAAAGCACATTGTTCAAATCGTGAGCGATGCCGCCTGCCAATGTCCCAATGCTTTCCATTCGTTGCGCGCGCAGAAACTGCGCTTCCAGTCGTTTCTTTTCTGAAATGTCGCGGATAATGACGGTAAACAGTTTGTGACCATCTTCTTCAATCTGGGAAATTGTTGCTTCAATCGGAAACTCCTCACCGTCAGAACGCACTCCGTACAATGCGCGAAGTTTGCCCATGGAGCGTTGAGTGGTTTTTGTATCACCGAACACGCGAATATGATTTTCATGAGAAGCTCGAAAGCGTTCCGGGACAAAGCGATCCAGCCGTTGTCCCAGGACATCAACCGCCTGGCAACGAAACATCTTTTCAGCCGCCGCATTGAACAGGACAATGTTCTGGTTTTCATCCACCGTGATAATGGCGTCCATCGCTGAAGCCAGAATTCCGGCCAGCTTTGCCTCGCTCAACCGCAATGAAGCGGCGATTTGTGGATGGTTCGACTGTTCAGGGGCGGATGGTATTTTGCTCATAAAGTTTCAGTGCTTCAAAGTTATTCAATGCTGATTTCTCGTTGGTCGCCCCCAAAATCGCGGATTGCAACCTGGTAAGCTTTGGAAATTTCATTGGCTCCCAACCGTTCGGGCCATTCAATCAACACAACCGCATTCGGATCGTTGATCAGTTCTTCCAGCCCAAGCTCAAACAAATCCTCGGCGCCGTCTTCCAACCGGTACAGGTCCAGATGATACAGCCGCATTCGGCCTTCGTGCTGATTGACCAGGGTAAAGGTTGGGCTGTTAACGTCCGCCGGATCAATGTCTAATCCAGCGGCAATGCCTTTGGCAAAAACGGTTTTGCCAGCGCCCAAATCACCTCGCAGCAGAAAAACCGTCGGCGTGTTAATCGCTTCGCCGATTTTGTACGCCAGTTCAAAAGTCTCTTCGGCGGAATGTGTGATGAAATTTCCGGTAGGCATCATTGTCAGTTACAGGCGGCTGATCGCCAAACGTTGCCCTTTCTCTTCTTCGCCGCCAACCTGCAAAATGGCTTCGCTTAGGTTTGCGATGATGTCTGAAGCGATCATCGAACGCATTCCCAGTTTGTCCGCCGCAAGATCACCAGCTAAACCATGCAGATAAACTCCGGCAATCGTTGCTCCCAGCGCATCAGTTGGCGATTGTGCCAGCAAACCAGCAACCAACCCCGTCAGCACATCGCCTGAACCTGCCGTAGCCATTCCTGCGTTCCCGGTTGGATTGACGTAAATGGTTCCATCCGGAGCAGCAATCAAGCTTCGGCTGCCTTTCAGAACAACAATCAGGTGATGTTTCGTCGCAAGTTCACGAGCGACGCCGATGCGGTCGGCTTGCACGTCGGCGTTCGTTTTGCCAATCAGCCTGGCCATTTCCCCCGGATGCGGCGTGATGATAACCGGCAGTTCATCAGAGCCTTTCAGTCCATCCGGCCACGGTGCCAGTGCATTCAATCCGTCGGCATCAATCACTATCGGCGTCGTCCGGCGTTCAACCAGTTCGCGGACAAAACTACGCGTGCTGTCTTCGCTGGAAGAAAGCCCCGGACCGATGGCAATGACTGTTTTCTTTTCCGCAAGCTGTAAAGCATGGCCAATAGCTTCGTGGGAAATCGCGCCGTCAAAGGTTTCCGCCAGCGCTTCCGTCATCACTTCCGGACGCGTTTGCATTACCAACAGGCTTTGCGCGGATTTCGCCGTCGCGACCGTGACCAAACCCGCTCCCGCGCGAAGCACGGTTTCGGAAGAAAGCGCTGCTGCGCCCGTCTTTCCACGCGAACCGGCAATCAGCAGCACATCGCCGACAGCATTCTTGTGTGCGTGCGAAGTGCGGCTCGAATCTTTTAGCCAGGTTTTGATTTTCGATTCTTCTACGAGATTCAGGGTAGCGCCGCTTTCGTCAACCAACCCTTCTGGCGTGCCGATATAGGCAATGACCAGTTTGCCGTTAGCTTCGCAGACAGGCGCAAGCACATTTCCGATTTTAGGGGCGGTAAAGGAAACTGTGAGATCAGCAATGACATGCGGGCCAATCGAATGCTCAGCATCGGATGAGAGGCCGGAAGGAATGTCCACCGAAACTACCGCCTCCAATAGTCTGTTCAATTTCCGCTCTAGCGCTATGGCCTTAATCGCGCCAGCATAAAGACTATCGGCAGGGCGTGTCAGACCAGTGCCGAATAAGGCATCAACAATCAAATGGGGAAAATCTCCTGTTTCGCCTAGTTCATGAACGGTCGTAATTTCATCAAGTGTAAGCAGACCGCCTTTTATCGAACAAAACTCTTGCGTGAGTTTTTTGATGGCTTCAAAGTTTGAACGAGCTTCTCCTTTCAAATCGCTGAGCTTGCCAAAAAGTAACACCCTGACTTGTTCCGCGCCTTTCAAGATCAAATGTCGAGCGATTACTGCCCCGTCACCGCCGTTATTGCCTTTACCACAGAAAACAGTAATGCACTTGCCATTCACTGAGCCATACTCTTTCACAATCGCTTCCACTACGCGGCTGCCCGCCGTTTCCATCAGCGTTGCATAAGGAATGCCGCAGCGTTCGACGGTCAGCCGGTCGAGCTCTCGCATTTGTTGGGCGGTCAGGATTTTCATGGATGAACGCATTATCGCTTTACGAAAAAAGAGCGCAAGAAGCCAAATCGGCGACTTACGCTCTTTGCGGAAAACCCGCTTCCTACCGGTCGCGGTACTGATCCTATAGGTTAATCAGCCTTCGGCTCAGGTTTGAAGCCCAGCTTTTTGGTTTCGTTCCAAAGCTCGTTCCAGCCAAGTGTCGTCTTGCGATAAGCAGCTTCGCGTCCGAGGATAGCGGTGAAGGTGCTTTCGACGCCGTATTTGGTGTCATTGCGATATTTGTCTTCCCCTTCGCCTTTGCCCAGCACGCTGGCGACAAACGTTGCCGCTTCCTGATCGTAATGTTTGTCGTCGTTGCCTTCGTATTTGTAAATCGGAGCGGGGTTCGGGTCTTTGCGTGTGCGCAAGGCTTCGATACGAACGCCGCCCGTGCCGCCTTTTCCGGCTGTCGTGGTGAAAGTTCCTTTTGTGCCACGGATGGTTTCGGACACATCGCCTTCAACGCCATCCACTTGAACACAAGTGTTCGATGAAAGCACGCCGTTGGCATATTCGTATGTAATCGCAAAATGATCGTTGATGTCGCCCAAGCCGTCGCGTTTGTCGAACACCGCCGTAATGCCTGCGGCGCGCACGGGATGGTCATTCATAAACCAGTTGATGACGTCAATATTGTGGATGTTCTGTTCGACAATGTGATCGCCGCACAGCCATTTGAAGAAATACCAATGCTGAATCTCGAAATCCAACTGCGATTTCCAGTCAGCACGTTTGCCGCGACGTTCCCCCCAGATGCGAGCTTGATCCCAGGCCGAATGCGCCATCACGGCCTGTCCCATCGCGCCTTCATCAAACAGTTTTTTGGCGGCGCGATAAGCTTTGGAATAATGGCGCTGCAATCCAACGACAACAGTCAGGTTTTGCATTTTGGCTTTGTCGCCCGCTTCCATCACGGTGTGGCATCCAGGAACGTCCACTGCCAGCGGCTTTTCAGCGTAAATGTGTTTTTTCGCGGCGACGGCGGCTTTGAAATGATCCGGACGGAATCCCGGAGGCGTTGTCAACAATACGGCATCGCATTTGGAGCCGATGACTTCTTTGTAAGCGTCAATGCCGACGTGAACGCGTTTGGCATCAACACTAAATTTGGTTGCAGCCTTGTCAGCCTGGGTTTTGAAATAATCGCCCACGGCAACGATTTTGGCTTCTTTCGTTTGTTCCAGAAGCTGCGCATCACGCGTTCCCTGTCCGCCGTTGCCAACCCAGCCGACTTCGACCATTGAGTTGGCAGCCGTGCCACGAACGGACTCTGCTTTGACGATGGTGAACGTTGAGGCGGCGGCAGTAAGAGCAGCGCCTTTGACAATCGTCCTGCGCGAAACTAGGTCTTTCTTTTCCATAAGTCTCCCTTGCTTGGTGTGGACGAAGCTGAAGCTTCGTGCGGTTTCATACCCGATAGATTTCAAGTTGATGATAGTGAATACGATTGATCGCTGGAGAGCAACGCCGCTGCCAGCCGCAACGGCGCAAGGATTTTAGTCAAAGCGCTAAAATTTGGCAAAACTTGGTTTGCCCACTTCCGCAGTCCGCCGCGGATCGCAACCCAAGATTTTAATGTTTTCGGTGTATTGCTGGCGAATTTGGGGGATTTGCCTGCAACTGCAAGAATCCAGAAATGATAAATTGACAAGGCTTAGGCGAGAAAAGATAATTAGCCGCCTTTGAAAGCAACTTGCACCTGGCCGCGCGAAAAATTCATTGCCCCCATCGCTGCAGGAAAAATTACCGAAAGATCGCTGTTGAAATGACTGTTATGCGCTCGCCTCAGGCTCGGGGCAAAGATGCAAAGCGACTCAAGTGGAATCGTCAGCCCCCAAAGCTGACAAAACTCATCACCCGACATTCACGCGGCAAACGCTGCAAACCGGTACATTGCCCGTAGATTAGCGCCCGTTGTTTAGCGGAGGTAGCACAGTGTCCGAAGAGAATAACATTTCATCGAATCAACAAGATGCATCAGGATGGGAATCGCAGCTTCAGGCTCGCGCAAACGATTTCTTCAATCAACGTGTCAGCTCGCTCAAAGCTGAAATTGACCGACTGCAATCAACCATCAGCGAAATCAACACGAAGTTAACGGAGCAATCACAGCCTGTCGCCACTGAAACAGAATCTTCAGGGCTGTTGAGCTTCGTCAAAGAATGGTTCAATGATTCCACGGCCAAGGCAGAGCAGGAATTTGAAGCGCGCTTGGCTTCTGCGCGCAAGGAATGGGAATCCACCGCCCAACAAGCCAGCGAAGAAGAGTTTCAAAAACGCCTTGAGCAAGCTTGCGCCGAAGCCTCAGCAGTTGCCCGGCGCCAAGCTGAATCCCATGCCGAGGATTTGCGAGAACAGTTGGAAGCCAGCCGCAAGGCATTGACGCTGGCCGTTTCTTCCGCACAGTCAGCGGCTTCGCAATCATCCAGTTTTGAAAACCTCAAGTCGGCAGTCGAGGAAATTGATGCTCAGCGCACGCAATCTGACACGCTAGCGGCGTTGGTTCGCCGCGCAGCGCAGTTTGCTCCGCGAATCGTGTTTTTCGTCGTGAAAGGAAACGATGCGGTTGGCTGGAAAGCCAGTGGTTTTGAAAACGGGTTGAATGATGAAACCGTCCGCCTGCTTTCAGTTTCAACAAACAACCAGACATTGCTCCGGGAAGCGCTGACCACCTTCAACACAGCGGCGGCACGGTCGTTATCCCCCGGGGACAATTCCGCAGTGCTGGGATTGTATGGCTCCCCAGCGCCGGAAACTGCCTTGGCTGTTCCGTTGGTTGTTCGCGGCAAAGCCGCAGCAATTCTGTATGCCGATTCGGGCACACAATCGGAAAACTCTATCCTCGGACCCGCTCTGGAAACGTTGATGCGCGTGGCAAGCATGGGCATCGAACTTTTGCCTTCGCGGCGCGGCATTGAACCTGTTCGTCAAACCGTTGCTCCCGCACAATTGAGCACTACAGCTTCAACGGTTTCTTCTGCCGCGGTTGCTCCTGCGCCCGAGCCAGAAAAGACACCTGAGAGTACTCCTGAACCTGTTGCCGCTAATGCTCCTCAACCTGCTGTGGCCCCTGCGGTTGTACCCGCCGCAGAGACAACAGCAAAGTCAGACGAAGCCTATGAAATGGCAGCGCCAAAACGGATTACAGAAGAGCTACCTCCTCCGGCTTCAGCGGCTGAAGAATTCGTCGAACCGGCAGCGGCCATGCATTTCGCTCCAACGGAACCTGATGTCGAATCGGACGAGCCTGAAGTCAACACAGAACCGGCTACCGTTGCCGTAGCGGAAGAGCCAATGCCAGCGTTTGCTCAACAGGTTTATGAACCGGTCATTCCACCACCACCACCGCCTCCTCCGGTTTTCTTTTCCACGCAAGCGCAAAATGATTTCCCGGCTCCGGTCGCATTCGAAGCTCCAATCGCGGAACCTCCGGCAATTGCGCCACCGGAATTCACTTCGCCTGTGTTTGAAGCTCCGCGTCCGGCGCAACCAGTGCCTGCGTCGTCCGTCCCGATTCCAACCAGCGAAACTGAACAGCGGGCACACAACGATGCGCGCCGTTTTGCGCGGTTACTGGTATCCGAAATCAAGCTGTACAACGCGGCCAAAGTGACTGAAGGCCGCCGCAGTTTCGATCTTTACCAACGCCTGAAAGAGGAAATTGACCGCAGCCGCAAGGTTTACGACAAACGCGTTTCGCCAGCCGTTGCGACAAAGTTCGATTACTTCTACGACGAATTGGTGCAAACCCTGGCTGAAGGAGATGCAGCAAAGCTGGGCGCGAATTGTCCAGGACCGGTTGTGCTCGGTTAAGGTTGAAGAACGATTTGGGGGGATGGATAGAAAGGAAATAACGAACCCTTTCTATCCTCCGTCTCTCCTGTTTTCCCCTTGCAACTTGTTTTCGTCGGTTCGCCTGCTTTAGAGTTACCCGCCCGCAAGTATTCTGTCGGTAGTGTTCTGAATGCCATCGTCCCCTTTGGCTGAAGCATTTTCAAAGGAGCGTAGTTTAATGAATGCCTTCCCCAGTATTTTCTCTCTGCCGCACCGCAGTAAATTTTTGATGCAAACTTTGATTCTGGCATTTGCGCTGATCGCACCTGACAGAATTGTGGCGCAAGTGCGCAATGCTGGGATTCAGCTACGCACGGCTGTCGCAGCAAATTCCGAAGCCGAGTTGCAGAAGGTTGAGAGTTCGGCGGCAGGTACAGAATCAGCGGCAATGGCGCGTTTGCTGCGGGGTTACATGCGCTTGCAGGCAAAAGATTATCCCGCGGCAATTAGTTTGCTCAGCGATCCGAGCCTGGCGCAAATGACCTTCCTCGGAGATTACGCTGCTTTTTTCCGCAGCCAGGCCATTGCGGGAACTGGCCGTAGCCAGGACGCTGAACGGGAGTTTCGCCATTTGGCGCAACTCTATCCAACCTCTCTGTTGGCGCGTGAAGCGGCGTTACAGGCTGCCGGATTGGCCATGGCCAATGCCGACTACCAAACCGCAATTGATGCCGTTGAACTGCTGGCTGAAAAAAACGATGGCACTGCGCTGAAGCTTCGGGCAGATGGATTGGAAAAGCTTGGCCGCAGGAACGAAGCAATCCTGACGCTTCGCAAGCTTTATTTTGACGCGCCGCAATCTACGGAAGCCGAAACGGTTGGCGACCGATTGGCGGCGCTTGGTGGTTCAACTACGGCGGGCGACATTTCGATGCTCAGCCGCAGAGCAGATAAACTTTACGATGCGCGGTTGTATGCTTTGGCCGCTGCTGCCTATGAGCAAATCGCGCGGCAATTCCCAAACGCGTCAAGCGATGAAACCTGGCTTCTTGCCGGCATTAGCTACTACAAGGCCGATTCGTTTAAGCAGGCTGCTGATGCGCTGGGCAAAGTTCGTGCTCGCACGCCGAAAATGGCGGCGGACACGCTTTGCTTTTTGGGCTTGGCGCAGCTTTCGCTGAAAACCGACGCGGCGGCGATTCAGACGCTAGTTGCTCTTCGCAAAGCATCGCCATCCAGTGAACGCGTCGCCGAATTGCTGTATGCGATTGGCCGATTTTACGAACGGCGTGATCGCGCAGACCAGGCCGCACCGTTTTACACACAACTGATTCGGCAGTTTCCGCAAGATGACAAATCCGATGACGCGCATTTCTGGCTGGCTTGGCGTGCGCATGAATCAAAAGATTATGCCAACGCTGCCAGGCTGTTGACGGAACATTTGGCCAATTATGGCCCCGTTACTGAAAACCGTGGCAAAGCTGCTTTTTGGGCAGCGGCGGATTCGGAACGCGCAGGCGACAAAGCTCGTGCAATGGCAATTTACCAAGGGATGCTCAAACGTTACGGCGTGGGCTGGTTCGGCCTGAACGCCGAACGACGCATTGAACGCCTGAAGCGCGAAGGCGTTCGTCCGGGCAATACCGAATCTGACCTGGTTCTTCGTAAAGCGGTTGAAGGATTGCAGACCATCAAGCTTCCGCAAGAAACGATCAAGCCATCCGGATACGAACGAATTCGAAAAGCCGAGCAGTTGATGCAACTTGCGCTGAATCAACTGGCAATGACCGAACTGGAAGCCGCGCGCGAAAATGCTCCGGACTCGCCTTTGGTCAATTTGCGAATTGCGCAAATCTTCCGCGTACAAGGGGAAAACGTCGCAGCCATCAACACGCTCAAACGCTCCTATCCTGATTACGGCCAAACATTGCCGGAAGAAATGTCGCGTGAAGTTTGGGATGTTTTCTACCCGCTGAAATGGTGGACAAACATCAAGGAAGAAGCCAGACGGCATAACCTGGATCCGTATCAAATCGCAGGCCTGATTCGGCAAGAAACGGTGTTCAACGCAATGGCGAAAAGTCGCGCCAACGCGCTTGGTGTTATGCAATTGCTCCCCTCAACCGCCAAAGCCGTTGCGCGGTCGAATAATATCGGCAGCATCACGTCAAATGATTTATTCAATCCGAATCTGAACATTCAACTCGGCGTGGCTTACGTAAAGCAATTACAAAACGAATTTGGACGCTTTGAATATGTCGCGGCCGCCTACAACGGAGGCGAAACGCGCGTTCGCCGCTGGGTCAGAGAATCGCCCAATCAGGAAATTGAAGAATGGGTGGAAGCAATTCCGCTCAGTGAGACACGCGCTTATGTGCAAGGAGTTTACCGAAACGCACGAATCTACCAACGACTTTACGACGAGCAAGGCAGATTTCGCGCAAACGTGCCAGAACGATAAATCGGAAACTTCCACCATCAATCCAAAAAAGGGGAGAGGCTGGTATCAGCCTCTCCCCTTTTCATTTTAATTTGGTGCTCGGATTACGCATCCACACCATGACATTTCTTGAACTTCTTGCCTGAGCCGCACCAGCAAGGATCGTTACGGCCTGTTTTCGGCATGGTGTTGACGACCGTGCGCGGCTTGCCATCTTCATCACCCGCCATCGAAGCAGTCGCATTGGCCTTTGTAAACGTCACCTGACCGCGCCGCGGGCGGCGTTGCAACCGTTCTTCCGGCGGTTGCTCAACTGTCACTTGCAAGTGATAGAGCGCGCGAACCGTGTCAATATCTATGCGATCAAGCATTTCCTCAAACATGTCAAAGGACTGTTTCTTGTATTCAACCAACGGGTCTTTCTGGGCATAGCCCACCTGGTTGATCCATTCTTTCAAATGATCAATCGCCAGCAGGTGATCTTTCCACTGCACGTCAACAATGTTCAGGCGAATAATGCGTTCGTAATAACGCATTGCCTCAGCACCCACCAGAGATTCTTTTTCGGCGTACATTTCCTGAAGCTTTTGCCAAATTTTTTGCTTGATTTCTTCGCGCTCCAGATTTTCCGGATCAATGCCCGCTTCGCTGATGTCCAGGCCAAATTGAAACTCGATTTGAAGCTTGAAAGCGTCAAAGTTCCATTCGTCAGGCATCACCTGCAGACTCAGGTAATCATCCATCAGCATTTCCACGACGGATTCAGCCATGGTCTGAATCTCTTCACGTTGATCGTTTTGTTCCAGCAACTGGCGCCGCAGCGAATAAATCGTCGAGCGCTGTTTGTTCATTACGTCGTCGTATTCCAGCAGGTGTTTGCGGATGGTAAAGTTGTGGGCTTCGACGTTTTTCTGCGCAGCTTCAATGCGCTTGCTGACCATTTTCGATTCAATGGCAACACCCTCTTCCATACCAAGGCGCTGCATGATCGCTTTGACGCGATCGCCGGCAAAAATGCGCATCAGATCGTCTTCTAAGGATAGGTAGAAGCGAGAGGACCCTGGGTCTCCTTGACGGCCGGCGCGCCCACGCAACTGATTGTCAATGCGGCGCGATTCGTGGCGTTCGGTTCCCAGAATATGTAATCCACCAAGCCTTTTTACTTCTGCGTGTTCCGCTTCGATACTGGGTTTAACTTTGCGAATCGCCTCTTCCAGTTGCTCTTCTGTAGCTTCGTCGGGATTGATCTCCTGTTTTTTCAGAAGTTCTTTTGCCAAAAATTCCGTATTGCCGCCGAGCAAGATATCGGTACCGCGACCAGCCATGTTGGTGGCAATGGTGACGGCGCCTTTTCGTCCCGCCTGAGCGACAATTTCTGCTTCACGTCCGGCATTTTCCGGTTTGGCGTTCAGCACATTATGTTTGATGCCCGCGCGCTTCAGTTGATTCGAGATGATTTCCGAGTTTTCAACCGACACCGTGCCCACCAAAACGGGTTGGCCCTTTTCGTGAAGCTGTTTGATTTCTTCGCCCACGGCTTCCCACTTTTCAGCCAGTGTTCGATAAATCATATCGGGATTATCTACGCGAACCATCGGGCGATGCGTTGGAACGGAAGCAACTTCAAGGTCATAAATTTTGGCGAATTCAGCCGCTTCGGTTTCAGCCGTTCCCGTCATTCCTCCCAGCTTCTGATACATGCGGAAATAATTTTGCAGCGTGACGGTGGCCAGTGTTTGAGTCTCGCGTTCGATCTTCACGCCTTCTTTGGCTTCAACCGCTTGATGCAACCCGTCCGACCAGCGACGACCGGTCATGATGCGCCCGGTGAATTCATCAACAATGACGACTTCGCCATCGCGAACGATGTATTGCTTATCAAGCGTATAAAGCGTGTGCGCAACCAGCGCCTGATTCAGGCAATGCAACATTTCCATGTTCGATGGGTCGAACAGATTGCCATACCCCAGCATTCGTTCTGCTTTTTCAATGCCGGATTCAGTCAGGGTTGCACGGTGCTGTTTTTCATCAACCTGGTAATCGGTTTCGGGGATCAGCTTTGGAATGACTTCGTTGGCTTCGTAATACTTGCTGGTTGAATCGTCTGACGCCCCGGAAATGATCAAAGGCGTTCGCGCTTCGTCAATCAGGATCGAGTCAACTTCGTCAACGATGGCGTAATAATGTCCGCGCTGAACACAGGTCGAAATTTCGAACTTCATGTTGTCGCGCAGATAATCAAAGCCGAATTCATTGTTCGTTCCGTAAGTGATGTCGCATTTGTAGGCTTCCTGACGCTCAAAATCGTCCAAGTCGTTTTGAATTACGCCAACCGTCATACCCAGAAACCTGTAAATCTTGCCCATCCAGTCAGCATCGCGTCTGGCTAAATAATCGTTGACGGTAATGACATGGACGCCTTTGCCCAACAGAGCATTGAGGTAAACCGCCAGCGTGGCAACCAGCGTCTTGCCTTCTCCGGTTCGCATTTCAGCAATGCGCCCGCTGTGCAAAACCATTCCGCCAATCAATTGCACATCGAAATGGCGCATTCCTGTGGATCGCAAGGAAGCTTCACGCACGCAGGCGAAAGCTTCCGGCAGAAGTTCATTTAAGGCTTCTTGTTCAAGCTGTTTGCGGGCTGCCGCTTCCAGGTCGCTTGAACCTTCCAGACGCTCAGCCAATCGCGCCCTGAATTCTTCCGTTTTCGCGCGCAGTTGTTCATCCGACAGTTGCTTGATTTCTGGCTCTAAAGAATTGATTTCGGCCACAACCGGCCAAAGTTTTTTCAGCAAGCGTTCATTGGCGGAACCGAAAACTTTAGTAAGTATTTTGTCGAAGGCGTTCATGGCTTTTGCTTTTTTACCTCAAAATTAATGACATCAGACGTGACCAGCATAATGTGTCGTAAAATGTGATTGAAAATTCTAGTTGACCGTCAGCATGAGCGTCAAGCATACGATTTTTATTGGTCTTTTCGTTATTGGTTCGCAAAATCAGCAGCTTGACACCACTTCCGGCCATTCCTATAATGCTTATGGTTTTTACGAAACGCATTATCAATTTTGTCAATCAAAGTATCGCTATCAAGCTTGAAGGAGATCAGCAATGATCAAGCTGGACATCATCAACAACGTCTCTGAGAAAACTGGTGTTTCAAAAATGAAAGCCGAGACGGCTGTTGAAGCTCTCTTTGAAGCAATGAAAGATGCGATGCGACGCGGGGAACGCATTGAGCTTCGGGGTTTTGGCGTGTTTGTTGTAAAACCCCGGAAACGCGGAATTGGCCGCAACCCTCGCACAGGCACTCAAGTAGCCATACCGGAAGGTAAAACGATTCGCTTTAAGCCGGGAAAAGAATTGCAATCATAAGTTTTGTGCCTCCATCTCACTTTCACTCCTTGACTGAATTGGCGGCTTCGGGGTTCCGAAGCCGCTATTTTTATTTCCCAAACAAGTTGAGCAGGCTTTTCAACCTGCTCAAACTCGCACAAACTCAAGAATATTTACCTGAATACCACACCTGCAGGCTGAAAAACCTGCGCGACATCTCAAGCTTTTGCCGCCATCGTCAGGACGCCAGCTTCAGCTAAAACCTGCTCCAGCTTGGCTCGATTGGCCTGGCTAATCGGTGTCAGCGGCAACCGATAAACTTCTTCAACCATTCCAGTCATTGCCAGTGCAGCTTTTACCGGAATCGGATTGCTTTCGATGAACATCGCCTTGAAGACCGGCATCAGTTGGTGATTCAGCTTGCGAGCTTCATCCAAGCGATTTTCAACGCTTGCGCGGCAAAGATCGCTGACCAAACGCGGCAACAGGTTCGAAGCAACAGAAATCACGCCCACACCGCCAAGCGCTGCCACAGGCAATACAACACTGTCATCACCTGCAAAAATCTTGAAGTCGCCGCTTACCAGTGAAGCAATTTCGGCAATCTGTGAAATGTTCGCGGAAGCTTCTTTGATCGCCACGATATTTTTGATTTCTGCCAGACGAGCAACCGTCGCCGGTTCCAGATTGACCCCGGTGCGCCCTTGCACACTGTACAAAATGATGGGCAGCGAGGTCGCTGACGCAATCGCTTTGTAATGCTGATACAAACCTTCCTGCATGGGTTTGTTGTAATAAGGCGTCACGGACAGAATTGCGTCCACACCCAGTTTTTCGTAGCGGCGGGTTTTCTCAATGACTTCGCGCGTATTGTACCCGCCTGCGCCAGCGACGACCGGAACCCTGCCAGCAGCGAATTCAATTGTCAGTTCGACCACGCGAGCTTGTTCGTCTTCGGTCATCGTGACACTTTCGCCAGTCGTGCCGCAGGCGACCAGAAAATCCACGCCGCCTGCAATCTGAAATTCGACAAAGCGCCGAAATGCAGCTTCGTCAATGGATTCATCCTGGCGAAACGGAGTGATCATCGCCGTTCCGCAGCCTTTCAATTGAGTCAAATTTGCCATCGCTTCTCCTTCATTCGGCTGCGAAAAGCAGCTCAGGGAATTCGTACATGCCTTGTTTGCCGACGATTCGTTCCGCAGCCAGCACGGCTCCGGCGGCAAACCCTTCGCGGTTGCGCGCGGTGTGCGTCAGCGTGATCGTGTCGGCTTCGGAATCAAAACCGACTTCGTGTGTGCCGGGAATGTGGCCAGCGCGAACGCTGACAGCTTCCGGAGTTCGATCGCCATATGATTCACGCATCGCTCGCGCGGCAATCAAACCTGTTCCCGACGGCGCGTCCTTTTTGAACTTGTGGTGTAATTCGATCAAAAACGGATCGTATTGATTGTACTGCGCAAACAGAGCCGAAGCATCTCGGACGAGTTTGAAAAACAAATTTACACCGATGGAAAAGTTCGCGCCCCATACCAATGCGGCTTTGTGGGATTCGACAAGCTGCCTAACCTCATCAAGCTGATTGTACCAGCCAGTCGTGCCAACAACGGTCGGAACGCGCAGGCTGGCCAAACGACGAATGTTATTCAGCACAGCTTCAGGCGTGGAGAATTCAATTGCCACATCCGCACCAGCCAGACTTTCCGCCGTCAGTCCTTCGCCGTTGACATTGTTGTCAATGTCGAACCGGGCAACCACAGAATGTCCGCGCTCCGACGTAATGCGTTCGATGATTTTTCCCATCTTGCCGTAACCGACAATTGCAATGTTCATCGTGTCCCCTCAAGCCCCCGCCCGCGCCGCGGCCACAACTTCAAACGTTGCGGCATCCAGTTCGCTGAAAAATTCTGAGTGCAAGGCTTTGACGGCGCGTTCGACATCTTTGTCGGCAACAATGAAACTGACGTTGATGGCCGAAGCTCCGTGCGAAATCATCGAAACATTGACATCAGCAATGCTGGTAAAAATCCGCGAAGCCAGCCCAGGCGTAAACTTCAGGTTTTCGCCCACCAGACAAATCAGTGCTTGATCGCGTTCAACCGTTACTTCGCCAAATTCCTGCAGGTCGGCGATAACGGCGTCCAGATTCCGCGTGTCGTCCAGCGTGACGGAAACGCTGACCTCTGATGTCGCCACCATATCCACGGAAGTTCCATGCTTGGCGAACACATCAAACAGCCGCGCCAGAAATCCATAAGCCATCAGCATTCTGTCAGACGCTACATTGACAACCGTCAGGCCGCGTTTGAAGGCAATCGCTTTGACCGGCGCTTTCGATGGTGGGGCGTTGCGAACGATGGCTGTGCCCGCATTCGACGGATTGCGAGAATTGCAAACACGAACAGGAATTTCTTTGGCCATCGCGGGCAGCAGCGTGCTGGGGTGCAGCACCTTGGCACCGAAGTACGCCAATTCAGACGCTTCGGCAAACGAGATGGTTTTCACCTTGGCAGCTTCAGCGACGATTCGCGGATCAGTCGTCAGAATGCCGTCTACGTCAGTCCAGATTTGAATCTCTTCGGCGTCGAGCGCCGCACCGATAATTGCCGCCGAGTAATCCGAACCGCCGCGTCCGATCGTGGTTGTCACCCCTTCTGCAGTCGAACCAATGAAGCCCTGCGTCACGGGCAAGCCGCCGTTTGCCAACGCAGCCGTGAAGCCTTCTTTTAATTTCGGATTGGCGTCATCGAATTGCACAGCCGCGCGCGTGAAATCGTCATTGGTGCGCATCATCGGGCGCACATCCACCCAAACGCCTTTGATTCCTTCGGCACGAAATGCCGCTGCCACAATTGGCGAAGAAAGCAATTCGCCATTGGCCGAAATCGCATCGGAAAATTGCGGCGTCACTTCGCCAGTTTGGCAGATTTCTTCCAGCGTTTTGCGAATGCCATCAAACCGATTGGCCAGCGCCAACCGCAGCAGGCTTTTTTCTTCCGGCAACGCCAATTGATCGGCGGTTTTGAAATGATGTTCGGCAATGGTTTCCAGCTTTGCGCGCGCTGCGGCTAGGTCTCCCGCAGCCGCCAGCCGCGAAGCTTCCAGCAGTCCGTTGGTCGTTTTGCCCATTGCGGAAACAGCGACAATCGGTTGGCGATGAATTTGAGTTTTGACGATTGAGATAAGCCGGCGAATTGCAACGTCGCTTTCCACAGACGTGCCGCCAAATTTCATGACGATCATTTGTTTTGCGTCTCCGCTTCCTGTTGGTTGCGGAACTGACTCCTCCTCGAAAAAGAAAAACGGGTTAGCAGTGACAGTGCCTGCTAACCCGTAATCTTGGAGCGCCAACGCAAAACTTGAGCGCAAAAATGATGACGATGGTTGCCGAGAGCACTTCACCGCAGTTGCGATGACAGCCTCAGGGATTTAGCCCTGACAGCCAACCGGCTGCGACAATCGAAGCGTCGCACCGGCTTCGGCGGTTTCTCCCTTTCGCTCATCGTCCCAGAACTTCGCATTCTCGGATGAGGTACTTTTGAAAACCGCGCCTCTACTCGTTTGCCAAACTAAAAGAACGTGTCTAAAAACGAGGGCGGATTCTGCCCAACGCGCCCGATGCTGTCAAGCCGGGCAGGAATCAAATCCAATAGGCGAGCGGAAAAATGACAAACGAAAATCAATTTGAGTGGTTGGAAACCAAAACCGAATACAGAGAAGTCCGCCGGTCAAAACATGGCGAAGAGCTGCGCTGGCTGGTCAACCGCGAAACCATTTTGAATCGCGCAACCGGCGAAACCGTGACGCGCGCGGCGCTACGGCATCCGGGAATTTGTGTGATCGTTCCGTTTCTGAAAGATGGAAAAATCGCATTGATGCATCAGTATCGTTACGCCGCCAACGAAGTTTTATGGGAATTGCCTGCCGGAACTTTAGAAGGTCGCGAAGAAAATGCGCGCATGGTTGCCGTGGAAACACCGGAAGAATGCGCCGCCCGTGAACTGATGGAGGAAACGGGGTACGAAGCGGCGAGACTGGAAAAGGTGTGTGAGTGTTACGCGATGCCGGGCAGCAGCGACGAACTTATGCACATCTTTTTCGCCCAAGACCTGACAAAACGTGAACAGTCGCTGGATGTCGGCGAAGTGATTTACGAGATTCGGGGTTTCAGCGGTGAAGAACTGGCGACGATGATTGCCAGCGGCGAAATCCGCGACGCCAAAACATTGGTGGGATTGTTCCAGGCGCTCAGCCGTCGGTCCGAAGGTGTGCGAATCGCTGCGGACTGAACGCTGATAAAGAAACGTTGCTTCCGGCCTGCAAAACAACTTCGCTGATAGCTTTGGCCGTAATCGGAGTCAGCAAAATGCCGTTGCGATAATGTCCGGTGGCGTATATCAATCCAGAAATCGAAGTGTCAGCGCCTAGTACCGGCAATCCGTCAGCCGCGCGCGGACGCAGCCCGGACCAGGTTTCCATAACTGTCAGATTACCGAAGCCAGGCAGGATTTCTTTTGCGCGTTCGATGATCGAAGCCATTCCGCCAGCAGTCACACGCTTTTCAAACCCAAATTTGTCACTGGTAGAACCAGCAATCAGAAAGCCTGCGAGCCGCGGGACGACATAGGCCCGACAAGAATAAATTGTGTGGTTAACCGGCGGCGCAGGCATTTCAACTGCAACCATTTGGCCATGAACCGGTTGAACACCGAGTTTTGGCAACAGTGTTTCGGCTTCGGTTTTCAGCAAGCTAGACCAGCTTCCGGCAGCGACAATCACAGTTTTGCTTTTGATTTCGCCCCGCGATGTCATGACGCCAAGAATCTGTTTTTGGCCAGCCTTGCTTTCAATAATCAACCGCTCAACCTCGGTTTGCGTTTGGAATTCGACTCCGGCGTTTTGTGCGGCGGCGTGAAGCGCCTTAGCCAGCAGGCGATTGTTAACCTGATGATCGTCTGGAAATTTCAGCGCCCAACGAAGTTTGTCATTGATCTGTGGTTCCATCTTGCGCGTGCAATCGGCGTTTAACCGCTTCACGTTCAATCCGGCGGCGCGTTGCCATGTCCAGCGCCGCTCAAGCTCTTCGTCGTCATGCTCGGTCAGCGACAGATAAAGCGTGCCTTCGATCCTGTATTCAACGTCAATCCCACTGGCTTCTTGAAGCTCGCGGGCGAAGTCGGCGTACATCGCCCGGCTGGCGACACAAAGGTGAAACAGATCGTCCGCTTCGTCCGCTTCAGCCAGCGGAACCAGCATTCCTCCGGCAGCCTGAGAAGCTTCGCGTCCCACTTCGCCGCGTTCGATAACTACGACCTTCATTCCGGCTTGAGCCAATCGCCAGGCGATCGCACAGCCGATCACTCCGCCGCCGATAACGGCGGAGTCAAACTGTTTGTTGGGTTCAGGCATTTAGAAAATTGGGGAAACTTTTATCACGATCAGGCGGCGGCGGGATTGGGTGGAGTCTCGTCGGAAGCTTCGGCAGCGCATTCGGCTCGCCATTCTTCGCGCATCTTACGAGCGTTTTCCACGTGGCGTTCTGTGTTGGCAACGGCCGTGTCCACAAAAGAATCAACCGCACTGCGGAATCCTTTCAGCACATCTTTTTTGAACGTCGCCAGATTGTCGGCGGCTTCTTCGGGCAAACATGCCCAAAATGAATCAATTACGTCATCCAAAAAATCTTGGTTTTTCTGTTCAAACATTGCTCCGCTCCTTTTTGTAAAACCACTTCCCATCGGTTGTGGAGGTTGTTCAATCAATTGAATACGTTGCCGCACAGGTGTCCGTCTCCCAAACGCGGACCTTATAAACCTGGACACGGTCGTCGTTGATGTCGCGCGAAACTTCATGAAAAAAGAATCCCGCCATTTCTTCTGCTGAAGGATTCAGCTCCTTGTCGAATGGCGGCAAATCGTTGATGTTTTTGTGATCCAGGTAATCCACGACTTTTCTGGTCGCGGCTTTCAAATCTTTGAAATCCACCAGCAAGCCGATGTGGTTCAGCTTTTCGCCGCGCACGTAAACTTCAACGCGATAATTATGGCCGTGCGTGTTTTCGCACTTGCCTTGATATCCGCGCAACGCGTGCGCAGATGAAAATCCCATTTCGATCATTACTTCTCTTGTAGCCATCTCGCTTCCCTGCCTTTTCCAGTATTTTTTGCTTGATGGGCAATTATAGCCGTTGCCGCCTTCCTTTCGCCAACCAGCCGTGTTGTTTATACTGCAACTTAACTTGTTGACGCTTTCATCGTTAAGTCATTCAAAATCAAAAATTATGTTCGATAAACTTCATGAAGAGTGCGGCGTCTTCGGCATTTACGGCCACGAAGAATCAGCCAAACTTGCTTATCTGGGATTGTATGCGCTTCAACATCGCGGGCAGGAATCGGCTGGCATTGTTTCGTCTGACCG
>CAZMXG010000014.1:0-84750 GCA_964570175.1 uncultured Heliomicrobium sp. | reverse complement strand
ATTTAAAAAAAGATGATCATCTAAAAAATTGTTTTTCTTGCTGAGTTGCTCTCGTCGGGCAAAAGCTGAGAAGTCATACGAAAGCGGGGCGAATATAAGCATGAGCATTCGACCATGCAAGAGGTAAGTTTGCATGGTCGAATTTATTTGATTCCACCAGACTCATTTAGAGCAAAATTCAACACAAATCTCCGCAATGCCGGTTTTCTATAGTCGTCCGGGTCGCTCCCGCCGACGATCAAATCACTCAACCGCATGTGAGCGCTAGAGCTTTTCGCTTTCTTTTCTCCAGCGACAGGAACTGCCAGACAATGTTCGCCCGGCGTCTGAGCTTGCGGAAAACGTGTTGCCAACGACCGTAGCTTCAAAAGAAACTCAGGGCGTAGCAACCCGGTGGCCCAGAACAATCAAACCGATACCGCTCCTTGTACCGCAACATTGACTATGCCGGGAACGGCAGTTGGAACGATGGCCCGGCGGTCGTCCCGTCGTTCAATCCGGACGGCGTTTGCATCAATTGGCGCGCAGCAACGCTGAGCGAATACATCTGCCCGATTGCCTGCCCGATGTATGCCGGATCGCCGTTGAAGCTGCGGTGCAGTCCATTCAGCAATCCCTGATAAATCGTCGCGAACTGATCGGACAAAATCCGCGCGCGCGAACCCGGCGCCAGCAAGGCCACGTCAGGATCATCCATCATCGGCCAGACGCCTTCCGGATCGAAAGGAATCGGTTCGCCTTTGAACTTGAATCCGTCATGGTCAACGACCAATCTGCGTCCAGCGACGATTTCCGCGAACTTGTAATAGTGCGCCAGTTCCTGATCGCCATCATCAGGATTGATCGGCGAAGCACCTTCGCCTTGCCGTTTGATTTCCTCAATGGCGGTTAACGCTTGCTCCAGATTGGTAATCACATACAGCTTGCCTGTGCCTGTCCAGTCCGAAACCTGTTTGTTTGCGTTGCCAAATGTGATTTCGCCGGCGCTGTGCAGTTCCGCCAGCGAGCGTTGAATTTCCGCGTAAAACCAACCAATGGTAAACGGATTGGCCGCTCTGGGATCGCCGGGAGTAACGCGCCCATTGACCGGGTCAATCGTGTCTTTCGGTTCTTCGATGGACATAAACACATCACGAATCTGCGCGATCGAACAGCGGCGCAAACGCACAGTCAGGCCACCGCGCAATCCGCCCGGCAACGGGCTGGGATAACGGGGAACAAACCCCGAACTGTTGATTTGTGGACTGCCGCCAAGCGAAATCATCAGGTTGCAAACCAAAGCCATGTGCAGCATTTCTTCGATCACGACGCTGCGGATGACCTCGGCGACTTCGCTGTTTGTGCCCGGTTTGATGCTGTATAGCGCGCACAGATACGGCGGAATGGTGGCGTGTTCCAGTTCAATCGCCTGCTGCAACGCATCCATCAAGTCTTCTTTGCAATCCAGGCTCATGTACACGGGATTGTCCAGCCACGTGCGCAGCATTTTGCGCTTGGCCTTCGACAAATCGCGCGTCACGGGCATGTAGTTCGGATCGTGAACCGGAATGTCAAAGACGTTTTTCATAATCGCCAGGCGGCTGTACAGGCTGGCGTAATCGGCCAGATCAACAATTGGCTTCATCACTGGATACAGGTTGGCGTATTGCTCAAAAATTGGCCGCGCATCGCGCATCCAGGTCGGTTGCGCTGGCACTGGATAGCCAGACCAGACCAGAGCGTTCAGCATCTGGGCTCCGTTTTGCACACTGCCAATCGGCGGCGGGCTGGCGCCAATCGCATACGTCACGCCGTACACCTGCCCGTCAATGTACTCGCGCGGATTACCGGGATCGCCCCCTTTGAGTGGCAAAACTGCCGTGCCGTCGGGTCCGGTCGTGATTGATGTTGGGAAGGTGAATGCGCTTTCCGGTGTGCCAACCTGAGTCGGGCCGGATACAGGTCCTTGCGTGATTTGGCCTGCGATGCCGCTGATGTCATACCCCAACGCGATTTGCTGATTAGCGGCGGGCTGGCCGAATTGCGTGGCATACAACGTCGTGCTGAGGTTGTCGCCGGGATTCAGTCGGAACACAAATTCATCGGCTCGCAAAAACATCCCGTTCGAGGCTTCGGCCAGAAACGGCTGGAATCCTTGGCCGCCGGATTGAACAATAGCCAATGGAGTGTTGGCGGCTTGCTGCAATTGATCCGGCGTCAGGCGAACCGTGACGATGCCGCCAGTCTGTTCGTACCAGTTGGGGATTTTGTAATTGATCTCGTTCAACAACACGGGCTGGCCGCTGGCAGGCGTCAACGCCAAATACAGCCGTCCGTTATCCACTAGCGGCCCGCCCGCCGACGTCGTAGGCAAACTGTTTCCCAGATCAAGCGAAAGCATGTCGCCAGTGATTTTGGCGTAAGCAGTATTGAGCGGCGATTGCGGCACAGGTTGCAAGGCGCGCCCTGCGACAAAGTGATTCGGTTCGCCCGGCAGAGAAAGTCCAATCGAGCCTACGACGCGGCCAAAGGTAAATTCATTCGTCGTTGAATCGTCGTTATACCCATCCACCGTGAATTTGATGCTGAATTGCGTTGGAGTCTTGCTGGCGGCGGCAAGTTCTTTCAACTCGTTCAGGAAGCGCGAACCGCCCTCTCCAGCCCATTCCGTCACGTTCAACAAGCCTTGGTAGAACGCGCTGAAAAAAGAATCCGGTTGCCCTTGCGGGTACCGCACCCAGATGTCCGCAAAGGGCGTGACCTGAAAATCGCTGCGAAATCCAAACCCGTTTGCAGGCTGCCCCAACAACACTTGGAAGCCCCAGATTTCCGAAACCATCTGCTGTTCAGCGTCCAGGTCAACCAGCTTGCCTTCGACGCGCGTGTCAGAATCGTTGACCGCAGCGCCGACAATTGGGTCAACGTTCGGATCGTCGCAAATGCTTCCATCCTGATAAACGACCTGCCGCACGGTGCAGCCGCGAAATCGCCACGCGCCCGAACCAGTGGGATTCCACCAGCCGTTGGTCGCGCCTGGGCCGGGGATTTGGTAATTCGACCGGAATCGGGCGGAATCAAAATGTTCGGGATCGTTGTTGATGGTCGAGGGATCAGCCTGGAACTGTCCTGCGAACACAAGTCTGGGCGTGCTCAGATAACTCATTCTTGTTCCTCCGGATACTGCTGTTGTTGAAAAGGCAGGTTGGGTGGTGGCAACGGTTTGTCCGATGAATCCATACCGTTTTTTGACCGCGCGCGGATTATTAAAGATGGACGCTGAACTGTCCAGGCTGAGGAGAAGCGAAATACAAAATCACGGAAGAAACAGCCTTTACAAGCGTTCCGGCCGTTGTCCGCCGACAATCAGATACCCCAATCGGACGTGCGTGCCGGAGCTTTTGGCGTTCTTTTCGCCTGTGACGCGAACGGTCAGGCGATGTTCGCCCGGCGCTAATCCACCAAAGATCTTGGTGGCCAAATGAGGCGAAGCGCTGTAGGCATCCACTTTGCCAACCGGGGCAGAAACGGGTTTGCCGTCAATCAAACATTCGATAATTCCGGCATCGGAGCTTGCGCGAAACGTGATGCCAACCACCGTGCCTTCAAAATAAAACTCGACTTGCGCATTGGCTTTGTCACTGGAAAGCAGCGCCGATGGCAGTGCACGGTCGTTATTCGGTTCAGCGCGCCAACTCCCTTCGTGGCCTTTGGGAGGCCGAATTTCGGCAAAGGCTTTGAATTCGCCGTAATTCATTTCGTCGCTGACCAGCGGCGAAGGCAAAGTCCGCAAGATTGGCGACGATTCCAGCTTTTGCTGTTCGGCCAAAAACGCCGTAATCGCCTCCGCGTAAATCTTATGCCCCGCGTCGGTTGGATTGACGCCGTCTTTCGACAATATGGATTTCCCTGCTTCGATCATCGGCTGAACAGTTTCCAGCAGATTGATGGCCGGAACCTGATAGTGGGCGGCGATGACGTCGTGCCAATCTCCGCGCGTCGTGCGTTTGGCATTGGGCGCGTAAATCATCACGACTTCCGGCGGCGAAGGCAGAATCAAAAACTGGCGCAACATTCCTTCGACGGCTTTTTTAACCGGCTGCTCTTCGTCTGCGCCTTCACTGGCGGCAAATTCGACAAAAACCAGATCGGGTTTCTGCGCAATCACGTCGCGCCGTAATCGCATTGCGCCATACAGCGAACCGGTCGTCACCAAACCCGCATTGATTTCCGTGATTTCGGATTTCGGAAATCGCTGCCGCAGCCAGTTAGTGACTTGGGGGCGATAGGAAGTTTTTTCAGGGACACTGGCTCCTGCACCCAAGGTGATGGAACCTCCCAGGTATGCGACAGTCACAGGCCCGCCTCGGCGCAGTTTGTCCAGGGCCCGCCCAATGTTGCGGCGCGGCCTGTCCACCGAAGTCGTGGCGTAAGTGCTTGGATTGGAGATTGTAATTTTGCGGTCTTTTGGTTCGGCCACTGGCAGAGGATTTTGCGCGACGAACCGGGAATCCCCGTCAGCCAGCGCAGACTTCACGGCTGAAGAGTGCGACTGGCCAAGCAGGAATATGGCAAGAAGGAAGAAATAAATCGAAATTCGTTTGGACATGGTCAGTTCCCAGGTTTGCGGTGGGCCAGTGTCTGGTCGCCAGCAAATTTACTGACCACTGTCTACTGACTACGTTTGGCAGCCTTTTCTTTCGGCTTCCATTGTGTGGGCCGAAAGCCGATGTTCATTGTCGAAAAAATTTCATAGATCGAATCTTCGTCGCCTGCTTCGGCGGCGGCGGCGAGTTGCCTGATCCGTTCGTCGAGACCACCGAAATCATACTGCAAAGGAGGCGCAACGAAAATCTTCTCATAACGAGTTGTCTCGGCGCCTTCTTCGGCAATCAACAACTCTTCTTTCAGCTTTTCGCCGGGCCGCAAGCCGGTGAACTCAATATCAATGTCTTCGCTAACGGTCAAACCCGAAAGCCGAATCATGTCATTCGCCAGATCAACCATCTTGACCGATTCGCCCATGTCCAGCAGGAAAATTTCTCCGCGCTCGCCCAAAGCGCCTGCCTGAATGATCAGTTGCGCAGCTTCGGGAATGGTCATGAAGTATCGCTCAACTTCCGGATGCGTGATGGTCACGGGACCGCCGTTTTTGATTTGCTCGCGGAAGATGGGAACGACGCTGCCTCGGCTGCCCAGCACATTCCCGAAACGAACACACGAATAATGCCTGCCACCGTTGAGCTTGGTGGCCTGTGATTGGAACATCAACTCGGCGACGCGTTTGGTTGCGCCCATGATGTTGGTCGGATTGACAGCTTTGTCGGTCGAAACCATCACGCAGCGTTCAACGCCATACTCGGCCGCGCATTCCAGCAAACACTGCGTGCCAAGAACGTTGTTGAAGATCGCTTCAGCAACGTTGCTTTCCATCAGCGGCACGTGTTTGTGAGCAGCAGCATGAAGAACCACTTGCGGGCGGTGTTTGGCGAACACCTGCCGCATCCGTGTTGTCACGCGCAAATCACAGATTGCCGGGACGATTTCAATCTTCTTGCCCACGCAAGCCGCCCGCAATTCGCGCTCGGCTTCAAAGACGGAGTTTTCATCTTTGTCCAGCACAATGATCGCAGCCGGGTTGAGCGTGGCAATCTGGCGGCAAAGCTCGCGGCCAATTGAACCGCCCGCGCCTGTAATCAGCACTTTTTTGCCGACATACGAACTTTGGCTGGCTTCCAGCCAGGCTTCGACATTGATCGTGTCGCGCCCCAGCAAGTCTTCGATTTCTACCGGGCGAACATTGCTGACCGTGACGTGATTGCCCAGAATTTCGTACAAACCGGGAATGATTTTGACCGGCACCCTGGCTTCTTCGCACAAATCCAGAATGTGGCGGACGGTTTTTCGCCGGGCGTTGGCCATCGTGATAATGACTTGGTCAACGCGATGTTTTTTGACCATTTCAGGCAAATCTGTGGTGGCACCATAAACCGAAATTCCCTGAATCACGCTGCCCAGCTTGCCCGGATCGTCGTCCAGAAAACCGCAAACCTGAAGCCCCAAATCGCGGCGGCGCGTAATTTCGCGCGCGGTCATGATTCCGGCATCACCTGCGCCAACCAATAACGTTCGAAGCTTGACGCCGTTGGTTTGCGTTTTCGCCCGCGCTGCTTTTTCGCAGACAACGCGCCAGGCCAATCGGGCTCCCAGCATGCCCACCGTCGCCAGCAAAAAGGTAATGACAATCGTTCCGATGGGAAAAACCCACATGCTGCGGCTATCGGCAATCAGCAAGCGCAGCACCAGCATCAGCAAGGAAATTACGCCGACCGCTCCGCCCAGATGCACCGTGTCAGGCACGCTGACATACCGCCAGACACGGCGGTACATTCCCACGCAGTAATTGACGCCGATTTGCAGCATCACCAAATAAGGCAGCGCCAGCACCATTCGCTGCCCGTCAACACCTGGCGGCCAGCCGTCGAAGCGCAGCACGTGCGCCAGCACGAAAGAAGCCAGCACAATAATGGCATCCACAGCCATCTGCGTACTGCGACTGAGCATGTAATTTTGCACCCAGGGTTTCATAAACACTTTCGGCAGCAGCGTCAGAACACGCTGCGAAAAGTCCGGCTTTGCGTTCGGAGTGGCAAAGACACTATCGCCAGATTGCGGGAGAAATTGTTTACTCAAATTCATTCGATTGACCCTTTGTCGGCCAATTGCTCCGGTCAGTGAAAAGCAAGATGTCGGTGGCGAGGTGGCGGCAACGGCGCGCATCTTAGCCTGACCGGTACCAACTGGCAAATAACAGTTTAGGTCGCAGGCGTCAGGTTGCAGGCAGCGCAAGGGCTTACACCGGAAACCTGTTACCTGTCACCTGATCAGCCGCACAACTGTCCGAACAAGGATTGCGCAATCGGTCCAAACCGTCGCCTGACGCGAATAGTTCAAATCAATCGCAAGCTTTGCCGGTAAAATCTGTGTGCGGTAATAAGCTTCAGGGTCGGCAGGGTCAGCATTCTGCGAGAGGACTTCGCTTTCATTGCTGAATTCAATGGTAGCCGGACTGGTAATGCCCGGACGAAAGTTCAGGATTTGCCGCTGTTCATCGGTATACAACGCGACATAACGCGGCACTTCGGGGCGCGGTCCAACGATGCTCATTTCCCCCTTGAGGACATTGAACAACTGCGGCAGTTCATCAAACCGATATTGGCGTAGAAAGTGGCCGCTGTTGGTAATTCGTGGGTCGCGGCCAATGGTGATCTGGGTTCCCATGTGCTCTGCGTTGGTCACCATCGTGCGGAATTTGAAAATGCGAAACCTTCGCCCGCCCAATCCAACGCGTTCCTGCAAAAAGAAAACCGGACCGCGTGAATCAAGCTTGATCCAGACCGCAACAGCGATAAAAACCGGAAGCAGCAACATTATTGCCGGAATCGCCAGCAACAAATCCAGCATCCGCCGAGCCATAGCGTTTGCGGATTCCTTTTCGGACAAATTGATTTTTGAAGTTACTGAAATCATTTCGGGGCTGCTTGCTGATAATCGGCCAAAATCTACACTCACCATCCGACTACCGACTACCGACTACCGACTCCTCTTCAACAAATTCAACTCGGCTTCCAGTCAAAACATCTTTGACGGCTTCAATGACACGCGTTTGATCGCTGTCAGTCATTTTGGTGTAAAGCGGCAAACTGACGGCCTGTTCATAAGCCCGCCAGGCAGCTGGAAAGTCGTGCGGTTGCAAGTCATACGCTTTTTGCCAGTACGGATGCAGATGCAGCGGAATGAAATGGACGCTGCAACCGATGCCGCGCGCTGACATTTGCTGAATAAACGCTTCGCGACTGATGCCGGCGGAATCAGTCAGCCGGATTGCGTACAAATGCCAGGAATGCAAATCGTCATTTTCCGGTTGCGGCGGCAACGTGATTGGCAAACCCGTCAACTCGGCATCGTACCGTTCAGCCATTTCCTGTCGCCGTTGCTGAAACGCCCACGCTTTTTTCAATTGCTGTAAGCCGATAGACGACGCGATGTCCGTCAGGTTGTATTTGAATCCTGGCGCGATGACTTCGTAATGCCAGGCGGGTTTGGTCGAAGTGTAGCGGTCAAACGCGTCGCGGCTGATGCCGTGCAATCGCATCGTCCGGCAGCGTTCGGCAATCGCTTCGTCGCGCGTGACGATCATCCCGCCTTCACCAGTAGTAATGGTTTTTGTGGCGTAAAAACTAAACACGGTCGCGTCCGTGTCCAGCGTTCCAATCAGACGGTTGTGATACGTCGAAGGCAAGGCATGAGCGGCATCTTCCAGAATCTTCAATCCATGCCGTCGAGCGATTTCGATGATCGGCTGCATATCGCAAGCCAGCCCGGCAAAATGGACGGGAATAATTGCTTTGGTGCGTTCCGTGATCGCGTGTTCAATTTTGGTGGGATCGAGGTTGAAAGTTTTCGGATCGATATCCACAAAGACCGGATCCGCGCCCAGGTGGCGAATGACTCCGGCAGTGGCAGTGAAAGTGTAAGGAGTGGTGATGACTTCGTCGCCCGGCCCAATGCCGAACGCTTCCAGAACCAAATGCAAACCGGCCGTCGCTGAATTGACGGCCAGCGCCTGGATGTCAGAGCCGATAAAGTCGGCAAATTCACGTTCAAAGCGTTGGGTTTTCGGCCCAGTGGTCAGCCAGCCGGAGCGCAACGAGTCCACGACTTCGGCAATCTCTTCTTCCCCAATGTCGGGAAGAGCGAATGGGAGAAAGTTATTCATACGGTGTCAAAATAAAAATAGCGATTTGATTTCAAAGGTGGGGTCGCGGCGGGATGCAATGCTTTACGTTGGGGCACCAAGTACTGCTGAATTGCTAGCTGCGGGCGAGAATAGACCATAGATTAGAACCCGAAATCAAGCGAATATTTCGACCGCCTACTGATCGCTATCTTCTCATCGCATCTTGCTTGCCTGCGGCTAATGCCCCACACTCCATGCCCAAGCAGTGATTTTTCGCTGAGACTCAATTCCGCCTATTAAAAGCACAAGCTCGTTTACGGAGAAAACTCATGAATAACGCCCCCTTTGACGACGAATTTGAAGCCGACCGACCAAAGCCTAATCCCCCAACAGGCCGCTCAAAACGCTCCCGCTGGCTGATCTTCCTTCCTGTGCTGCTTCTGGTTCTTTTCTTATGGCCCGGCTGGGCGGGGTTTTATTCCGAATGGTTGTGGTTTCAGGAATTGGGGTATCAGCGGGTTTTCACCCGGACGTTGCTGACGAAATTCGGGCTTGGGGCGATTGTTACGCTCATTGCCGCTTTGATGATCTGGCTGAACCTGAAACTGGCGTTGAGCCTCAGTTCGGCTTACACCAAGATGGTTCGTTACATCACCGTCAATAAGGAGAAAGTTGCCCTGCCGGACATCGGCGGATTTATCGAGCGGTGGGTGTTGCCGATCGCGTTGTTGATTGGGCTGTTTTTCGGCTTAAGCGTCTGGGAATCATGGGAAGTGATTCTGCAATACAACTACCAGGCTGCGTTTGGTGAAGTTGATCCGCTGTTTGGACGCGACATCGCATTTTATTTTTTCACCTTGCCGTTTCTGGAAATTGTTGTGGGGCTGCTGTTTCTGTTCGTGGTTGCCTGCCTGATTAGCGCGGGGCTGCTGTATGCCTTGCGCGGAGCCATCGCCTTCGGAAACGGATCGTCAGTGCTTAGGGGCGGCCCGCGTAAACATCTGCTCGGTTTGGTGGCTGCTTTCTTTTTGGTGCTCGCTGCCCGCACCTGGCTGGAATTGCCCAACCTGCTCTATTCCATCAACGGCACTGTGGCTGGCGCCGGGTACACGGACATCGCCGCCCGAATGCCGATGTTGCGGGTGGAGATCATCGCGGCTTTGCTGGTGAGCGTGCTGGCGATTGTCACCATGTTCCGAAGTGGAATCCGGCTGATCCTGGCGGGGTTGGGCATTTACCTGCTGGTGATGGTTGTAGGCGGATGGGCGTATCCGGCGTTTGTGCAGAAGTTTTCGGTCGCGCCAAACGAATTGGTGAAAGAAACGCCCTATATTGCCAACAACATCAAAGCCACGCGCAAAGCTTTTGCGCTAGACGAAGTCGAAGAGCGCGAACTGGCGGGTGACAATGGGCTGACGCTGAAAGATATTCAGGAAAACCGCGCCACCATCAATAACGTTCGCTTATGGGATCGGTTGCCGCTGCTGGAAACGTTCGGCCAGATTCAGGAAATTCGCACGTATTACCAGTTTGAATCCGTGGACAACGACCGGTATCACATCGGCGGCGAACTGCGGCAAACCATGATTTCGCCCAGGGAATTGGCTGCTGAAACCTTGCCGAATCGCAACTGGATCAACGAACGCCTGACGTTCACACACGGTTTCGGCCTGACGCTCGGCCCTGTAAACCAGATCACGCCGGAAGGTTTGCCAGTGCTGTTTATCAAGGATTTGCCTCCGGTTTCGACCACGCCGGAACTGAATGTCACCAGACCGGAAATCTATTATGGAGAACTTTCCCACGATCCGGTGTACGTCAAAACCTCTGCCAATGAATTCAATTACCCGTCGGGCGAAAAAGATGTTTATGCCAGTTACGAAGGCACCGGCGGCGTTTCCATCGGATCGTACTGGCGCAAACTGCTGTTTGCGACACGGTTCGGCGACATGAAATTGTTGCTGTCGAACGACATGACTTCTGAAAGCCGCGTGCTGTATTACCGCGACATCAAAGACCGTTTGGGCCGCATCGCCCCGTTTTTGCAATTCGATCAAGACCCTTATATGGTCATTTCAGAAGGAAGACTGTTCTGGATTGCCGACGCTTATACGGTCAGCAATCGTTATCCGTACTCAGAAAAATTTGGCGGTATCAATTACATCCGCAATTCGGTCAAGGCAATCGTTGACGCGTATAACGGCGACGTGCGGCTGTACCTGGCGGACGAAAAAGACCCGCTGATTCAAACCTGGGCAAGAATTTTTCCCGGCATGTTCAAACCGCTTTCCGAACTATCCGCCGATTTGCGGGCGCATCTGGCGTATCCCAAAGACATTTTCACCATCCAGACACAGGTTTATTCGACCTATCACATGGATCAACCCCAGGTTTTTTATAACAAGGAAGATCAATGGGAAACCGCCGAGGCTCAGAAATCGAATCCCGGCGGGCGCGCCGATTCCGGCGTCAGCGAGCCGCAGGGACGGCAGCAACAAATGGAGGCATACCACACCATTATGAAGCTGCCGGGCGAGACGAAAGAAGAGTACATTCTGATGCTGCCGTTCACCCCACGCAGCAAAGACAATCTGGCTTCGTGGATGGTGGCGCGTTCAGACGGAGAAAGTTACGGAAAATTGCGCGTGTACCGTTTTCCAAAACAAAAACTGGTGTATGGACCTAAACAGGTTCTGGCGCGCATCAATCAGGATGCGGAAATTTCCCGCCAATTGTCGTTGTGGGACCAGCGCGGTTCGCGCGTGGATCACGGAACCTTGCTGGTGATTCCGATCAAAGAGTCGCTGCTTTACATCCAGCCGCTGTACCTGCGCGCGGCATCCGGAAACATTCCTGAGCTAAAGCGCGTCATCGTCGTCGCCGAAAACAAAATCGCAATGGAAGAAACGCTGGAAGCCAGCCTTGCCCGCATCTTCGGCAGCGAAGCGCCCACGCCTCAACAGCAGGACGGGAAGACTGCGGTAAGCGCGCAACCCGGTGGGCCCCCACCTACAACTCCGGCCTCCGATCCACAAGGTTTGGCCGCCCAAGCCAAACAGCTATACGACCGCGCCATTCAGGCGCAACGTGAAGGCGATTGGGCGCGTTACGGAGAAGAAATTAAACGGCTGGGCGCGGTGTTGGAACAGATGCAAAAGCAGAAATGAATTTTGTGGCGTCCACGGCTTTATTTTTTTGACTGTGAAACCTGTACACGCATTCCTTCGCGAAAAGTGTCTGACGGCGTGCCAATGATCGCTTCGCTGCCATCCAATCCCGCGACGATTTCGACTTCTTTGCCAAAATCGCGCCCGATTTCGATGGGCTGGTAATGGACGGCTTGATCCGCACGAACGACGATGACTTGTGTGCCAGCGGCATTGACGACCAAAGCTCCGGCCGGAATCAACACAGAGCGCCGAGTCGTTGGCAAGGTAAATTTGACCTGCGCGTACATGCCCGGCAGGAATTGATGGTCGGAATTCGGCACACGGATTTCGGCCAGCATTGTTCGCGAAGCCGTATCAATTGAATTCGTCGTGCCCAAAACGGTGCCAGTGTATTTTCGCGGAGCCAGTTCTTTGACGACGACTTCAGTTTCCAACCCAGCTTTTACTGCAGGCGCAAACGCTTGCGGAACATTGACGAACACGCGAATCGTGTCCAGCCTAGAAACGCGGTACAGCCCCGGAGCGTTTGCCGTTCCGCCGCTGGCAGTAATCAGCGTTCCAACTTCGACGTAACGAGCCGTGACGATGCCGTCAAACGGCGCAACGACTTTTTGAAAGGATTGAATATCGGCGAATCGTTCCGCCGTCGCCTGGCGCGCGCTGGATGTGGAAACGCGTGCGTCAATGGTCGCCTGTTGGGCTTTGACGGCGGACTGGTGAGAACGCACGGCGGCTTGGGCAGCTTCAAAATCCGCCTGGCGCGCGTCAAACGTAGCCTGTTTGTCGTCTGTGTCCTGTTGCGAAACCACGCCTTGCGCAGCCAGTGTTTTTGACCGGGTCAGATTCAGGCGAGCCAGTTCGAGATTCGTGCGCGCCTGTTTCAATTGCGCTTCAGCCTGTTCCAAACTGGCTTGCGCTTGCGCCAATTCGGCTCTTCCTTGCGCAACGGTTTGGTTTGCTTCGGCGATTTCCTGCTGGGCTTCGCGCAACAGGTGGTTGGTTTCAGGCACATCAATTTCGGCCAGCAATTGACCCGCTTTTACAGGCTGGCCGATTCCGACCAGCCAACGGCGCACGTATCCACTGGTGCGCGCAGCGACGATGATTTCCTGAATTGCCTGCGTCGTGGCGGGCAGCACCAGTTCGTTGGTAGCTTCCGATGGGCGAGGCGAAATGGTTTCCACCAGCGGCGTCGCGGATTCTTGCTGTTGCGCTGCTGCTGCCAATTCGGAATTCCGCTTTAGCCGCGGAACAACACCGATCACCAGCAAAACCACCAGCAGAAATCCGGCAGCCACAAACGGAGTTTTCGATGGACGAGGTGAATGCTCCAATTCGTTTTCCGGCTTGACCTTCGTGACGTTTGACGAGCCGAGGCTCATGAACTTTCTCCTTCTCTAAACTTAGATGCGGTACAGGAAGCGGTAGCGACCTGGTTACCTATCAGAATGCGGTACAGGAAGCGGTAGCGACTGTTGCTTATGATGCTGGAGTAATGAAAAGCAGCGGGTCGCTATCGCTCTCCGTACTGACTGCTTGTACAGGTTTCCGGCGCAACACGCTGTAAACAACAGGCACGAAAAACAATGTGGCGAATGTGGCAATCAGCAATCCGCCAATGACAGCCCGGCCAAGCGGCGCATTCTGTTCGCCGCCTTCGCCGAAGCCCAAGGCCATTGGCAGCATGCCAATCATCATCGCCAGCGCGGTCATCAGCACCGGGCGCAATCGCGTGAAGCCAGCCGACAACGCCGCGCTGATGGCGTCCTGGCCTTGTTGCCGCTGTTCGTTGGCAAAGGTCACCAGCAAGATACTGTTCGCCGTGGCGACGCCGACACACATAATCGCGCCCATCAAACTGGGCACGCTGATCGTCGTTTGCGTGACAAACAGCATCCATAAAATTCCAGCCATCGCTCCGGGCAAAGCCATCAGGATGATGAACGGATCAAGCCAAGACTGAAAATTGACGACCATCAAAAAGTAAACCAGCAAAATCGCAAACAGCAATCCGAAGCCCAGGCCGAAAAACGATGACCGCATGTTTTCCACTTGACCGCGCAAGACCAGTGAACTGCCGCGCGGCAGTTTGGACTGAAACTCTGCCATGACGCCATCAATGTCGCGCGCCACACCGCCCAAATCGCGATCCTGTACGTTGGCGTAAATATCGAACAGCGGTTGTACGTTGTAATGGTTCACCACCGCCGTCGTCGTGCGGCGTTCGACAGAAGCCAGGTTGCTCAGCAGTTGTGGCGCCGTCGCGTCGCCGCCGGTCACTGGCGTGCTTTGAATCGCATCCAGCGAATCCATTTTGTATTGCGGCGTCTGAACCGTGACAAAATAACTGACGCCGTTTTCGGGATTCAGCCAGAAATTCGGAGCCGTCTGCCCGCTGGAACTCAAGCTAGTCAATAAGGTTCCAGCGACATCGCGTTGCGTCAATCCCGCTTGCTCGGCTTTTGTGCGGTCAACGTTGATGCGCAATTCAGGCGCATCCATGACTTGATGCAAATGAACATCCGCCGCGCCCGGAATGCGCGCGATTCGTTCCGCCATCTGCTTGGCAACTTCGTAATTCCCTTTCTGGTCACGCCCAATCAGTTGCACGTCAATCGGCGCGGGCAAACCGAAGTTCAGAATCTGGCTGACGATGTCTGCCGGTTGAAAGAAAAACGTCAATTGCGGAAATTGCTGCTTCAAATCGCGCCGCAATTGTTTGACGTATTCAGGCGTTGGACGATGGTCTTCTTTCAGTGAAACAAGGATTTCACCATCGGAGGATCCGACGGTTGCGCTGTCGGAATACGCCAGGTTGATGCCGACCGAAGGCAGGCCGATGTTGTCCAGAATCAACCCTAACTCTTCGCGAGGAATGATTTTGCGAATCGCATCTTCCACTTGTCCGAAAATGCGTTCGGTTTCTTCCAGCCGCGTGCCAGCCGGAGCGCGCACGTGCAAGCGAAATTGCCCTGCATCCACTGCCGGGAAAAAGTTTTCGCCGATAAAGGGCAAAAACAAAAACGATCCCACGCAAAACAGCAGAAACCCGATGATGACGGCTCGGCGATGCTGAAGCGCCAGACGCAGCCAGTTGCTGTACACATCTCGGCAGCGTTCGAAAAAGTCTTCAAATCGGTTGTGAATGCGCCAAATCAATCCTTTGCCGGAAGCGTGTTCCCCTTCGGCTTGATAGAGTTTGGCTTCGTCGCGCAACAGGTACAGGACCATCGTCGGGATCAGCGTTCGCGACAACAAATACGAAGCCATCATCGCGAACACCACAGCCATTGCCAGCGGAGTGAACAGCGATTTTGCCGCGCCGCTTAGGAAAACCACTGGCACAAACACAATACAAATGGCCAACGTCGAAACAAATGCGGGTGTGGCGATTTGCTGCGCGCCGTCCAGAATCGCCTGGCGCAGCGGTTTCCCCTGCGCCAGATTGCGGTGAATGTTTTCGATTTCGACCGTCGCATCATCCACCAGAATTCCCACGGCCAAGGCCAGTCCGCCCAGCGTCATGACATTCAACGTTTGTCCCAGCAAACTCATGACGATCAGCGAACTTAGAATCGAAAGGGGAATCGAAACCGTTACGATCAAGGTCGAGCGCCAGCTTCCCAAAAACAGCAGAATCATCGCGGCAGTCAGGCAGGCGGCGATGATGGCTTCGAACAGGACGCCGTTAATGGCTGCGCGCACGAACACCGACTGGTCGAACAAGGGATTGACGTTCAACTCTTTCGGCAGCGTGGACAGAATTCGTGGCAATGCCTGTTTGACGCGATTGACGATGTCCAGCGTCGAAGCGCCACTGCTTTTCAGCACGGTTAACAGTGCCGAACGCCGTCCGTCTTGACGCACAATGTTGGTTTGCACCTGGGAACCGTCGCGCACCTGCGCCACGTCGCGGATGTAAATGGTCGCGCCGCCAACCTGTTTGATCGGCAAATCGTTGAGCGCCCCTACGGTGTCGGTGCTGCTGTTCAAGCGCACGTTGTATTCGCGTTCGCCCAATTTGGCCGTGCCAGCGGGCAAAATCAGATTTTGCGCATTGATCGCGGCGCTGACATCTGACGCCGACAATCCATTCGCGTATAGCGCCTGCGGATCAATATCCACCATGATCTGGCGCGGTTTGCCGCCATACGGCAGCGGCAACGAAGCGCCCTGCACAGTCGCCAACTGCGTGCGAATGAAATTTTGTCCGTAATCGAAAAGCTGCTGCTCGCTCAGCGAATCGCTGCTGATGCTGGCTTGCAGAATGGGAACGTTTGATACGTTGTAGCGGACGATAAATGGCGCAGTAATGCCCGGCGGCAGAACACGCAGCACTGATTGTGACATCGCGCCAATCTGCGCCACGGCGGCTTCAATTTTCGCGCCGGGATGGAAAAAGACTTTGATGACGCTGAGGCCGTTCAGCGATTGCGATTCAATGTGTTCAATGTCATTGACGGTCGTTGTCAACCCGCGCTCGCTGGGCGTGACGATGCGTTTTTCCATCTCATCCGCTGAAATGCCGTTGTACATCCAGATGACGGAAACCACCGGAATATCAATTTCCGGAAAAATATCCGTAGACATGCGACGGATGGTCACGCCGCCCAAAATTGCGATCAACAAAGCCGCAACGACAAACGTGTACGGGCGGCGAAGTGCGAGTTTGACTATCCACATAGTAGTAAGATTTGAAGAAAACGATTGGGAAGCAATTTAACAGACGGCTCTTTGGCGCTGGCGGTTACATCGCTGGCCAATTCCGAAATTTTCGACAGGATGTATAAGATTCAATACGATGAAAGACACGACTGATTCAAACTGAAATCAATCCTGGGCAATCTTGTAAATCCTGTCTGTGTATTCTGTCTGTACGGATGCTGTCTTGTTTTGATTTGGTTGATGGATCGCGGTTCGTTGATCGAACTCTATTCGTCTTCGTGTCGCTGGCGGAAATGTTCAAGGATTCGTTCGGCTTGTCGTTCGCCGACAAACGGCTTCAGTTCTTCATAACTGGCTTCGCTGACGCGCTTCAGACTGCCGAAATTTCTTAATAACCTGTCTTTCAGTTTTTCGCCGACGCCGGGTATGGATGTCAACTCCGAGGTGAAATCCCGCATTGATCGGCGCTGACGATGGTAACTGACGGCAAAACGGTGGGTTTCGTCGCGAATGATTCTGACCAATCGCATGACCAGCGAATTCTTTTCCAAAAACACCGGCTCATCTTCCCTGCCCTTGACCAGCAAATGGCTGATGTCTTCGTGCTTGCCGCGCGGTTTGACAATGCCAACCAGCGGCAAATCGGCCAGGCCCAGTTCATGCATTGCCGTTGCCGCTGCGGACAATTGGCCTTTGCCGCCATCAATGAACACTAGATCAGGCAGCGACTTTCCTTCCTTCAATATTCGTGCATAACGACGCCCAACCGCTTCGCACATCGAAGCGAAATCGTTGGCCCCTTCAACCGATCTGATGACGAACTTGCGATAGTCCGATTTTTTCATTTCACCGTCTTCGCAAACCACCATTCCGGCGACGTTTTCAGAACCCTGGATGTTTGAAATATCAAACGACTCGATTCGATGCGGCACGGTTGGCAAACCCAGCAATTCTTGCAACTCGACCAACACTTTTGACCAGTCTGGCTTGAGGACGCGAAAGCGTTGGTCAAATCCGATCTTGGCGTTTTTTTCGACCAGATCAATCATTTCGCGCTTCTGGCCACGCTGCGGATCGAGTATGCGAACTCGACGCCCGCGCTTTTCCGTCAGCGCCTGTTCCAGCAATTCGCGGTCTTCCCAATCCACCGGCACGTGAATTTCCAGCGGGATGTAGTTGCCGATGGTGTAATACTGTCCCAGCACTTCGCCCAGGAATTCGCTGGGATTGAAGCCGTCCACCGGAATGTCTTCCCAGTAAAATTCGCGCCGCCCGATGATGCGGCCTTCGCGCATCGTGAAAAGCTGCAGCGCCAACTGACTGCCGTCGCGGTGATACCCGAAAATATCAATGTCGAGTTCGGTATCGCCCATCATCTTCTGGTTTTCGCTGAGCGCGCGAACCGTCCGCAGCAAGTCACGATACTTGGCCGCTTGTTCAAACCGCATTTCATCCGCTGCTTTCAGCATTCGCTCTTCCAACCGCGCGGCCAGCTCTTTGTCTTTGCCGTCAAGCAACAGCAAAACGTCGTTGACGGTTTCGCGGTAAGCGTCCGGCTTGCATAAATCTTTCTGGCAAGGTCCGGAGCAACGTTTGATCTGGAATTCCATGCAGGGCCGCTTGGCGCGTTTGTAGATTTCAAACACCTCGTCCGAACAGGTTCGCATCTGGAATTCCCGATTAATCAGGCTGACGGTTTTATCAGCCAGCGATGCAGGTAAATAAGGCCCAAAATACGCCGAGCCGTCTTTTTCCACCTGGCGGGTTTTGAAAATGCGCGGAAATTCTTCGGCAATGGTCAGTTTCAGATGCGGATAAGATTTGTCGTCTTTCAGCGCCACGTTGTAGCGCGGTTTGTGCTGTTTGATCAGGTTCGATTCCAGCACCAGGGCTTCGACTTCTGTGTCCGTGACGATGAATTCGACATCGGCGATGCGCGCGCACAATTCCTGGGTTTTGGCGTCCATCGCGCGCGAGCTTTGAAAATATTGCCGCACGCGATTGCGCAGGTTTTTCGCCTTGCCGACGTAAATAATGTGCCCCTTGACGTTTTTGTGGATGTATACGCCAGGTTGCAGCGGCAGATTATTCAGCTTTTCATCAAGCGTCATGGTTATAATTCACCACATCGCCCCGAAGAAAACAAAGCGGAAGAAACACCTATGGTCGCGAAAAGCGCCGCGTCGGTGATAAGCTCAGAAAGAGGTATAAAACAATGCGCTTCACCAAGTATTCAAAATGGACAGGGCAAAGTTGGGACGACATCAGCTTGGAAGAGTTGATGGAGGCTCTGACCGATCATCTGCTGCGCAGCGGGTTTGAGGATCAATTCCGCAATCAGTCTCGCCGCTGGCAGAACGGCTGGGATGATGACGACTTTGACAAAGTTGATCCGCAAGACGCGCTGGAACAATTGCGACAAGCGATCAAACAGGCATTGCGCGATTCGGGTTTGCTTGATGAAGAGCAGTACAAGCAGCTTTTCGATGAGCAAGGCAACGCGCGTGATCATCGGCTGGACGAATTGATTGATAAGCTGATTCAGCGACTGCTTCAGGAAGGGTATCTGGCCGCGCAAGGTGATCAGGAAGCGATTGATGGTTTGTTTGGCGAAGGCAAAGGTGAGCGCGCCAAACAGCAACCTCAAACCGGAAAAGGCGAGACCAGCGAATTCAACAAGCCGAACATCAAATTTGAAGTCACCGACAAAGGCATTGATTTTCTTGGCTACAAAACATTGAAAAATCTGATGTCCGGCGTAGGCAAATCGGCGCTTGGCCGCCACGACACCAAATATCTTTCGACCGGCGTCGAGGCGTACGAATCGTCCAAGCCGTACGAGTTCGGCGATTCGCTGAATCTGGATGTGACGGCGACGCTGATGAATGCGATTGGCCGCGAAGGTTTGGGCGTTCCGCTGAATCTGGAATATAAGGATTTGATGGTGCATCAGTCAGAATATCAATCGTCTTGCGCGACAGTGCTGATGCTGGATTGTTCGCATTCAATGATTCTGTACGGCGAAGATCGCTTCACTCCGGCCAAACGAGTCACCCTGGCGCTGTCGCATTTGATCCGCACGCAATACCCGGGCGATTCGCTGAAGCTGGTTCTGTTTCACGATTCCGCTGAGGAAGTCCCGCTTTCCAAACTGGCCAGCCTGCAGGTCGGCCCTTATCACACAAACACCTGCGAAGGCTTGAAACTGGCTCGACGACTGTTGATGGCGCAGCGCAAAGACATGCGCCAGATCATTATGATTACCGACGGCAAACCTTCGGCGCTGTTTGTGGACGAAGACTTTGCCCGCCATCCGCACACGGCAAAAAAGAAAGGCGAGGGCGGTCGCCGGTTGTATAAAAACTCTATGGGACTGGACCCGATGATTACCGAAGCGACCTTGGCTGAAGTCGCCGCCTGTCGCAAATCCGGAATTATCGTCAATACGTTCATGCTGACAGACGATTACTACCTGGTAGAATTCGTCAAACAGATGACCGAAATTGCTCACGGCAAAGCATATTTTACGACCAGCCTGAGCCTGGGCGAATACGTGATGATGGATTTCATCAAACGCAAAACCAGCAGGGTGAAATGAAATTTGAATGGGATTCAGCCAAGGCGGCTCAGAATTTGGTAAAGCATAACGTTTCGTTTGTGGAGGCAGAAACGGTCTTTGACGACCCATTCTTTCTGACGTTTCCTGATGTGTTGCATTCAATTGGCGAGATGCGGTATCTGATTCTTGGTGAATCTGAGCAACTTCGATTGCTTGTAGTTTCTTATACTGAGCGCGGGCAAAACATTCGGCTTATTAGTGCGCGTCAAGCGACACCAAAAGAGGAGCGCAAATATGAAAAAGAAAAATACCAATGAGAGCATTGAAGTCGAAGAAGACGACTTGCTGCCTGAATATGATTTCGACAATATGCCGATTATCAAACGTGGGCCCGGGCATTTTAATAAAGACGTCGTGCGAATGACGCGAGTAACGTTGGATAGTGATGTTGCGGAAGTCTTTTCCAATGATGAGGCTGTAAACCAGGCGTTACGTACCTTGATACGTCTAAACCAAATTCAACGTGATGCCTTGCCTACGGCTTGAAACGGCCTAACAAGCTCCAGCTACGCTGCTGATCATGCAAAAACTTAGTGTTATTTTTATCTTGCTTCTTCTGTTTCTCAGCACTTCCCAAGCTCAACTCAAAACGCCGCAACATCAACAGCTTCGCGCCGCGCTGGATCGGGATGACGTTCGAACGGCGGAAAGTTTGCTGCGCGAAATGCTGAATGTTTCGCCAGAAGCCTTTGCCAAAAACAATTATGATTACTTGCTGGCTCGATTGCTGATGCGGCGAGATGCCAACGCGGAAGCTAATCAATTTTTGCAGGCTGTCCTCACACGGAATTCGCCGCTGGCTGGGTATGCGCTGTGGCATCAGGCGGAAATCGCCCGCACAGGCGGAAATTTGAAAGAAGAGCAACGCTTGCTGCTGAAGATGCTCAATCAGTTTAGCGATCATTTGTGGCAAGATCGTGCGGTAACTCGGCTCGCCGAAAGCTATTTCAAATCCGGGCAATACGCCTCGGTTGTCAATTTGCTGAGAAGCGCGATTCCTGCCCGCCGCGAATATCTTGCCTTGATCGGTGAAGCGCAGGCTGCCGCACGTCAAAACGATGCAGCACGGGCGACATTTGAATCGGCAATGAATGGGAATTCTCAGGATGACGTTTCGCTGCGAGCGGCGTTAGGGCTGGATCGCCTGGATGAAGCTGCGAACGCGCTGCTAAACGAAGAAGTGCATTTGCGGCGCGCGCGAATTTACCAATTCAATCGTTATTTTGCCGATGCGCGAAAACATTGGCTGGCTGTAGTCACCCAGTTTTCTGGCAGCGCGAAACGTTCCGAAGCCTTGTTCAATCTGGGACGCGGCCATTTTCTGGAAGACAATTTTGCCGAAGCCGCAAAGTGGTACGAACAGGTCGGCAAGGAATTTCCGGCTACGCCCGACGGTGAACAAGGGTTTTATTACGTCGGCCATTGCCGCCAATATCAGGGAAACACCGCCGGCGCGATTGCCCGGTATGAAGAGTTTTTGCGCTTTTACCCGAAAAGCGAATATGTCGGCTACGCGCATTTGAACGCGATTGACACGCTGCGGACGGCCAATCGCAGCGACGACGCTTTGAAATGGACGGCGCGCGGAATGGCGCTGAGCGATCCTTTTGCGTCGGTGACCTCTCATTTCAAACAAGCGTTGATCCGGCTTAGCCAGGGAAATTATCCGGCAGCGCTAGTAGAGTTCACTTCGTTGAAAGCCAGAAATTTGAACCTGCGCGGTCTGACTGCCTCAACCAATTTGCCCGAAGTTGCGTTTATGCGCGCTTACTGCCTGGAAAAGCTGGGGCGATACGACGAAGCGATCAACGAATATTTAGCCATGCCTGAAGTCCGCGCCGGAGCCGCGGGCTATTACGGCTGGCGGGCAAGTGAGCGCCTGCGCGAGCTGGAGCAAAACTTGCGGGCAAAGAGCCTGATCAGCGCTCAGCGAGAAAGGTTTTTGAATCTGGCTCGCACCAATTCACAAGGCAATGCAGCGGCAGCCAAAAACGCGGCGAACCAGGTTTTACGACTGTCCACCGACGAAGTGATTCGCAACGAAATGTTTTCGATTGTGAAATCTGCTTACCTCAAATTGCGCGGTTACCAGGCTCCGGCGATTGCGTACACAACTTCTGGACGAAACGCGGTTCTCGGAACCGGCGATGCAGCAGCGGTAGGAACAAGTCATCAGACGATTTCGAGCGAATTACTTTTTTTGGGATTGTTCGATGAAGGAGCGTCGGAACTGGCTGAAACTCCTGCGAGCAGAGCGACAATCGCGTATTACTGCTCACGCGGCGAATGTGCCAAACGCAGTTTTGATTTTAGCGAACCTTTGCTAAATGCTCTGCCAGAAGATTACCGGTTGGAACTTTTGCCCCGTGAAACTGCCGAAGTCATGTACCCAATGCCCTTCCGAGATTCACTGGCCCGCCATGCCAGACCGCGAAACGTTGATCCACGGTTTGTGCTTTCCATCGCCCGGCAGGAAAGCAGCTACAATCCGCGCGTGAAAAGTTATGCGGCGGCAAGAGGATTGATGCAATTCATCTCCTCCACAGCAGATCAAATCGCTAGTCAATTACGTCTACGAGACTTTGAACAGGACGACCTGTACACCCCAGACACTGCCGTGCTGTTTGGTTCGCAATACCTGAAAAACCTGGCTGATGAATTTCGTTCGCATCAGGCTGTGGCAGCAGCCTACAACGGCAGCGAAGATTCCGTTCGTCGCTGGATTGCGCGCGCCGGAACCTCCGAGCTTGACAGGTTTGTGGTGGAAATATTGAAAAGCCAGACCAAGGATTACGTTTACAAAGTGACGAGCTACTACATGGCTTATCAGAAAATTTATCCGGTTCAATAGGGGAAACGATAGCAAGCGGTGTCTTTTCGCATTACCTGAAAAGAGAAATCAGGCCATACATTAGCGCGGCAATCGCCGCAGCCGCCGGGATCGTAATCACCCAGGCCCAGACAATTCTGCCCGCAACTCCCCAGCGCACAGCCGACAGTCGCTGAGTCGCGCCGACGCCGACAATCGCGCCCGTAATCGTGTGAGTCGTCGAAACCGGGATGCCGTAATGCGAGGCCAGAAAAATTGCTCCTGCGCCGCCAGTCTCAGCGCAAAATCCGCCAACGGGTTTCAGCTTGGTTATTTTTGACCCCATGGTTTTCACGATGCGCCAACCGCCGGACATTGTTCCCAACCCAATTGCCAAAAACGCAGATAACCCCACCCAGGTTGGAATATCCGATTTCGCGTCAAGATATCCGCCTGCGATAAGCGCCGCCATGATTATTCCCATTGTTTTTTGCGCGTCGTTCGTGCCATGCGACAAACTGAACAGGGACGACGAAACCAACTGCATAAAGCGGAAATATTTGTCTACTCGCGACGGAGCAACACGGCGGAAAAGCCAAAAAACTGCAATCATTAAAGCCATTCCCGCCAGTAATCCAACGGTTGGTGAAATAACAATGAACGACAACGTTCCGAACCAGCCTTTGGGCCACTTTGCATCGAAAATCAGAACTTGGAAGCCCGATTTAGCAATTGCTGCCCCTGCGTAACCGCCAATCAACGCATGTGACGAACTGGTTGGCAGACCCAGATACCAGGTAATCAAGTTCCAGGAAACTGCGCCGACCAACCCGGATAACACCACCCATTCATTTATTTGCTTCGCGTCAACAAGCCCACTGGAAACGGTCTTTGCCACAGCATGGGTTCCAACAAAGAAAGCAATGAAATTAAAGAAAGCAGCCAGCATTACTGCTGTTCCCGGCGAAAGAACCCGTGTGGAAACCACTGTGGCAATCGAATTGGCTGCGTCATGAAATCCGTTGGTATAATCGAAAGCTAAAGCCAGAACTACGATAAAGGCGACAAGCACAAAAGTACTGTCCATACATACCTCTTATGAGAATCTACGGCTAAGATTTGGTTTTGTGATTCGGTGAACCGGTGACACGTCTTTCAAGCGTTTTTCAGCACGATGGCTTCCAAAACATTTGAGGCATCTTCGCACTTATCAATCATCCGCTCCATCTTCTCGTAAATCTCTTTCATCTTGATGATGGTGATTGGGTCTTTTTCTTCAGCGAAGAGCTTTTCAACGGCTTGGTGGTGATAAACATCGCCTTCGCTTTCCAACGTGTGTATGTCCACACAGTCGGCCAGCACTTGTTGGCTATTGCTGCTTAAACCGCCGACAGCGTCTTTCAATTTGACAGTCAGGCGAACCAGCACATCGGTCATCTTTCGCGCGTGTTCGGTTGATTGCGGCACGTGGTACAGGATAATGCGTTTAGAGGTGTATTCGATGGCGTCAATGACGTCATCCAGCCCACTGGCCAGCGCGTGAATATCTTCGCGGTCAATAGGCGTAATAAAGGTCTGGTTGAGTTTTTTGACAATGTCGTGGGTGATATCGTCACACTTATTTTCCAGGATTTTGATTTCTTCTGCGTAAGCGACGCGGTTATCAAAATCTGCAAACAATTTTTGCAACAACTTGGCGCCTTCGTTCACTTGCGAAGCCAGGTTGTTGAACATGTCGAAATATTTTTCTTCTTTGGGCAACAGTCGCATATTGGTTGCTCTCTCCTTAAAATTTGCACCTGATTAACTTCTGAAATAGTCCCGCTGAAATAAGGCGGGCAGTATACAGCCTCAACTCAAATCTGAGAACGTGGCCATAAAGTGGATTGAAGATTTAAGGCAGCCATAACATTTTTTGGCTCGATAGAGAATTTTTCAGATTCTTCTCGCTACCAAGCCTCTTCTGGCACTGTGCTTGCTAAACAACTTAGCGTCCGATGCTCCTACCCCTAAAAATCAAAACAAAAAATAAGTAATTCAAGGAGTGACAGTGATGCAAACATTCAGTCAAAAAGCAGGAGACGTTTTGTGGAGGGCGCTAAAAATTGCGCCAATTGTAGGTTATGCCTTTGTGATTGCGGCAGCGCCAACCGTTTTGCGTCGTAAAGGCTACGTTTTGGGCAGTTTAGCCGTCGTTTTGGACTTGCTGCCAATCATTTGCATGATCAAAGCGGGAGTGGAAGTTTTCACCGGTGACCTGATTCCTGACAAATTCGAAGCATCGAACCAGCCGAGTCTGGAATTGGCCGCGTAGTTTTACCTGTCTACAAACCGCGACGACATCTGAAAACAATGTCCACGATTAAAGACTAAAACAAGTTACACCTCACTGAGAACACTAAAGGGCAGGTCGCAAAACGACCTGCCCTTCTTTTTTCTCCCTGAATCGGGGATTAAAATAACCGGCGTGACAGATTGAATCCGATCGTCAGCCCATTCCAGCCATCATCGGCTCCGATCAAACCGCGCGTCATGGAGCGCTGCGCCATCGTGGTTCCGTGACCGTTCGTGAAACTTAGTGTGAACGAATGCCGGCGCGATACGCTGACTTTTTGAATCGCAAAGCCAAATACCGGCCTATGGATGCCTGTAAACTCAGAAACGTAACGCGAATCTTCATTGACCCGCATGTTCGCTTCCGCCATCAACGCCACTGTCGGGCGCACATTCACCGACAATCCAGTCCCAAGCGCGACAGCGGTTTCGCCGGGCAAGTTTTGCTGCGGCGCAAAGCCAATCGGACGGTCTCCCACAGAAATCGTTGGCACAAAGTAAATCTGTGCATGACGTGTAATGCTGCGAGCAAGCGTCATATCAAAGCTGGTCGTGAAGTTGCGCTTGAAATTGTCGCGGCCTTCTATTCCCACGCGCGCTTCCAATGAAATCGGATCACCTTTTTGCTCGTTGAACAATGTAGCTCCGACTGAAAGCTGGATCGGACGTCCTAAACCTGACGGTGAACGGTATGCGCCAACGTGAATGCGATCCGTGATGCCGTAGATGAATCCAAATGAAGGCATGGCAATGGAATCCAGACCAAACAACTCGGATGAATTTGTAGGTTCGCCAAATGGAAAACGGTGCGTGAAGTCGCTCCACAACGAGCCTTTTTCAATGGCCATGACTGTTGGCAAATTGATCACGCGAACATCCCCAGGGCGATAAACATTTGACGGCGTGTCGCGTTTTTCCACAGTCTGCGCTGGAACGGCGGCAACTTCTGTCGGCGCTTTGTCAGCCGTGGCCATTTCCTTGACGGTTTTGGTTTTGGTGTTGATGACGAATTTTTTGCCATTCATTTCCACGACAGCTTCGTCGGCGGAAATGAAACTGACCGGTGGCTGAGCGTCCTGAGCAGTTCGAAAGTTTTGCGGAAATTTCTGCCGAAGCTCGGCGGTGAACTCCAAGCCCGCAGCGGCAAATGCTTTGCCAAAATCGTTGCGCGGCCCTCCGCCTGCCGGGTTTACGTGGCATAACGCGCAATTTCGCAACTCAGGTTTTGAAAGTGGATCGGCGGCGTATTGCTTCAAATAATCCGGTCGAGCGTGAACGGTTAATCCGGCGATTGCGAATGCCAGCACAATAAAAGTCAGCTTGAAAACTCGGCTCTTGAACATAGGTTTGATTACTCCTGCAAGTTTTGATTTCGATTGCGGACGCTCGTATTGGACTCAGCCGCGCCACGCAAAGATGATTTTTTTCATTTTTGAACTGCCTGGAACTTCAGACAAATGGCTTAATGGCAATTGGCGTTCCGCCAATTTGTGACAGGCCATAGAGGTTTTAGCAGCTTATAGAAGGTTCTTCCGACTCTGCCTGAGTCGCGTGCTGTCACAAATTGGTCTCTTAAGGCTCGAAAGGTTCCGGATGCAAGCCTATCGGCCTTTGAATTCAGGTTTGCGTTTTTCCAGAAAAGCCCGCACACCTTCCTCTTTATCTTCGCTGGAAAAACAGAGGGCGAAGAGGTCAATTTCCTGATCCAATCCGGCACGTAACGTGGTTCGCGCGGCAGCTTTTACGGCAGTCTTTGCCATTGCCAGTGCAACCGGGCTTTTTTCGGCAATCTTGTTGGCCAGTTCCATCGTCTTCACTTCCAAGTCGGCAACAGGATGGACTTCGTTGACCAACCCCAACCGCAACGCTTCCTGGGCATCAATCATTTCGCCGCTCAAAATCATCTGCATGGCTTTGCCTTCGCCAATCAGCCGAGTCAGTCGCTGCGTTCCACCGCCACCGGGAATAATTCCAAGATTGATTTCCGGCTGGCCGAAACGCGCTTTTTCGCTGGCAATGCGAATGTCGCAGGACAAAGCCAGCTCGCAGCCTCCTCCCAAGCAAAACCCGTTGATCATCGCAATCAATGGCTTCGGAAAGTCCTCAGCCGTAACGAAAATGTTGCGGGCTTTCATCACAGCGCGTTGCTCGACAGCTGTACGTCCGGCAAATTCATTGATGTCGGCTCCCGCGACAAAGGCTTTTTCACCCGCGCCGGTTAACACCACAACACGAATTTCGGCGTCCGCGCGAAGCTCGTCTAAGGCGTTGGCCAATTCTTCACGGGTCTTGATGTTCAGCGCATTCAGCTTATACGGCCGGTTAATGGTGATCAGCGCGACACGCCCGCGCCTTTCTAGCAGGATGTTTTCAAACATAATTGCCGAGGCTCCTCGAAAAATTTTGCGGTTGGGAAAACAGGCGCGGATTATCATGCTCGGCCATTGTTAAATCAAGCATCCAGATTGCGCTGAATTCCTTGCCCTGAAAAGCTTTGCTTGCACCGTTCAGAGCTTGCGAGCTATATTGCGCGGGTCAAAAAACTTCCCCTAAAGAGCAGCAAAAGTTTGCATTGAACAGGAATTTTCCAGTGCCGAAGCCTTAAAAGGCGATGCGGTAGCCGTCTTTTGTAAATTTGACAAGGAGAGATCGGAATGGCCGGGATCGTCACAGACAAAACCAAATTTACTGCCAAGGGCAAAACGGTCAACGCCTTTATCGCCAAACCAGAAGGCGTTGCAAAAGCTCCGGCAGTAATCATCATTCATGAATGGTGGGGATTAAATCCGCACACAGAAGATATAGCCCAGCGTTACGCCAACGAAGGATTCATTGCCGTCGCAGTTGATTTATACAACGGCGTAATCACCAAAGACGCCAAAGAAGCGAGCAATCTTATGTCTGCGTTGAAGCCGGAAGAAGGCATTGAATCTTTAAAAATCGTGCTTGATGCGTTGCGCGCGAATCCGGAAATTACCAACGTAGGCGTGACCGGCTTTTGCATGGGCGGCACGTTTGCATTGCTCTTGGCCTGTCACGCAAAGGTAGAAGCTTCGGCTCCGTTTTATGGCGATGTCCCAGCAGACACGACTGTGATCAGCAAATTGAGTTGTCCGGTACTTTTTATTGGCGGCGAAAAAGATCAATGGATCACCGTCGAAAAGATGAACCGCCTGGACACGGCACTAAAACAGTATTCAAAACCAGGCGAAGTAAAGATTTACCAGGGAGCGGATCACGCCTTTTTCAACAACACCCGCCCCGAGGTATACAGTAAAGCCGATGCTGAAGACGCCTGGAAAACGGTGATCGAATTTTTCAACAAACATCTGCGACAAGCTCAGGCGGCGACAGCCTGAAAAGAAAAAACTCTCCCCGATAGAATTTGGAGACAGACCCGATGGGAAGCGAAACAATCTATTGCGCTAGTTGTGGCATTACGATGGTGTCGTTCATGAAAGTCTGCCCGCGTTGCGGCACAGCCCGCCAAAATGCGAATGGAAAATCTGATGACACGCTGGAAGTTGACCCGGCAACCATTGTCGCAACCGGCGCCGCTGTTGCCGCGATTACTTCAGAGGCGCTCAATCCTGACAGTGAAACTTTGCCTTCGCGTCCTTCCACAACAGTCATTCCGACTAACGCGCTCCGGCAGAAGAATGAATACTATGATGAGACGGAGTTCGCGCCGCCGCAGAATTTCGTCCTGATGTCCCCAAATGATGAAGAGCGCCGTTTTCCACTATTCACGCGCGCCCAACTTTCCTTGATCGCCGTTGGTGCAGCACTGCTGTTATTGGCATTGATTGTTGGCTGGCTGTTATGGCGACAACAACGGAGTCAGGTTTTGCAGGCTGCAAACGCTGCCGCGGCGAGCGTTCCCGCTGCAATGACCGCGATGGATCCGAATTTGGCACCTTCGCCCTCTCCTTCGCCTGCCAGCGTCGCTGACCAGGCGCTGTTTGAAACCATCAAAATTGCGCTTGCTGCCTACAATCCGCTTGGATTTCGAAACTATTCCTTTGAAGTCAAAGAAGGCATTGTGACGCTCAATGGGACTGCCGAACATCAGCCCGAAAAAGATGGCGCCGAAAACGTCGTTCGGATGTTGGCCGGGGTCAAATCGGTAGTCAACAATTTGCAAATCAAACCAGGCGCACTGCTTAGCTCCAGCGAACCTGTGAAACTGAATATGGCTGAAGCCAAGCTGCTCGACGACGCATTGCGCCGCCAAATGCAGGAATCTCAATCCGGCCCAACCGAAACCCAAACCATTCAACAAGCAAATCAAACAGTCACGATACCTGACCTTCAGCGCGAAGCCGAAAGATTGCGCCGCGAACAGCTTGCCGCTAAACAGCGTGAGGAAGAGACCGCTTTGCGCGTGGCTGCCGAAGAAAAGCTGAAACGCGAAACGGAAAATTACGAAAAACGACTGGAAGAAATGCGCCGAACTGAAGCCGACCGCCGTGCCCGCGCTGAACAAGCCCGGCTTGATTCATCCTCGCTTCGGTACGGGACCATTGCCTGGAGCGGTGTGGTTGACGGCATTGATGAAATCATTATTTCCGGCGCAAGCGCATCCGTTCGTCATATTGGCGGGAACGCTCCCCGCGAAGTTCGGGCTTCGTTTAGCGCCGCAGTTCCCCGCTCGCCGATGGAAGTAAAGCTGATCTGGCAGGTTGGACGCGGCCAGATTGACATTGTTCAACAACCTTCAGCCGCCAACGGTTACACAACAATTATTCGCATTGACGACAGCCAAAAAGGCGGTGACAAACGCTATGAATTTACTTTGCGCTGGTCGCTAATGTGATGAAACCGGACGCCTCCTCAGCCGAGTTTGAAGAAAAACGGCGTTTACTCAGGTTCATCATTCAAAACCTGGAAGCAACCTACGGATCGCCGCTCAATGACAGCCACGACGATCCGTTAGATGAGTTGATCGCCACAATCCTTTCGCAATCCACAAGCAACATCAATAGTCACAGAGCCTTCGCCAGTTTGAAGGCCCGCTTTCCTGACTGGGAATCGGTCAGGCGAGCATGCCCGACAAGTATTGCTGCGGCAATCAAGTCCGGAGGCTTGGCCAACGTCAAATCCGTGGTCATCAAAAATCTCTTGAATGAGATTTTGGTCCGGCGAGGAACCCTGGACTTGTCCTTTTTGAAGACATCTCCAATAGATGAAGCGCGCAGCTTCCTGCTTTCGCTGAAAGGCGTAGGACCAAAGACGGCTGCTTGCGTTTTGCTATTTTCCTGCAAATGCCCTGTCTTCCCCATGGACACCCATATCTTCAGAATTTTACGGCGAATAGGATTGTTGCCAGCCAAAATCAACGATGAACTTGCGCATCGAATGATCGAACCGTTGATTCCAACCAACAAACATTACTCACTACACATAAATCTGATCACGCTTGGCAGGCGAATCTGTCATCCCAAAACCCCAAAATGCGGGGAGTGTTCGCTTATCGAATATTGTGAGTTTGCAGTAAATTCCGGCGAGGCCTGAGAACATTGATTTTGCTGGGGTTTATGCAACTTTGATTTCAGGCAAAGTCGCTGGAGGTCTCTGGCCCTCTCCTGAAACCTGAAACATCCCGTCAATATCTCGACACCAGGATTCCAGTTCCTGGATGGCGCGCTGCAGATCTTCCCATTGCGCCGGCGTGTAAGTGGACGTCGTTCCCTTTCGCGAATGGCCAAGCAAATCCTGAATTGCGGAATACGGGATCCCCGCCTGTTCAATCACGACGCTGGAAGTGCGCCGAAGATCGTGCAGCGTCCAGGCATTCACCCTGCCAAACGGCAGTTCAGCCCATTCCGATGCGCGCGCCATTGTTCGAGCGATGAATGAAGTCAGCAGCTCCGTCCGGAACAGTGTTCCGTTTGGCGCTGGCGGCCGGCTGAGCAGAATCTTCAGCGCGCTTTCGCTCAAGGGAATCAGATGGTCCTTTTTTGTTTTGCTGGACCATAGCCACAATGTTCGTTCGTCCCGGTCAATTTTCTTCAGCGTGATTTTGACAATCTCTTCTCGCCTGGCTCCCAGCAACAGCATCAAGCGGATGATGTCGCACAGATCCAGTCGTTGTTGTTGCGTCCCGGGTCTGTCGTGTGGCCACGGGCGAGACAGCACCGTCAGGAACGCTGCGATTTCGTTTTTCTTGACGATGCGCGAACGTTTGGTATCGGCGGGCAGTTTGGGAAGTTTCGGAGCCTTCCACGTTTCCAGCGATGGAAAGTAATCCCCTGCCCTGTTCAGCGCCGCCCGGACGCGAAGCATGTAATGCCGATAGGAACCGTCACCGAGTTCACGCGATTCCTGAAGATGATCAGAAAACGTTTTCAGGTCTGATCGGCGCAACCGTTGAATCGAACGATCTTTGCCCATCAAATCCACGAACAAACCGAACACCCAGCAAAGACGTTTTGAAATTGTCTTGTCGTTTTGCAGTTTGGCCTGCAACTCCCACAGTGAAATCGAATCTTCTGCAATCGGCAGGTTGAATCGAACGCGCTGCATCAGAATCTGCAATCCGGCCAGCGCGTCTTCTGCATCTTTCTTTTGGGCAAAGCCTCCGGGCCTGTATCTGCGGCCATTGATCGTCACATCAAATCGCCAGCACTGGCGCTTTCGCTTCTTGTCGAAATACTTGCTGAATTTCATAACTGTGATTGCGCTGCGGTTGGTGAAGTCCGGATGATCATTGTCTGGCACATCCGTGACAACCTGTTTAGCAAAACAAGTGGCGGCAGTAAATTGAATTTTATTGGCTGAAGCATGGCGCTGTGGTAAGGTGCCGGTTGTCTGAGGGACCTTTCTAGCGGGCGTTTTCTTCGCCTGCTTTTCCATTTTTTCCCGTCAAAAATTAAAGGCGACGTTCATCAACAAGTGATGCCCGCCGCCGTCTTTTTACTTCCGCCCTGGAAGCGCGCGGATTATGCCTGCTTCCCTTTTCTAAATCGAGGAAAAATATGAATAGTGTTCAAGACGCATTTAAGCACAACCGTGCTCGCAGAAACGTGATTGTTGCCGGAGGGTTGATTCTTGTCTGCATTACCCTGCTGAGCTGTGTTTCGTCGTTTATGATCTATCGGGAAGGCTTCGCCGACACACCATGGTTCGTGCAGCAATCGCTTTCCTTGTTCGCGGTAATCGTCGTTGAAGGTGCCTTTATCTGGCTGGTGTACGGGTTCACGCGCGCGTTTTCTTCCTTCAGCGAAAGAGTCATTTCCCTGCTGGGAATGGGATTTTTGGTTTGTGTGATGTTAACGAACATCATCACGCATTTTATGATGGTGAAACATTTGACCCTGTCCCCTTTCCAGGAAGCCTGGTTAAGTTGGGGCGCAGTCAGCGTGTTTATCGCGGTCCTAGTCTTCGTTTTATTGATCACGCTTTCTGACCCAGTCACTCGCCTGATTCGCCTGGAAATGCGCTATCTGGGCAAGCAACAGGAATCCATCCTCAATGCCAAAACTGATGGCCTGGACAGCGAGCATATTCAACAAGCAATGGTTGAACGCGCAGAGATCGAAGCCCGCGAACTTGCCGAACGGATCATCGGTGAAAGCCGCCAGTTAACGCGCGGAAACACCACGCGGCTTCAGCAGCAAAGCTTGCAGGCTCCCTACAAGGCCAGAACAAAGGGAAAAGGCTAACGCGGCAGGCTGGCGCTGAGCCTGTCGCGGAGGAACCTTTTTCTCCAGCGCAAACAGACCAATTCCCTGCCCTCCCGGAGCCTGCTCAAGCTCCGGTCGAACCTTCGAACAGGACGGCTCGAAAATCGAACGTTCGCCGAACAGCAGATTTTCGGGCAAGACAACCGGAACGGCTTGTGAGGTTTCCGGTTTCGCATGTTCCCGAAATCGAACCGCCGGAAGGTTCCGGTACCCGTCCAATAAAACCGACGCGGAGGCGGCCTTTGAAGTCTTCTCCGGAACGTTCCGGTAGCCCATACCAGTTGCCTGAAATTCCAAATGTTCAGTGGGAGTGGAATAAACGCGGCGGAGTGGAGGCCTATTACGTTCCGGACGGAGCCACCAAGCGAAGCGAAAAAACTTATCTGGTGTACATCGGATTAAGAAAGCTGGCGAAGTGGTACCACGCCGGACAGGACGAACTGGATCGAAACGTTCTGGCAGCCGTCAAAGCCGCACGTTCCGAAAAGAACCTTTGAAAGGGAAGGGAGAGGTAAACAAAAAGCTCAGGCAGGGGACTGTCTGAGCTTTTTTCTATCTGGCTTTTGACGATGGCCGAGTTGTTTTATTCCGATGCCAATTTTTTCATTTTTGTTGAGGGGCAGTGAATAGGCATTCCGGTATGGAGATAGAGCGTTACAAGGATGCAATGATGCCGTCACTGGATTGTCGTCGCACCCTGAAAGTCGCTCGATTCGTATTATCACGTCAGCGCGAAGCGCCGATAAACCCCTAACGTTTGTATGCCCCCGAAAAATGGGGCAGTAAGGAGATTATTTATGAATTCAACAGCCCAAAAAATAGCTCCCGTCGTCAACAGCGACATCATTGCTCATGACTTCAGAACCGCCCTGACCGGAAAAATGCCCCAAGCTCAACTCGATGCCGCCGTAACGAAGCTGACCACGGATACGGCTTACGCTGCCACTGGAAGCGTTGCAAGCCTGATTTTTTATCTGCAATTCCAGGTGAACGTTTCTGGCGGTAAAAGCTTTAATGGAAAAGCTGGTGGCGTCTCCACGCCCGGAGGCGGTGCATTGATTGGCACTGTTTACACGGACGACATCAATGCTCTGTACGCCAATACTGTCAGTTTTGAATTTCAAGGAACCCCTGTTTACCTCAGCATTCTTTTCTTTGATGGGAACAGCAATCTCCTTGGGCATTTTCAGGCTGGCGCCATTTCAACGGTGACAGGCGTAGGTGGGGGAAGCGGAAGCTGGTCGTAGCTGATTAACCCGCCAACCAAACAGAACCCTTTGAACGGATAAGTGAAGAGAAAAGGCCGCCGTTTTTACATAAGGCGGTCTTTTCTTTTTGACCTCATAAGTTTGCCTACCGCATAAATCTACGCCGTACGGCCAGCGCCAGCAGAGCAGCCTGGGCTGGGCCGAGCACGGTTTCCGCCAACACCAGCCAGTTCCAGTTTCCGCGCGGCTTGGGTTCGGGTTTTTGCAAAATGGCTGCACTGAAGGAATAGCGCGCGGCTTCACTCCAACTCAACTTGATCGGGGAAGGGGAAGCGGTTTCGGGATGGTCAGCAAGAGTAGACTGAGAAGTAGTTTTGGATGGTGGATCAAATTCTGCGTTCTTGTAGCCGAATGCGAACAAACTGAGCAACAAAACAAAAACAATGGCAGCGCGTCCAACTCTTTCTCCGTAACCGCTAGCCAGCCAATACCACCAATCCAGTCGCCAGGGAACAAAGCCCCAGAACTTTTCAATCCGTCTACACTCAAACGCGTCATACCTAAACCGGGAAGCTTCCTGGTAGCGATGGTTGGATTCTGCGTTATCCGCAAGTTGCCGAAAGGTAATTGCTAATGCCCGGTTTCGTGCGAAGAGGTAGGTTTTAAGACATTCAAGTTCGTCTTTCAGAACATATTTGAAATCAACATCCGTGAAATCAAACTTTCTTGTGTCAACGTTGATGAACCAGAAGGGGCGTAGGTCAAGTGTGTGAAACGATACGCATTCCGGCTTCTCAAAATGGGAGAAGCCAAAACTGAGTTGTGTTTTTTTTCCTAGCCTCTTTTTATTCAAATCAATGTCTGAGCGCCCCACAACGAGATTACTTCCCCTCGACGTTGTCAGATAATCCAGTAAATCAAACGACAATACAGAACCAGCAAAAAGGACATAACTCTTGAATGTGGCGCTATCGAATTCGGTATTTGCGTTGAATTGAGTCCCAAAGAACGAGGTATCTGCGTTGAACGTAGAGCCACCAAATTCAGTGTCCCCAAAGAATCTGGCGGCGTGGAAATTGACCTCTTTGCAAAAGATGGCATTCTCGAATTTAGACCTTTCATTGAATTTGACACGCTCGAAGCTGGCGTCATCATTGAATGTAACACCATTGAATCTAGCAATTCCGCTGAACGTTGTGTCGTCAAATAAGGCTTCTGCGTTGAAATTTGCTCCGTCGAATTTAGCATCTGCACTAAATGTTACGTGGTCAAATATAGCTTCTGCACTGAATGTGAAGTTTTCAAAGTCAGCTTCTTCGGGAAACCATACGTGAGAGAAATCGAAGTCATTTGCATCCAACTTCCTTTTTAGAGCGGCGCGGAATGGCTCGACTTTATCCTGGCTCGGATAATGAAGCACACAGTAAGGCGTTTCTTGGTGCTCTTTGAAGAATTGCTCACCCTTACAAGCCGATCGCCCATAATAATCTGGAGTAGTAAGCAACCTCAGCTCTTCAGGGAGTCTAGGATTTTCGCCACAGTTGAATACCAAATCAGGTTGGGAATCGGTGGACATAGGAGTTGAGAAGATTTGAAAGCCGCCGGTGCGGTGGAGGGAACCGGGGTGGCAGTGCCCCTCCCGACGCGCTCCGATGGATTGGCGGCGACTTAGGCGATTACGCCTGAAGGAAATCTATCGAGCTGGAAAGGGCTCGATCGTAGTCGTGTTGGCCGAAGACGGTTTCGGCTTGCAGCGACAGGAAGCAGCGGCAGTTTTGTTTGTCTCGACCGCCGAAGAGCTTCACGGCGCGGTTGTATTCGTATTCGGTCAGCGGACGGTGCAAATGAATCGTGTCTTCTTTGCCGACGGGAAGAACCACGATCTTCGGCAGCGAAAGAGAAGTGAAGACGTAGCCGCTGATTTCCAACTCCACCTGGCCAGTCAACAGCTTCAGGTCATACGTAGTTGAATTGCGGATCGCCAGGCCCAGGCGCAGCTCGCAAATGCTTTCCGTTTCGTTGTAGTTGATCGCAGGATGGGGCTGGACGTTGATGGTGACGTTTTCAAATTGGAATGGCGCGTATTTTGCGGCGACTTTCTTCAGCAACTTTGTTGTTCCTTTCGCTGCCCAGACGATGAGTTGGAATTCCGACTATTGCCTCACGTCCGCTCTCCACTTAGATAAAGATTCCTTTACTTGGTCCGTGTGCGGGCTTTCAATCTCTTGATAGATGGATAAAGCCTTTTCAGCGTTGGCAATAGCTTGTTCCTTCTGTCCTAGGGAAGCCATTGCCATTCCTGAGTTATATAGTCCATTCGCCTCTTCTGGTTTGCTGCCAATCTCACGAGCAATATCCAAGCTTTGCTGATACAACTCAATTGCCTTGTGATTTTCATTAAGGCTTAAATACACGTTAGCCAGATTTCCTAAGCTCAAACATTCAGCGCGCCGGTCGCCAAGCTCCCGAGCTAGCGCCAAACTTTGTTCGTATAGCTCAATAGATTTTGGGTAACGTCCTAAACGCACATTGGCATTAGCAAGATTTCCAAGTGCATTCATCTCTCCGGGTTTGTCAGATAATTCTCTAGCAAGCTGTAAACTTTGCTCATAAAATTCCATTGAACGCGGAATGTCGTGAATGTATGCGTAAGCAACGCCTAGATTACCAAGCGCCACACCTTCCATAAACTTATTATTTAAAGTTCGGGCGAGACTTAACAGCTTTTCGTAAAAATGAATCGCATTTACTGACTTCCCTAAAGCGGCATTCACATTACCAAGATTTCCTAGCGCGCTGGCCTCACCAAGTTGATCGCCGTTTTTTTGTGAAAGTAGTAAGCTCCCCTTAAACAAATCCTCTGCTTTTCTAAACTGCCCCATCTGGGCGTACACATTTCCTAAGTTAGTTAACTGTGTAGCTTCACCGCGCGAGTCACCAATGCTTGTCGCTATGGATAGGGCTTTTTCAAAATAGTCCTTCGCCTTAATCGTATCGCCCATTTTTTGTAAGACAATACCTAGGTTCCCAGAAGAGATGCCTTCGGCTAAGACGTCTTGGTTTTTGGACGCCAACTCTAATGCTTGCTCATATAGGTCTTTGGCTTTAGACAGATTACCCATGGCTGCATATGCATTTCCTAAATTTCCCAAGGTCGCAGTCTCACCGTCCACATCTTGTACTAGTCGCGCTTCGGCGAGCGCTCGCTCATACAGCTCAACCGCCTCTTGGTAATCTCTCGAGGAGAACGCAGCGTTACCCTCAATGCCAGGGAGTTCTACTGTAATCATTTAGTCCCTTTCGGAATTTGCTTATACTGCAAAAATTGCACCCCTACTCCAAGAGCTATTAAACCATAACCAAGCTTGTGAGATGGATTAGAGGTTGCAATGTTTGAGCCCAAACCTATCAAAATATTTGCCAGGGTGGATATCCAAAACATAGTATTCGACGTTTTTTTCCATTCCTCTGCACGGGTTACGTGAGCAATATTTTCTTTTTCCAGGTTGTGGACTTTGTCTGTATAAGTCTGGACCTTTTCTTCCAACGACAATGATCTTGCCAGAAAGAGATTCTTGTCCTCATACAATTTTTTTATCAACGGAGGATTCTTTACATAATCACCGACTTCAAAAGGCTGAACCCAAGTGGAGTATTCGCTAACGACGAACTCTTGTGCCAGTTTAGCTCTATCTTCCAAAATGGCCTCCGTGCCTGCTTAGTCTGAAGATCTCAAAAGCAAGCATTGTTGTTGGGATATCACAATTGAGTTGGATATAGGTGGTCTCAGATAAAATGCTGACTGTTTTGATCTTCCGTGGCCTGCTTGATTCGCCCTTCCATTTCTCGCCTCACCACTGCAAGCAATTCATCAATGGCTCGCCTGTCTTCTTCAGAGGGCAGTTGATCGTAAAGCTGCTGAAGAGAGTCGAGGGCATCTGTCGAAGATGCGGGCGCAGTATCTACAAGACGCAATTTAGTGGCAAGCTTTTTTGGCACGTTCGTGGCAGTGCTGAGAAATTTTTCGCCTTTTCCTGTCAACAACCAGTCAATCGAACAACCAGTCATGTTTGAAAAATCAACCAGGATATCGCCAGTAGGCACTCTGCCAGCAGCGTAGTTCTTGATGGCTTGATAGGTCTTTCCTGTCCGACGAGTGATGTCAGCGATACTCGCACCATCAAAAGCTTCCAGGAATCTTTCTGCAAAACCCAAATTCTTTTCTATATTTGTAGAATTTTTCATTGACAGTGTTCTACGATTGTAGATAATCGCGCCCGTTCCGATTGCCACGAACGTGGCACTTATAGCGCGAGAGAAGTGTGCCTTCAATCGAAAAGGTTTTCTGTCCTACGAAAATCTACCGCTTTGTAGAAGTTCGGAGGGAAAGCCAAAAGGCGAGTTCATAACATTGAGGAGACAACGAATGGAAGAGTCAAAAGACAAACTGAAGTTGAACGTGATTCTGGCTACGCTGGAAGTGGACCGGCAGGAACTGGCAGACGAGATCGGCGAAGACCGCACCGTTGTCAGCAAAGTGCTGTCTGGCAACCGCAAAGGCGTCAGCACGCGCAAGAAACTGGCAAAGGTTTTGTGCAGCAAAATCGAAGCCTTGATTCTGCCGCCGGAATTGCCGGCGGAACAACCTGTCATCAAGGGGGCGTGAAGCGATGAACCTATCAAACGGAAACAGCACAGTTGTCCCGATCAACCCCGAAACCGAAACGGCTGTCGCCCTGATCAAAGCCAAAGACGAATTTAGTTTGAGCCAACTGGCGCTTTTGCCTACGCATGAGCTGAAGGCATTGCAGCGCCGGTGGTACGACCAGGCCGTTGCGGGCAACGTCATCACGTTGCTGCAAATTCTGTTGATGCAGGCGGGCAAAGCGGACGTGACCGGAACCCAGATGGTTTGGGAGCAGGGCGGCATTCACGCGACATACGATCTGGCCAGCAACAGTTTGCTGATCAAGGTAAACGGCGCGCTGGTCTGCGCCACATACAGCAAAGGCAACGAAGTGTTTGTGCCGGGCAAATGGCTGGCAACGGCGATCAACGCGCTGGATCGCGTGGAAATTGAAGCCAAGCGCGACCAGGAAGCGATCGAGCTGGGAGCGCGGCGCGACCTGGTCAGCCTGCTTGGCGCAAAGGTTTGAAGATCTCCGCCGCCTGGCGGAGTAGACGCCGACCACCAAATCAACGGCGTTGCAGGCCGAGCCGGGGTTAGTGGAGTGAGGACACTGACCACAAGTGAGTGAGGCACGCGGCTCGGCACAATTCTCACGCGTTCGCCGTCGGCGCGTGAATTGTGGGGGAATGAACGACGGCGCATTGGCCTGGGATGCTGGGTTCACTGGGGAAGGCCGGCTTCCCAGGCCACGGGAAGGATGCAGGTGATTTATGGCCAAGCCAGAAAAGCTGATTACAGCCAAACAGGCAGGTATGGTGCTGGGACTGGAGGCAAAAACAGTCCTGGCCGGAAAATGCGACACCGAAGATTTGACGCGCGTTCCGGTTGGCAAACACGGCGTGCGGTTTATTGAAAGCGAAGTGCAGGCGTTGGTGTTGCAATGGATCGCCAGGGCCCGCAAAGAGCAGGAAGAGAAAGACGCCGCAACCGTTGCGCCCAAATTGCAACTGGTGCCCGACGCTGACCAGGTGCAAGCGGTATTTCGCAAGTTTCAACGATAGTTCCGGCCCCAAGCTATTGCTGACGGCAACCGTCGGCATTCAATCAACCACAATTCAGCACGGTGCGACGGTCTGAACAACCAGGCCGACGGCATTGGTGCGTCCGGAGTCGGCAATGAACGCCAACAGAAAAGACATTGAAGCGAAATTGGGGCGCGTGCCAAAGGGTTTGGAACGCATGTGGATTGGTGACGATCCGTGGCACGTGCGCATCGGCGATTCGGCCATTGGCTGTCATCAGCCGCTGTCGGGCGAAAGTTTTGCAATCGCCATTGGCAACCTGGATGTGAGCAATCCGGTTGCTGTGAAAAAGGCCATTCTCAAGAAAGCCACCGAATTGCGGCTGGCAAAACTTGCGAATCAAAAACCGAAGGAGGTGAAGTTTGATGAAGTAATCGTCTAGCAAAAAAAGTCGCTGGGGAAGGTCCCTCAGCAAAAACAAGACGCCGGTGAAAAGTTGCAAGCTGTGTCACCGGCGTCAAGTTTGTTTTAGCACATCAAACGGAGCGCAGTATGCCACGAACCAAGGCCGATTCAGACGGCACAGTTTATTTACTTCATTTCAGCAAATCGTTTCATCACGCCAGCCATTACCTGGGCTGGACTTCCTTACCGGTCGAACAACGCATTGAACAGCACCGCAGCGGCCACGGCGCACGGCTTCTGGAAGTCGTGACGGCCGCCGGCATCAGCTTCAAGGTTGCGCGCACCTGGAACGGAACACGCCGGCTGGAACGAACCTTGAAAAACCACCACAACGCACGCCGGCATTGCCCGCTGTGCAAAAAAACGGGGCACTAAATGGAAACTCCAACCATTCTTTGGCAGACAGTTCTGTCAGCGATCCAAATGCGCATCAGCAACGAAAGCTTTAGCACCTGGTTTCAACCCATCGAATTTCTTGGCGTCGAAGAGACTTCACTGAAACTGAAAGTTCCCGACAAGATTTTTGAAGACTGGATTCTGAACAATTACGAAGATGAGTTGTACGATTCCATCAAAGAAGCTGGCCTGGCGGATCACATTGTGGAGTTTGAAATCGCCGCGAAACCGTTGCCACCAGCGCCAATCGAAAAGGTCAGCGTTCGCCGCAAACGAATCTCCACCGCTGCGCAAACCGTCACACAGGAAACCTTTGAAATGCCTGTGGCCGAAGCCGTTGAAAAGGGAATTCTGGGCGCGCTGATTTCATTTGAAGACGGAATGGCCCGCGCAATGGAAGCTGGGCTGACGCGCGATCATTTCGTTTTGGCACATCACAAAATGTTGTTTTCGGCGATGCTCTCGATTCATCTGAATGGCGGCACCATCAACCAGGTGGGTTTGACCGATTACCTGCGCACGCAACACAAACTGGATGAAGTGGGCGGCCAAACAGCCTTGTTCGCATTGATGGAAGTCGCGCCCGGGTTAACTTCGCTGTCTTCACTGATCGAACAACTGAATGTGGTGCGCTACAAACGCAAAGCGCTGGAAAACGCCGTCAAACTGCAACGGATGGCCAGCAATGGCGCCAGCACAACCGACATCGAAGAATTGCTGGATTCGTTCGAACGATCCACCACACAAGCCCAAGCCTACGCCGCCACGCCTGGCGGAATGATTCTGCGCAAAGCCAGCAAATACGGATTTGGAACCGAAGCCGACAAGCTGGCGAATTTCAATGCAAAAATCGTCAGTGAGCAAATCGAAGACGACGGCAGTTTAGAAGAGCAGCGGGTGTTTGAATTGGAATGCGACCTGAATGGAGAGCGTTATTTGATTCGAGTCCCAGCGTCAAAGTTTGCGGCAATGGCCTGGCCAACGGCGCAGCTCGGTGCCAGAGCGATTGTGAATCCGGGCAAGGAAGCCCACGCGCGATGTGCCATTCAAACATTGTCACGCAATATCCGGCGAACCACTGTTTACACGCACACCGGCTGGCGGATGATTGATGGCGTGTGGAGTTATTTGCACAGCGGCGGCGCGATCACTCCCACCGGCAATCGAAATGATGTAATGGTCAGGCTGCCAGATTCTATGCGCCTGTATCACCTGCCCGAACCTCCGACAGATCCGAAAGCGCGTGCGGAAACCTTCAATTCTGTTCTATTGCTTTTCAATGCCTTCAAGAAAATGCTGACCACGCCGCTGATCGGCGGTGTTTTTGGCGCTGTTCTGGGCAGCATTGATTACAGCATTTACCTGACCGGGACCAGCGGCACACGCAAATCGGAAGCAACCGCCCTGGCCCAGGCGTTTTTTGGGAACGGCTTTCATCGGCTGGCATTGCCCGCCAGCTATGCAGATTCAGCACTGGGCATTCTCTTAAAAGCTTTCAGAGCCAAGGATGCTGTTCTGGTGGTGGATGATTTCGCGCCCAACGGAGACAAACGCCATGACGACAAATTGCACGCAACGGCGGAAACGATCTTTCGGGCAGCAGGCAATGCTGCTGGCAGAGCGACCGCCAAAATTGACCATAGTGAACGCGGCGCAAAACCTCCGCGCGGAATGCTATTTTCCAGCGGGGAAGATGTGCCCTGTGGCGGCAGTCTTCAAAACCGTTTGTTGCTGGTTCCGCTGGAGACAGATGACATCCAGGACGCGCCGCTGACGAAAATGCAGAAAATGGCCAGGTCAGGAAAGTTCGCGGAATCAATGGCCGTCTTTGTCCAGCACGTGGCCACCTACAAAACCACCATCGAACGGCTGTTTGCCGCAGACTGTTTGCGCTACCGCGAATTGATCGCCAAAACCAACGATCAACACAAACGTCAGCCAACAACGATTGCCCATCTGTGCGCGGCCTGGCGTGTGTGGGTTCGCTGCGGCGTGATGGAAGGCGCTTTCACCCGCAAGGAAGCTCGAAACCTGATGCGCCAGGTTCAAGAGTCCATGACGACTGTTCTGGAAGAGCAGAAAGAACAGCAGACGACCAAACATCCGGCTGATTACTTTTTGCAGTTGCTGAGCAGTGCGCTGTTGTCGGGCCGCTGCCACCTGGCCACCATCGAAGGCGAACAACCGGAAAACAAGGCGTCCTTGTTTGGCTGGCGCGACGGAATTCGGCAAGGCGAATTGGCAGGTTGGATCGAAAACGGGTTGGTTTATTTGGAGCCGGCTGGTGCATACAAGGCTGCCCATTCACAGGGGCTTTCGATCGGCGAAGGACTGCCGGTAAAGCCCAATACCCTTTGGAAAAGATTAGACGAAAAAAGTTTGATCCTCGTAAAAGAGAAAAACCGGTATCTGCGTGCCAGAACACCCAGAACTGAACTACCTACAGTTGTTATCGCAGAAAACAGACTTTTCACATAATTTTCACCAGAGGGGTATATGAAAAAACCTGCCAAACCTGCCAAAGTTGCCAGATTCACATTGAACGCCGTCCACAGGCTCCAAGCACGCCAAAATCCGGCAGGTTTGTCAGGTTTTTCAACTTTGATGAAAAGTATAAATAGCTGTAAATGCTGCCAGTGCATAACTTGCAGGTCTGGCAGGTTTGACAGGTTTTTTTCACCCCTATACACACACAGCAAAATACAACTGCAAAAATCCGGCAGGTTTTATTTTTGAAAACCGAAATACCTGCCAAACCTGCCAGATTTGCAGCAGACGATCACAATTTCACAAAGGAGAACAAACGATGTTGCAGTTCACAGAAGGCCGATTTTCAGTAATAGATCCCACAATTCCTGTCCCGGATTGGAACAATAATCAAGTGATGCACTGGAGCGACAAATATGAAAGGGCAGGTTGGACAAAGGCCCAATCATTCGGAGCTGATACTGGGCTGGTCATTGTTATTCATCGGAAAGACCATAAATCGCCGAACGAGTGTTTAATTGACATTGACGTTTGTGACCGCCCCCTTGAAATCATCTACTGCCCGAATGCCATCGCATCTTTGGAATGTCTGATCAAGCTTGCTCCGTTGCTGTCTGTGGCAATATCGAATGGCCTGGTTGATGAACTGGACTGCGCCGCTGATGAATTTGATCGAGCCAATAAACCCGTTGGCGGCATTGGTGGAATTTCTGGTTTGTTTGTCGCGATGGCAAATCGCAAGAAATGAAGTTATGCCGATCAACCCTGATCTAAAACATCTGTACCCGTCCGATTGGAAGGCGATCAGTCACCGCATTCGCTTCGTTCGTGCTGACGGGAAGTGTGAGCGATGCGAAGCGCCCCACGGATGGTTTCGGGATGAACACGGAGCGCTTCACGATCCGGCGACCTGGGCAGGGCTGCAAACCAATGGGTTCCACTGGCGCGCTTCAAAGATCGTGCTGACGACGGCGCATCTGAACCACGATCCTTCCGACAACCGCGAAGAGAACCTGTCAGCGCTCTGTCAGCGCTGCCACCTGGCGCACGATCTTTCACACCACCTACAATCGCGCCGCGTTAACCGCGAACGTAAAGTAGGACAACAGCGACTGTTTGAACGATAGAAGGAAACTGATTTTTGGGGAGAAAGTTGTAACCAAAAAATACTTCCGAAGATGTATTGAAGTTTTGTGCGCGAGGCGTAGAATCCGCCTCAACTGGCAGCGGTAAATACCCTAATGGCTGAGGACGCTGCTGAATCGGGGGAGCGAAAGCGCCCCCATTACTTTTTCTGGCTCCCGAAAAGATCCTCGCCGCCCGATTTGATCCCTACGTCACCAACGACCTGATGGAAGAACTCGGTGCGGCCATGTTCACCATCGGAGAAATTCAAGCCTGCTTCGCCGACTCCGGATATTGCGCCGTAGACCAAATGTACGAAGCACTGACCAAACTCTAACCCGAATAAATCAAACGGGCGCGAACCGTCTCCCGATTCGCGCCCGCCTATGTTCAATCAAGCAACCCGAGCTCCTGCTTCATTCACTCCGCCACTCTTCCAATTTCTCACGCACTTTTGCAGCATTGGGATCCTTGATCTGCTCATAAATCAGAAGCGCGGCTGTGGCAGTAACACGAGCCTGCCTCCAATTTCGCTCTACAGCCAGAGCTAGCGCCATGTTCCAAAGCGCATCGGCTTCGCCTTTGCGGTCGTCCATTTTGTGGGCGATGGCAAATTCTTGTTGATTAAACTCGATGGTGTCATCAAGCGCGTTTGATGACGAAAGAAAATTACTTGATTCCCATAGAAACAAATCAGCTAATCGTTTCCGTTCCTCAACGCCTTCTTCATCTTCTACGCTTTTATACATAAGGGAAAGTAATTCAAATAACACTTCCTGATAATGTTCGGCGTGGAACTGTTTGTGATTAGGGCGTTCGGCTTCGGTTAAACGACTGTCGGCGAAAACGCGGGCCAAGTCGTGCAGGCGGTAGCGGTCTGTTTCTTCACTCCATTCCACCAAACTGAAGTTGAGCAGATCGCCCAGTCGTTCCTGCGCTTGCTCTTCGTCCAAGTTCCAAACGGCGGTAGCGGCACGTTGGTCGAAGGTGTCAGGAAAGATAGACAGCGCAATCCAATTTGATTTCAGCCTGTCGCTGAGCAATGCGTAGCTCAAACTGAGCGAAGCCTCAATCAATTCTAGGCGTTTGCTGCTTTCGCTCAATTTGCGGACGTACTCGGCAACTTTGTAGTTGGCGCGTGTAGCCAGGAACTTGCCCGCCAATCGCAAGCCCAGCGGCAGGTTCCCGCACAGCCGAGCGATCTCTGTGGCCTGGTCGCCAATGCGCGGCGCAATTTCCAGCAACAGTTTGACGGCGTCTTCCGGCAGCAACGCATCCAGATTTTTGACCTTCAGCCCCGGCACCGTGAAGTGAAAGCGCGACGTGACCAGCAGCAGGCAGCCGTCCGGAGGGAGCAGCGGTTCCACTTGCTGTTCGTCGCGTGCGTTGTCCATCAACAGCAGCGCTTTCTGTTCGTGCAGCACCGACAGGTAGAGCGCGCGCAGTTCGTCCACGCTTTCCGGCAGCTTGGCTGTTGGATGGTAGGCGCGGATGACGTGCGCCAGCGCATCGGCTGCGGGCAAAGGCTTCGCGTCTGCGCCTTTCAGGTCCAGGTAAAACTGCGCGTCCGAGTATTTGTCTTTCAGCGCTTCCGCCAGTTTCAGCGCCAGCGTGGTTTTGCCTACGCCACCCAAGCCCTGCAATCCGGAGATGGTCACTCCGCCGTGCTCGAGCATTTCCATCAATTCCTTGATCTCGGCTTCGCGCCCCGTAAAATCGCGCGGCGGCGAAGGAATTTGGTGCAGAGAAGTGATGGACTCGGCCTTGGCTTCGTACGTGATGTTGGTGGTTTTATTTCCGCGAACGAAATCACCATCCACGCCGCCCGTGACGTTGACGTTGTCTTTCGCATTGTCACCCTGTGCGATCCCACCCGATTGCGCCGAAGAAGTCTTGTCATTCATTCGCCGCCCCTCCTTCGCCCCGCCATTTGGCCAATTTCCTTCGCAAACCTGAGACAGCGGGATGCTCAATCTGGTCGAATATGACTAGCGCAGTTTCGGCTAAAACGATTGCTTCTTTGTCGTAACCTAATTTTTTCACTACCAGCGCCTTATTCCAGTATGCCAAGCCTTCAGTTTTGCGGTCCCCGATCTCGCAGCTTATTGTGAGCGCTAGCTCAAAACACTCGATGGCGCGTTGGAAATCTTCCATGGCTATATAGGAACTTCCAAGATTGTTGAGCGCACTGCCCTCACCCGCTCGGTCCCCAATCTTACGTCTAATAGCGAGAGCCTTCTCAAAAAACTCAATGGCACTTTGCAAATCGCCCAAATAACCGTAGGTAGCACCTAGGTTGTTAAGTGTAGTTCCTTCACCTCTGTGGTCTCCGGTCTCACGGACAATCGCAAGGGTTTGTTCATAAAACTTGGCTGCACGAAGGGGGATTCCCAAATTTTTATAGGCATTGCCCAAGTTATTGAGAGCATTGGCTTCGGCTCCTCGATCTCCAATCTCACGAGAAATGGCTAGAGCTTGTTCATTAAGCTTAATAGCCTGATTTGGCTGTCCTAAATATGCATAGTCTGCTCCTAGGTTTCCAAGATGCCAGCATTGCATAGACTTTCTGCCGAGTTTTTGTGCGGCAGCCAAGGCGACCTCTAGCCTTCTGACGCTATCGCGCGCGTGTTGCCTAATTGCAAAAATTTTTCTGCGCTGACCTGGATACTCACTACACAACTCCAGAGCACGAGGAATTGCCTCAATACTACGAATAACCCATTCCCAGCCCGCTTCTGTATTACCCCATTCTCGGTCAAATAAAGCCAGACCGGTTTGGATCGCTTTGCCGCCTTGTTGGTAGAGATCATTAGCTTCAGTGAGTACTCGAAGAAAATGTTCGGCGTGGCGGTGCTGATAAGAAAGACGTTCAGAATCGGTCAAGCGTCCGTCGGCAAAGCCGCGCGCTAGGTCATGTAGACGGTAGCGATCCATTTCTTCGCTCCATTCCACCAAACTGAAGTTAAGCAGGTCGCCCAGGCGTTCCTGTGTTTGCTCCTCATCCAAATCCCAAACGGCAGCAGCGGCGCGTTGGTCAAAACTGTCTGGGAACACAACCAGTGCGCGCCAGTTGGCCTTCAGTTCTTCGCGTAGAAGTTCATGACTCAAACACAGCGAGGCTTGGATCGGCTCCATCCATTCACGGTTTTCGCGCAATTTGCCTACCAGTTTTTCAACTTTGAAATTAGAGCGCTGGGTGATGAAGCTGGCGGCAACTCGCAACCCAAGCGGCAAGTTGCCGCAGAGTTTGGCGATTTCTGCAGCGTGGTCGCCAATGCGCGGTGCGATTTCCAACAAAAGCTTGACGGCATCATCTGGTGGCAGCGCGTCCAAATGTTTGACCTTCAAGCCTGGCACTGTGAAATGAAAGCGCGAGGTGACCAGCAACAAACATCCAGGCGGAGGTAGCAACGGTTTGATTTGCGCTTCGTCACGGGCATTGTCCATCAACAGCAACACCCGCTGCCCGTCCAGCACAGACAGATACTGTGCGCGTAATTCCGTTGGACTTTCGGGTAAGGCCACTGTCGGATGGTAGGCGCGAATAACGTGTTTTAGGGCTTCGGTAGCAGGAAGAGGTTTTGGTTCCGGGCCTTTGAGGTCGAGAAAGAATTGCGCGTCCGGATAGTCGGCTTTGAGCAGCGCGGCGAGTTTCAACGCCAGCGTGGTTTTGCCTACGCCGCCCAAGCCTTGCAAGCCAGAAATGGTCACGCCGCCTTGTTTCACCATTGCCAGCAATTCGGTCAGTTCCGCTTCGCGGCCTACGAAATCTACGGGCGGCGGTTCCAATTGGTGCAGCGCGGACAACTTGAGCGTAGGAGCTTGGTTGATGAAATCTCCATGCACTGTCTCGACGACAACATTGTTTTGCGCGTTGTCGCCAAACGTCGTTCCGCCTGGCTTTGGTGGTTGTTCATTGCTCATACCTAGCTACGCTTGTCGCCTTTCACAAAATCACCGTGAACTGTGCCGACCACGACGTTGCCTTGCGCGTTGTCGCCGAAGGCGATGCCGCCGTGGGTGGCGCTGACCTGGCTGCCGGAGACTTCTTTGGCTTTGTTGAACAGTTGCTCGATTTCGGTGGCGAAGGATTGATCTTCGTTCAGGAGCTTTTTCAGTTGGTTGCGCAGCGTGGCTTGGGAATCGGCGTCGTTGGGATTCGTGGCCAGGTCTTGGGCGGCTTCCAGAGCGGCGGGTTTCTCTTCCACTTTGGATTTCATCCGGGTCCATAAGGCTTTGGTGGCGTCCCAGGTTTCGCCGACGGCTTTCTTGGTGGTTTCGGTGACGACGGCCTCTCCGGCTTTTTTCAGCAGAACCGGCAAGAAGGGCGTTAGGTACGTGGTCACATCGTGGGCTAAGACTGCAAGGTCTGTCATTGGCCTGGCTCCGAAAAGGGAGAACGCTCTTTCTGCGGTTGTGACTGGCTGCGCGCGGATCTGGCGTCGAGAAAGAGCTGGTCTCGGTCAACTGCGAAGATCAAATCCGGGAACCGTTGCGCGCTCCGGCATCCTACTGGCACGAATGTGGCACTGGCAAGAAAAATTCATTGACCTGCGTTTTGTTCAAGCGTATTTTCCGCGCGAAGTTCAAGCCCCAACACAATCACATAAACAGCTAGGCCAATAACCATCAGCTTTTCTCAAAGGGGATCGCCAATGATCGTTTCATCAACCAATTACCAAGATGCGCGGGTACTTATTTGGGGAAAGACTTACCCCGAACTCAGCAGCAAATATCTGGAAACGGTTTGCACCGGTGGAGTGTTTGAAGACGGCACGCCTGCGCGGCTTTACCCCATCTCGTTGCGATACCTGGAAGGAGAAGAACAATTTTCAAAGTATCAATGGATTACGGTTCGGTTGAAACGCAACCCGCAGGATGGAAGGCCGGAAAGCTATAAAGTTGATCGGTTCGCGCCGATCACTGTGGGCGAGAAGATTCCGTCAACTCCGGACGAATGGGGTAAGCGCGCTGATGTTATGTTCAAAGACTCTTCTTGGATCTTTGATAGCGTCGAGGATTTGCAGAAAGCAGAGCGAGAGACCGGGAGATCGTTGGGCGTTGTAGAGCCGAAAGAGATATTGAAAGTAACCATGCGTCCTCGCCCTGACAGCGATGCGGCGAGTTTTGCGGAAAAACTTGAACGCCTGAAACGAGAGAACGAAGCGATGCGAAGCCAGGTGAGTCTGTTTGAAGACGCGATCCCGGAAGAAATGCGCAATCTGGAATTCGTTACGGAAAGAGTTCAAATCGAATGGCGTTGCAACGGAAGCGAATGCAAAGGGCATAAGATGCAGGTGTTGGATTGGGAAGCAGGAGAGATGTTGCGGCGCGTTGGCAGTGAAAAGACGTTGCAGCGTGTACAGGAGGTTTGTGATCTTTCCAAATACGCGCTGAAGTTCTTTTTAGGAAATCTGGCACAGCATCCGACTTCATTTATGATTGGCGGAATCTGGTATCCCCAAAAGAACAACACGCCACGGCTATTTTAGGTGGACTGGCTGAAGCCGGGGCTGCTTATCCATCAAGCCTTCAATCAAAATCGAGCGGTGGCATTGTTCGTGCTCCAGTTCAAAACAAGTCAGGCAGACGGCCTTTTTCTGTTGGCTGGCTTCTTCAATCACTTCCCACATTTCGTCCAGGCATTCGGGGTTATGGTGCAAATGATCACGGTATCGCATCAGGCATTCTTCAACGCTGGTGGCTGTCTTCCGGTTGCTGGAAGGATTGCCGGCGGAACGAATGTGAAGGTAGGTGATGCCCGCCGCGGCCAAAGCTTTGTCCAGTTGGCCTTTTGAAAAACCAGGCTTGTAGCTCCAGGCTTTTTCGCGCACATCCAGCACAATCGAAACCTTCGAAGCAACCAGCACATCAATGTAGTTTTGCAAGGATTTGCTTTGATACCCAAGTGAGAAGAGCTTGATTTGGCGTTTGTTTTTCATAGCCGTACTATACGTCAGAGGCTCTCTAATTAATAGCCTAATGTTCTATTTCCTTGTCACATTCGTGCCAAATAGCGATTGACACTTCCAATTCGCAGCATTAGCCTCCGCGCTCCACTCAGCAGTATTGGCCACAAGAAATCTCAGAGGTGAATTATGAATTCTGCCTGGATTGCGGTGATCGGAACTCTCGCAGGCTCAGTTATGGGCGGCCTGATAAGCTATTTCAACACTCGGCAGCAATTGAAGCATCAGGAAGCGAGAGAGAGAAAAAAGCATCATCTTGATAAGTTAGATGAAATGTTTAAGGCGGCTGGGGAATTGCCGAGGCTTTTTTGGGATAACGCTATTTCAGCCCATCTTCGTGAAGAAACCATAGATGACATAGGGATGATTAGAAGCTCAGTGTCCCATGTTGAGCGGCTGAGCTTTCTATCTGGAGCTTATTTTCCTGAATTATTCGAACAGGTGCATACAATTCTTAATTGTTGTGCTAAATGCCAAAACTTGCTGAATGATGCTAGGCAGGCGAGGGAAAAAGGCAGTGCAATGAAGATGAGCGAAACACTACGTGAAAGCTTGAGCGCATTGGATAAGGCGTGCTCGGCTGCACAAACCAAGATTGCTGAAATGGCAGGAAGATATATCTGACAATCAGCCCAAAATGGAATGGAGGTCTAAAAACAATGCTCGAAAAGATGAAGGCAGTTAGCAATCCGCTCACGATCATTGCTCTGTTTGCAGCGCTGGCGGAAGTGGCGGGAACGGTGTCGTTGAAATTCCTGACGTCAGAACTCCAAGCGATCTTCATTTGGTTTGTGATGGGGTTCCCGATTCTTCTTGTAGGGTTGTTCTTTTACGTTTTGATCACGAATCCGAAGGTTCTTTACGGGCCAGGAGACTATCGTGGAGATGAAGCCTTTCTTCTTGGCCTGAAAAGTGAAAAACAGGCTCTTGGCATTGAGGTGATTCGAAAAAGCTTGGACGATGCAGTGGCCAAAATCAGCGAAGAAGTTAAGAAGATCGAAACTACCGGTGCAGCTGCAAGAAATGAATTAGTTGGAATTGTTGAGCAACGCTTGTTGCCAGTTCAAAGCGCTGTTGAAGAGGCTAAAGAAAATATTGGACTCTTGGATATAGCTAAAAGGATGATGCAACCGACCTTTGGCGTTTACGATTTTGAAAGTCCAACCCCTAAACATATCGAAACAGCTTCAATTGATTTTGTTTTGAGGCTGGAACAAAAGCCTTTGACTATTGAAGAGATTGCACACAAAACCAAAATTCCAAAATATCGTGTGATGAACCTTCTAGATTCCCTGCTTAGCAAAGGTTCTATTGAACAATCAAAGATTGATGGCGAGTGGAAGTACAGAACAGTAAAAACTGATTGACACGTTCGTGGCAAGTGCGTAGATTGCGCGGCGGAGCTTCGTAACTCCGTGAGCACGTAGCGGCAACCGCTTCCGAAATTGAGCGGCTTTTTTGTGCCTGCTTCCCGACTTTTATGCCGGGAGTCCCAACGTCATAAGGCTTGCCAAAAGCGTTGGGGCCGTCTACGTGCGGTTACGAAGCTCCCGGCGTCCAGAACGACTCTGGTCAATTCGTAAAAACACGTAGGAGGGCTTATGCCATTACCAAGTGCTGCATTACTGCACATTGATCTTCACCTTCGCTCGAATCCTCTCGCTGAAAAACTTCCCGAACACGAACAACAAAAACGGATTGCGCTGACGGCCATCAACCACGTAGGCAGTCTGGGGCGCGCGGTGTCGTTTCTGTCTACGGGGAAAATCCTGGCCGAAAACTTTGGGCAGCGCGTCACGAACGAACTGCTGGAAGAACTGGACGCCGCGCTGTACACGATCGGCGAGATGCAAGCGTGCCTGGCGGATTCGGCCTACGCCGCCGTGGACGAGATGTACACCGAACTGAACAAACTGCTGGAAGCGAAGGCGGACGCTCCACAAGAAGATCCGGAATCGCCACCACCAGATGAACAACCCAGAGTGCGCGGCCTGATGAAACCACCCCGCGCCAATGAAGCCGCGGCGTAACGGTTTCCACGTTGGCGATAAATCAAATGCCGCCGGCTGCATTCGCCCACAGAGCAATGCGTCGGCGGCAAATTTATAAAATCAACGCTTAATCAAAAAAGAGAATCGCTTTCAGATCCTCACTAACGTATTTGGGAAATGGTGTGGTAAAAACTCGCGTGGCTCGCGACGTGCCAACGGCCACGCAACTCAGCAGTACTCAGGAAAGGGCACAGCCACAGTCAATCCAGAAGTATTTTCCAAGGAGAAACAATGCAAGAAGTCAAAACCTTTCAGTTAGCCTGGAATGTTCAAACAAACCAAGGGTGGGTTAAATTGAACAACAACATTCAATTAAAAGTGACATCCCTCAGTGAGCTGGCAGGCTGGGCGACGCTGCTTCAAGAAAAGCCGCTCTTCATGGAACCCAATGGCTGGATACATACCGGGCAAGAACCCGTCGGGGATGATTAGGCAGGGAACGTAAATTGAATATTCTGCTAACAAGGCTGTGGTCGAGAGCTTCGACCACAGCCTTTCCCCTTAAATGGCTGAGCGCAAGAATTTAAAGTTGCGGGTTTGAGCGGATGGATTGAAAGGCGGGATCGTCGCCAAAGACGTTTTGAATGTATTGCGCGACTTCCAGCATCTTGCTGCGAATGTTCGCTTTCTTTTCCGGATTCTTCACAGCCTCTTTCAAGACTGACAAAACAAATGTGACACCGAGACTCCAAAGCATAATTTCTCCTTTGTGGTTAAACGGTTGATCGAAAAAGTCAGCGGCGCGCTGACTTTGGTTCCAGCAATTGGATCTTGTCGGTCAGTTTTTCCTTCTCCAGCTCGAAGACTTCCTTGCTGACAAATTCCTTGCTGATGACTTTGAACAGTTCGTTGAATTCGTTTTTGATGAACAGGCGCAGATAGACTGTGGATGCGGTAATCAGAAACGGCGTGACGATGGCAATGAGCTTGATAATTTCCACGATACTTCCCTGCTCCGGATTACTTCACGTCAAACAGGCCGTTACAGCTCAAATGAACGCCGTCGAACGAAATGCACGTAAACACGTCCACCGCGTTGGAACTGGTGGTCAGAATGTTTGTGCTGACTCCACCTGGGTACAGAAAGTTTGTGTTGGAAGGCGTCCAGGTTCTGCCGCCGGTGGCGTCCTGCCGGATCCGCAGAAAATACTGGCCACCCGTCCGCATGTTCTGAAACGTCATTGACGTGATGTTGCCGGTCAGCGTGATGAAGACGTTGTTGGAATTATTGAAATTGATCGTGACGGCTCCGCTGACATTCCCCTGCGTGAAAACGGTGCCGTAAAACTGATTGCCTTCTACGTTGAAAGAATCGCCCAGGCCCCCGCCGGCCAGATTCGTGGCAATCGAGACTCTGCCGGTTTCAGCGCCCGCCGTTGCCGCGGCCCAGGCCGTAGTAATACGCGAAGCATTGACCTGTGACCCGCCGCCATTTTCCAGCCTGGTCAATCGGGCAAAGCCGAAATTTGTGCCTGCGGTGCCGGTGCTGGACAGATCCACGACTTCGCCGTCGTGCGCCGTGCCGGTTGCGCTGGTGCTGGGCGATTGCGTGAAAATTGAGCTGTCCGGTTCAAATTGATATCGGATCGTTCCGTCGGATGATGTGCCGGTGGAGCTTCGGATTTTGAACAACGAATGCGCAGAGCCTGCGCCTTGCCAATTCAATCCCAGGCTGGTCCACAATCCTGAACAGCTTGCATAGGCTCCGGCGCACCACCAAAGGCCCGGGCCGGTGGATTGTCCTCCGCCAACGAACGGCAGAATGAAGCCTCCGCCATTGCCCGGATGCGTGGCTCCCTGCATGCGGACTGCTCCGTTGTTGCCTACGCCGTTGACGTCAATGAATCCGGTGCCGCCTGAAGCCGCCAGGATGAATCGCTTGGTTGTGTTGTTCCAGGTTAAGTCCGCTGATTCCGTCGGTGTGTTGCTGGCGCTGCCAAAGGGAATGCGCGTCGAAGTCAACAAATTGATGCCGGGCGCGTATTCCGTCCAGATGTTGGTGTCGGTGCAAACGTAATAGCGATACGGCGTCGAAGCCGTCACCACGACGGTGCGTCCCTGGGCTGGCAAGCAGCTCCCCGGCAATGCGCTGACGAATTCGTACTGGTTGGCGTTTTGCGCCTGGCTGGTGATGGCCAGCGATGCCAGCAGCGTGATCAATAAAAGAATCCTTTTCATCCTCTCCCCTTCCCTGTTCCGTCCTTGCCGACGGTGTTTTCTGTTTCAACTTACGTTCGCGAAATGACCCACCAGTTGGTTCCGTCAAACACGACATGCACGGCTTCGCCGGAGGTTCCGAACGTGCCGGAAAAGACAAACGAAGCGCCTCCGTCAATCTGGCCGGATGCCGGCGTCAGCGTAATCGTGTTTCCATTGCTGGAAACTTTCTTGATGACGAAATCGCGGAATTCCCCGGCGATCGGCGTGGTCAGTGTGATGGCGATGTTGCTGCCCGTGGTGACCAGCAACACGTTATCCGTGGCGCACACGATGGCATCGTTAGCGCTGATGGCTCGCGTCCGGACGTATTGCCGCGGCGTGACGTAAAGCTGATTGCTGACGATGGATGCGATGTTAGGAACGCCTGATTGAATCGGCGCCAGGTCCAGGTCCAGCCGAATGGTGTCGCTGAGCGGCACGGTGGTCGAAGTCAATCCGGAGCCGCCGTCAATCGTCAGGATTTCGCCAGGCGCGCCGATGATGTAGGTTCCGACGCCTCCGGTATTGCCCTGGTAGAAGATCGAACCGCCCGTGGTCACTGCTGACCAGGTGCCGTCCGCCTTCAGGAATTTGTTGGCTGCCGCATCGCCTGCCGCTGGTGCTGGCACCGCGCCTTTGACGCCGCCAGCGCCGCTGTCACCCACCATGGTGACATAATCCGCCGCGACCAATGTGCGGAATGTCGGAACCGCAGCGCCCCCGCTGCCCGGTCCGGCAAAGACCAGGTTGGCGTTTTGCGTGGCCAGCGTTCCGGTCAAGGTTCCGGACGAAGTGACCGGCGAACCGCTGACGCTGAAAATGGATGGCAGGCTGAGCGCGACGGAAGTGACTGTGCCTACGCCTCCGCCACCTCCGGGCGGAACGTACAGGCCATTTGCGCCAAGCTGCGCGACGTTGTTGCCGCCGCCTGTCACCGTGTCGAGCTTGATGCCGAGTTGGGCCGCGCCTCCGCTGGTTTGCAGGCCTCCGGTTGACAGCAGATCCACTGCAACGGTCAACGCAAACAAGGAAAGCGACGTGACGATTCCGTTGCCGCCGACGATTTGAACCGCCTGGTTATTTGGAACCGGAGTCGCCAATCCGCTGTCAGCCTGAATCAGCCAGCTATAGGTTGAAGGCGCTGCCGCCCACGAAAGATTTCCTGCGCCGTCGTTGGTCAGCACACCAGCAGAGCTGGCGGCCGGCCAGGTGGTGTTGACTCCGCGCGGCCACAGATTGCCATCGGCGCGCAAAATCTGGCTGATGCCTCCGCCGTTGGCGGTATTGTCTATGCGAATGACTGAAGCGGTTTGGCCGACGACATTCTTGAATGTGACCAGCGGAACGTTGACTGCGCGCGATGGATCGGAATTGATGATGACCTGGTCGTACCCAAAAATGACATTGCGTTCGACTTGAAACGATTGCTGGACAAACGTGACCTGGTCAGCACCGGAGTAGAAAATCTGGGAATCGCCCAGCGTGGTTCCGGACGTCCAGATCGGCATGTAATTGACCGTGCCATTGCCGCTGACGTTGCCGCCTCCGCCGCCTGAACCCATCGAAGACCATGTTTGCCCGTCGTGGCTGAATTCCATTTGCGCCGTCGCAACATTGCGTCGAATGCCCGGCGGATTGACCTGGCTGCCAAAAAACAGCGAGATCGTATCCGACGGCGCATTGGTGATGGCTCCCAGCACGGTGACAACGGAATTGCCCAGGGAAGGCGTGGAATCGTTGCCCAGCCGCGTGTTCCCTGCCCCTTGAATCAATGCGTAAAAATCGTTTTGTTCGCGGATTTCATTCCAGGTGGTTTGGCTGGAGATAACGCGAATCTGGAAGGCATTGAACCCAGTCAGGACTTGCACCACCTGACCAGCTCCGTTCAGCAGCTCCGCGCGGAAGATGGCTTCTTTGGTAATCAAATCCGGCGCGTTGTACGTGCTGTAGAGCGTCAGTTGTGGCAACACAAAGGCCGCGTTGTCTTGTGTGACGGCTCCGCTGGCAACAACACCTGCGGCGGGTCCACCTACGGAGGCAAGCGAACGGTCCACGACGACTCGCAATGTCGTCACATCCGACGCGCCCTGTTTGGCGATCTTTGCTGATAAAACTGTGATAGCTGGCATTCCCTTCTCTCCTTGCTTCGTGTCCCTGTCGCCCCAGCTTCACGGTTACTGTTTTGTCTACTTGTGCGCTAAACGTCCGCAGCGCCTTCAAAGAAACTCTTGCCGTCGGGCTCTTCTTTCGCTTTCACGAACTCATACACTTGTTGTTTGAACCCGGTGGTCAGCAACTGATTGACCAGGTCGTAATCTTCATTGACCAGGTGATAGGTTTTTGTGGTTAACGGCTGCATCTTTGCGTCCGCCGCGGCCTTGGTGGCGTAACACGAAAACACCAGGTCAGCGGTCTGTTGATAGTTGTCGTAATTGAAATTTGTCAGCCGCCAATATCCTTCCGGATGGTCAACGCCGAACTGATCGGAAAATGCTTTCTGAAGTGCCATACGTTCCTCTACTGAATTGCGATCGCCTGTTGCGTGTGGTTGCGCAGGTTGTACGTGACACGCGGATACCCCGTCGAAGGCGTCAAGCTGGAATTTGCGTTGATTGCCAACAGCGCCGGATTCGCGTTGCTGATGGTCCATGTAACGGTCAGCGTTCCCGCCGTGGCCACGTTCTTTGGATAGCCTGTCGGCGGAGTGATCGTGTTGTTGGCGATGGTGCCGCCTTTGTTCGTGACCTGGTAAACAAACTCGCCGGTTTCAATTTGCAGATCGGTTCCGTCGAAGACTTCCACCGTGTAATCCACGATGCCACCTGCAACCGTGTTGCTGGCAACGGTGACGTTGCAGACCGTTGTTGTCGTGTTGTTGGTTAAGACTTTGCTGGCGCCAAAGATTTCGCGGTCTACCGGCGTTTGCTGCGTGGTACCGCTGGCCGCGATCAATGCGCCGGTTTGCAGGTGGATTCGTCCAGGAACTCCCTGGGAAGTGCCGAGCGAGCCGCGAAACGTCCATGGTTGGCCGGATCCATTTGTGGTTCCGCCGACCACATTCTGGACGCTGAAGAGTTGGGCAGATGGTGAGGCATTGTCAGCTCCGCCGAGAACTATAGGGACGCCAGCCAAGATTCTTACGTTTGAAGTGTCAAACCTGAGATAGCTTGTGGCAAGCGCAGGGGTGCTTCCTGAAACGCCAGTTCCTATATTCAAAGCACCGGTGTTGGAACTGAGAATGTTTAACAGCAAGGGAATGCTTGCTAAGTTAAAATCCAACACAGCAGATGCGCCAGCCGCGTAATAAACATCGGCGACAGCGTTTCCATTGTAGTTATTCAATCTCGTGACCTGGCTGGAACCGTTCCCGAAGATTGCCACTCTAGTAGCGCTTTGGGTGCTATCACCTAATGCGAGAATGCCGTTCGCCTTTTGCCGGATCGTTAACGACTCCCCGGCACCGCTGCTAATTGCCTGTACGAGCACCCCGCTGCCCGCCGCATTACCTGTAATTTGAATTCCGGTCGCTGCGCCGGCCACATTATTTACCAGCCGGAAAACTGGGTTTGTTCCGCCATTCGGCCCACTCTGAAACGCTGTTGCTGATGCGCTGGTCTGCGTAATTGTATTGGAAAACGAATGCGCTCCTGTCCATGTCGGGGCGATACCCTGATCGAGCGCAGGCGCTGCATCTGACCGCATAAACGTCGTAGCAACGCCATTGACCGCAGTCAGTCCCAAACTGGCTGTAGGGTTGGCTCCACTGGAAGCGCCAGCAACCGCCCACGTGCCATCAGCCTTCAGGAATTTATTTGCCGCGGCATCGCCTGCCGCCGGAGCTGGAGCCAGGCCGGCAACGCCACCCGCACCAGAGTCACCAACCAAAAGAGGCAATCGCGCAACAGGAACAGTTCCAGCATTGAAGATATTGGTTGCGTTGAGCTGGCCTCCGCCAGCCGCGTTTTCGTGGTTGTGCGTGGCGTTGACGAAGCTGGCAACCGTTGGAGTCACAATCGTTGGCGACGTCGCGCGGACGATCGCGCCCGTTCCTGTGACGGTGTTACCCAACAACGTAACGTTGGCCGAAAGCTGGCCGTCCGCAACGCTGCCGCTGATTTGGGAAAAGCTGTAATCGCCAACAGCCGCAAAAACTGCGCCTGTACGGCCAAACACCGAAGTAACCGGCGCGCTGGGAATGACTGTCCACACGCCGTCAGCCTTCAAAAACTTGTTTGCCGCGGCATCGCCTGCCGCTGGAGGTGGTACCGCGCCTTTGGTTCCGCCAGCGCCGCTGTCGCCAATCATCGTTGGATAATCGTTGGCAACCAGCGCGCGGAATGTCGGAGCGGCCGCGCCGCCTGAAGTTGGGCCTGCAAAAATTGTGTTGGCCGACTGATTGACCAGCGTTGCCGTCAGAGTTCCCGATACAGTCACAGGGGATCCACTGACAGAAAAGATTCCGGGTAGGCTCAATCCAACGGATGTAACCGTGCCGCTGCCGCCTCCGCTGCCAATGGCTGCCCAGGTCAATCCGTCATGACTGACCTCCATTTGCGCGGTCGCAACGTTGTGACGAATGCCAGGCGAATTTGGCGAGCTGCCGAAGAAAAGCGAAATTGTATCCAGTCCGGCCTGCGAAGCGCCGCCGATGACTGTAATGACGGATTGCCCCACGGTTGGCGTGGTATCCAAGCCTAAACGATTGGCAACCGCTGATTGAATCAGCGCCTGAAAATCATTCGATTCGCGGATCTCATTCCACGTCGTTTGTGCTGACGGAATGCGCAGCACGAACGCCCCGAAGCCCGGAACTTCGCTGACGACGAATCCATTGAGATCGAGCAATTGGGCGGTATAGATCGCTCCTCGCGTGACCGCGTCCGGAGCTGTAGCCGTTTCGTAAAGCGTAATCTGTGGCAACAGAATTGATGCTGTCTCGACCGTCACAGGGATCGTCACCACAGTGCCCGCACCTGGTCCGCCCGCTGTTGCCAGCGAACGATCCACCAGCACGCGCAAGGTTGTAATGTCCTGTGCGGCGATGCGCGCGATTCGTTGTTGTTTGACGACGATTGCAGCCATAACTTCAGCGAGTAATTGCCAGCCCGAACAGCACGGCAAGAATGATCAATCCTACATTTGAACCTGAACTCGAAATCCCCGGCGTCGAGTTGTTTCCCGACGCCGGCGGATTTCCTGCTTTGCCTAAAATTCTGGTGACGTAGTTGCGTGTTTCGGCGGGTACCTTGTCAGCAGGAAATGGCGCATTGTTTGCCGCCGCAGTTTTCAGCGTTTGGCGATTTTCTCCCCAGTTGTAGCCGGCCAGCGCCAGGTCATACCGTCCGCCGAAATAGTTCAGCAGATAGGTCATGTACTTGCCCCAGGCCTCCATTGCCTGAACCGGATCAAAGGGATTTGCCAGGCCGAAGCGTTTGGCTGTTGCGGGCATAAACTGTGCCAGGCCTTGTGCGCCAGCTCCGGATCGAGCATTCGGATTGAATGCGCTTTCCGCTTCAATCTGCGCCAAGGCGATGCGTTCATCTATGCCGTATGCACGCGCCTTCTCGACGACAAGCTGTTGAATCTCCGCCTTCGTCACACGTCACCTCACCCAAAGAAAGCTTTGGCGCGACAGTGCCTGTTACCAATAGCAATGGGCTTTTGGTCACCCCCGACTGCTACTCCCATCACCATTCCGACTGTCGCGCCAAACTTGTGCGGCTACCCGTTAGACCGGACGCTGCAAGTAACCATCCAGAATCACCTGGAACTGGAAGTCCTGGTTCGGAACAAAGGGAACGTCTGACGACACTTTCACATTGAAGGTGTCGAGCGATTCCAAAATGCGATCAAAGGCCAATGGCTCTTCGCGGAAGCAACCGTTCTGAACCCACGTTTCGCTCAGGGCGTTGGTCGTGGTTCCGCCAAGTCCCGCGTTATTGGTGGCATCAGGTGGCTGAGCAGCCAGGGCGGCAAAGCCGCTGGCGCCATACCGGCACGGGAACATCAGCGCTGGGCCGGATTCATACCGTTTGTCGGTTTCGCCGAATTCAGTATCAATGAACATGGTGTGCAGGATTGCCTGCATCAAGCCGGTGGCTGTGGTGATGGCTCCGAAGTTGTTGGTTCCGCCAGGGCCGCCCGGATTGATGGCCAGGCCAACGTTGTCGCCGGTTCCGTTCGAAGCATGCAGATTGCCGATGGTGATGACAGCAATCTGAATTGAATTGACGACGAACTGTTTGCCCTTTGGAATCTGGTTGTTGCTATCTAGCGAAGTGTCAAACCGGCGTTTGATGTATTCCGCCGCCGGGTTGTTGGCGACGAAGGCCTTCTGCCCGCGTTGAATGCGGAACAATTCCAGCGCGTTGCTGGGCATCACGAACCCGGCCTGGTAACGCAGCGTGTCCCACATTCTCCACTTGATTACATCCTGGTATTGATTGGTTGGGAGCGACAGAGCGGGCGCTTTGCCTTTCAGTGTTGCTGATACCGGTGCGGTTTTGAGTTGTCTCATTGTCTTTCTCTCCTTCTCCTGCTGTATGTCCGGCATCTTCGGCGCCGGTGTGTTGTTAAACCCTTTGGGCAGTGAGCCCGCCGGACATTCAAAATTACGGCGTCAACGTTTGATTCTTGATCAACCGTTCCGCGTGTTCGGGTAACGTCAGAAATCCGAAAAACCTGAATTGAAAGCTTTGTTCCGCCGCTCCCTGGTTGGGGCCGTCATACGACATGACAAACCTGGCGACGGTTTTAGGCGCAAAGACGATCAGTTGTTCGCCTTGCCCCAGCACGGTGTACAGACTGAATCGCCCAGCCAGAACTTCGTTATCGCTTTGCCAGTTGGCCTTGAATCCGGGCGGGTAGTTGATGACTTCCTGCACGGCCTTGGGCGTTCCCGGAGTCGCGGCTGGGTTGTAGGCTTCGCTGACCCACGAATCCACGCGGGTAACGACCAGTGCCAAACCGTTGGGCGGCGTATAGGTCAACACATCAACCGGAACGCTGGTTTGCCAGGCTGTTTGAACAACACGCGCCATCGTCCATGGTTTGAAATCGAATGGCGGAGCCTGAGCCAGCGCGGCAATGTCCAGAATCTGTTTTGCAATGTTGCTCATTTACGGTTCCCCACTTTCACCCCGCGCAAAGCAATGATCGTGTTCAGCGCCAGTCCGGACGCATCTGCCAACGTAATTTCCAATCGCCATGCTTCGTTTGGTTTCATCAACACCGGTTGCGACCAGCGAAAGATTTGACGTTCGCCGTCGCTGCCACCTGCAATGGCTTCCACCGGCGTGTTGAACGATTCCAACTGGCGGCCTGTGGTGTACAGCTTCAGCGAAGTGACGGGCAGATTGACCGCCGCGCCTGTCACCAGGAACGGATAGTCGCGACTGGGTAGCCGGAAGATTGCTGGCAGCAGCGTTGCGTTTTGTGCGCCAAACACCAGCCAGAATTGCTGTTGCTCTTTGCTTTCCTGGATCAACTGCGCCTGCGTCTTGTTCAGCCAGTCACGGCGGATTCCGTAACCGGGTTGCAGTTGGTATGCAGTTGTAGCGATGGCGTTAGGCATTGATTTCTATGCAGCTAAAAACAATCTCGCCATCCGGTTCCGCGATGCCGGAACCAGGTGCGGTTTCTCCCAGCACGGCTTCCACCACGATGCGCGTTTGCGCGGGCAGGTAAATGAAGCTTTCCCACTGGTATTCCATTCGGTTTGAAGCCGCTCCGCCGGTCACGCAGAACATCGGCACGAACGCGTTCGAGTAGTAATCGTCGGTCGTGTCGTTGCGCAGTTTGATTAGCGAATAGTTCAGCGCAGACCGCGCGCCCACCAGCAGCAAATCAAAGCGGCGTTCCTGGGTGACGGGCGAAATCCCGCTGCCGATGTTTCGCGGCGCTTGCCACACCAGGGGCACGGTCAGCCAGTACGGAGGGCGTTTATTGATCAGCTTGATGACTTCCGGGTGAAGTGGATCAACCACCTGCACGGCGCCAGCCCCCTGCCCCACAGTTGTAATTGCGAACGGTTCCATCGTTCTTTCTCCGATTTGCGTTTTGGTCGCCGGATGGTGCGAAGCGCGCGGCTATCGCACCATCCAACCTTCAGACGTAGGCGTTAGCTGGCCCATTCGCTGTTGTAAGGCATCGAATCCACGACATCGCCCATCAGGCCATCGCCCGTCACGACCACGTCACTGAGCTGGCCTTGAGTGACTTCCTTGACCGCTTCCGCCTGAACTTCCGACGGCACGATGATCGTGCGCAGCTTCGGCGCGAAAAATCGCAGCGCATCCGATGCAGCCACGCCAACACCGCCAGCCATCACGTAATCCGCAACGTCTTTGGTCGCGTTGATCAACTTTGCGCCGTAGCCAATCGCAACGCCGACGCCCGCTTTGCAGGCAGCATTGAAAATCGGATTGACGGGCAGCGGCAGCATGTTCGCGATGAACGTGGTTGCCAGCGCGCCCACACCTGCAGCGCCGCCTTTTTTGATGATGCCGGACACGTCAAACGACGGATTGCGCCGAGCCGTTACCCTGGACGGATTGCGTTTCTTGCCTCTTCGTTTGGGATTGGTTTTGCGCCGGCGGGTTACCGCGCGCGATTTGCCGAATGGATTGACCGCCAGTAAATGCGGGTTTTGAAGTTTTACCTGCTTTGCCATTGTCTTATCTCCTTCTCCTGCTTTTGGTACAGCAGGTCAGTTAGCCTGCTGCTGCTTGTTATTCAGCAGCCACCGAAGCTGCCGTACTCAAAAAATCAATTGTGAATGCCGGACGCCTCAATCCAGTATTCGCCGCCTTTGAAAATCAGTTCTCCCTCTTTGTTGATGTGCAGAATCGGTGGCTGTCCCGTTTCTTCTCCCAGCTTGTGGTAATAGAGCTGGGGCTTGGCGTCTCCCAGATGAACCTTCTGCGCACGGTACGTCACTTCGGTGATGTAACCGTTGTCGCCGCGCGGCAGGTAATCGCCAAAATTCGGCAATGGCAGACCAGGAGCGGACACCAGAAACAATTCGTCGTGGCCGTTGGCGAAACGATGGGCGGCCAGAATCGCTGGAATGCCCTGTTGTTCCAGATTGACCGTATGGCGTTTGCTGTCCTGATCAATCCACTTGAATTCTACGAACTGACCGCATTGATCCAGATTTGCCGGTGCACCGCTGGGAGCAGTCACAACTTCATGACCTGTGTGCGGCTGACCGGTGAACATTTCGAATAACTCACCATTCGGATTGCTGCGCTTACGTTTAGGGGCTGCGTTGCGCTTCTTGGCTTTCTTGGCTTTCCCTCTCGCGCCCGTAATCACTTCGCGCATCGTCTTCTTCAGCAATGTTGGCGAAGCCGTTGCAAACTTGGCCGCGCCAAGCTTTTTCTTGACCGCGTCAATGACGGTCGGATTCTTTTTCAGAAAGCCGAGCAGTTCATTGATCGAAGCATCCGGCGCGAACATATCGCGCTGTCCCTGGCGAATGATTCGTTCACGAGCAGTCGCATAACCCGGACCGCCCGAGCGGTAATACTGAGTCACCTTGATCGGCTGCGCCGGAGAGTAGGATTCAGCATTTCGTTTTGTAGAGACTCGTTTCTTACTGACGTTTTTCTTCGTCGTTTTCCTTTTGGGGTTGGCTTTAGCTGTAGCCGTAGACAAAGTTCGCTTGCGCGAAGTCGCTGTGCGTTTCTTGGCCGTTTTCTTTTTGGCCTTCGGATTAGCCTTTGCCGTCGAGCGCCGCTTGGCCGCTGCGCGTTTCTTCAAGATATTCTTGGCAACAGCGCCGTAAAGCGTTTTGCCATTCCGCCGCACCGAAACGGTGGCCTTCTTTTTGCCGTTCTTCTTTTTAGTCGCCTTCTTCGCCATCGTCGTCAAGCTCCTCTTCTTCCTCTGCTTCAACCAGGTAATCTTCCTGCTCAAAATCTTCGTCGTCTTCTTCGTCGTCTGCTGGCTCTTCGTGTTCGCTGGCTTCTTCTTGAGCCGTTTCTATGGCATCTAAAATCGCCTGCGTTGCTTCGTCGCCTTCTGTGACGCGCTCACTGGCTTCGTCCGCGAGCAGGCTCAGAACGCCGCTGAAGCCAAACGTATCCACTGCCGTTTTCAGGTTCACGCGTACCAAATCTTCAAAGCCGTTCAGATTGACAGTCGCCATTTCCTTATTTCCTCAAAAGAATCACGGCCAACAGCGCTCCGCCTGCCAGCACGATTGGCGTGCTGATGCCCAGTCCCTGGGCGAATAAATCCCAGGAGGTTCTGCCGTCAGGAGCTGCGCCAGATGCGCCGCTTGTGTTGTCGGGGTTCGGGGCGTTCAGCAGAGGTGCGGCTTTCTTACCGCCAGGGCGTTGGATGATCTTCCACTTCTCTTCTACGGGGTCTAGTCCGGCATCTCTCAAGACTTCAATCACGCGGCCAGGTGCGTGCGCTTCGCGGGCAAAATCCACGGTCGTGGTTGCCATAATGCTGATGCTGCCAGCGCCCTGCGAATACGTGGAAGAAACATTGGTAAAGACATCCGCGTTCAAAACTTCTTTGGCTTTCTGCGCCCACGCACTGGCCTGTTTTAGCCGATAGGCCGTCAGAGCCGCGCCAATCAATCCCGTCCAACCTGTTGCCCACCACGGCAACCGAGTCAGTGAAATCCAGACTTGAATGCGCGAACCGGCAACCAGGTAATCAGCAGCCTGTGACAGCGCATTGCTGCGCTTTGGCTCTAAGCCAAGTCCAAATTCGGTTGTAGCCGCTGTTGTGTACATTTCACGATTACTTGAACACTTTGCTGAACAGCCAGAACCCACCAGCGATCAAACCCAGCGTTGTCCAACTGAAACCGCCCGATGCGGTCACGCCGCCAGGATTGACTCCGACACTGGCGCTGACATCGGCCAGGTCGCAGCCTGCCAATTGGCCCGCTGCCCAAGCGGAGTTGTAGGGCATCGAATCAACGATGTCTGATAGCTGTTCTGCATTTGCGCCAACATTGCTTCTGCCGAGTCTCATAGCTCTGTGTTCTCCTGCCCGTCGTTACTTTTTCCCCGACATCATCACCATCATCAGCATCAGGAATCCGCCGCCGGCCAGCGCAATCACAGGCCACGAAATGCCGCCAATGCCTGACGGTTCGGCTGTTGCGGCTTGCGCCGCTTGCTGCATTTGCGCGTTTTGCTGCGCGGCCAATGCCATCTGATGGTCGTAAAACTGCCCGCCACTGACTGCGCTTGAAGCCTGCTGCTGTGGCTGCATACTTCTGCGCCGCGGAGGAAACCTGCGAGAGCGTTGCGGCCAACCGCGTGGTGGAGTCGCTGGCAACTGCGCCGTCGGTTCAACGTCGGATAAAAGTTGCGAATACATCAGCGACCTCTCCGTGGGGGTTCTTTGAACAGCAGGTACAACCCAACTCCACCCAGCGCCAGAAACAGAATCGGAACTTGAATGCCACCGATATTCAGCCCTTTATCCAGGCTAAAGCCCACGTTGGTTTTGACGCTGCGCGAATCGTCGTCTTCGTCTGTGCTTGGTTGCGAGACTGGTTGGGGCATAGGCGCTTGCTGAACCGGCTGTTGAATCTGTGGCGGCTGTCGTGTGGCGTTATACGTTCCAACAACCGTCGGAATCGCGGTGCCAATCGCGGTTAGAATGCTCTGCCACTTTGGAACCTGCGCCGTTTCCATCGGAGCCGCGAACCCCAGATTGTTATCGTTGACCATCCTGGCCATTGCCTGATTCATCACTTTGCCTCTGATCGCTGTTCAGTTCGCTCAGCAATCCATCAAAAATTCCGTCGAGCTTTTCTCCCAGCTCTGCGCCTGTTTCTTTCAACAGGTTTCTGACTTCTCGTTCCGTGCGCCTGACAGCGGCTTCCGCGATCTGCTGTCCACGCTGCTTCAACTTGTCTTGAAGAATTCCCAAAACAAAACTCCTTACTTCCGGAGCAACAACAAAGCGCCGATTCCCAGCGCGCCTAGCAACAAAGGATTGGTCGTCAGCGAGCTCAGTCCACTGCTGCCTTCCTTTTTCGCAAGCTTTTTAGCTTCTGCTTGAATCTGCGCATCCTGCGCGGCTTTTTGTGCTGCGGCTGCGGCTTCAGCGGCCTGTTGGGCTTTTGCGTTTTCTTCCTGTTGCTTGCGCTGTAACCAGGCCGCGCACTCGCCTTTCGGTTCCTCAACGTTGGATCCGGCAGGAACATTTGCCGAGTAGCGGGAAACGACAGACTGTGCTGCTGCAAATCCACCGCCGATGGCTGCTTGTGCTGCCAACGACAACCCGCCAGTGAACGGAGCCAACGCGATTGGCGCGGCAGCCAACGCCACTTTGCCCACGGCCTTGAACCCTTTACCGATCTTGCAAAACAGACCGCAGCTTTTCTTTTTCGGTTCGCATTCGCCGGAGCCTTGCATCTTCCATTCGTAGGTATCAGCACCTAGTCCGGACTCTTCACACTCACAGCCGAGGCAGGAAAAAGCGGCGGCAGGTTTTTGGACCCGCCGCCCAAGTTTGTTTCCACCCCTGACTGCTACTGATGAAGATCGAACCGGAACACGAACCACGCGAATGTTGGTCGAAGTCGCGGGCCAGATTTCAAAAATCCCTTTGGCTGGGGCTTGGGTTTGCCATCCTGCTTGGGCGCTTTCGGGTGTGGGATCGAGCGGCATCCAGCCTTGCGGAGTGGCCACTTCGCAATAGACATGCGTCCAGCGTCCCGGAGCCGGGCCACTGACACAGAACCGCGCGCGATGTCCGCACACAGCCAGCAGTGTCACCAGCAACGTCACCTTGTCGTCGCAATCCGCGCTACGAAATTGCAGCGTTCTTAGCGCATCTTGCACTCGCTCTACTTCCACTGGGTCTTTTCTGTATTTAACTTGGTCCCGTGCGAAGCTATAGAGTGCGCGGATTTCGCTGTTGAAATCGTGACCTGCAATTCCCTCAATGATCTTGTGTGCGACGGCGCGCAGCTCAGGGCTGGCCGCGTCACGCTTGCAGAAAGCCGCCATCAGCCGCAGCGTTTGCAAAGTGCCTTGCTCTCCGCGTGGCATCCTCCGCAATTTCGTCCACTCTTTTTGTCGAACTAACGCTGTTTGCATTGGCCTTCGGTTTTGGCTTTCAGGACACGGGGCGGGCGGACAGTGGGCAGGCAAAAAAGACTGCGGGCGAGCAGTTACTTTTTGAATGCCACTGCCCGCCCGCAGATCGTTTTCTCTCTCAAACGAGGCGGAAGATACGCGTCGAAAACTGTGCGTACAATCCCCTTTTGCTAACTTTTTTCACTGAAATGGGGATTGTGTAGGGCAATTTTGCTCGGTATAAGCACGGTTGACTAATGGTGCCCCCAACGGTGAGAGGTCGGTGTGCGAACGGTGAATGCACGGTGAAAGACGGCTGACGGACGGTGAAACACGACGCACATCGGCAAAACATCAACACCAGCAGCCGACCCGTAGCGATACCATGGGCATTTTGATGAAAGATCCTGCAATCGAGCAGGTTTTGACTGAAGCTGGTTATATTTTGAGCGCCATTCAAATCCGGATTGTCGGAAATGAAGCGCTTAAACTTTACGGACTACACACAGAAGCCTGCAAAAACGCCGGCATTGACCCGGACGATTTCAGCAAATTCATTTTGGAAGTGGCTGAGCAGATGCGCGCAGGCATTTATGATTCGCGCTATCGGATGACGGAAGTCAATAACGACGGATGTCACAAGCTGCTTCAAGCCGTAATTGTCAAAGCCGAAAGAATGACCAGGCTGAATCAATGGCATCGGCTTTACGTTGCGGCCTGCAACACGGCCAAGCTTCGGCCTTACTCGCTGCAATTGATCCTGGACGCCGTCAACGCCACATCCGCCTCCTTTTCTCTCTCCAAAGATTCTCTCTCAACTCAAACAGAACGCATCAACGCGCTGGTTGCCGAATACGTGAAGACAGCCGGACGCAAAGAAAATCCGAAATGGTTTGCGCGCACTACACGGCGCAAAAAGCCAAGCAAGCAGTTTGAGAACTATGTTTACTGAGAGAGAGACCGAAGCTACCGAAACAACGACCGAACAACACGAAACGCACACCGAACCGCCTGCTGAAAAGCCACGGCGAAAGCGCCGCGCTCCGCGACGTCGCGTGCGCGAAGAAAAACCGGAACCAAATCAGGTGAAGGTCAATGCCAGTTTTTCTGTGCCGGTCGAACAGTTCGCGCAGTTGGCAAACGATCAATACGAGGAAGAAGACGATGAAGAAATTGAGGAGACTGAAGAGATTGATTCGCTTGCTGATCGCAATCTGCTTTTTGGAGCTGGCCTGGCATCTGTGCCCTTTCGGTCGCCTATGGATGGAACAGGTCACGCGGCACACGTCAGAGATCATCTAAGACAGGTCAGCGAAGCCAATGCGTTCAAAGCCAAAATTTGGCAAGTTCCGGAAAGCTTTGCCATTCGCAATCCGTTGATCCAGCGCAAACCTGCCAGCGTTCCCGGTTGGTCTATGCGCGGCGAAATCCAGTACGACCCCGAAACGCTGGAAACTGATCTGCTGGCACTGTTCGCCGATGGTTACTATTTCGTTGAGGTGCGCGAAAGCGGCCAATTCCGCAGCGGTCAATTGATAACAGTCGGCGATCCATCGGCCAAAGCGGTGATACCTGCGATGGTGCAGCCCACCATCGTTCATGAACCGGCGCCGCCCGTTGATCCTGTCAAAGAAGCCACGGCACAGGCAAAGATTCTGGATACTGTGCTGACGGCAACAACGCGCCTGCTGGAAGCGCAAACCGCACAGCAGCCCGCGCAACCCAAACAGCCTTCGCTGAAAGAGCGTTTGGAAGAATTAAAGCTGATGCAGCAGATGTTCGCGCCGCCAGCCCCGTCGCAACAACAGCGCGATCCGTTGGAAAAGCTGGCTGAAGCATTGGAAAGCGAAACGCTGAAAAAGATTCTCGGCTCAATCAAAAGCGACAACCCCGTTGAAGCACCAGCCGAACAAGGCACCGGTTTCTGGGACTTTGCAATGAACGCGATCGAAACGCTTGCCCCTGGGCTGAATCCTTTACTGGCTGGCCTTGGCCGCATGCTGATGACAAATGGAGCAACTTCAAATGCGCCGAACCCTGCACCGAAACCCGTTAACAAGCCCGCGGTTATTCCCGGCAATTCGCTTCCACCGGCGGAGCCACCTGAAACCGTTGAGGAGGAGGAAGGCGTGGATATTCGCTTTTTGATTCAGGACCTGGCTGACAACGTTCCGCCGGAACAGACTGCGCAAAAGGTCAAAGACTTGCTGGCCAACAAGCCTTTTGCTCGCCCATTTTTGAGACAGTATCTGGCAATGGACAACCAGGCCATCTGGGATGCGTTGGCTGGACTGGCTGAAAACGAAACCGAAGCCGCCGCCTTGCGCAAGGCGCTGGAAGCCTGCGAATGGCGCGAAGACTGGTTGAACTCTCTCAAACAACACCTGCAATCGTAACGCTCCAGCATTGTCTCAACTGACGATGCAGAGCTGACAACAACTCATTTTCAAGGGAGTCAACATGCGACCAAAGAAAACCGCCGCAAAAGAACATTTCACAAAGACCGAAGCCAACAACGCAGCCGCTGAAGCTGTACAAACAGCAGCACCAGCGCAGCCGCAGCAAATTCTCTGTTTCATTTTCACGCCACAGGAAACAGACACAGTGTTCAACGCACTCGGTGAACTGCCCGCCAAAGTCAGCGAAGGCCTTCGGCTGAAGATCAAACAGCAAGCGGAACAACAACCCACGTTGTTGAAAGGCTTGTACTGCGAAGAAAGCGTGAAAGCGATTCTGGCAAGTTAGCTGTGATCGTCAATTGCCAGCATCACCTGGTTGTTCACATCATCAACGGAGGGTTCAGTGAAAAAGTGCATTCTCTCAGTCGTTTTGATTGCTTCAATTCTTTGCGCTGCCGCATTGGCGCAAGATCGTTCTCTGGCTCCGCAACGAACCAGGCTCCGCGCGGTTCAGTCACTGACGGTCACAAACTATCTTCAGCCTGACGGATTGCCCGCAAGGGACGCCTTCACCGCTCTGAGTGGCGTCACCTTTGCGGATTCGTCAGCCTTTGATCTGTTTGGTGCGCCGTTCACGCTGAATGGCGTCAGGGTCTGGGTTGATGATGTGCTGCAACCTGTGAGGGCAGTCACGCCCGACCAGGTTGTTTTCATCCTGACCCGGATCGGCCCGCAAAGCGTAGTGAAAGTTCAAACACAATCTGGGACTGTATTCGCTGCGCCTTTGCTGGCGACCGGAGTCTGGCCTGGCGTGTTGATCAACGGCGATCCGGAATCGGCCACCGGGCAGAACTTCATTCCGCTGGCGACCTGGGTTCGCGGCCAGACGGCTGGTGCAGTCACAAACGAACCAATTCTGGTTGGCCAGATCGAACCAACCAGAATTGTTTTGCTTGGTTCCGGGTGGCGCAACGCTTCTCAGGTTCGCGTGCGATTAAATGGCATCGAATGCCGTGTGACTGGTTTTGCTCCACATCCGCTGTGGATCGGAACTGACAGCATCACCTTTGAAATTCCTTGGTGGTTGGCTGGCAATGGCGCAATGGATGTAAAAGTCTTTGTAGGAAATCGCGAAAGCAACTTTTCTCGAATTATTCTTGGAGATGCTGTCCAATAATCAAAAGAGGGCTTCAGCGATTTTTGGCTTAGCGGCCCTCTTTCAAATGATCTCTGTTTTCGGAGCTAACTATATAGATGAAGCGTGCCGCCCTAACTCGGAAGTAAATTCAAGCTGGTCGTATGCGAAAGCTACGAAATAAAAACGGCTCGCACGTCACGTCTCAGAAATTGGAGATAGATTGATCTGAAGAGTACTGAGGTCAAGAAAGCCCATTTGGAACGAAACCAAACATTGCGTTTTTACACGATCTCGACACTGAGTTGACACTAAAACCATCAAAACTGCTTGTACTCATTTGAAAATAAAAGACTTCTGTAGATTAAAGAGCACGCGCTTATCGAATACTGTGAATTTGGTCGAGTGGTGATTTAATAATCGAAGATCGAGAAATTATCGCCAAGTAAGGCAGCAAGGAGTATGTAAAAACTGCTTCCATTCGCCGAGACAACATCGCTTCTGAGTCTTTTCGACTTGTGATCTTTGAGAATGAAAAAGCCAATTTTAGGAAAAACAGCCGATTTCACGCGGCCATGCCTAAAAAGCATTCAACGGCCTTTTTTTCGTGTAACGTTTCACATCACATTTTCAAAAGCGTGAAACCAGACCTCCGTCATACCAATAAAGTAAAACTAAAAATACTCCTTGCTTTGCAATGAGTTAGCGGGAAATAAGAAAAATTCTCACGACCTTGGTGTCAATGGTACGGTCGTTGCTAAATGGTAGGACGACAAGCAATGCTTCAGCAGTTTAGGTAAACTCGGAGACGGGAGATGTTGGGGGACGTCAAACGTTGAAGAGGTTTTCCAAATAGAGCGGTTGTTTGATTGCGTATGGTTCTTGGGGGAGGCCATACGCAGTTGAGCAACCGTTCTTTTTTTGTTTGCACTGCAAGTTTCTTCGGCCAATCCTGAACAACCCACCTCTAATCCGCTGTCAGTACCTGACAAACAATACCGGATTGCATTTCAACTCACCCGGATTTAAGTTCAATCAAGGACGTGGGAGGAAACGATGACAAGAATTGTCGTATCTAGATTCGTGGCGAATTCGTTGGCATTGCTTTTGGCATTAAGCCCCCTATTAGCACAAGCGCAAGACTCCAAGAAAAACAAATCAAAGACTTTGTCCGCTTCTACCAAAAGCTTGAGCGCAGAGCAAAAAACAGTTCACTTGCTCGACCGTATCACATTTGGCGCTCGTCCCGGCGATATTGAGCGCGTGATGAAAACTGGTTGGGAAAAATACCTGGACGAGCAGCTCCATCCAGACCGCATTTCCGATGTTGCGCTGGATCAAAAACTCAAAACCATCGAAAGCATTCACTTAAGCAACGCAGAACTGGCCAATTACTATCCGCCACCGCAAGTCATTCAGCAGGCGCTAAAATCAAAAGGAATGGAAGTGCCGGATTTTGCCAATGGCATCAACACTCCCACAGGTCAAACTCAACAAGAGCAGAATGCCAACCAGGCCAAACGACGCGAAATCCAGAAGATGCTGAAGGAGATGGGTTACAAACAACCTCAGCAGGTCGCGCTAGAGTTGCAGCAATCCAAAATCCTGCGCGCCGTTTACAGCGAGCGGCAGTTGCAGGAAGTGATGACCGATTTCTGGTTCAACCACTTCAATGTTTTTCTGCAAAAGGGTGCTGATCGCGTACTGACAACTACTTATGAACGCGACGTCATTCGTCCGAATGTATTCGGTAAGTTTGAAGATTTGCTGAAAGCGACCGCTGAAAGTCCGGCGATGCTGTTTTACCTGGATAACTGGCTAAGCGCCGCACCGAACGCCCTGGCGTTGCAACGCCGCGAACAGGCTACCAGAGTCCTGCAGCGAAGGCAGGCGAGATTGGGCGACAAAATGTCAGACCAGGAAAAGGAACAAATGCTCAACGCCCAAGGCAAGATTAAAAAAGCACCTCGCGGACTGAATGAAAACTACGCGCGCGAAATTATGGAGCTTCATACGCTCGGCGTTGATGGTGGATACACGCAAAAAGACGTTCAGGAAGTCGCTCGTTGCTTTACGGGTTGGACTTTGCGGCAACCTCGCAACGGCGCGGAGTTTTTCTTCAACCCAAATATTCATGATGATGGTGATAAAACCGTCCTTGGCAAAAAGATCGCGGCGGGCGGAGGGCAAAAAGACGGCTACGCTGTGATTCATCTGCTGGCGACGCACCCTTCAACGGCAAAATTCATCTCCACCAAACTGGCTCGCAAGTTCGTCAATGACAATCCGCCTGAAAACCTGGTCAATCGAATGACTGAAACGTTCAAGAAGACCGATGGCGACATCCGCCAAGTGCTGCGAACCTTGTTTGGCTCTCCGGAATTTTTCGCTGCGGAAAACTATCGCGCGAAGATCAAAACTCCCTTCGAAATGACTGTCAGCGCCGTGCGGGCCATTGGCGCTGATACGACTGGCGGGCCGCAATTTCATCGCTGGATCGCGCAAATGGGCGAAGCCTTATTTATGGCGCAACCGCCGACCGGCTATCCTGACACTGCCGAACATTGGGTGAACACGGGAGCGTTGCTGGAACGCATGAATTTTGCCTTGGCGCTGGCTGCCAATCGAATTCCGGGCACTCGAACCAATCTGAGTTCGCTGGTTCCAAATAGTGGCACGATGCAGCCGTCGCAACTGGTTGATCTTTACGCCAAATTGTTGCTGAAAGGCGAGCTTTCCGCCCAATCCCGTTCAACAATTGATAAAAGTTTGAATGAACAGTTATTGGCAAAAAACGACAGCTCGAAAGCCGTAGACGCAGCCAAAGTCGTTGGTCTGATTCTTGGCTCTCCGGAGTTTCAAAGGCAGTAGACAAGTTCGTAGCCCCGCCTTCAGGTGGAAACTTTCCGGCTAAAGCCGGTACTACGAACAAAGCAGGAGTAAGAAAATGAACAGAAGATTTTTCCTGAAAAGCAGCGGCATCGCTTTGGCCAGTGTTGGCGCAGCAACAGTGTCGCCTTCATTTCTGACTCGCACGCTGGCGCAAACCGGCAGAAACGGACGCAACCGGATTCTGGTCACCATTTTTCAGCGTGGAGCAATGGATGGACTGAACGCAGTCGTTCCGTTCGGCGATGACACCTATTACAGCTTACGTCCGAGCATCGCCATTCCCAGGCCAAAAAGCGGCGATGCAACAACAGCAGTTGATCTGGATGGATTCTTCGGTTTGCATCCTGCGCTTGGGTCTTTCAAGCCAATTTATGACTCTGGCCAACTGGCGATTATTCACGCGGTTGGCTCGCCAGACAGCACACGCTCTCACTTCGACGCTCAGGATTACATGGAATCGGGAACACCGGGTGTCAAAAGCACCACAGATGGCTGGTTGAATCGTTACTTGCAAGCCAGCGCCGATCCAAAAGCTTCTCCGTTCCGTGGCGTTTCTATGGGAGCCAATTTGCCGCGTACGATGCAAGGCAAGGCTTCCGCAATCGCAATGACCAGTATTAATGATTTCGCGATCCGAGCCGGAGGCGGCGAAATGGGCCAGGCATTACAAGGTGGCTTTGAAGCCATGTATCAGCAAACAGTCAATGACGCGCTTCGCGGCACAGGCAAGGAAACCTTTGAAGCCGTAAAAATGCTGAAGCAAGTCAACCCAACGCAGTATCAACCTGCACCAGGAGTCGTTTATCCGCGCGGACAGTTTGGCGACCGGCTGAAACAAGTCGCTCAGTTAATCAAATCGAACATCGGACTGGAAGTGGCTTTCACTGACATTGGCGGATGGGACACCCATGCGAATCAGGGAGCCGGGCAAGGTCAGTTGGCCAATCGCTTGACCGAATTCGCCAACGGCATTTCAGCGCTTTACGCCGACTTGAAAGATCGCGCTGACGAGGTTGTCATCCTGACAATGACTGAATTTGGGCGTACGGCGCGCGAAAATGGCAATCGCGGAACCGATCATGGGCACGCCAGCGTCATGTTCGCGCTTGGCGGTTCCGTCAAAGGCGGCAAGGTTTACGGCAAATGGCCAGGATTGAAGCCAAACGAGCTAAATGAACAACGCGACTTGGCCATCACCACAGACTTTCGCGATGTTTTTGCCGAATTGGCTAAAAACCATCTGGGTGCAGCAAACTTAAACACGATTTTCCCTGGTTATCAGATCAACACTTCAAACTTCAAAGGTCTGATCCAGGCCTGACCGATTTACTTCAACGCATAACCTGAAGCAGCGCGTTCGCGGGAGATGATTAAATAATTGTCTCCCGCTTTTTTCTTTTGTATGCCAAGAGGTCGGCAAGACAACTAGAATCAATCTCGCTTCATCTGGGAAGTCGCGAATCCGGATTGAGAACGACAGCCTCGGCTTTCCTTGAGCCGAGCTTTAGGTGCCAAAACCCCAGCGAGAATCGCAACTAAAGTGCCGCAATAGTGTCCTGATAAAGTGGGCAATCTTCGTGCTTGCATCGCATCGCCGGACGGATATACTTCCTGCTGTGCGCCGAACAGCCGCATTCATCTCAACCGATCTGATCAACGGATTTGGAGTTGAAAGGATCGAGCGAAGCGTTAATCCGTCGGCGGCTGCTTCTCACTATTCCCTGCGCTGGGCTGCGTTCTCACCATGTTAAGTCGCAAGCCTTCGTTGTTTGTCCCGATTCGCACCCCATCATTCATCAAAAATTGTTCGAGTGGGTTGTTCGTTTGTTGTCATATTTGGGAGGTCGTTATGATTTCGAGCCGTAAGGTTTCGCCTGTTGCCAAGTTATTTCACATTACAATGGAAGGCTCAAGCCGCCGCTTTCTAATGGCGGCTGTATTTGTTTTCATGCTTGCGCTTGGAGCAACTGCAACCATTAGATTCGCCGGATCAATCAAACAAACCGTTAAGCCAAATTCGCCTTCAGCCATGCCCGTTCCCGCTCATGCTCATTACGTTTTTCCTGCCGCACCTGTAATGTTTGACGTTAGTGCAACGCCAGTGTCTACAGTTTCTGCCGCCGGATTTGAGCAAGTGCCGGTTGCGCCGGATTCCATTGTGGCGGCTTTTGGCTCACAACTAGCGTCTTCAGTGATTGTTGCAGGCGATGCTGAACCGAATACACCGGGCATTCAATTGCCGACAGATCTGGGCGGCACTTCCGTAGAGGTAAACGGGCGCAAAGCCGGGTTGTTTTTTGTTTCGCCAGGCCAGATTAACTATCTGATGCCTGCCGCGACAGAAACAGGGCTGGCAACGGTTGTGGTTAAGTTTGGCCAGACGATTTCCAACGGAACCGTCATGATTTCACGAGTCGCACCGGGAATTTTCGCCGCGAATTCCAACGGAAGAGGCGTTCCGGCAGCAACCATTCTTCGCGTCAAACCAGACGGATCTCAAAGATACGAAGCACTTTCCCAATACAATCAGCAAGAACAAAAGTACATTACCAAACCCATCAATGTTCCAGAGACAGACGTGGTTGTATTGGTGTTATTCCTTACAGGTATTCGTAAGGCAACCGACATCAATGGCGATGGAAACCTGAATGAAAGTATTAGGGTTTTGATCGGTGGAGTCGAAGCCACAGTCATCGGTGCCGTCCCCCAACCTGATTTTGTAGGATTGGACCAGGTAAATGCGATCATTCCCTCCAGTTTGGCTGGACGCGGTCAAGTTGATGTTTCTGTTGTCGGTATTGGGTATACGGCATCCAATGTTGTTCGGTTGGAAATTGCGGGCAGCGGCGGAGCGCAGCCTCCGTCAATCAGCGGTTTTGGTTCGGTTAATGCGCTGGCCGGAACTGAATTGACGATCAATGGGCAAGGCTTTTCTTCCGTTAAAGAAGACAATTTAGTGCGAATCAATGGTCTGGATGTTCCGGACGTAATGGAAGCTTCGACAACTCAACTGAAGGTTGTGGTTCCCTTTAACGTTGAAAGCGGCACGGTCACTGTTCGCACTCCACAGGGCGAAGGCCAGAGCATTTCCACGTTGCAGGTTCGAACTTCAATCAGTGGCTTTGTCGAAAACACCAATGGCCAGCCGCTCAGCAATGTCCCGGTGAGAATTTCCAACTCCGCCATTTCCACAGTGACAAATGCCACGGGATCATTTGTTTTGCCTGATGTGCCGCCTGGGGCGCATTTTGTAGAATTTGATGGAACAGCGCTTCAAACAACGGTTACATACCCCAAATACACACGAAAACTTACGGCCATTGCCAATCGCGACACGCAAGTTTCCGGCAATATTTCCTTGCAAGCGGAAACCGGGGGAAGCGGGGTTATTGGCGGTGGATCCTTCGGTGAAGACGAAACCAATGGCAGTTCATTTCAATCACCGGCCCAGCCTTCGCCACAGCCCCTGACAATCGAAACCGGTGAATATCAAGTTGTGGTTCCACCAGGAACGAAAGTGAAAGGGCCGAACGGGGAAACCTCGATGCGGCTGATTTTGACGCCCCTGAAAAATGCTCGAACACCCGTTGAACTGCCATTTGGTTATTTTAGTCCCAGCATCGTGCAGCTCACTCCGTTCAACTACCAGTTCGATCCCGGAGTCCAACTGATCTTCCCGAACACGGATGGTTTCCCAGCAAACACGGCTTTGACGCTGTTTTATTTCGATAAGGATTTGGGCAAATTCGTCGAAGAAAAGGCGGGAGCCAAAGTTTCTGCCGATGGAAAGCGCGTTGAAACCGGCACCAACATTGTCAAAGTCAGTTCATATTACTTTGCTGCAATATATGCGGATACGACGACGATTACGGGCCGCGTGCTGAACAGCGACAGAAAACCTGTGGCAAAAACCGTTGTCCGTTGCAAAGGCCAGGTGGCGACAACAGATGGCAACGGCAGCTACCTTCTGCGGTACGTTCCCGCCAAGGAAGGAGAGATTCTGACTGTCGAAGGTGCAGCCGTGCTGGCCAATTTGAACGTCCTGAGAACGCCCAACGTGACCGCACCCGCAGTGCCGGGCGGAATTACGAAGATGCCTGACCTGGTCTTGCCCAAAGAAAGCGACAATCGTCCACCTGACATTGACGCACCTGAAAAGATAGAAGCCATCGCAGGCAAGGCTTTGGAAATTGTGATTACGATCAAAGATCCTGACCCTGGTCAAATAGTCGCTGAAGCTTCTGCCTCTGGCGCGAATTTTGTTACCCTGGTCAAACGTGTCATCGGCATCAATCCCAACACTTATAGCTTGAATCTAGCGCCAGCGCTGACCCAGCTTGGCACGTACAATGTCGTGATCAAAGCAAATGACAATCTGGGTCTTGGCGCAAGAGCAAACATCGTCGTCGTCGTCACTGGTGCGAAATAGCCGCTTGTGGCCCTGAACCAGAAAACTGAAAACTCAACACCGATTGGTAAGCAGCACATTCACTTACCAATCGGTGTTTTTTTCTGTATTCCTGTCTTAGTTTTCTGGCACACTCACCAACGGCACATCCCAGTGCGAAATCAGAATCTCGAATCTTCGCTGCTCTTCCCTTTTGAAGGTAGCCTGATCCGGATAAAGCTGTTTCACGATTGCTTCTTCCGGACTGGGCTCATGAAATGTGGCGGCGCTTTTGAATGTGAGCGTAACGCGAAAATCCCATCGCCCCTCTTCGGTCGCGTGGTAACGCGGCTTTTCGATCTTCACGCTCAGAATGCGTCCCTGTTCAATCTGCTTTTTCAAAACCGGCAGATGGTTTTTCTTGAACAGCGTCAGAAACTCCTCCGTGTAGCCCCATTTCGTTTTGTAGTAATACTCGACAACATACGGCTGTTGCGATTGAGCAAAAGCGCTCTGACTGATTGCCAGTAACAGGCAAACCAGCACTCTCGCTTTGAGTGCATTTTTCATGCGAATCCTCCTGGACAATTGAAATTGGTGAAGTTGAACATTGCGCGAACGCGCGAATGAAGGTAAAAGAAGCTCCACCGAAAAGCCAGACATCAACGCAAAAGTAGAGGAAAAGAACATGAAACGATGGTTTGCATCTTTGGCAATCTGTTTGATCGCAGTCGCCGCTTTGGCTCAAAGCAATAACAACGCCCCACAAGTTGGCCCCGCCAAAGGTTCGCTGGTCGTCGTTGGTGGTGGCAAAATTTCTCCTTCCATTTCTGACCGGTTCATCGAACTCGCCGGAGGCCGCAACGCCAAGTTCATATACATCCCAACCGCTGGCGAAGATCAACAGATCAACAATCAAACCGGTGATGAATCCCCGCGTTTGTTCGGATTGAAAAACGTCACCGTGCTGCACACCCGCGACCGCAAAGTCGCTGACACCGAAGCTTTCGCCGCGCCGATCCGCGAAGCTTCCGGCGTGTGGTTTGGCGGAGGTCGTCAATGGCGTTTGGTGGATTCGTACGCCGATACGCTGACGCTGAAAGAAATCCGCAAAGTGCTGGAACGCGGCGGAGTCATCGGAGGTTCATCGGCAGGTGCCAGCATTCAGGCGTCGTATCTGGTTCGCGGCGCGCGCGAAGGCAACACGATCATGATGGCCAAAGGCTATGAGGTCGGCTTCGGTTTCCTGCGTGGAGTCGCCGTGGATCAACACATCAACACGCGCCGCCGCGAAAAAGACCTTGCCGAGGTCATCACCGCGCATCCAGAACTGCTTGGCATCGGCATTGATGAATCCACTGCGATTGTCGTAAAAGGCGATAATTTTGAAGTGATCGGCGCTGGACAAGTCGCAATCACCGACGGCAAGCAACACGAAGACCGAAGCTACTACTTTCTGTCGCCACTGGAAAAATTTGATTTGAAAAAACGCGGAAAATTTTAGGAATCAACAAGAAGGCTTATACCCAATTACAACATTGCTATCAGTGACTTCGATACAGAATTTTAGTGTTGCCGCATTGTTCTCTTTGAAGCGTTGGTAAGTTTCCGAAAGCCTTTGGCCATCTTTAAATTGGCCACCAGCAACCCAGATGGCATTTGCATCTACATCAATGTGATGCTTCCTCGAAAACGTTACTGAAGATTTTGGCTGTATATCCAACACCAGGAAGAGTTCCCCATAACCGCCAACCACAATTTCCGAAAGAACTTTGGCGGAATCGTTACGCACCAAAACTGTTTCATTCTTGGCGGCAGAATTTGATTCGCTGTAACCTGCCCGAAAAACGTTTTCTGCAACCCAGTCGAAATAGCGAAACTGTGAATCAAATGGCCTTCCATCATCATAGTTTCTAACAGCGAAACGAGGCTCTTCTGCAAAAAGCCGTCCTCCTTCAAATATCTTAGCTCCAATCCAGTAGTCGTAACCTGACTCACATTTTTCTTGGAGATGAACGGAGTAAGTTTTGTTTGGAGATTCGGAGTTAAGCTTAAACGGGCTTCCGCTACGTGAGCAGGGATAAAAATCTGAAACTCCGCAGCCACAAAGTAATATCGCGCAAAAAAATGGTGCGATGGCGGAAAATCTATTCATTGGCTCATTACCTTTCTGCGGGTTTCAATTTAGCCCCATTGATCCATTCCAGCACAGTTCGATACGCTTGATCGTCCGTTCCTGACCAGCGAGGGCCACCTCCGTGCGGAGTCCGTCGCGCGCCAACGACGCCTTCCTGGCTAGCATCGGAAATCGGTTTGCGCAGCAGCAAACTGTTTTCGGGATTGATCGTATCCACCACGCGCAAAGCCGAAGCGTAGTTTTCTCGCAATTGCGAAGCGGTGAATTTTCCTACGGTATCTGGGCGAGACAACCGCAAAATCGCGTGCGTGTCATGACAGGTAACGCAGGCGTTTCCGTCGCGGCCTTTGGCAGCAAGCAGCGGCATAACTCGCATGGCGAAGAATTCATAATCCAAGGTTTTCGATGTTACCGTCGCCGGTTTCCCATCGCCGTAAAGCGCAATCGCCTGTTCCTGCAAACGTTCGTTCGGGTCGTTGGCGATTTTGGCCACGGCAGCGCGAATGGTCGGATGTGCCGAAAGTGCTTTGACTCGACGAGCGGCAGACAAAGCGGCGGCGCGGACTTGTTCGTCCTTGTCGTTGAACGAAGCCGCAACCAGATTCAGCAATCGCTGATCGCTGTCGGCTTTGGCCGTGTCGTTGATCAGACCAAGAATCAGACGCCGCTTGCTCGCGTCTTCAGTTTTGAAGAGTGAATGCAGCGCAGCCGCTACCGAAGCCGGTTCGCGCCATTCCGCTTTGGCAAACACCAATTGCAATGCAGAGCGAACCAATTGCTGATTCGTAGATTGCAGCGCAGCAGCCAGCCGGGTTTCGATTGCCGTGTCGTTTCGCAAATGCGGAAAATCGCCCAGCGCGCGAAATGCCGCCGCAGCGACTTTGCCGTCAGCGGTCAATACAAACTGTTTGATCTGTTCGTCAAACTTTTCCTGTCGCGCGACTTCCAGGCCGACGGCTTTGGCGCGATCAATCGCGGCAACCTGCGCTTCGGCGGAACTGCTGGCCAGCAAAGCTTTCAACACAGCGATGGCTTCCTGGCGATTGCGGTCCTGGACTTGCAGCGGCAACGACGGATAAAACTCATCGGCGACGGCTCGAACGTCTTTGTCAGGGTCCAGCAATCGCTGCATCACCAGCAGCGGCAATTCTTCCAGATTGTTGTCGCGCACCGTGAAGGCCGCAATCACAGCCTGTTTGCGCGTTGAAGCTTTTACCGAAGCCAGCAATGGCAGCAAGGATTTTTCGACCGCCGGTGCGCCTTCTTCGTAAAACTTGACGGTTTCTACGTCGTTGCCGATGCGCGAATAGCGTCCTGCGTTGACGTAGCCGCCCGAGCGCAAATGGAAATCCGTCATCGCGACCAGCAGGTTTTCGCGCAATTCATCGCTGCCATTGGTCAAGGCTTTGGCAATTCGTTCCGCCATTTTGCGGCTGGCTTCATGATGGCCGCGTGTGGCTTGCTGGCGATCTTCAGGCGTGGCCAGCAACGCAATCCAGTTGTTATAAAGGTAGCGGACGTTTTCATCTGCCAGACTATAGAAGTTTTCCTGCAAGTTGCGCCGCACCCATTCGTGTTCGCGCTCTCCCATCCGAGCGATAAAAGCGTCGGCGATGCGATCCTGCAACGCAGTATCTTTCGACCACCAATACCATTGCTGCAAAGATTTGATGGCCTGCATTCGCACCGGTACAAAGTTGTCTTGCATTGCAGCAATCAACTTGTCGGCAATTGTCGTTTGCGAAGTCAGGAAAGAAAAATGCTGCGCAAAGATGCGCGTCGCTCCCCAGCGGACACGCTCGTTCTTGCTATTCAGACTAGCGAGAATCGCGTTCGTGGTTCCGCCTTTAGTTGGCTGCACTCGGCTGGCAATTCGCCTGATGGCTTGCGCCGAAACAATCTGCACCATCTTGCTTTCATCGCCGAGCAATCGCGCCAACGGCTCAACCGCGTCTTCGTCACCAACTCTGCCCGACGCCACAGCCGCTGCCGCACGCATCATTGGCTCGGCGCTTTGCAAAGTGGCCAGCAAATCATTCATCACGAATTGATTGGGTTTGTCCCAAACATTGCCAATCTGTTCCAACCGCAGCCGGGCGTCATTTTGGGCCAGTTTTGCGGGCAACGGCTCAATGCCTTCCTGCCAGCCACGTTTTGCGTCGCCTTTGTAAAATTCGCTCAAAGCCATCACCGCAAACTGAGTTTCACGGAAAGGCGTGCGGAAGTTTTCATAGGTCTGCCGAGGATCAAGCCAACCGCCAAAAGCTTGCTGACGGCTGAGCAAAAACTTCAGCGATTTGGCGATTTGCGGATGTTCGGGCGAGTAACCGGCACGCGCCAGCGTGAACAGACAATGATAGGTTTGAAACTCAACCGCAGTGCTGGCGGGTTCAAACAGCATTGACCACTGACCGTCTTCTCGCTGAAGCGAAAGAATGCGTTCAGCGTTGCGTTTGATTTTGTCAGCGTAAACGTTGCGATCAATTTCGGCCAAGGCGATGGTCTGGTAACACAGGTCTATCAGATTTTTGTGCGCGTCCTGTTCAATCAGCGAGCGGATGCGGTCGCGATATTCGATGTCAGATGCGGAAGCTCCGTCCAGCTTCACCAATTGATCAAACACGCGCCAGCTATACCAGGCGACTTCGTATGTGCTGACAATCGGGCTGTTACCGTTGGTTTCATCGGCGGGAAGCTGCGTGCGTCCTTTGTAATAAATCTTCAGGTAATTGGCCACGCCGCGCAGCAAAGCGATGTTGTGGGGCTGTTTGAATTCCGTTTCGTGAATGTTAACAAGCGAAGCCAAGCGGCTCATGACATTTGCTGATGCGCTAATGACACGCGTCCAGCTTGCATCAGGAAATCCGTAAAAGGGGCGTGGATTGTTCGCCAGTCGCTCGGTCAAAAACTCCAACGAAGATCGTTTCGCAACTGCGTAACCGTTTTGCTTGGCGGTCAGTTCGGCTCGCGTCGGAAAGTGCGTGGCGTGGCAGGCGATACAGAGCTGCGTTTCGACGTGCGTGTTGGAAACCCGGTTGACGATGCCGCCGTGGCGTGGAGTGTTGGCGTGCCAACTGTCACCTGCGCTGACGATGTAATCCATTCCGGCGCGAATTGCGGCGCGCGGATCCGCATACGGCGGTACGTCATAAACCGAAGTTCGCACTTGATAAAACACGTGGTTGGCATCTACGCGAACGAAGTATTCACCGCGCGTGATCGTTCGCACGGTGAACTTGTTTCCTGGCAACGCCTGAATTTCATGCGGCGGGCTGACGGGGTCCATCCCGTCTTCGTACACCTTGGCTTCGCCGCCAACGACTTTGAAGATTGAAACGTCAACCGGCAGATTGTCGCGCTCCGGCAAATCCAGCTCGAAATGGACAAGCTTTGGCTGGTCGCCGTCATAATTGAATTTGAACCAGTCAACACCGCCTTCGGGCATGACATCGCCGCTGGCGTAATCCGGCGCAGGCGTGTCGCGATACGGCTGACGAACTTTTTCGGCTTTTGCGCCGAGCGGCAAAATGTATGGCTTGTCATCCGCCGTCGCCCAAACCGTTTGCCCGAGTTTGAATTCGTTGGCTTCGCGCCAAGTGTCGTTTGGTTCGGCTTCGACAATGGTTTTGGCTGATTTCCCTTCTGGCCATTCGACGACGGAAACGGTCAATTCAACGGAAGCAATAGAGGTTGAAGAAACTTCCAGAGCCAGGTCACCGCGGTTCCCCGCTCTGACTTTGAATAAGGTGTAAAGATCAGGATCGCCTGCGTGCAAGGTTTTGCTGGCAATGACTTTTTCGCCATTGCGAAAATTGACTGAGAGCGATTCGTTTTCCGCCAAGGCCGCCGGAGCGGGCAGTGAAACCGTCAGCGAATAGGTTTTCTTGGCATCAGGCGCAGGCAGGCGAAAGGTCTTTGTCGAACGCTGCGGAATTCGTTCGCGCAAATCCAACACTTTGCGAAATCCATCCTTCACTTCAATAGCCGCGCTGGAAGCCAACCGCGGCGAAACGAAAAACCAGAATCCGAGTGCGGAAAATACAAACAGGCAAGCAAGTTGAATTTGTCTTTTCATCGTTGTTCTTCCGGGGTTAACAACGCAGAGGTTCGAGTTATTGCGCCAACGCAGCCAACAGTTTTTCGTGAATGCCGCCGAAACCTCCGTTCGACATCACGACGACGACATCATCCG
>CAZMXG010000013.1:0-85051 GCA_964570175.1 uncultured Heliomicrobium sp. | reverse complement strand
ATTGATACGCGTTGAACATAGTGAGGATGTTTAACAAGTGGTCAGCCAGCTAGTACCGATCATCAACTTTTCTTACAAAATATCGCATCAAAAGGCTCAAAGTGAGTGAGGCACTTTGAGCCTTTTCTCCTTTTCCGCGGTTTACAAAATCTGGATGTACGAACAAAATCATTCCGCAAAACTTCATCCCCTTCTGAATCGGAGAATCAATCAATATGAACAAACTGGATATGACCGGCCGGATTGCATTGGTGACCGGAGCCAGCACTGGCATTGGCCGCTGGACGGCTGTGGCACTGGCCGAATGCGGCGCGGCAGTCACCATCAACTACAATAAAAATCTGGCCGGAGCCGAGGAAACAAAACGGATGGTCGAAAGCGTGGGCGGCAAAGCCATTATCATCCAATCTGACGTTTCGACAAAAGCCGGAGCTGTCGCATTGACCGAAGCCGCACGTGCCCAACTGGGGGCGATTGATATTCTGGTCAACAACGCGGGCGATTTGATGCAACGATGTTCTTTACAGGAATTTAGCGAAGATTTGTGGGATCGGGTCATGAATCTGAACCTGAAAAGCGTTTTGCTGTGTTCACAAACCGTCATGCCGGAAATGATCGCTCGCAAAAGCGGAGTGATCATTAATCTAGGCTCCATCGCAGGCCATAATGGCGGAGGCCCAGGCGCAGGCGTTTACGCCACGGCCAAAGCGGCAGTTCATTGCCTGACCAAAGCTCTGGCCAAGGAACTGGCTCCGCACGGGATTCGCGTGAATGCCGTGGCTCCGGGAGTGATTGACACTCCTTTCCACGAACGAATGTCCACGCCAGAAATGATCAAACAGTTTGTCGGAACGATTCCAATGGGACGGACTGGGACTTCGGAAGAATGCGGCCGTGTTATAGCGTTTCTGGCTTCAGATGCGGCGGCGTACATTCACGGAGAGATGATCGAAATCAATGGCGGGCAGTTGATGGTTTGAGAGCTCAATTACCAGTTTCGCCGGGAGACATTTTGCCAGTCGTTTTTTCGCGTCCAATCGGTAAAAGCCAGAATGACGAAACGCGCTACGCTAAGCAGCGCTGCGATGCCTGCCCAAATGGCCACTCGCAAAGCAGGAGGCCGCTGATTGAACCACAAAATGACGCAGCTTTCGGCAATAATGCCTATAAGCAAATACTGCAATCCGGTGAGCAATTCTCTGATGTTGTTTGAGTGCATAAGCTGTTTTGCCTGAGGCGATTGGTAAATCGCTGGGCGCATTGTGACCTGACTAAGGCTTCAGGTCAAAACATCCTTTAATCACTTTTGAGGAAGATACCAATGAAGAATTCAATAGTTGGTTTCATGAAAAGGAAAACCTATTACTTGTTCGCTGTCAGTTTGTTGCCTGTGATCCTGCTCGGGGCTTGCACTGGCAAAACCACGGATTCAAAACCGGCGACCAGCGCTGCATCTGACGCCGAAAAATTTGTTGCCGACGCCGAAAAACGCTACTTGGATGTTTCGCTCAAAGAAGGACAGGCGAGTTGGGTACAGGAAAATTTCATCACTCAGGATACCGAAGCCATCGCCGCTGCTGCCCAGGAAGAAACAATAAAAACAGTCAAGGAATTGGCGGAACAGGCGCGGCAATTCGACGGACAGAATCTTTCGCCGGATGTCGCTAGAAAGCTGAAACTATTGAAGTTAGCGCTGACATTGCCTGCTCCGAGCAACCCTGACGAGCGCAAAGAATTGACTCAAATTTCCGTCAAGATGGAAGGCGTTTATGGCGCGGGCAAATATTGCCCTGACGGCGAGAAAGCAAAATGCCTGAGCCTTGGTGATCTGGAAAAGATTCTGGCTAGCAGCCGCAATGCCGAAGAATTGAAAAAAGCCTGGCTGGGTTGGCATCAGGTCTCGCGCAGTTACCGCAAGGATTACGCCCGGTTCGTAGACTTGGTAAACAAAGGCGCGAAGGAAATGGGCTTCAAAGACAATGGCGCGATGTGGCGGTCGAATTACGACATGGAACCGGACGCGTTTGCTGCTGAAATGGAACGGCTGTGGTTGCAGGTCAAACCGCTTTACGATTCGCTGCACACCTACGTGCGTGCCAAGCTGCGGCAAAAGTACGGTGACGCGGTTCCCGCCACAGGCCCGATTCCGGCGCATTTGCTGGGCAATATGTGGAGCCAGCAATGGGGCAATATTTACGAATTGGTGAAACCTCCGACCAGCAATCCCGGATATGACCTGAGCAAAATCCTGCAAAGCCGCAAAACCGACGCTCGCCAGATGGTGAAATACGGCGAAGGCTTTTTCACTTCGCTCGGCTTTGATGCGTTGCCGCAAACCTTCTGGGAACGGTCGTTATTCACCAAACCCGCCGACCGCGAAGTCGTCTGCCATGCCAGCGCCTGGGACTTGGACAACCAAAAAGACGTTCGCATCAAGATGTGTATCAACATCAACGAAGAAGACTTTACGACCATTCACCACGAACTTGGCCACAACTATTACCAGATGGCTTATGCGCCGCAATCACCGCTATACCAGAACAGCGCCAACGACGGGTTCCACGAAGCCATCGGCGACACCGTCGCGCTGTCGGTAACGCCGGAATATCTGAAGCAACTGGGATTCATTACCAGTGTGCCTGACGAAAAAGCCGATCTTGGCTTGCTGATGCGGCTGGCGCTCGACAAAGTCGCGTTTCTGCCGTTCGGGTATCTGGTGGATCAATGGCGCTGGAAGGTGTTTTCCGGCGAAGTCGCTGCCGCGGATTACAACAAAGCCTGGTGGGATTTGCGCGAAAAATATCAGGGCGTTTCGGCTCCTGAACCGCGCAGCGAAGCGGATTTCGACGCCGGAGCCAAATATCACGTCGCGGCCAACGTGCCTTACGCGCGATACTTTCTGGCGGCGATTCTGCAATTTCAGTTTCACCGCGCGCTGTGCCGTGAAGCCGGATACAAAGGCACGCTCAATCGCTGTTCGATTTACGGCAACAAACAGGTCGGCGAAAAGCTGAAAACCATGCTGGCAATGGGCCAAAGTAAACCCTGGCCCGAAGCGCTGAAAGCCATGACGGGCGAAGACAAAATGGACGCCACCGCCATCATTGATTATTTCGCGCCGCTGAAAACCTGGCTGGATCAGCAAAACGCTGCAATGGCCGGAAAGTAATCCGAATCAGTACCGCGACCGGTAGGAAGCGGGTTTTGCAAGATGTCTGCTTGCTACCGCGCGCGGTACTGACGCGATAAGGGACCTTTAGCCAAAAATCTGCCCCAGCTTCATCGCTACCATCGCATTGCCTTCGATTTTGATCTTGCCGGACATGACAGCCATCATCGGATTTAACTCTTTACGATAAAGCTGGTTTACGGTTTCAATGGCCAGTCGCAAGGTCACATCTGCTTCGCTATCGCCGTGGCTAACCGAGTTCGGCACTGACTTGCCATCCACGAAAACGATTTTGCCGCAATCAAACACAAACTTGATCGTGGCATCGAGGCCGGAATTTTCGCCCATCTTGTGGCGAACTCCGGCGGCAAATTGGTCAACGGTGAAATCTTTATTTTCTTCGGACACCTGTTTCTCCAGGCTGAGCTTTACTCAGGCTTGATGGTATGTTGGTTGAAGCTGGCCTGACGACCAGCCTGCAGTTTAGAAATTTGCGAAGCGATTTGTTCGACACTTTGTTTGCCAGTGTGAATGCCGAAATCAATCGCAAACTTGCGCGTTTCATTTGGCTTCAACTTTGGGACACGCCCAGCCTGGCGTTCAATACTTCGGTTGGCAGGAAAGCCAGTTCCCGGTTCCAAGCCTGTGACGTAGCCTTCTTCAACTGCCGTTGTGTTTTTCCAAAGCGTGAAATACGGCAGTTGCTCCACTGAATAATTCATCGAAACAGCTTTGTCGCCCGCAGCGTTGCGCAGCATCACAGTCGTCCGATTTTTCTCATCAGCAAACGGAAGAATCCCGTAAACCTGTTCGATGAAGCCTTTGGTGGGCGCAACGTATTCGCCGTAAGAGTTTATGCTTTTCGCAGCGTGCGCATTGAATGGTCGAACTTCTTTGGCGGCGGAAATGAACCGGCTCCCGCCTTCCAACAACGGCTTGCTGTAATTGGCGTGGTAGATGACCTGAAATTCCTGATCGTACGCGCCAAAGTTGGTCACTTCGTCTTCGATGCGAAACGTATCCGCGCCGGGCTCGGTGGAAATTTCCGTCCACAATTGCAGCTTCGGGCCGTAAAACATTCGCTCGTCCACACGCCCACGAATGCGAATGCGCGGCGTCGGCGCGCGATCAATCACCACTTCGACTTCCGAAGCAGGCGTGTTGCCGATCTTGCCGTGCAGCGTCAAATCCATTTCGGCTTCATCACCCGTGTTGTTGATGAATTTGTCCTTGCCCGGATGCCCTGCCCATTCCAATCCGCAGCGCACTATCCATTCGTTGAAACCTTCCAGCCAGCCAAGCCCGCCGCGGCTTTGCAAATTGATGAATTGCGGATGCACGACTTCCTTGACCGGAGAATTCCATCCCAGACGCACATCGCCCATTTTGACTTCCAGCACATTCATGCCGCGCGTAGGAATGACGGTGAATTCCAGCTTGCCGTTGTTGACGACAATCACATCCACGCCTTCCTGTTTGCCGCCGTGGAGCGTCAGTTTTTTGACCGACCACGGCGTTTTGGTTTTCAGATCAAGTTCGCGATTGGTGACCTGCCAGGTTTCAATGCGGATGTTTTGCGCGACGCTGGTCAGCGTCTTACGAAAAGAGTTGTCAGGCATGGCAACGACCAGAGTTGAAACGACTACAGCGACAAGCCCAAAGCCCATCACACGACGAAAATTGAATATGTTCAGCATAGGTGTCGAAAATCCAAGAATTGAAAGTGAATCTTCAAACACAGACTAAGCCAGAATCGAAATGAAGCAAAGCATCCGGCGGCCAGACGAATAAATCGTTCAATGTGGCCTGATTCGATTTGCGCATGCTGCCAAGCTTCGTACAAGATTCCGGCCTCAAGAAACGCAAGATGAGGTCGAACTCCATTGGGAATTTACGCCAAATATATTTTTCCGCGACTGCTGGATTGGACTCTGGGCAATCCAGAGATGGGGAAATATCGTCGCCGCGCTCTAGAACCGGTGACAGGCGAAACGCTGGAAATTGGATTTGGAACCGGATTGAACCTGTTGCACTACCCTGATTCGGTGACGCGGCTGACAGTGATTGATTCGGAAAACATGCTCACCCGTCTGGTTGACCGCCGCATCGCCGAATGCCATTTTCCTGTGGTCAAAATGCAGCTCGATGCCCAGGGCCGCTTGCCATTCGACGATCACTCGTTTGATTCTGTGGTCACAACCTTGACGCTCTGTTCGATTGAAAACACGGCCCCGGCACTGGCCGAAATCCGCCGCGTTCTGAAACCCGGCGGCCAATTTATCTTCTGGGAGCACGGGCGCAGCGATGATCCATCAGTCGCTCAGCGTCAGGATCGTTTCAACCCGCTGCAACGAATCATCGGCGTTGGCTGCAATATGAATCGCAAAATTGACGATCTGATTGCTGTTGCTGGATTTGAAATCACAACGCTGGATCGCTTTCTGCTGCCGAAAACGCCGCGCCTGTTGGCCGAAATGTATCGCGGCATAGCTAAACCGCAAGCCTGATTGGGAGACACCATGCATCATACCCACAAAATTCTGCTCGCCGTCATCGCCGCTCTGTTGGTCGCCGGATTGGTTCTGCTGTGGAACCAGACTTCGCACGCGCCTGAAACAGGCGTTGAACTCGCGCCAAGCCCGACCGTGGAACCGCCGAAAACAGAATCCGCAAAAATTGACGACGCCAAGCTGGTTGATCTGACATACGCCTTCGACGACAAAACCATTTACTGGCCAACAGCCAAAGCTTTTGAATGGCAAAAAGAATCGTGGGGAAAATCGGCGGGCGGATATTGGTATACGGCTGGCCGTTATGCAGCCAGTGAACATGGCGGCACGCATCTGGACGCGCCCATCCACTTCGGCGAAGGCAAGCAGGCTGCCGACGAAATCCCTATCTCTAGACTGGTTGGCCCGGCAATTGTCATTGATATTTCCGAAGCCTGCGCCACAAATGCAGACTACCAACTGAAAACGGAAGACATCGCAACATGGGAAAAAGCGCACGGCCAGATTCCAAACGAAGCCATCGTTTTGATCCGCACTGGCTGGGGCAAATTCTGGCCGGACAAGAAAAAATACCTGGGCACAGACGTTCCGGGCGATGCAGCCAACCTGCACTTCCCAGGCATCTCGCGCGGAGCGGCAGAACTCCTGGCCGCGCGAAAGATCGAAGCTATCGGCATAGACACCGCCAGCATTGATTACGGCGCAACAAAAGATTTCATCACGCATCAGGTATTGAACGGCGCAAACATTTACGGCCTGGAAAACGTTGCCAACCTGGAACGTCTTCCCGCCAAAGGCGCAACCCTGATCGCACTGCCCATGAAGATCAAAGGCGGCACGGGTGCGCCAGCTCGAATTCTTGCAATTTTGCCGTAGCTGTTCTTCGTTACTTACGACCATCAACCCGATCAAGCCAGTGGGTTTCAAACGAGGTGAAATCATGTTCAGCCATTTCAGAACGTTTGTCTTTACCATTGCCATTTTCGGCCTTGTCATAATTTGTTTGCCGATTCGGCTTTCCCCCCGAGCGGAAATCCTGCCGGTCAAAACCTACACCGCTGCCGATGGCCTGCCGCGCGATGCCGTTTCGAAAGTCCGGCAAGACGCGCGGGGGTTCTTGTGGTTCTGCACTGCTGACGGCTTGGTGCGCTTTGATGGCTACGGCTTCAAGCTGTACAGCGAGGATGAAGGCTTACCGTCGCGCCGCGTGAACGATTTTCTGCAAGCGCGCAACGGCGAATATTGGATCGGAACGAATGCCGGGTTGGTGCGCTTCAATCCAAATAGAGTCTTGGGCAAACAAGCGAATCCCGCGCAAGCCATGTTTGCCGAGGTTGGCTTTGAAGCGCCGCCGCCAACGACCTTCGCCAAAAGCGTCAATGAGATTTACGAAGACCCGCAAGGCGCGCTCTGGATTGGGATGGAAGATGGCTTGTACCAATTGATTGAAAAACAAGGCCAGCCAACTCTGCGCCGGATTGATTTGCCCTTCCAAAACAAGCTCGGCTATTTGCCCATTCGCTCAGTGCTGAAAGATAGCCGTGGCAATTTGTGGGTTGGCACAGAGAATGGGGCACTGCACAGCTATCACACGCTTTACCAGGTATGGCCGGATGGAAAAATCCATCAATACAGCTTACGGCATGGCATCGTGAACGCACTACTTGAGACTAAAAACGGTGAAATATGGGCGGGAACAACCCCTAAACTTTGTCGTTTGGTTGAGAATCCCCTTGAAAACAGTGCCCCATTTTCGCGTTGTTATTCGCAAAAAGATGGATTGCCAAACGGATGGATCATGTCGCTGCGACAAACTCGCGATGGCGCAATCTGGGTTGGCACTGCAGGTGGTGCGGCGCGCTTTTCCCCTGATTTCACTGGAGGTCAACCTCGTTTTCAGGTCTATCGGGGAGCGGAGGGAGTTTGCGACTTAATCGTCGCGGACATTAACGAAGACCGCGATGGCAACCTTTGGTTTTCGACTGCCTGTGGCGCAACCAAATTTGTGCGAAACGGTTTTGTTCGCTACACCAAAGCCGATGGGCTTGGCGGAATGACAGTCCATTCGATTTTTACTGACCGTGCAAACAACTCAATCATCACCACTAATGATGATCGCGACATGCTCTTAAATGTCTTCGATGGCCAACGCTTCACGCCAATCAAGGCCAATACGCCGCCGAAAACCAATCACGGTTGGGGATGGGGGCAGATCATTGTCAATTCGCGTGCAGGCGATTGGTGGTTTCCGACCGAGGCAGGAGCTTTGTACAGGTTTCGCGGCATTACCGACATCAGACAACTCGCCCGCGCCAAGCCCCAAGCTTACACCGCCAAAGAAGGCTTCACGGACAACATGGTTTGGAAGATGTATGAAGACGCGCGCGGCGATCTTTGGATTGCGACTTCCTATCAAGACAAATTGCTGCGCTGGGATCATCAGGCCGAAAAGATCATCCAGATTTCCTCGCATCAGGAGAATCCCGTCCTGATTCCTCGCCCTAGTTCGTTTGTCGAAGACAAGACAGGAACTCTTTGGATGGGAGCAAGCACTGGAAAACATAGTTCGCTCATTCGATACAGCAATGGCGATTTCAAAGTGTTCGCGGAAGAAATCGGATTGCCTGCCGGTAACTTTGACGTGCTGGGCAACATTCTGTCGGACGGTAAAGGCCGGTTATGGTTTACGACAAACTCTCGCGGCGTTGGACGCATTGACGATCCGAAGTCCGAACCATTGAAGGTCATCTGGCACAATCGCGGCAATGGCCTTTCGTCAAATCGGACGGAAAGTCTGGTGGAAGATCGGTATGGACGAATTTACATCGGCACCATGCGCGGCGTGGATTGCCTGACGCCCGAAACCGGTCAGGTGCGCAGCTTCACAACAGCAGACGGCCTGCCCAAAGAGCACATTTATGTTTCCGCCAGGGATGCGGAGGGCGCGCTGTGGTTCGGCAGTCCGCAAGGTGTCGCTCGCTTCATCCCGGAACCGCCGAAGCCCAATCAGCCGCCAACCATTTTTCTGACCAGGGTGCGCGTCGCAGGTGTCGCGCAGCAGGTTTCCGAAATTGGTGACCTGAACCTGACAGAATTGAAGCTCAGCTCTTCGCAGACCAACGTGACGATTGATTTCTTGAGTCCCAGCGCAACCGCCGATCCGCACCTTCGTTATCAATACAAGCTGGAAGGCCGCGAAGATTGGAACGCGCCGACCAATCAGCGCACCGTGGATTTTGCCAATCTATCGGCGGGCAGTTACCGCTTTCAGGTGCGTGCCGTGAACGCTGATGGAATTCATAGTGCAACACCTGCCAGCGTTTCCTTCACTGTCGCCGCGCCCGTTTGGCAACGCTGGTGGTTTATCCTGTTAACTATAGGCGCAATCGGCGGATTGGCTTATGCCGCGTACCGCTATCGAGTCGCGCAGTTGCTGGCGCTGGAGCGAATGCGCACCCGAATCGCCACCGACCTGCACGACGAAGTCGGTTCCAGCCTCTCGCAGATCGCCATCCTCAGCGAAGTCGCTCGCCTGCGGCTTCCCCGCAGCGGACAGGCCGATGTCGCGGGAGCCGTCGAGCCAATGGAAAAAGTCGCCGCCACTTCGCGCGAAGCCGTGGACGCGATGAGCGACATCGTTTGGGCGATCAACCCGCAGCGCGACCAGTTGAGCGACCTGAGCCAGCGCATGCGCTTGTTTGCCAGCGACACCTTGTCCGCCCGCGACATCAGCCTGCGCTTCCACGCGCCGGAACAGGACTTGAACCTGGACGCCGAAGTGCGACGGCAGGTCTTTCTGATCTTCAAAGAATGCATCAACAACATCGCCCGCCACTCCGAAGCCACCGAAGTCGAGATTGATTTTGCGCTCACGGATCATCACCTGTCGCTGCGCGCGTGGGACAACGGGCGCGGCTTTGTGGAAACCGCGCCGCAGCCAGGCCAGAACAGCGGCAATGGCTTGCTCAGCATGCGGCGGCGCGCGGCGGAACTCGGCGGCAAGCTGGAAGTGATTTCGGGCAATGGCGACGGGACCACAATCAAGCTGGAAGCTCCGCTGCGTCCACGCAAATAGTTGTAATTGAAAATCCGGACGCGATTTTTCCAGAGGCATCCGGTTACCATCGTCACGATTGACCGGAACGCCCGCGCCCTCCTCTGAACTGTAAAATCAGCCGCAGCCACTCAAAATCACTACCTGAACAGGTGGTGACAGTTTTTTTACCCATCGTACTTTGACGATGACCGAACGGCGTCCGGCGCTTTGCGTCATCAGCCAGCCGGACGCTCTGTCGGTTCGCTCACTGGAATCGGGACAACGTGTCAATCGTTCCGATTGCTCAACAAACACGAATCAAATTGGAAGTAAGCCTCGCGCCGAAGGTTGAGGGAGAAGACTGTCCCGGCTAGCGGTGCGCTCAAATGAAAATAACCCGCTTCAAAACGGAAAGGATTCAACATGAAAAAGACTCAGCGACTCGCCAGCATCCAGATTCAAAAAATAATTCGACGCGCGAGGTTCCTGCTCATTGGCTTATTTCTGATCGCCGGGTTGATGTTGTTTGCGACACAATGGCGCAAAACGCAGACCACACATGCCACCGCCGTCTTCGCCACCTTCACTGTCACCAACACCAATAACAGCGGCGCGGGCAGCTTGCGGCAGGCGATTTTGGATGCCAATGCGAATGCGGGGGCGGACATAATCACTTTCAACATTTCTCCCGGCGGAGTGCAGACCATTGCGCCCACCTCTGCGTTGCCGACGATCTCCGGGCCGGTGACGATAGACGGGACTACGCAGCTCGGTTACAGCGGCACGCCGCTCATCGAGCTGAGTGGTGCGAGTGCGGGAGGATCAGGAATAAACACCGTGGATGGGTTGCGTATCACTGGCGGCGGCAGCACGGTTCTCCAACTGGCTATCAATCGTTTTAGCGGCGACGGCATCGAATTGAACGGAGCCAGCGGCAACATCGTCGAAGGCTGCTACATCGGCACTGATCTGGGCGGGATGCTAGACCAGGGAAACGTGCAATATGGGGTCAACATTGTTGCCAGTACGAATAACACAATCGGCGGAGCCACGGCGGACAAACGCAATGTGATCTCAGGCAATAATTTCGGCGGCGTACAGATTGATTTCGGCACGAACATCGTCCAGGGCAATTACATCGGCACGAATAAAGATGGCGAGGCCACGCTGGGCAATTCCGGTCACGGCATTACGGTGCAAGGCGGCGGCGCCGTGAACAACACCATCATCGGCAATGTCATTTCCGGCAATGCCTCGAATGGCATCTGGATCCTCAATGGCCCAACCGGCTCAATCATTCGCGGCAACCTGATCGGCACGGATAAGGACGGCGACACCGATTTGGGCAATGCCGCTGATGGCATCTTGATTGGATCGGGTACGAACAACATCGTCGGCGGCGCGACCGCCGCAGACCGCAACGTGATTTCCGGCAATAACGGCACCGGCCTCGCCCTCGGCGTCAACCTCCTCGCCCAAGGTGTCACCGTGCAAGGCAATTACATCGGCACCAACAGCGCAGGCACGGCGGCGTTGGGCAATAGCATTCACGGGATTACCGTGGGCGGGAACACCACCATCGGCGGCACGACCGGGACAACACCCGGCGGCAATTGCACGGGCGCTTGCAATCTGATCTCCGGCAATGGACAGAATGGCATCGTCAGCAACGGCAATACGCTTGTGCTCGGCAATTACATTGGTACGGACGTGACGGGCAATGTTGATTTGGGTAATACACAGAGCGGCGTTGCATTAAGCAACGGAGCCAGCGGCCTGGCCGTCGGCGGGACGACGCCAGAGGCGCGCAATGTGATTTCCGGTAACAACCAGTACGGCATCCTACTTGTGGGCGGCGGCGGCACGATACAGGGCAACATCATCGGCCTGAACGTGACGGGCGCGAGCGATCTTGGCAACGGCCTATCGGGCGTCTTGATCACGAATTTTTCCGCCGGCAATCTGATTGGCGGCACGGCAGCGGGCGCGGGAAATCTGATCTCCGGCAATGACGAAGACGGTGTGAAGGTCAACGCCACGCTTTTCTCGCCAAGTATAAACACCATCCAGGGCAATTTGATCGGCACGGATGTGACCGGGACGCTAGATCGCGGCAACACGCGGCACGGCATTGCGGTCAGTTCCAGTTTTCTCACCATCGGCGGCACGACCGCAGCGGCGCGCAATGTGATTTCCGGCAACAACGGCAATGGCATCGGCCTTGATCCCGGCTCGACCGGAGGCCAAGACGGCATGACTGTGCTCGGCAATTACATCGGCACGGATGCGTCGGGGACGGCCGGGCTGGGGAACGGCGGCAGCGGCATTTACTTCACTGGCGCGCCAAACGCGCTGATCGGCGGCACGGTGATGGGCGCAGGCAACGTCATTTCCGCAAATGGAGGGAACGGCATCACCGCCTACAGAGGAACCATTCAAGGCAATTATATCGGCACGGACAAGAACGGCCTGACCGTGTCCGGCCTCGGCAACAACCTTAATGGAATCAAGCTTGGAGACGCGGGCAGCAGCGCCAACGGCGTCACCATCGGCGGCGCGACGGCAGCGGCGCGCAATGTGATTGCCGGCAATAGTCAAAACGGGATCGAACTGACGACTTCTTCCACCAACACCAGCATCAAGGGCAATTACATCGGGCAAAACACGCTGAATGGCGTGCAAGCCACGCAGGTCACCGGCGTCAACGCCAACACCATCGGCGGCACGGCGACGGGCGAAGGCAACACTATCACCGGCAACGGCGAAAACGGCGTACAAGTCCGCAGCACAATCAATGTAGCGATTCGCGGCAATTCAATTTACGGCAACACGAAGCTGGGCATTGACCTCGCGCCCACGCTGCCCGGCGGCACGGTTACACCCAATGACGCGAATGACAGCGACGGCGGGCCGAACTTGTTGCAGAACTTCCCCGTGCTGAATGCCATCACGCAACCGTGCACAGTCACGGGTTCGCTCGACAGCACGACAACCAGTGCGGCTTATCCCGTGCGTATTGATTTTTATGCCAGCACGTCGTGCGACGCGGCAGGCAATGGCGAAGGTGAAGTGTATCTGGGCAGCCTCCCCTCCCCGCTCACCGCGCCGGGCAATTTCAGTTTCAGCTTCACACCTGTAGCGGGCAAACCCGTCATTACGGCTACAGCCACCGACAACAACGGCAATACGTCCGAATTCTCCGCGTGCCGCACTGCGCCGGTAAATCAAGCGCCAGTCATTACGCCTGCCAGCGTCACACGGGTCGAGGGACAACCAGGGGCAAATTCCACAATCGCCAGCATCACGGATGCCAATCAGGCGTCGAACACGCTGGCCATCACCATAAACGGACAGCCGCTCTCGCCTTCGCCAACTCTGACCGTGAACGGCGTGACCATCTCGAACTTGGCGATCAACGCGGCAGGTGCGCTGACAGCGGACATTGTGGCGGCGTGCGGAGCAATGAACGCCGGTTTCACGTTGGCGGCGACCGACAACTGCGGCGCGACGACTAGCGGCACGCTGACGGTCATGGTTACGCCCGCGCCAGCCCCGATGGCCAGCGCAGGGATAGATCAAGCGATGTGTTCGGCGGGCGCGACCACTACGTTCACACTGGCGGGCAGCGCAGCCAATGGCGCGGCGGCGTGGTCTGTAGTGAGCGGACCTGTGAGCATCACAAATCCGGGCGCGCTCAATTCGACCGCCGTTTTTACCGGCGCAGGCAGTGCGACCTTGCGCTTGACCGTGACCGGCGCTTGCGCCACCGCGACGGATGACGTTGTGCTGACGGTCAATCCGCCGCCGAACGCGGATGCCGGGCCTGGCCGGACGCTGACTTGCGCGGCGACCTCAGTCACGCTCAATGGCTCTTCGACATCACCTGGCGCGACCTTCAGTTGGAGCGGCCCCGGCGGTTTCACGTCAAACGCGGCGGCTGCGGTGGTCAGCGCAGCGGGCGTGTATACGCTGACAGTGACCAGCGCGGCAGGCTGCACGGCGAGCGACACAGTAACTGTTACAAGCGATACGACCGCGCCGAATGCCGACGCGGGCGCGGACAAAACGCTGACCTGCTCCACGACTTCAGTCGTGCTCGATGGTTCTTCCACAACGCCGGGCGCGACGTTCAACTGGAACGGCCCTGGCGGCTTCACTTCGAATGCGGCTGCGCCAACGGTCAGCGCGGCAGGAATTTATATGCTAACCGTGACCAATCCGGCGAACGGTTGCACGGCCAGCGACAGCGTCACCGTGACGGCAAATACGGCAGCGCCGGACGCAACCCTCACCGTGGTGAGCGAGGTTTGCGCCAATGCGGCGGGGATTGTGGCTTCTGTTCCCAATGCTGGTCCGGGCGCGGCTTACGGTTGGACGCTGACGAATGGAACTGTAACCAGCGGAGGAGGCTCGCCCAGCATCACTTTCACGGCTGGCGCGTCGGGCGTTGTTTCCATTACGGTTGGCGTACAAGGCGGCAACGATTGTTTCACCAGCAGCTCGAAGACCGTGACGATCAAACCAGCCACCGCCGTCACCGTTCCCCCGTCGAATCAGGCAGTCTGTGCGGGAAACAGCGCGCCAGTGTCTTTTGCTGTGACGGCGGCAGGAACCAACCTCGGTTATGCCTGGACGCTCGACGGTAATATGACGGGAGGCAATGCTGCGAACACCGCGATTGACCCATCAAGCTTACCCGTTGGTAATCACACAGTCAGCGTGACGGTGACGGGCGATTGCGGCGCACCAGTGACGGCATCGGCCACGCTCGCGATCAACGCCAATCCATCGGCTGTGATCACTGCGCCAACGACAGTCTGTTCCACTTCCAGCGGGAACACAGCCTCAGCTCCCGATGCGGGCGCAGGTGCGAGCTACGCCTGGACGATCACGAACGGGACGATCACGGCGGGCGCTGGCTCACAGCAGATCACATGGTCGGCGGGAGCAAGCGGAACGGCGACGCTCGACGTCACGGTGACGAACGCAAATGGATGCGGCACGAGCAGTTCGAAGCTGGTTACGATTGACGCGGCGTTCACGCCCACGATCACAGGCTCTGCGGAGATTTGTAGTGGCCAGTCGGCGACGCTGGATGCGGGCGCAGGCTACAGTGGCTATTTGTGGTCGAACGGCGCGACGACGCAAACGATCACGGTGTCGCCGAATGCGACGACCATTTACTCTGTGACAGTGACCAACGCGGCTGGTTGCAGCGGTTCGGCAACAAAAACCGTCTCTGTCAATCCACAGCCGGTCGTCGCAGTCAATTCGGCGGCAATCTGCGCGGGCGCAAGTCCGGCAACGATGACCGCGACAGTCACTAGCGGTACAGCACCGTTCAGTTACCTCTGGTCAGGACCGGGCAGTTTCACGGCCTCGACGCAATCTATCAATGTCTCGACAGCGGGCAGCTACACCGTCAACGTGACCGATGCGAAAGGCTGCGCGGCGGCATCAGCTTCGGGAACACTGACAGTCAATCCGACACCGTCCGCGACGATTGCTGCACCAACGGTTGTCTGCGCCAATTCGACTGGGAATACCTCTTCGGTGGCTGACGCGGGCGTGGGCGCGAGCTATGCCTGGACGATTACCGGCGGCGCGATCACGTCGGGGCAGAACACATCGAACATCACGTGGTCGGCTGGTACGAGCGGAATGGCGACGCTCGGTGTTACGGTGACCAACGCGGCGGGGTGCAGCGTTACTGCCACACCGAAGACGGTAACGATCAATCAACCGCCTTCGCTCACATCGCTCACCAACGTCACGGTCAGCGCGGGCAGCGCCGCTTCGTTCACCACCACGGCTTCAGGCGCAGGCTCATTCATTTTCGTTTGGAAAAGAGGCGCGACTGTTCTGGCGACCAGCGGCAACATCACCATCACTTCGACAGCCACGACCAGCACGCTCAATATTGCCTCTGCGATTGCTGCTGATGCTGGTAATTACAGTGTGGAAGTCACAGGAACCTGCGGCAGTGCTACTTCGACTGCTGCCTTAACCGTCAACAGCGGTTGCGGGACGCCGGTTGTATCCATCAACGCTCCGGCCAGCGGTGCCATCTTCCCTGTGGGGACGCCCATCAGCTTCGTTGGTGCATTCAGCGACGCGACGGGGGCAACGCATACTGCGAACTGGAACTTCACCAGTAATCTGGTCAACGTCAATCAGGCGGGCACCGTTAACGATACGACGAGCACGGTAAGTGCAAACTACACTTTTCCCCAAGCGGGCGTTTATCTGGTAACACTGACTGTGACCAACAATTGCGGCAATTCAGGTTCGGCCAACAGCATTGGCGCAGATGAATTGTCAGCGTTGGTCGTGGTCTACGACCCAAACGCCGGTCATGTCACAGGGGGCGGGTGGATCAATTCACCGCCAGGCGCTTACGTCCCCAATCCGTCGCTGACGGGCAAGGCCAACTTCGGCTTTGTCTCGAAGTACAAAAACGGCGCTTCCGTGCCTGACGGCAACACAGAGTTCCAGTTCAAGGCTGGCAACCTCAACTTCAAGAGCACAGTTTACGAATGGCTGGTCATCGCTGGCGCCCGCGCTCAATTCAAAGGATCGGGCACGATCAACAACGCGGGCGATTACCGCTTCATCTTGACGGCCATTGATGGGCAACAGCCCGGAGGTGGCGGCCAGGACAAGTTCCGCATCAGGATTTGGAATAACGCTGGCGGCGGCCAGATTTACGATAACCAACTTAATACGCCGGACAGCGATGATCCGACGACTGTGTTGGGAGGCGGCAGCATTGTCATTCACAAAAACAGCGGTGGAAACGGAGCATTACGAGCGACAGTTGATTTCGACGGCGATGGCAAGACTGACTTCGCAAACTGGGATAATTACACCCACGAATGGCGAATCGTTCGCACCAGCGATGGTTTGGTACAAACGGTTCCATGGATTGAAAACTACACACCGAACCATGATGCATTTGCACCGGGCGATTACGACGGCGACGGACTCACTGACCTGGCTGTGTTCTACCGCGCCGACGGCAACTGGCTGATCAAGCGGAGTTCGGACGGCGAGTTTGTGACCAGACAATTTGGCATTGGCACGGATACACCGGTTGCGGCGGATTATGATGGTGATGGCAAGACAGACATCGCCATCTGGCGTGGGTCGGAAGGTCTCTGGCTTATTCTGCGGAGTTCCAATGGCGAAGTCGAAACCGCCTTATGGGGTTCAGCTTCGGCACCGTATTTCGATATTCCGGTTGCTGCGGACTTCGACGGCGACGGCAAGACCGACATCGCCGTCTTCCGCCGTGCAAACGGTCGCTGGTATATCAGACAAGGTTCGGATAAATAAGCATCTCGTTCTTGGCGATGATGAAAACCACCGTTGTTCCGATGCAGGATTTCGCCAAACGCGCGGCGAACGGTCGGGCGCTGTTAGAACGTATCAAATCCATGGCCAAATGAGCGATAAACCGCTCTGCAGTTCACCTTCAATGTATCGGGAGAATAAACACTCTGAAGCGTGAACTGTGGAGCAAGTATTCGGAGGAAAAAGACATGACACTCGCTGGAAAGTATGCGCTGGTAACGGGCAGTTCTCGCGGCATTGGCCGTGGGATCGCCTTAAAGCTGGCGGAAAAAGGCGTCAAGGTGGCGATCAACTACCGGCAGAATGAAGCTGCAGCGAAAGAAACCCTGGACAAGGTGCGCCAGCGCGGCTCGGACGGCTTTGTTATCCAGGCCGATGTTTCTCGCCCGGAAGATAACGCCCGATTGTTCGAACAAGTGCGTAGCGAATTCGGCAAGCTGGATATTTTTGTCGCGAACGCATTGGGCGACCTGTTTGCCGTCCTGGCTCCGCCGATGGAACTGAAAGCGGAGCAATGGGACAAAGCGCAAGCTTCGCAAGGTCGCGCCTTCCTGGAGGGCGTTCAGGCTGCCGTTCCTCTGATGGCGGACGGTGGTCGCATTGTTGCGATCACTTACACCCCGGGCGGCGGCACCGGAAGCTGGCAGGCTTACGCCGCGCAAGGGCCTGCCAAGGCTGCGCTGGAATCTTTGGTGCGCTACTTCGCCGTGCCGTTGGCCAAACGGGGCATCACCGTGAATTCAATCAGTCCCGGTTTGACCGAAGACAGCATCATCAATGCCCTGCCACCTGCCGCGCAGGATATGATTCGACAATGGTGCGCTAAAGGTTGGACGCCAATGGGTCGGCTGGGCACAACCGAAGACATCGGCAATGCCGTTGCCATGCTCTGCTCGCCGGAAGCCAGTTGGATCACGGGGCAGGCGATTGCCGTAGACGGCGGCGCTTCGTTGATGAATTCGGATTTCCCCTTGGAGATTCAGCTTGGTTAAGACCAGCGAGATAAATTTGATGAGACAACCCGGCTTAACGCAGTGATGCCGATGGCAGACTCAGACTTACATAATTTACAAGCGTCCTCAGCCATACGGGTGGCCATCGTCGAAGACCGTCCCGACATTCGCGACGGTCTCGGCCAAATTATCAACAGCACGGACGGCTTCGAATGCGTCGGCGCTTACGGAACGATGGAGTTGGCGCTGACGGAAATCGGCAAGTTGATGGCCGCCCGGTCGCCGCTGGAAGTCGTGTTGATTGACATCGGCTTGCCTGGAATGTCGGGCATCGAAGGCATTCGGTTATTGAAAGAACGCCATCCGCAATTGCTGCTGCTGGTGCTGACAGTCTTCGATGACGACACGCGCATCTTTGAAGCCTTGTGCGCCGGAGCTTCGGGTTATCTGCTCAAGAAAACTCCGCCACAACGTCTGCTGGAAAGCTTGCGCGAAGTCGTCGAAGGCGGCGCACCGATGTCGCCGGAAGTCGCGCGCCGCGTTGTCACGTTGTTCCGCAATTTCACGCCACCGACCAAATCTGATTCCAATCTGTCCCCACACGAATTGCGCGTTCTGAAACTGCTGGTCGAAGGCCACAATTACAAAACAGCAGCCATTGAACTCCACGTCACGGTCAACACCATCTCCTTCCACGTCCGTCGCATTTACGAAAAGCTTCAGGTCCATTCCAAATCCGAAGCTGTGGCAAAGGCTCTGAAAAACAATCTGGTGTGAAATGCGGTTCAGCATTCTCGTAAATGATTTCTCTGCTGCTTGGATTACAATCGCGGCCTCACGACATTTTAGCGCCGATGTAATCAAGAGGAGTTCAGATGGAAATCAAAGATGTGTTGGCTGTTGCGCAGTTTTCGCCCGACAAAATGCAGAAGATCAATTTGTTTGAGACACAAAACTTCTTCTGCGACGTATATTGCCTGGAACCCAAGCAAGAGCAAAAAGTTCATTCCCACAAAGACGAAGACAAGCTGTATTTTGTGCTGAGTGGTCGCGGAACGTTCATCGTTGACGAGGAAGCGCAGGAGCTTGGCGAAGGACAGGTCATCTTTGCTCCGGCAGGATCAAACCACGGAGTGAAAAACACTAGCGAGGCCCGACTGAAACTGCTGGTGTTCATGACGCCAAATCCGAACTTCAAATGATGAACGCCAATAAGCTGGCGAGGGAGAAGTTGCTGTTTTCGTTACAGTTAATTCCGAAGCTGCATCATCTCTCACCAGTAAATATGGGATACGAGAGTGTCTTGTTTTAGTTAAATCAGTGCCAAAAAACTTAAAGGCACCGATAAATGATCGGTGCCCCAGACTTTTTGCACTATCAAAACGTCGGCGCACTGTTCCTAAATTGTCACTGTAAAGCCTCGGTTGAGCAAAATGGTCCTGATGTTATTGACCTGCCGGTTGGAATAACCCAGGCTGATGGCAGCCGTTACCAGTGCGTTGGCTCCTTGATTGAACGACGCGGTTGGCGCAAGCAAGAAATGAGAAGTCAGAATCAATCTGTCCGCATTTGCCGCGCCGATGGAGCCCCGAATCTGCCATAGCGCTGCCGACCAAATCTCGCCGTCCGCGTGGACTTCGCCAACCACGTTTTCCGGATAATGCTTCGTGCCGTCGAGCCGTCGCAGGCAGGGAGGGTTGGTCGAACTGTAAGAAGTCGCGTCCCATTCAGCCAGACAGACATCTTGAAAACCACCGCTGAATTGCGCGCCAACTGTGCCCGCCCAGTAATCGCCGAAGCCTTCGCCCATCGAGCCAGCTTCTAACGATGAACCGAAATTAGGCACCTGGTTGTCCTGAATCGAATGACCATACTCATGTAAAATCACGTCGGCATCTTCAGCGTCGTCAACTCCGCCCAGACCCAGGGTGATGTCCTGCGAATTCGGCGAATAATACGAATTGTCCGGGCGATAGCGATTGACCGAAAAAACCTGTTGCCGATTGTTGACGTTGCTGAAACCGAGCGATTGGATATAACGCTCGGCATAATCCAAGTAGTAATATCCCATCGTCTCGCTAAACCCATCGTTACTGCGGTCGAAAACAAAGTAATTGCTGGCGCTGAAGACCTGCTTTTTGGTTCGACTGCTGGAGGCGAATTGGCCGTTCAGGTATCCACTACCGTCCAATCCCAGCAGCGTCACAATGGAATAGGCGCTGGGCGGCACTGCCGAAGCCGCATCGTCATTGTCGCGCAGGCTATTGTCGTGCGTCGCCACGATTGCATTGAGCCGAAAGACTTGTCCTGTACCGTTGACGTAGCGATTAGTATCGCGCGGCTCACCCAACAGCTTTCCGCTTTGCGCATCAACAAACATCTCCCACGTTGGGCCATCGGTCGCAACAACGATCTGCCAAGCAAGTGAGAAAGTGTTGTCAAAGGGATAAATCACCAGCTTGCCGGAGGCACCCGCCAGGTCTTGGCGGGCAATCGTGGCATTTGCTTGTTTCAGCGCATCTTCCAAACTTACCGCTGGATCAACTGTCGCCAACTCAATTCCCGGTTGGTAGGTGTTATTCACCGCCACGATACGCCCTGCTCGATTGAAATGGACCGCCGTCTGCGCGCCATAAACCTGGACGCCTTGATATTGCTGCTCGAAAACAAAGTGCTGGCCAAGCGGGCTGCCGTAACTGCGCACCAGCCCCAGCTCATCCAACTCGCCCTTCATTTTGAACAACGACGCGTTTTCAGCCAGGAAATAGCGGGCGGAAATTTCTGACGTTTCTCCAAAAGATCCAGGGATCTGACCGAAAATGCTTTCTGGGGTGCCGCTTCTTTTGCTCCAGGTTACGGCCAGCGGCCCAACGTTGCGGGCGGCCAGAGCTTGCCAGTGGCTGATCACTTCAGGTGCGGGCTGGCCCTCGCCTTTCTGTTTCTCCCCTTGTGGTTCGCGCGCCGCTGTCGCCACTCTCAGCTTGCCGGTCGAGTTGTCCTGGAGTCGGGCCTGGATGACGAAGCTGGATACAATGATCAATGTTGCACAGATTGCTATCCGCCGCAGTGGTGAGGATGTTTTGCTCATAGCTTATTTTTCCTTTCTGTTTTTAAGGAGCCGGTGGTTCTAACGAAATGCGGCAAGATTTTATTCCTGTCTGTGGTTTAAGGGAATCCTGAAAGTCAGGATTCCCTTAAACCATTGCCGCCAAACCTCAGGGTTGATAACTCACCCGCACCGCCACCCAATCGAGCGAAAAATCGCGCGAAGTGTTGCTGGCGACGCTGGTCAACCGCACGCGGAAGTTGGCATTGCTGAAATTGCCCACGCTCCAGGTTCGGCCCCAAGTGTCCGCCGTGCTGCCCAACAGGTGAGCCAACTCCGTGGTCGAAAGCGTAGCGGTAGATTTCGTCGCCGTCCAGGTTACGCCGCCATCCCAGGACAATTGCACACAGAAATGTGGCGCGCCTGTCGTGCTGTCTGCTTTGGCATTGAGTTGTACTTCGATCCCCTGAATAGTCGCGCCTGCGGGAATGCTGATGCCGTAATTGTAGAAGCGGTGTTTGTCCTTCTGGTTGGCGGTGCAGGAAGTGCTGGTGTTCGTTCCGCTGTTGTTGTCCACCGCATAAAGGTTGTCATCGGCACCCGCATTGACCGCGCCGACCTCGAAGCCGTTGTTGTCGCCCGCGTTGCTGGTCACTGCGGCATTTGTTGTCGGGCTAAGCCAGCCAGTGTTGGTCACAGCCGACGATTGTGTGACGGTGAAGGTCAGCCCGGCAATGGTCATCGTTCCGTTGCGGGATGCACCAGTGTTCGCGGCCACCGAATAACTCACTGAACCATTGCCCGAACCACTCGCGCCAGAAGTGATCGTAATCCAAGCAGCGTTGCTGACAGCAGCCCACGCACACCCAGCGCCTGCTGTGACATTGACGCTGCCTGTGCCGCCCGCACTGGTGTAATTGGCGCTGGTTGGCGAAATGGAATAGGTGCAAGCGGGAGCATCTTGCGTGACAGTGAAAACCCGCCCAGCGACTACCATTGTCCCGCTTCGCGGCGCGCCGCTGTTGGCTGCAACCGAAAAGTTGACCATGCCATTGCCGGAACCGCTGCCGCCCGATGTGACCGTAATCCATGAATCATTGACGAAGGTTTGCCAGCCAACTCCCGCTGGCGCAGTGACGCTGACCGCACCTGTTCCGCCGCTGGCGCCAAAGTTTTGACTCGCGGGCGAAATCGAAGCCGCCGCCACATCCACCGCCGCTTTGATGTCCAGCCGGCCAAAACCATATGTGTTGTTTGGCACGCCATTACTGCTGCACGCCGTGCTGGAAACATCAACCGCAGCGTCGTTCAAGATGTTTTCAGTGTCGGCAATTTGATGGCGAAGCTCTGGTCGCGCGGACCAAAGCAACGCGATAGCTCCGGCGACGTGCGGAGTCGCCATCGAAGTTCCGCTCAACGAACTGTAGGTGCCACCACGAACCGCTGAGCGCACGCTGACGCCGGGCGCGCTGATGTCCGGTTTGCGCCTGTTGCTGCCGTCAGCCGTTACAGGCCCGCGGCTGCTGAAACTGGCGACGGTTCCCGTGCTGGAACTGAACGCGCCAACGGTATACGAAGCGTCATAAAACGACGGCGGATCGGTCACGGTCGAACAAGCTGAACCGCTATTGCCTGCCGCAAAAACCGGCATGATTCCCGCGGCGCGTTGCGCTTCGACAGCAGATTGCAATGTGCCGGGTGAACACCCTTCCGAAGCCGGACAGCCCCAGGAATTGGTCGTGATGTCGGGGGCTTTGGCTGGATCGCCTTGCGCGGTGGTGCCGCCCACAGGATAAGGCGCCAGAAAGTATTCAAAGCATTCCAGGTAAGTGGCAGGAGTTCCGTTTCCCTGATCCATATTTCGACAAGCGATGAATTTGGCTCCGGGCGCAACGCCGATTTGATTGCTGCTGCCATCGTCGCCGACCGCCGTGCCGAGTGTGTGCGTACCGTGATTGTTGTCATCACACGGCACGGGCGAGTTCGGTCCGCACGAACCTCCGCCCGAATGAATGCTGTCGTGCCAGTTGTAATTGTGATCGGCAGTGGAACCGTTCCAGCCGCGATAGTGATTGATCAGCGCCGGGTGATTCCATTCGACGCCTGTGTCCTGCCCGCCGATAACGATGCCTTGGCCGGTGAATCCTTGCGACCAGACTTCCGGCGCGCGAATGTACGAAACACCCGGCTCGACGGCTTGAGGCGCAGCGATGACGGATTCAATCGCCGCCTGCATTTCTTCTTCGGTGATCTTGGGCGGGTCAATGTTACGAATACGCGGATTGCCTTCAATGCGCGCAACATCGGAACGGGCCGCAATTTCCAGCATCACATCGCGCTTTGCTTTCACCCAAACGGCGTTGACGATGTAAAACGACCGATGCTCAATGCCGCGCGCGCTCAGCCATTCCAGCAGCGAAGCTTGCGACTGCTGAGCTTTCGCCATCAGCACATCGCGCACGTAGCGGCCTTTCTCGCGTTTGGCTTGGAACTCTTTTGCGCCGCTCAAGTCAGCTTTGTCGGCGAGGATGACCAGAAACTCTGCCTCCAGACCTTCTTCGGTATGCTGCATCACCCAGGGCGCGATCTTGCGTTGAGCAGACACTTGGGATTCTTGATGGTTTGAGTATGCCGACGCGATTGGCTTACTGATGTAACCCAAAATTACGCCGCTCAGTACAAGCAGGAAAAGCAGGCGAACCTTCATTGTCGTTCCTCCAAATGGTTGGTCAAAAGGATTTTTTCTGTTGCTGATTACTTTTTTGCTGATTGCCGCGGGGCGCAGTTTATGGTCTTACTGCGAAAAGAGAAAGGGCGCGGCTTCCCGCTCTACAAACAGATGCGCGTTCGGATGAGTCTGCAAAATTGACACTGGGCAGGTTGGCGAAACTTCGCTTGTTAGCGCCGCGCGCTCGGTTTTCTGTATGCTTTTGCCGGTGGCAATGAGGAACAAGCTCTGACAAGTTACCAGCATCGGGATCGTCAATATGATCGCCGAATCGGTCACCTTCACTGCGGCAGAATCATTGAAACTGCAATCGCGTGAAGCAATCGCCCCCAGTTCTCCGTTCTCTCCAATTCCAAGCAACGCAAAATCTGGTGGACGCGTTTTCAGCAACGCAGCGTAATTCGCACAGACTGCTTCCGGGTTGGCAGCCTCGCCGCGTATGCCGTGGAATTCAGCCATCGGAACTCGTCGCACCAGATGATCAAAGAGAAATTTTCGCTGGGAATGCGGCGCAGTTTCATCAGCACCCAAAACCTCTGCTGTGTGAAATCCAATTACCCGTGTCCATTCAATACCTTCGGCCTGAGCTAACTGATTCAGCAACTCTGCCTGTGTGGGATCGCCAGAAAAAATGCCAATGGCTCGGCCGCGTTCGGAAATCAAGCGGCAAATCTCAGCAGCGACAGCATTGGCAGCGGCTAGGCTGGCTTGCCCGTGGGATTCGTAAAGGTGAACTGAAGCTTGCAAGATGTGGGACGGGAAAAATAGACAGGATTTACAGAACCGAAAAGGATTCGTATTTGGATGGCAATTGATCTCTATTCCTCCTGAAAAATCCTGCCAATCCTGTCCACGTGTTTGGCTCAAAGCCAGAATTTCATTTTCACTCCGGCAGCTTTGCCTTGAATGATGTCTTCGCCGTCTTCCGCCATTTCGCTGACGCTGAACACCTGCCGCGACGGCATTTCGACGCCAGACAGAGTGCCGGTCAGATACGCTCCGGTGTCCACGCCAATCAAATTGTCGCGAAGCCAGACTTTTTCGCGCTCACCAAACAGCATTCCAGTGATGGTGTGACCGAAGATGACCGTCTTGCCCCGGTAATTGCTGAAAAAATGGCGGTTACGCGACCAGTAAATTTCCGGGCTATCGCTCATTTCGCTTGGGTGAATAAATTTGCCTGCTTCTTCAGGCAGCGCAGCGTGGACGTAAATCGCATGCTCGTCTTCGTGCCAGGTCGGCAGCGACTCCATAAACCGCCAATGCTCTTCCGGCACATCGAATTCGCCTTCAGAGTTGATATAGCTGTGCAGCGTTTCGACACCGCCGTTGTAAAGCCATAACTCAGCCTGCTCGCCTTCCGGGTCGGTCAATGCCGACAGCATCATCGCTTCATGGTTACCCTTGAGTATGATCACGCTGTCAGGCGCCTCCTGCTGCAATTCCATGGCTCGCTGAACGACGCCGCGCGAATCTTCGCCGCGGTCCACCAGATCGCCAATCAAAATCAGCTTGTCTTCTCCGGCTTGATATTTCATCGTTTCCAGCAAGCGGTTGAACAACGCCAATTTTCCGTGAATATCACCAACCACTAAAGTTCGCATAACCCTCGCATTATTGCCAAAAAGCTTTCAAAAGAAAAATCGAAAAGATATTATGCCTTCGCGTCAGGTTAAGATGTTCGTGCGGTTACCGTTATGAAACTTAACCAGCGCAATTGAAAAGTGGATCAGCCGTTTGATCTCGACTCTAAAATCTGAAATTTGCCAAGGCAGGCTCAAAATCTGGCTGAAAGCGGGCCAAATCTGCCAAACCCGAAAGATGCAATGTCATCCGTTCTGACAGTTGCCAACCTTCTCACAGTGCTTCGCCTCATCCTGATCCCCGTGTTCGTGACGGTGGCAAACTACGGGCGTTTCGATTGGGCATTGGGAGTCTTTGTCATCGCTGCCGTGACCGATGGGCTTGACGGGCTGGTGGCCCGCTCTTTCAATCAAAAAACACAGCTCGGCGCGATTCTTGATCCAATGGCGGACAAACTGTTGCTGGTGACGGCATTCATTGTTTTGACGCTGCCACATTTCACCGTCACACCGCCAATTCCCTTTTGGTTGACAGCCACTGCCATTAGCCGGGACGTGATCATCGTGCTGGCCGCTTTGGTCATTAATATGACCACGGGGTTCAGCGGCTTCAGACCGTCATTCCCAGGCAAACTTAACACAGTTGTTCAAATTACGATGATTGTGTTTTTTCTGGGAGCAAACGCCTTTGGCATTTTTACGGATTTCTTGCCGGTGGCGTTTTATGCCACGCTGGCAATCACGGTTTTTTCCGGACTGCACTACATCTGGCATATCAACCGGTTGATGAGTGAAAAGGAGTCGAGTGAAAGATCAGAATCCTGAAAAGAACTCCGGCTCAGATAACCGGCTTACGCCGATTGAATGGATGCGCTGGATTCCGGTTGCGCTGCTGGCGATTGTCTTTCTCGCCTTTGTCTTCATCAGCGGTCGGATCGTTCTGGTTCCGATGCTGATTTCCGTCGCGCTGGCTTACATGTTGGCTCCGCTTGTGAGCTGGTTTGAGCGGCGAGGCTGGTCACGATCTTCTTCCACATTGCTGGGAATTACGGCTGCTTCCCTGCTGGTTGTGCTGGTGCTGATTTTCGTCATCCCCTCTGTTTGGAATCAGTTGAACCAGTCTTACACACAGGCCCAGGCATTGTGGGAAGACCAGGCCCGAAAAGAAGCCTTGTTTCTAAAAATCAAACAGGTCAACCCTCAACTTTCCGAATTAATTGAGAAGCAGGTCACGAATTACTCCATCAAACCGGAAAGCATCCTCAGTTGGGTCGGCAAATGGCTGCAAACCGGTTTATTCAAACTGGTTGACCTGACGGCTTCGATATTGGACCTGTTGTTGATTCCTTTTTTTATCTATTACCTATTGGCAGATTATCGCGGAATGCGTGACCGGATTGACCGGCTGATTCCGCCGCGCTTTCGCACTGCAACAACAGATTTGATGGGCCAGATCAACAATGTCCTGTCTTCGTATGTCCGAAATCAATTGCTGATCGCATTGGCAATGGGGGCCATGTATTCTGTTGGCTTCATGATTTTGCGGGTTCCGTTGGGATTTACGATCGGAATGCTGTCAGGCTTGCTGAATTTCGTCCCTTATCTGGGAACGCTGATTGGATTGGGGTTATCGATATTTTTCGTGGCATTGGATGGAGCAGGCTTTGGGCGCATCACCGGCGTGTTAATCGTTTTCACCATTGTGCAAAGCGTGGAAGGCTATTATCTGACGCCAAAACTGTTGGGTAGTCGGCTTAACTTGCATCCCATGTGGGTTCTGGTCGGATTGGTCATAGGCGGCAACTTGTTTGGTTTGCTTGGGATCATTTTGGCTGTACCCGTAATTGCCATTACCAAAGTCGTACTGGGCATTCTGGAAGAAATCTATCAAGAATCCGGTTTTTACCGCCGTACAGGCGCAACTCTGTTAACCGGAGAAGGGCGTCTTGTGGGCCTGTCAGAATCCGGATCCCCCACTACTGGCCTGATCGTTCAGGAAGAAATTACGGACAGACCTCGCCGAACCATCATTACTACCAGCGAATTAAAATCCAGAATTCGAGACTCCAAGCCTCAGTCAGAAGACTAAAGAAGATTCCATCATTGTTCGCATCATATTTCTTGACAGTCGAAGACTCAAGTATCTATACTGCGCTCGTTTAATTCTGGCGCAAACGCCAACGCTATTATCAATTAAAGTTTTGCTGGCTCAGAGCTTTAGGCTTGTTAGAGTTCCAAGGAGGAGATATGAGCAAAGTTATAGGCATTGACTTGGGGACGACCAATTCAGTCGTCGCCATTATGGAAGGCAGTGAACCTACTGTCATCACCAACTCAGAAGGGGGCCGAACCACGCCATCGGTTGTCGGTTTTACCAAAGACGGCAATCGTCTGGTCGGCCAGGTGGCCAAACGTCAGGCGGTCACCAATCCTGAAAACACAGTTTATTCAATTAAACGCTTTATGGGCCGCCGCTTCGACGAAATCAGCGAAGAAGCCAAACAGGTCCCTTATAAAGTCACGCAGGCATCGAACGGTGACGTTCGTGTTGTTGCCGATGGCAAGGAATATTCCCCACCGGAAGTTTCGGCGATGATTCTGCAAAAACTGAAACAAGCTGCGGAAGATTATCTGGGACAAAAAGTTACCCAGGCTGTCATCACCGTTCCCGCTTATTTCAACGACGCTCAGCGCCAGGCCACCAAGGATGCAGGCAAGGTCGCGGGTCTGGACGTGTTGCGCATTGTCAATGAGCCCACGGCAGCGGCGCTGGCTTACGGCCTGGACAAAATGAAGAACGAAACCATCGCCGTGTTTGACTTCGGCGGAGGCACGTTCGACATTTCGATTCTGGAAGTCGGTGAAGGCGTGGTCGAAGTGAAGTCCACCAACGGGGATACTCACTTGGGCGGCGACGACGTGGACGAACGGCTGATTCGCTGGATCATTGACGAGTTCAAAAAAGATCAGGGAATTGATTTGTCGAACGACAAAATGGCGCTGCAGCGTCTGAAAGAATCCGCTGAAAAAGCCAAAATTGAGCTGTCTTCGACGATGGAAACAGAGATCAATCTGCCGTTTATCACCGCGGACCAATCCGGGCCGAAGCATTTGGTGATGAAACTGACCCGCGCCAAGTTTGAATCTCTGGTTGATGATCTTTTGCAGCGCACCCTGAATCCCTGCCGCCAGGCGTTGAAAGACGCGGGCGTGGATGCCAGCAAAATTGACGAAGTCGTGCTGGTCGGTGGCTCGACACGTATTCCGAAGATTCAGGAGATGGTCAAAACATTCTTCGGCAAAGAGCCGCACAAAGGCGTCAATCCGGACGAAGTCGTCGCGATCGGAGCCGCAGTTCAGGCAGGCGTTCTGTCTGGCGAGGTAAAAGACCTGTTGCTGCTGGACGTGACTCCGCTAAGTTTGGGTATCGAAACACTGGGTGGCGTTTACACTCGACTGATTGAACGCAACACCACGATCCCGACTCGCAAATCGGAAACATTTTCGACTGCAACGGACAATCAAACGTCGGTCGAAGTTCACGTTTTGCAGGGCGAACGCCAAATGGCCAGCGATAACCGCACGCTGGGCAAATTCCACCTGGTGGGGATTCCGCCCGCGCCGCGCGGCGTGCCTCAGGTTGAAGTGACGTTTGACATTGACGCCAACGGCATCGTTAACGTTTCTGCTCGTGACAAAGGCACTGGCCGCGAACAGAAAATCACCATCACGGCTTCTTCGGGCCTGTCAAAGGACGAAATTGACAAGATGATGAAAGACGCCGAATCGCACGCGGAAGAGGACAAGCGCAAACGCGAAGCGGTTGAAACCAAAAATCATCTGGATTCCATGATCTTCAACACAGAAAAGATCATTGGAGAAAATCGCGAGAAGATTCCGGTTGGCTTGATTTCGGAAGCGGAAACGGCGATTGCCGAAGCCAAGAAGACTGTCGAATCGAACACTTCGGATCAATTCCAGTCACAGCTAGACAACTTGACGCGCATTTCGCACCGGATCGCTGAGGCGCTGTATCAGCAGCAATCCACGGGCGGTGAACCTGATGCGCAAAGTCAGGCGGCAGGAGCCGGCGCTGGCTCTGGTGGCAGCAATGACGATGTGATTGATGCCGAATACATTGACGTTGACGACAAGAAGTAGAAGCCAGGAGTTGGGAGATGGGGGTAACCATCCTTCTCTTATCGCCCAACTCCCACCTTCTAATCACGATCTCCTGATTATGGCGAAGCAACATCATTTACTTAGCGAACTTACGTCGGTTGAAGAACAACTGGCGCAATTGCTGCGAGGCCCCAATCTATACACGGTCGAACCGCAGCAACACGGTGCCTGGTCGCCTCCGGTGGACATTTACGAAACGCAAACAGGTTTCGTGCTAACAGCAGAGGTTCCCGGAGTCTCTTTGGCCGATTTGGAGTTGAAGGTAGTGGATGACACGTTGATCCTGAAAGGCGAGCGCCAATGGACGCACGATCCGAATGGAGAAAACATTCATCGCCTGGAAAATTCCTACGGAAAATTCGAGCGCACGTTCAGCCTTTCTGAACGGATTGACGCTGATAACATTTCTGCCGACCTGGAGCGAGGCGTGCTGAAAGTTACGCTGCCTAAACGCGATAAAGTCACCGGCAGACAGGTGGAAATTACGACCGAAGATTGAGCGGCTGAGGGACCAGGGACAAAGCGATCGGACGAAAATCCCTCTTTCCCTTCGTCTCTCGACCCCAAAAGAAATGGCTCAGAAAGAAGACTATTACAAAATCCTTGGCGTCAGCCGAACGGCGTCCGCGGACGACATACGCAAGGCGTATCGCCGCTTGGCGCGCAAGCATCATCCTGACGTAAATCCGGGTGACAAGTCGGCTGAGGAGAAATTCAAACAAATCTCCGAAGCCAACGACGTCCTGTCGGATGAAAAAAAGCGCGAAGTGTACGACAAGTTCGGAAGCTACAGTGACAATTTGCGGGACGCTGCGGCTCGTGGGGCGGGCGCTGGAGCGGCGGGGGCGGGCGGCTTTGATTTCGACTGGGGCAGTGTTTTTACCGGCGGCGGTGGCGGAGCAACAGCGGGTCAAACTGCCAGTGGAGGCGGCCAAAGCTTCAAAGACATTTTCAGCGACTTGTTCAGCGGCGGAGCTTCGCGCGCCCAGGACCGTCCACAACCCAGGCGCAGTGCTGACATTGAGCTTCCGCTGTCCATCAGCTTTGAAGAATCCATCAACGGCCTTACCACGAATATTAACGTTCGCCGCAGTGAAGTCTGCGCCCGCTGTAACGGCGCTGGCGAAACTCCGGGAGCGGCGTTGGTCAACTGCGGAAATTGTAATGGCACGGGCAAGATTTCCTCAGGCGGAGGGTTTCTGCGCTTCGATCAGCCCTGCAATGTTTGCAACGGCACAGGCAAACTCCGCCCGCCCTGTCCTGTATGCTCCGGCAAAGGCATCGTGCCTAAATTTGAATCGGTGAAAGTGCGGATTCCTGCGGGCGTTGATACCGGATCGCGGGTGCGCGTGGCTGGCAAAGGTGAATCCGGACGAATGGGTGCGCCACCAGGCGACCTGTTTATCGTCACCAATGTGGCACCGCACAAAATCTTTACCCGCAAAGGCGACAACATTCACTGTACGGTTCCCATTACGCTGCCCGAAGCGGCCCTGGGGGCAAAGATCGAAGTACCAACCGTCAGCGGAAAAGCGCAATTGCGCATTCCGCCCGGCACGCAATCCGGGCAAGTATTTCGCCTGAAAGAGAAAGGGGCGCCCAGCTTGCGCGGTTCAACGCGCGGCGATGAATACGTCGAAGTCAAAATCGTGCTGCCCAAAATCATTGATGAAGACTCAAAAGAATTGCTGAGACAGTTTGCTCAACGAAATCCCGAAAATCCGAGGGTTGAATTCGGGCTGGAATGATTGCGGGCCGAACATACTTTTTGAGCCACAATCCGTAATCGTATGAAGCGAAAAGCCAAAGGTTACACAATCAGCGCAGTTGCCGATCATTACGGCGTGCATCAGCAAACCTTGCGCATGTACGAACGCGAGGGGTTGCTGAAACCATCGCGCTCTGACGGCAATGTACGGCTTTACAGTGATGAAGATATAGAGCGGCTGGAATTGATTTTGAATCTGACGCGCGATCTGGGCGTTAACCTGGCCGGAGTTGAAATCATTCTGAACATGCGCGAAAAAATGGATCAGATGCAGCAGGAATTCAATCGTTTCTTCGGACTGCTGCGCGATTACATGGCCAACCAAACCATCATCGAACACGACCCGCAAGCCACACAAGCTCTGGTTCCCACTCGCCGCGCTGTTGTCGTGCGTGCCCCAAACCGGCGCAATATCAAGATTGAAGAAGCTGAAGACTGAGTGATGCTAACTGGCTTGAGCCGCCAGCAGCGCCACGCCAATAACCGAAGCTTCAGCGCCGATTTCGGCTGCCACAATCCGGCAATCTTCCAGCGCAATTTCGGATGTGCGTTTTCGCACTTCGGCCTCAATAGCGGAAACCAGAATTTGGCGTCCTGCAGGAGCGCCTCCGACGGCGATCATTTCCAAATTCAGCAAACTGATGATGTCAGCAAGCGTCACGGCAAGAAAAGTTCCGGTGCGCTGCAGCATCAGCTTGGCAAGGTCGTCTCCCAGATGCGCTTGTTCGATGATGTCGTCGTAACTGAATCCGCCCATGGCGCCAAGCCTGGAAAGCGACGAGGTGCGGTCGCGATGCAAACGGTCGCGGGTACGCCGGACAATTCCTTCGGCTGAAGCCATGCTTTCCAGTCGAACGGATTCTCCCAGATGCTCGACATAAATGTTCATCTGGCCAATGTCACCCGCCAGGCCTGATTTGCCGCGTTGTAGTTTTCCGCCCAGCACCACCCCGGCGTTGACGTTCGATCCAATGTGCAGGTAAAGAAAATCATTTACGCCTTGGGCAATGCCACAACACATTTCCGCAAAAGCCGCTGCATTGGCGTTGCTATCAAAAGAAACCGGCACGCCAAAACGAGTCGCCACTTCCTGGCGCAGATCCAGTTCTGACAGGTCTGGCAGGTGAGGCAGAAAAACTGCCCGCTGCGTATGCCGGTCAATCAACCCTGGAAAGGCTACACCAACGGCATCAACCGGAGCAGTGACAGACTGCTCTTCGATCATCTGGCTGACGATTGACAATAACTGGTCCGCCAATGCTCTGGGACTGGCCAAAGAAGATTCCGGATAAGGTTCGCGCCGGAAAGCTAAAACTTTTCCTTTGCGATCAATCGTGCCCAGACGGATATGGTTTGTTCCCAAATCTACGCCAAGCAGAACGGACGCTGAAGAATTCACGCTGGAGGAGCCTGTATTTGCCATAACAATTCACCTGTGGGGGACTATAAAACGGCTGCAAATGGCTGTCAATTTTGGATTTTGCGGGTTGTTTATGACTGAATAAACCCTGCTTGCGCTGTTTGGGGGCTTCAAGTATCTTTACGCCGCTCAAGCGCGCAGAACACGTGCTCAAACCTGCAACAAGCGCGCAATGTGGTGCTTTTTACTGACCGGTTTTCAAATCTGTGTTCTCCTGTTCTCAAAGCGTGAAGCGGCTGGAGAACATGTTGTCAGTTGCTGGACAAGGCAGACGGTTAAATCACTGCCTTGCCCCGTCATCAGCCGCTGGCGACACAGGCTCTAATAGATGCTAATCGAAGATTTGATCAGAGAGTATGGTCTATGGGCAGTCTTCTTCGGTGTCATGATCGAAGGCGATCTGACTTTGCTTTTTGCCGGAGTTCTGGCTCATTACGGCCTCTTCAGTTTCGGCGAAGCCCTGCTGGTAAGCACGCTCGGCGGCTTCGTTGGCGATTCGCTGAGCTATCTGGTCGGTTATCGCGGCAAGGAATGGATCAAGCACAGAGTTTTTTATCAACGCGCGCAACCGAGACTCGAGAAACTCTGCGCACGGTTCGGTCTTTATTCGATCTTTCTGGTCAAATACGTCTATGGTTTGCGAACAGCCAGCGCCGTTTTCTGGGGGTTCGCCCACATGCGTTTACGCCGCTTTTTGCCTTTGACATTGGTCAGTTGCGCAGCCTGGGCTTTGGTGTTGATTGGCATGGGCTTTTCGTTCAGCGGAGCCATTGGCGTTGTCGTCGGGCGTGTGCAGAAAGCAGGCATGCTACTGTTGGTAGCTTTCGGCATTGCCATTGCGATTGCGCTGGTTCTTTATCTGGTCGAGATTTTCGTTGTTGGCCGTCGAGTGCCTGAAATGGAGCCGATGGAACCGCCACTTATTCACGAAAAATTGCACGAAAAATTTCCAGAGACCTTTCCTGAAGCCATAGACACTGTCAGAAAGGATCCCGTCAAAGACTTTACCGAAGAAGACAAAACCATCAAAGACAGACTCCCGCCCGAACAGCGCCGGTCAAGACAAATCGGCTCTCACCACATCTGATCCCCAACATCTCAATGTAAGTTTCAGGAGGTTTTCGTTGATTATCGAATCACAAGCGCCCACGCGCATTGACCTGGCCGGAGGGACAATTGACCTGTGGCCGCTATACCTGTTTCACGACAACACACAAACCATCAATTTCGCCATTGACCAGTTCGCGCGCTGCCGGCTGGAAACGCGCGACGATGGCAAATTTATTGTCGAATCAAAAGACCGAGGAGTTCGCGTCGAAGCCAATTCGCTGGAAGAGCTTCGCGGCGATGACGAACTATCGTTGATCTCGAAGCTGATTTACCACTTTAAGCCTGAAACCGGTTTGAACATCACGACCGATTGTATGGCTCCCGCGGGAGCGGGACTGGCGGGTTCTTCCGCATTGAACATTGCCGTTTGCGGCGCGCTGAACCAACTGGTTGGCGGGCGGTATCCTATCGAACGGCTGCCTTTCATTGCCATCAATGTCGAAACACAGGTGCTGAAGGTTCCTGCCGGTTATCAGGACTACTTTCCTGCCGTGTATGGCCGAGTCTCACGCGTCAAACTGGATGTTGAAGGCGTCGTCCGCGAAGAAGTCGTGACCGACCTGGACGAGCTGGAAAATCGTGTTGCGCTGTGTTTCACCGGAGCGCCGCGCAATTCCGGCATCAACAACTGGGAGATGTACAAAAAACACATTGATCGCGAAGGCGACATCGTTGAGCGTTTCGACCGCATACGCGACACGGCGCTGAAAATTGACGAAGCCTTGACCGCGAAAGCGTTTGATCAAGTCGGCGCAATCTTCGCCGAAGAATGGGCCAGCCGTCGGGAACTAGTTCCGACCATCACAACACCCTTCATTGATGAGTTGATCGAAATCGCCAAACAAAATGGCGGCGAAGCTGCTAAAGTTTGCGGCGCAGGCGGTGGCGGCTGTGTGGCGTTTTACTGCCAACCTGGCCGCAAAGCCGATGTCGAAGCGGCGCTGAGCCAAGCTGGCGGGCACGTCATCAATTACCGCATTGCTCGCGAAGGTTTGACCATTACGCAGAAGTAATCGAAAGGATTTTGTGCAGGAACGAGAAGATCATCTGATTCAAGGCACGCTCGCGGATTCGACCATTCGCGTTCTCGCCGCGGTGACGACCAATCTGGTTAACGAAGCATGCGGACGGCACGGCACAACGCCAACGGCGTCGGCAGCTTTAGGCCGGGCGCTAACCGGGGCGCTGCTGCTGGGAAGAACATACAAAGACCTTGAATTCATTACATTGCGGTTTGATTGCAAAGGCGAACTCGGCGGCATCACCGCCGAAGCCAGCGGACACGGAACCGTTCGCGGTTATGTCAAAAATCCGTTGGCTGAGGCTCCGCCAAACGCGTCCGGCAAATTGGACGTCAGCGCCATTGTCGGCAACGGCATGCTGTATGTCATTCGTGAAGCTGGCCGGGAAATCGGCTTTGCCAAAGAACCCTACCAAGGCTCCGTGCCAATTGTTTCCGGAGAAATTGCCGAAGACATCGCGCATTATCTAGCGACGTCGGAACAGATCAATTCGGCGATTTCCTTGGGAGTGTTCGTCGAACCGGAACAAGGCAGAATTTCTGCCGCGGGCGGCTTCCTTGTTCAGGTGATGCCCGGAGCGGATGAAAAGATCGTCGCCGCAATCGAAACCATTGTCGCTGTTTCTCCGCACGTCACAGAGATGATTCTGAGTGGCGCAGATGCCCGAGAAATGATGAGTATGGTTTTCGGAGATTTGCCGTTTGACCTGCTGGAAACCCATCCGGTTGAATTTCGCTGCAAATGTTCTTACGAACGCGCCGTCAGTATTGTCTCGATGCTTGGCGCTGAAGAAGTTGCCGAGATGCTGGCGGAAGATAAAGGCGCTGATTTGACTTGCCACTTTTGTGGCACGAACTATCACCTTGACGAAGCCGCGCTCGGCAATATCCTTACTCCGCCGCCAGAATTGGTGATGTGAGCGGAGGAAATGCCGTTACTTAATCCCAAACCGCTTCCGCTCTGCATCGGTGAATTCACGTGTTTTAAGCCGGGAAGCCGCGTTGAGCACTACTTCGAAAGGGCGACAAACATCACAATTGAAAATACGCGCTGCGCCATCGGAACTGGCTGTGACAAACAAATCGCCTGATGAATTGAAAGCAATGCTTTTTACTGCTTTGTCAGGGCTGACTTCAAATAAGCCGATCAAAGTGCTGTTTCGGATGTCCCAAAGCATCGCCTGACCATTTTCGCCGGCACCAATCAACCACCTGTCATCCGGACTAAAAGCGGCCTGGTGAATCAACGTATTCGCGTGTAGCTCGCTTAATAACTTTCCTGTTTGCGCTTCCCAGAGCTTTAATTTGAGATCATTTCCAGTCGTCACGATCTTCTTGCCATCGGCACTGAAAGCTACGCTTCTGATTGGTCCCAAGTGGCCATCTAGTCTTATCAGACTGTTGCCTGTGTCCGCATCGAACACCTTGGCAGTGCCGTCAATCAGGCCTCTATTGCTTTCTGCTATCACCATGCGTAGTCCGTCGGGGCTGAAAGCGATGTTGTCAATCCGCCTGTAACCAAGTTCAGTCAACCTCTTTCCAACAGATTGAGACAGGTTCCAAATGTACGCGCCATCCGACAGCGCCGCAGCTAACTTTTGGCCGTTGGGCGAAAACACGAGCGAGAGAATTTCTGGCGCATTCCTTTTTGCTTCGACTTCCAGGGTTAACACCTTTTGTTCGTTCGACGAACGAATCGAAGTCAAAACGACGCGGCCATTATTGTCCAGCGTCGCCGCAATCTCGCCATCCGGGCTGATCGCCACAACATTGGTTTTGGCAGTCCGCACAGCACTGATAACTCTGCCGCTGCTGTTATCCCAAACGCGAATGACGCCTTCTTCATCGGCGGTCAGAATCCGATCCTGAGAGATAAAATCCGCTTTAGCCACCGCGCCGGAATGTTCGGTCAGCCTGTCAACAAGTTTTCCGGTTTCCGCGTCCCAGATGCGCGCGACAGCCCCATCGTCGTCATTGCCTGTCGTGATGACCAGGCGATTATCCTTGCTGAAAGAAGCGGAACCGACGGCGCCGGTGTGACCAGTCAATACCTGCAACAGCTTTTCATCATCCACTTCCCAGATGCGCGCTGTAAGGTCGCTGCTGGCAGTGACAACCTTTTTGCCGTTTGGGCTGAACGCCACGCTGAGCACCGCATTTCGGTGGCCTCGCAGACTATGCCTAGGCTTTCCATCTTTCGCATCCCAGATGTGCACGATTCCGTCTTGCCCGGCAGTAGCGATTATTTTCCCATCAGGGCTAAAAGCGAAATTCGTAATATCGCTGACCAGAGGGCGATTCGATTGATTGCTTTCATGCCTTAACTCCGCCAATACATTTCCGGAGCCGATTTCAAACAATACCACCTTGCCATTTTTGCCTAATACTGCAAACCGGGTACTTTCTGGTTCGGGGCTGAATCTCACTTTATCGGCAACGCTAACCAGTCGTCCAAGGAAGCGCTCCTTATTTTCCGTGCCCGTGTCCCAAACGCGCACTGTTTGATCCGCGCCAGTGGTGATGGCATACAAACCATTCGGACTAAATTCCGCGTCAAGAACCGCTCCGCTATGACCCGACAAGGTGATTTTTGCTTTCAATGGCTGTTGCCTGAGAATCGCCGTTGTCAGATCCCACACTTTGGCGCTTCCATCCTCGCTGGCCGTCAACGCAAATCTGCTATTCCGGCTGAAGTCAATCCGGTTCACCGGCGCGGTGTGGCCCACCAGACTGGTCAATTCGCGCCCGGAAGCGGTCAGGTACATGCGCACTTCCGGTCTGTTGCTGATGGCCACGGCCAAAATCCGTCCATCCGGCGAAGTGGCGACTGCCCGAACGCTGGCAATGCGTCCAGGCAATCCAAAATCAAGATGCTGATTGGTGTCCCAAACCTTGATTGCCCCGTTGTCGCCGGTTGCCAGAATCAACTTGCCATTTTGGCTGAACGATGCGGCGTTCAAGGCTCCCTCATTGGCTTTCAACTCCGACACCTTTTGCCCGCGCGTATCCCAGAGTAAGGTTGTCAGGTCATCGCCCGATGTCAGCACTTGTTGTCCATTGGGACTAAAAACGGCAGCGGTGATTAATGCGTCATTTTTGTGCCGGTAAACGTTCAAAACTCCGCCAGTCACAACATCTCTGACCCGCGCTATTCCATCATCGCTTCTGGTTAAAATCAGGCTTCCACTGTTGTCGAAGCTGGCGTTCGTGACGAAAAGCGCATTGCCTTCGGCGGCTAGTTCCTTTACGGTTTTGCCGGTTGTCGCCTCCCATACGCGAGTTGTGCCGTCGTTGCTGGCCGTCACAATCAACTTCGAGTTCGGGCTGAACGCGGCGCTGTTGATCCAGCTTTCATGGCCTTTCAACTCGGCCATAAAAGCGCCGGTCGCGCCGTTCCACACCAGCGCGGAATAATCTGCCGCAGTTTTGCCTTCGCTATCAGCCAATTCCACTGGCTTGCTTGTGGTGACGATCAGTTTTCCGTCCGGGCTGAACCACGCGGCGGAGACATCGTTCAAGTGCGTAGGCTCATTCGTTTGGCGGCGCAACACACGCGACTCTCCCCCTTTGGTTAAATCCCATAACCGCGCTGTCTGGTCATTGCTGGCTGTCAAAATGAATCTGCCATCGTGGCTGAAGACAGCGGTATTGACCCGATTGGCGTGGCCACTCAGTACCAATGATTCTTTGGTCTGCAAATTCCACACGCGGGCAGTGTGATCGCTGCTGGCTGTCACTAAGCGCTTGCCGTCAGGGGAAAACGCAATGTGCGTGACCGCATCTTTATGCCCGCTCAGCGGAAACAGTTTTTTGCCCGTCGCTGCTTCCCATATCATCACTTCCCAGCCGTCTTTGTCTTGCTCGCTGCCGTATTCCGTGGCTAACCACTTGCCGTCAGGACTGAATGCCAAGGCTGGGTTCGGCCCATTCAAATTGTCCAGTTTGATTGACTCGCCCTTGCGAAGATTCCAAATAGACCCTGCGCCTCCATAAACCTCAGCGGCGATCAAACTTCCATCGGAACTGAATATTGCCCGAGACACTTCATCGCTCGCGCTGGGAAGAATTCGTGGCGCATGCGCCTCTTTGGAGTAAGCCTTTCGCAGCACAAGTTCGGCTTGTTCCGCTGTCTCCGGCTCCGTACCAGGTTTCTGGCTTTCCTCGACGGATTTCAGCGCCAGCAATAATCCACGCTGAGGATCCTGGTCCAATTCAAGAGTGGAATACGCGGCCAAGGCGGACGAACTGAGGTTGTTCTTTTCCATCACCAACTTATCCCGCTCTACCTTCACTTGGGCCAGTAATTTTTCGCTTTCCTGCATTTTTCGACTCGCAGATTCGAAATCGTCTCTCGCATGTTGCGACTCAAGTTCAGCTTCATAACGTTGGCGTTCTGCGGCAACGAATTGTTGTTTCGCTCTGGCAAATTCGGCTCGCGCCTGCGCCAATTGCGATTCGGCGTCGTTCCACCTCTGCTCAGCGTAATCCTTGGAATCAATGGCGTACTTGCGTTGCTTGTCATATTCTTTTTGTGCGTTTTCAGCCCAGCCCAGCCGCTCTTCAGCTAGCCTGGTTTTGTCTTCTGCGACTTTGCGCAACCGCTCGGCTTTGGCTCCCTGTTGAAACGCGAAGATGATCAACGCCACCATGACAATAAAAAGCGAGGCGACAGCAGCAAAAGCGTATTGCCACAAGCGAAGTTGACTGGCGCGAATCAACTCTATCAAAGCGGGAGTGAGTTCCAGATTCGGGTTGCGCTGCCAGTGGCGGGCATCCAGGTATTGTTCAAAACTGAGGAGCCTGGAACGAGAACGGTGATCCGTAACCCACTGCTCAGCCAGTTTTTCAAATTGCTGCACAGACTGCGCGGATTCTGATTGCTTGGCGCGCCACCCGCGGTTGGAAGCCAAGATCGGTTCGATGAAGCGGTCATGGGTCAGTTCATACCAGGCAGATTGGCCTCGCATTTCCGGCCGGATTAGATAGAGGTTTTCCAGTTTGTCTACAACCTGATTGGGCAATCTTTCTGTCGCACTAAGTCCGCGAAAAACCATACCGCGTGTGCCAGCCGGAGTGATTAACTCCCGCTCGAACCATTGTCGCAGGTCGGATTCAGCGACTTTGGTTTCCTTGATCGTTTCCTGTAAACAATCTTCATAGAATTCAGCAAGTGCTGCATCTACGTCAGCGCACTTTTCCACATACTTATCAGTAATTATCTTTGATTCCGGCTCCTCTTCACCTTGTATTCCCTTCCAAAGTTTTTTGCAGACAACCTGTAGCTGCACTGGTTCGACAAATTCCAATTGAGCAATGACAGCAGGCGAGCGATTGTCTGAAGTTGCGGCTGGGGCTTGGAGCAAATTCCGCACCAACCGTTTCGCAACACCCGGTGCAAACCTGAAACCGGTTGGCTCCAGCGGACGTTCGACGGCTTTAAGTGCCTCCGATTCACGCAAACGTTCCAGCCGGTATCGTGTACGCATCCGTTCCGGCATCAATGAGGCGTAAGGATCCATTTCCGCAATGTGGTCTTCACGCATAGAAAAAACCACGCGCAGCAAGGGATCGTTTTCCAACGCCGCACTCACTTGCTTAAAGAAACCGAGCCGTTCAGGCCATCGCTCCAGATAAAAGGTAAACAACTCTTCAAACTGGTCAAACACGGCAATGCGCAATTTCGCAACGCCGTCTTCGTCCGTCTTGTGCGGCAAGGTCTTAAGGTATTCGACCAGGCTCATGCCAGCCAGCCGATTTGGATCGGCTCCCGCCCCTGCCCAACTCATCAGAGTGTGAAAAACATAAATGTTTTTTGGCGCGGCACCTTGTAAAGGCCCTTGCACGCGCGCCGATGGAAGGACTTCAAAATCTTCCGCCTCAAGTATAGGAAGCAATTTCGCGTTGAGCAGCGATGTCTTGCCTGCACCGGACTGCGCATAAAAAACCGTTTCAGAGTGGGCGATAACGCAAGACATCAAATCGCGCGCTTCGCGATCACGGCCAAAAAAGATTTCTTTGTCTTCACGACGGAAAGGATACGGCCCAACATAGGGAGTGGACGATTGAGTAGGGGTGGTTTTATTCATTTGCGCCTCTCGTTCTGCTGAACTCTGTCCAGCGACGCTGTAATTCGCCCAAAAATTCCTGACAGGTCATCAGACAGGTCGTAATGGTGAGTTGGCCGCAATATTCACTAAGGTACTTTTCAACCAGTTCAAGCTTTTGCGGCGGCAAATCCTGGCCTACCGCCAGCAGTTGCACAGAAATATTGGCTTTGGTTTGACCGTAAAGATTTTTTCTCAGATACCGGGCCAAACTACGCAACATGACGCGGAAATCCAGATCGGAAAACCGATAGCCCAAAAACAGCAGCGATGTGTTGGTAAGTGCCGTCTGAAGGTCTCTGGGAATGAGCGATTCTGTTCTCGACAAATTGGCCAAAAAATCTAAGTGATCGTCTTCCGTTAGCACCAAGGAGTTAGGCGAATCCAGATTGCCGTAAAAGTGAAAGACAAGCGGATTTGCCGGTGTTGGCCAATAATCAGTCGTAAGAACTGAGGGCACATCTATGTATTTGTTCCACCGACAAATCTCTCTCCGTCCATCTCTATGCTCTTTCTTGAGAGCTTCAAGCATGAAATTGTCGTAAGTTGTCTTTACATAAATTGGCAATTGCAATCGGGCCAGAATGCGATGCGGCTCATTGACGTCGTTCAAATTCGGCAGCGTCATCTTATTTAATAATTCGATGAACTGTTCTTTGGGGTATGTCGGGTAATTTTCTGTCGCCAGGAACTGCGTGACCCGCGCCAGATCATCATCATCATCAAAAGGGTAGTTCTCTTCCTGACGTGCCCAGTCCAAAGCAATTTTTGCCCTCAGGTGTTCGCCGTATGCCAATTCGGGTCCTAGAAAAGGGGTGCATTTTTGCTTTGAAATTGCCGTCAGCAGAACTTTCCACCTTTTCTCTTCAAGCAGTATTTTTTTTTGCAGGCTTCCGCTGTTCGATAAGGGCGACTGAGGATTGTTTACTTGTTCAAACATATGCTTAGTTCAGTTGGAAGACGAAAACGTCCTTTTGATTGTTGAACCGCTTTCAGGCTTTCAGGCTGTGCTCGGTGTGGAAAAATGGCTTTTTGAAACTCAGGAAAAAACTTAGCCGGGTTGTGCCTTTTCCCATCGTTGCCGCAGTTCGGAACAGAACTCGCGTGCTGTCCCCCAGTAAATCTGCAAATCCAAAGCTGAATAATAGCGTTCCAGATAATCGCGCTGCTTATCAGCCAGCATTTGATCGTCAGGCGGTTTGAGCACAGCGATGTTCTTCATACGCAGCTTGGGCAAGCTTTGAAAAAGTACCCGAAAATTCCAATCCCCAAGCCGGTAACCAATGAAAAGACACATTGAACGGTCAAGCGATTCCCTGATGCGCTGTGGCAACAAATTCGGATTACGAGCGATGTTCGCTAAGAAGCTCAAATAATCATCCTCGGTCAGTACCAGAGATTCCGATTTACTATGGCCGTGTAAATGAAAGACAACTGGATTGGCGACAGTGGGTAAGTACCCTTGATCAAATCTTGATACTTCGTTTTCCAGCAATTCGTACCAGCGACAAAGCTCACGCTTCACGTCCCGATGCCGCAGTTTGAGGGCTTGAGTCAAAAAATCATCGTAGTTGGTTGTTAAGTAGACCTCTATCGGCAATTCAGCGAGCAAAGCATGGGGATCATTAGGCATTGAAAAATCAGGCTGCTTGGCTGCGGCTATACGTTTCAGGATCAAATCTTTTGGGAAAAGCGGGTCATATTCCACTGCAAGAAACTGTGCGACTTCGACCAAGTTGTGGGGATTGCCAAAACTGTAACCATATTCCTTTGCCCATTCTTCGGCAATCTGGCTGCCAAGCGGTAGCGCGGGGTAAGAAGCCCCAGCACCAAGAAATGGGGTGCATCTGCTCGCCTTAATATTCTGAATCAGCGTCGTCCAAACTTTTTCATCGAGGGTACCAGGCATTTGAGTTCTCCAGTCCCGAACTTCATTTTGGGCAGATCAAATAAAGTATTGCTGAGTTTCTTATCGTAGCCGGAATCATTTACGGATTGCTGATTATCGCAATTTGGCTCAAGGCGAAGTCATTATATGCAAAAAGCCTTCACAGGCAATTCCAGATTGGCACCCCAGCCTATCTCCACGACGAAGCTCTATATCCCTAATTTGGCACAGCGCGACTCCATTTGCCGCATCGGTTGAACAAACAACTTTGGCGTGTATAATGCCCCAGTCTTAAAACCTTATCGGGGCGTAGCACAGCCTGGTAGTGCGCTCGGTTTGGGACCGAGAGGTCGGAGGTTCGAATCCTCTCGCCCCGATTAAATAAATCAACAACTTACGGTCATCTTCGGGTGGCCGTTTTTGCGTCTGGGACACTTTTGCGGACACATAGAAAACCACGACCAACCAATTAGTTCTTCTTCGTTGGCGATTGCCCCGCAGGCGGCGTGAGAAGTTCCTGCTCCAACTCATCCAATCGAGCGTTCAGTTGCGCCAGAGTTGCGCGTGCTAGGTCAAGCTCGGCAGATAGCCGCGGCTCGCGCTCCGTCAACATTTGTTCGCGCTGTTTCAATTCTTCCAACTCGGCGGCGACAGCTTTTACTTCCTCTTCCCTGACCATGCCAGCGGCTTTTTGCTTTTCAAGCAATTCAAGAGCATCTTTAATCTTGGCCTGTCTATTGCGCACTCCCGCCAGTTCATCACGCACATTGCCAACCTCACGATTCAGACGAACGACTTGTTCTTGCTGCACCTTGATCCGGTCAAGCAAGGCTTGTGTACGATGCGCGTTTACATTCAGCCTTTGAAGATCAGCTCGTAGCTGACGCACTTCGTTGAGGATATCTTTCAGGATTTGGTCCGAATCGGCGCGAGCTGAGTTTGCAGAAACACTGGATTGCGCGAAAGCTGCCAAGGATGGCACAGAAGTAAGCACTGCCAAGCATAAGGCGCTGCGTAAAAGGATTGTTTTCATTTTCTCTCCTAAATTATGGATAGATTTTTTCTCCTGACACCGCAATCACCACGATCCGCGTTTCGGCGATTCAGCACAGTTTTTCCAAAGCGTCAGGCGACTTAGGACTGCAATAAAGTCCTTTCTAACGCGCCGGTTTTACGCCGCGAAATTTTAAGCGTCAAACAACCTGGGACGTTCTAAGTGATTGCGAGGAATGGTTGCAGAGATGAAAGATGGTGCGCATTACTCTGGCGCGACAATAGGGACTGGCAAGGCAGGATGGCACTGGTGAAAAACTGAAATCTAAAGAAGTGCTGACCACAAAAAAGCCGGTCATCAGACCGGCTTTTTATCTTGTTCTGCACCAAGCTAGGCTCATTCACTTTGGCTAAAAGCTCGAACGGGAACGATGGCCAGTTTTGTCAAAAACTACTTGGTGGCCAATTCGTTGACGTGAGTCGTCAGGCGCGATTTGTGGCGAGCCGCTGCATTACGATGCAGCACACCTTTCTGAATGGATTTATCAATCACGGAAACCGTGGCAGCCAGCAGCGACTGGGCTTGATCCTGGTCGCCTGCAGAAATCGCCGTACGCAGTTTCTTAATCTGATTTCGCAGTCTGGTGCGGTGGGAAGTGTTGATCGCGTTGCGCTTTTTGTTCTGGCGGTCACGCTTTTCAGCAGATTTATGATTTGGCATTACAGTCTAGACTCCTTGCTTGTTGCAGAATGATGTTAGTTTGTCCTTTGAAAGTCGGGGAGTATAGGGGCCGCTAGATAGGCTGTCAAGCCGGTGCGTCAGTCCGCCTCGACACCACCCTGGTTTTGTTTATCCCACAACGCGTTTTATGATTCGACTTACGAGTTAGACAAATCGTTATTGAATAGTCCGACCACTATGGCCCAAATCATAAAAATAATTGTGAATTCGAATGAATACCGTGACATCAGAAGCTGTTTCTATTGATGTGCACATGCACACACAACCGCGTTTTTGGCTTGGTGTAGATGGCGGCGGAACCAATTCCCGGGCGGTCATTGTTAATGAAAGGGGAATCGTTTGCGGCGAAGGCCGATCCGCTGCTGCAAACCTGTTGCGCGTGGGTTTGGAAAATGCTGTCAACCACATTCTGCAAGCCGTTAGCGCCGCTTGCCGCCAAGCTGGAATCGAAGTTGAGCAAATTGCCGACGCCTGCATTGGGCTGGCCGGAGTTTCTCAACCCCATTACCACCGCCAGATGATGGATGCGCTGAAATGTGTGCTGCCGATTCGGTCAATTTCGCTGGAAACCGATGCTCGCGTGGCACTGGCCGGAGCGACCAGTAATCAACCAGGAGTCGTCATCATTGCCGGAACCGGTTCGATTGCCTGCGGAATCAACTCGCGTGGACGTTTTGCGCGTGCCGGAGGCTGGGGACCCATTATGGGTGACGAAGGCAGCGGCAATTATATTGGTCGCCGCACGCTGGAAGCCGTGATGATGTCGTATGACTTTCGCGGCGAAGCGACGAGCATGACCGCGCCCGTGCTGCGCCATTTCGGCGTGTCTTCGCCCCCGGAATTGACAACCGTGATTTACGATTCTTCGTCCAAGGAAAAAGGCGAAGTTCAATCCAAGATTGCGCAGCTATCGCCTATCGCCGTCCAAGCCGCTAACCAGGGTGACGAAGTCGCTATCGGGATTTTGCGCGACGCGGCCCGCGAACTGGCCAAAACTGCAATTGCCGTAATTGAACAGCTTCAAATGGAGCGCGATAGTTTTCGCCTGTCATACGTTGGCGGCGTGTTCGAAGCTGGCGAATTGGTCCTGAAACCTCTCAGCGAAGAGATTCATAAAATTGCGCCAAATGCTGAAGTTGCTCCGCCGCTCGATCCTCCAGTGATTGGCGCTGTGAAAATGGCGCTGGCAATGAGTGGTAAATGACTTTATGACCACAACCGAACAGATCAACCCGAACACGGCGCAAATAGACAAACTGCCCACGCTGGAAGCGCTGCGCGTCATCAATGCTGAAGACAACAAAGTCGCCGAAGCTGTCGAAAAAGTCTTGCCCGCTATCGCACGCGCGGTTGATGGCATCGCCGAACGTTTGCAGCGTGGAGGCAGATTGTTTTACACCGGCACAGGAACCAGCGGACGATTGGGAGTTTTAGACGCGGCGGAATGTCCGCCAACGTTTGGCGTTTCGCCAGAACTGGTGCAAGGCATCATCGCCGGAGGGTACGACGCCTGTTACAAAGCCGTCGAAGCTTCCGAAGATGACCGCCAAGCCGGAGCAAAAGATTTGCAGGCGCGCGGATTTACCGCCAACGATTGCCTGGTGGGAATCGCCGCCAGCGGGCGAACTCCTTACACAATCGGCGCTGTGGAATACGCTCGGCGAATTGGTGCGCTGACAATTTGCATCGTTTGCAACGAACACTCCGAACTTGCTGCCGCTGCCGAAATTGCCATCGAACCAATTGTCGGCCCCGAAGTCATCGCCGGTTCGACACGGCTGAAATCCGGCACGGCTCAAAAACTGGTGCTGAATATGCTTTCAACGATGACGATGGTACGACTGGGTTATGTCACTGGCAATCGAATGACCAACTTGAAAACCAGCAACATCAAACTTCGCCATCGCGCTACAGGATTGGTGATGGCCGAATGCAATCTGGACAAAGCGGCGGCTGAAACTGTGCTTGAAACCGCTGGCTGGGATTTGCGCATTGCCATTGTGATGGTCAAAACCAACGCTTCGCGCGAAGCCGCGGAAGATGCACTGCGAAAATCGAACTTCATTATCGCCCGCGCAATTTCACTACTTTGAGTCAGTACCGCGACCGGTAGGAAGCGGGTTATTCCACGAAAGAACTCTATCTAAATGACAGTTGCCAACACTCAACCTGCCTGGACGATTCCGGGCTACCTGGAAATCAAAAACAATCATCTGCACATCAACGGCGTTGACACGATCAAGCTTGCTGAAGAATTCGACGCGCCGCTGTTTGTCATTTCCGCGCCGCGCATTCGGCAAAACATCGCGCGGCTGATGGAAGCAAAAACCCATCATCCGAAACTGAAGCTTTGTTTTGCGTCAAAAGCCAACAACCTGCTGGGCGTGCTGCGCGTGGTGCGCGAAGCCGGAATTGATGTCGAAGTGAATTCCGGTGGCGAATTGTTCAAAGCTTTGCGCGCAGGGTTCCGCCCGGACCAGATTGAAATGAACGGCATTTCAAAAACAGAAAAAGAAATCGCCGAAGCCATCGAAGCCGGAATTTACACAATCAATCTGGATTCGCCGTTTGAACTGGAACTAGTGGAACAAGTCGCGGCGAAGCTGAAAAAACGCGCCAACGTCACAGTTCGATTGGTTGCCGGAGTTGGCACGCGTTCGCACGCTGGATTGCAGACGGCGCTCTACACATCGAAGTTCGGCGTTTCGCCTTCACAAGCACGCGAAATGATGATTCGCGCCATTTCCAACCCGGAATTGATCAACCTGGCCGGGTTGCACATTCACGTAGGTTCGCAAACGCCTGACCCTGAACCTTACGCCGCTGCGTTTTCGGCAATGTGGGACCATCTTTTGTGGCTTCGCGGAGAAACCGGCCACAAGCTCGAGCACATCAACATCGGTGGCGGCATCCCGGTCAACTACTTGCGGGACGAAGCGCACGCTGATGAAATCAGCGACGACGAACGCGCGATGCTTGGCGCCAACCTGACCGCAGCGGAAATGATGGCCAACGCGATTGATGTCGTTCGCGCTTCAGCACGCGAAGCCGGAGCAGAACATCTGCTGGATGACCTGGAAATCGTTATGGAACCCGGACGGGCCGTCATCGCCGATGCCGTCACAATTCTGACCAAAGTTCGCAACATCAAAACCCGCCCGGAAACCGGCGAAGCCTGGGCGCTGACCGACGCCGGTTACAACCTGATGCTTTCAATGGTGCTGTATCACTGGTATTACCACGCGGTGAACGCTTCGCGCGCGGGCGAAGCCCACAACGAGCGATACCGCATGGCCGGGCCATTGTGCGACGGAGGCGACGTGTATTTCGACATGCACGGCGAAGGTCACTTGCCAGATTGCCGTTTGCTGCCTGCGGGCGTGCAGGTTGGCGAAGTCATCGCGATGCTAAACACAGGCGCATACACCGCGTCGCAAATGACTGCGTACAACGGCAGAGTCTTTCCGGCTGCCGTGCTGCTGGACGAAGGCGGCAAAATCGAAGTCATTCGCCGCCGCGACACTTACGAAGACTTGGTAATCAACGAACTGTAATTGGCTGTAATCAAATGACTAAGTCAGTGCCGCAACCGTTAGGGAGCGAGTCTGCAAAGAATGCCGCTTGCTACCGCGCGCGGTACTGACTTGGAGACTCAATTTTCAAATAGGAGATTTGATAATGAAACGACTTCTTGGAGGTTTGATCGTTATGATTTTGACCGCTGTAATTGCAAACGCTCAGTCAGGAAAAATTGAGCAGGAAATTTTGAAACTGGAACAGCAATGGGAAGACGCACTGGTCAAGGCCGATGTCGCTGCACTGGAAAAGCTGTACCACGACAAGTTGATTTACACACACTCGAACGCTGCGGTGGATAGCAAGGCCAGTTACAACGCCAAAATCAAATCCGGCGCGTCGAAATATGAATCCATCAAACGCGACGACCTCAAAGTAACGGTTATTGACGATACGGCGATTGTGACGGGTCATTGGCTGGTGCAAGCCGTCAGCGGTGGCAATAAGGTCAATACCGATGCGCGCTACATTCACATTTATGTTAAAGAAAAAGGCGGCTGGAAAATGGCGGCACACCAATCTACTTACGTCGTCAAATAGCTGAGTAATTCTCCGGCCAGATACAGCGAGCCGCAAACCACGATCAATCCATCGGCTGGCGTAATGCGCGTGGCCTCCGCAAGCGCTTCGGCAAGACTTTCGGCACAAACCGCGTCTTGTCGAAGCGCTTTTGTTTGCTTGGAGATGGTGTCTGGTAAGGCGGCGCGCGGATTGTTGGCTTTGGTCAGAATGAGTTGTTGCGCCACGGGAAAAAGCACTTTAGACATCTCGACGACTGATTTGTCGGCCATTGCGCCAAAAATCATCGTGATCGGAACGCCATCATAGTTTTCCGCCAAAAAATTCCGCAGCGTTTCGGCCCCTGCCGGATTGTGCGTGCCATCCACAAGAATCGGTGCTGGCAGCTTCGCGGATTTGATCAACTGCAACCTGCCCGGCCAGACGGTACTGCTTAAACCTGTTTCGATGGCGTGGTGTTCAATCGTCCAGCCGAGTTGGCGCATTTGTTCCGCGATCAAAATTGCCATCATGGCGTTTTCGGCTTGGTGGCGTCCAGGCAGACTCAAGAGCGCGTCATAACCTTGATACAGCAACCGGCAACGACCGGAGGGGCCTAGTTCAACGATGAACGATTTGCCAGCAACAGAAACCAGCGATGCGTTTAACCCTTCAGCACAAGCAGCAATTGTTTTCATTGCTTCGTCAGATTGAGGCGCGACAACGACTGGGACACGCGGTTTGATGATCCCTGCTTTTTCGCCACCAATTTCGGCCAGCGTATTTCCCAGATACTGTTGGTGATCAAAACCGATTGGCGTGATGGCCGTCACCACGGGTTGGCAGATATTGGTGGCATCCAGCCGCCCGCCCATCCCCACTTCCAGCACAGCCAGATCAACGTTGTTTTCAGCAAAATACAGGTAAGCAATCATCGTCACTTGCTCAAAAAACGTCGGCGGAGCTTCAAGCCTTCCGGCGGCGACTAGCGTCTCGCCCGCTTGGCGAACGTCGGTCGCCAGCCGTGCAAACGCGTCTTCTGAAATGTTATTGCCGTTGACTCGATAACGCTCCGTGACGGAAATCAGATGAGGCGAGGTGAATAGTGCGACATTTAAGCTGGCCGCGCGCAAGATGGCTTCGGTCATTGCTGCGGTGGAACCTTTACCGTTGGTTCCGGCAATGTGAATAGCGGGAAATTTCTGTTGAGGATTGTCGAGCGCATCAGCCAAAACTCGGACTGCTTCCAGTCCGAGTTTCATGGCCAGCACTTCGTTGCCTAAAGAATAAAGATAAGAAACCGATTCGGCGAAATTCATCCGGTCTTTATAAATTTAGGCGAACTTATAAGCTCGCTTTGCCAGCCGGTAGGCTGCGTCATGAATCATTTCGTCGGCGTCGGCTTCGTCAATGATGCCGCGCACGACAAGTCCAGCGATCCAGTTTGCGTCCACTCGCCGCGCAAGATCGTGACGCGCAGGAATGGATGGAAATGCGCGCGTGTCATCGTTGAACCCGGCAGTGTTGTACAACCCGGCGGTTTCCATCGCCAGATCACGAAACCGTCGCATGCCGTTCAAGCTGTCATGAAACCACCAAGGGGGCCCAAGCCTGAGCGCTGGGTAATGCCCGGCCAGCGGAGCCAGTTCACGCGAATACGTCGTTTCGTCCAGTGTGAACAAAATCATCCTCAGCCGCGAATCGCTGCCGTATAGATCAAGCAGCGGTTTCAAGCCACGCGTGAAATCCGAAGACACTGGAATGTCGCAGCCTTTGTCGTAACCAAACCGATTGAAAACTACAGGATTATGATTGCGGAACGATCCGGGATGAAACTGCATCACCAAACCATCTTCGGTGCTCATCCGGGCGTTTTGGACAATCAGATGGCCGGTGAAACGCGTTGCGTCTTCTTCGGTCGCCTTGCCAGCCAAAGCGCGCCCGAAAATGGCTTTGGCTTCGCCGTCCGTCAGCACGCAAGTAAAAGGCGTCAGCGCGGCATGATCGGTCGCCGTTGCGCCCATCGTTTTGAAAAATGCGCGGCGGCTTTCCAGGGCTTCAATCAGCTTGTTGTAGCTGCTGATTTCGTAGCCGCAGGTTTTGCCAAGCTCAACAATGTTTTCACGCCAATCCGGGCGGTCAATGTTGACGACGCCGTCCGGGCGAAACGTCGGAACAACTTTTCCCTGCCAGCCCGAAGCCTTGATCGCTTTGTGATGCTCCAGCGTGTCGGCAGCGGCGTCAGTCGTCGCCAGGATTTCAATGTTGAACTTTTCGAAAAGCGCGCGCGGGCGAAATTCCGGCTTGGTCAAACAGTCGGCAATTTGATCGTAAATTTTCTGGGCGTTTGCGCTGTTCAGCTTGTCGGTCACTCCGAAAACGTCGTTTAGCTCATTTGCCAGCCACATTCCCGTTGGAGTTCCACGAAACAGATAAAAGTTATCAGCAAAGGTTTGCCAGATCTTGCGATGATCCGTTTCGACTTCTCCGCCATCGCTGCGCGGGACGCCTAGCGATTCCAGCGCGATGCCTTGCGAATACAGCATGCGGAAAATGTAGTGGTCAGGAATCAGCAGCAATTCCGTCGGCGTGCCGAACTGATAATCTGGATCGGCAAACATTCGCGGATCAACGTGACCGTGAGGACAAATCAGGGGTTTATCAGCGACCTGGCGGTACAAATAAAGTGCAATTTCCTTTTGCTTTGGGTCTGGATCGAAATAGCGGTCTTCGGGCAAATGCAGTTTGTCGGTCACAGTGTGCTCCTGAAAAGTAGTTTCTGATTGGTTTTACCAAGTAAAACGCATCATAGCTGAGGCTCCGCGCGCGACTCAAACCAGATTACTCATGACTCGTCTCCAGTTTTCAGTGCCGCGTGTAATTTGACCGGCGCGATCATCCTCCAGGCTTGGCGGATGTGGGAAACTAGTTCATCGTCGCCGATCTGGTCCAATTTGATTCCGATCCAACCTTTCACTCCAACATAAGGCGGTCTGAAAAACTTGTCCGGCTCGGCTTCGATCAGCATTTCCTGCACGCCTGCGGGCGCTGCGCACCAGATAGCGATCCGGCCGTCGTTGTGGTGATTATTGGCGTACATCACGAAGACTTTTTTCTTCACAAAAAAGGTCGGCTCGCCATGAGAGAGTTTTTCAGTCGCTTCCGGCAATGCCAGACAACTCCGCCTGACTCGCGCTAGATGATCTTTCTTCATAAAGTCTTCTCAACAGTTTCTTTGGGTGCGCCGGTTTTAGCCGGAAGGAAGCAAATTTTCAAATTCGTACTGATTTTGTTCTGTGAAAACGGCTGTCGGCTAGGCTACACTCCGCGCGCTTTACCCGTCGCAAATTCACTGTTGGTTGAAGCTCCTCAGCAATGAACTGTCTTCCAAATTTCCAAGGAGGCTTATGACAAAGAAAACCCATTTATTGATATTGACCTTGATGCTGTTAAGCCTGCTCTCAGCGGGTTGCATCAGCATCGAGCAGGAAATTTTCCTTGAAGCCGACGGCAGCGGCGACATGGTTATGCACCTTTCGCTGCCGGATATTCCGGAAGCCTTGATGAAAAATTCGCCAGCCGCAGGCAGCGGCCAACCCGATCCCAAAGAGATGATCGAAGAACTGAAGAAGAAATTTTCAGCGGGCTTGCCGCCAACAGTTCAGTTGAAAGAAGCAAAAGAGGTTAAGCGAAACGGCGCGTTTGGGTTTTACATCGTTCTGCACTTCAAACAATTGAGCGATTTGGAAGCTGCGCTGGATAGTTATTCCAAAGAGGGCTTTGCCGACAAAGAAACGGGCGCAAAGAAAAAGGATGATTCTTACTGGAAAATTGCGCTGGAGAAAAAAGGCAATCTGACCACGGTTACTCAGCGCATGTTCATTGATTTCGCCGGAGCTATGGGAATGGATGGATTGATGGGCGGTGATAAAACCAAAACCCCGGAACCTGTCGTCATGGACGAGCCTCCGCCGACTCCAAAAGCACAGCCCAAACAACCCGCGAAGCGCACTGGCAAACGCACCGGACGCACTGCGAAACCTGCCGCCCCTGTTGAAAAGGAAGAGGAGTTCCAACCACCACCAATGCCACCCGACGCCATGAAAGGTCTGTTCGAAGGGGAAGCGATGCAAATGGTGTTCTCTTCGCTGTTCAAATTCCGCTTCATTGTCCATGCGCCGAAAAATTTCACCGAAACCAACGCCGACCTTGTGCTCAATGGGCGAACAGCGATTTGGAATGCTTCGCTTGGCGCTTTCATTAGCGCGCCAGAGTCGAAGGAGAAAAAGGAGCTTCTGATGAAAGTCGTTTATTAGCAGCAGATCTGCCCGGCAATCTTAGGACTGTGGCCTCGCCCGGACGGTCACGGACTTCGGAGCAAGGCCGCTTGCCTTGACAGAGGTTGAAGAAGTCAGCTAATTTTGCCGCTTGCCGTTAGCTGCAAATTTCTAGCCAATGTCGCCATGGAGTTGCTGCTTGCGGTTTGGAAGTACACTAAAGAAAAGGAGAAACCGAAAGTGAAAGAAGCAATCCATCCGAAATATGTTGAATGCAAGGTGCATTGCGCTTGCGGCAATGTTTTTACAACGCGCTCAACCAAGAATGAAATTCAGGTTGAAATCTGTTCGGCTTGCCATCCGTTTTTCACCGGAAAGCAGAAATTGATTGATACCGCCGGTCGAGTCGAGCGTTTCCAGAAGAAATATTCCAGGAAAACCGAACCGACTGCTTAAATACATGTTTTCAACTGCGGATTTGTGATGAAGATTGGACTGAGAATTTTGAGATTGGTAAATCAACGACGTTGCGTCGCGCTTTGCCAATCTGTGTTCTGCAGTCTGCAATCCCCACTGATCTGCGGTCATCGTTAGCTTAAAACCAGAGCCACAACGCCACGGTGCGTTGGCCTGCCTTGCCAATTGGCCGGGCACTTGCCAGCAAACATAAGTTCCGTGATGACGTTGTGGCTTTATTTTTTGTTCACAAGGCAGGTTGTTATGAGCCAGGAAAAAGAGATTATCGTTGGCGGCCAGGCCGTTATCGAAGGCGTGATGATGCGCGCTCCAAATTCGTATGCCGTTGCGGTTCGCAAACAGGACGGCAGCATCGTTTACAAAGCTGAGCCTTTGCCGAAGCTAAGCGATAAATACCCGATTTTGAAAATTCCGGTTTTGCGGGGCAGTGCGGTGTTGATTCACTCCATGCTATTGGGCATCAAGGCATTGAACTTTTCGGCGACTGTCGCTTTTGAAGATGCCGAAGCAGAATCCAAAGCCACGACTGCCGCAAAAGCAGCCGCAGCAACCGGCGCGCTGGCAACAACGGCTCACGTTTTTGAATCATCCAGCGAATTCATAACGCCAGCCCAAGCTGAAACAAAGGAAAAATCCGGCAGCGCCGGAGCGACGGCTACGGCTGCTGGTTCAATGATTTTCGCGCTGTTTTTCAACGTGATGCTGTTCATTGTCCTGCCGCTGTTGTTGACCAATGTAATGTTCATTTACTTCGGCTGGGGCAACGCCCCACAAGCTTCGCTTGAATCTACGGCTGGGCAAGCCTGGTATCAATCAGCTTGGGCCTGGCTGCAGGCTTACATGAAACCTGTTCGTCCGTCGTTCTCTTTCAACTTTGTAGACGGTGTAATCCGTATGATGTTTTTCGTGGCAATGATCTACATCTTTTCGCGATTGAACGACATCAAGCGGGTTTTTGAATATCACGGCGCTGAACACAAAACGGTGTTTACCTGGGAACAGGGTGAAGAGCTGACCGTCGCCAATGCGCGCCGCCATCCGCGCCAGCATCCGCGCTGCGGAACCAGTTTTTTGATGGTCGTGATGCTGGTTTCCATTGTGATCTTTTCAATTATCAAATTTGATTCATTGCTGCTGAACATGCTGTCGCGTATTGCGCTGATTCCGATCATCGCTGGCATTTCCTATGAAGTCATACGCGCTGCTGGCAAAAAAGAATCCGGCGCAATTTTCCGGTTGATGACGCTGCCAGGCATCTGGCTGCAAAACCTGACGACGCGCGAACCGTCGGATGACCAACTGGAAGTAGCGATTTATGCGCTGAAGGAATCTTTGAAGCTGGAACCCCAGACGGCGGATGCCAGAGCTTAGATACTGGATGTCAGACCTGACCGTAACTAGCATCCAACATCTGAACTCCAACACCTAAATCTATGTTTGAAAAACTCGAAGCGATCGAAAAAACCTACGAAGACCTGACGCAGCAGATGACCGACAACGAAATCATCAGCGATCAGACGCGTTACACCAAAATCGCCAGACAGCATCGCGAGCTGGAAGCAATCGTCGCCAAGTTCCGCGAGATGAAAAAGCTGGACAGCGACATTGCAGGCAATCGCGAAATTCTGCGCGAAATGGACGATGCTGAAATGCGCGAACTGGCCGAAGCCGAATTGCCGGAACTGGAAGCCAACCGCGAAAGGGTCGAAGAAGAGTTGAAGGTTCTATTGCTGCCGAAAGATCCGAACGACGAAAAGAACGTCATCCTGGAAATTCGCGCAGGCACAGGCGGCGAAGAAGCCTGTCTATTCGCAGCCGAAGTGTTGCGAATGTATTCCCGGTACGCCGAACGGCAGGGCTGGAAGTTGCAAGTGACGGAATCTGCCGAAACGGGACTTGGCGGTATTCAAAAGGCCGAAGCGATCATCGAAGGCGAACGCGTGTATTCAAAATTGAAACACGAATCGGGCGTGCACCGTGTACAACGTGTGCCGCAAACTGAAACCAGCGGACGCATTCATACTTCTGCCATCACCGTTGCCGTATTGCCGGAAGCCGAAGAAGTGGATGTGAAAATTGATGCCAAAGATATTCGCGTGGACACGTTTTGCTCGTCTGGCCCCGGAGGCCAATCGGTCAACACGACGTATTCAGCCGTGCGACTGACGCACATTCCTTCGGGTGTTGTCGTTTCCATGCAGGACGAAAAATCGCAGATCAAAAACCGCGAAAAAGCCATGCGTGTGTTGCGTTCGCGCCTATATGAAATCGAGCAGAGCAAACAGCACGAGGCCATTGCCGCCGAGCGCCGCTCCATGGTCGGCAGCGGTGACCGGTCGGAAAAGATTCGGACGTACAACTTCAAAGAAAACCGCGTCACGGATCACCGTATTGGCCTGACGCTGCATCAACTTGATTTGATTATGGAAGGCGCGCTGGACGAACTGATCGGAGCAGTTGTCACACACTTCCAAGCGGAAAAATTGAAGGCCGAAACCGAGCGACAAGCCGCCGCAGCCTAATGAAGCCAATGCCGTCAGCGACCATTGCCGAAACGTTGAAACAAGCCAGCCAGCAATTGCGCGCCTCATCCATTGCCAACGATGTGCTGGACGCGCAAACGCTGCTGGCCGAAGCGTTGGGCAAAGATCGCACCTACCTGATCGTCAACTTCAACGAACAACTTGGCGAAGAATTGTTGACGAAGTTTCAAAGCCTGATTGTTCGCCGCGCTTCGGGCGAACCGGTGCAGTACATCACCGGCCATCAGCAATTTTTCGGCCTGGAATTTGAAGTCACACCCGATGTGCTGATTCCCCGCCCCGAAACCGAACTCATCGTTGAAGAAACCATCCGACTGGTAGAACTAGACAAACTGACCGCGCCAGCCATCCTTGATGTCGGGACAGGTTCCGGCTGCATCGCTGTCGCATTAACGCGCGAGCTTGAAGATGCGCAAGTTACGGCTTGCGACATTTCCGAAGCGGCACTGAATATCGCCCGAAGCAACGCTGTCAGACACGAGTTGGCAAACCGCATTCGATTTATTCACTCTGACCTGCTTTCAGCTTTTCCTGAAACGCAGTTTGCCGATTTCATTCTGTCCAATCCACCCTATGTCGCCAAAACCGAATTGCCGACGCTGCAACGCGAAGTGCGCGACTGGGAGCCTCATACAGCACTGACCGATTACGGCGACGGACTCAGCTTTTACCGGAGACTGCTTGCCGATTCGCCATCACGGTTAAAGCAAACCGGGTATTTGATTTGCGAACTTGGCTTTGGCCAGTCTGAAGCAGTTTTGGCAATAACTGATTTGCAAGTTTGGGAAGCGCCACGTCTGCTTGACGACCTGCAAGGCATTCCGCGAACCTTGGTGCTGCGGAAAAAGTAACCCCTTCCAACTATTTCCATTCCCGGGCGAAACCGCTAGAATCCCGCGCGTTACGCGAACTGCTGCCGAAGATTCGTGACGATTTGCCCCAACTTCGCAATAAACACGACTCCGGCGTTTACTTTCCGTCCTCACAATTAATTCACTCAACACGTGCGGGTAAACTGTGCCCCAGCACAAGAGCGCCGACGTGTTTTTAATCAAGAGGTATGCCCATGACCCCCGAAGTGCCCTATCGCGCAAGCCAGAGCCTTGCGCCAATTTCGTCTTTGGATGAATTGCTGGTGTTTCCGGTTCCGGTTGCTGAACCGGCCAAGCGTCCCGTCTGGATGGATTGTCTAAACGATCTGAGCTTTTTGCTTCCGGCGTTTGGAACGGTGTTGGGGCTGGTGTTGCTGTTGGGTCAATCCCCATTTTTGGGAGCAACTGCGGTGACGCTTTGCCCTCTCGTTCTGGCTGTCAGAATTCGCTCTGCACTGCGTTTACGCCGCGAACGGCAGCAGGTTTCAGCATTAGTCAAATGGTATCAGCGAAACCGAGTTTACTGCCTGGAACATCATCGTCAATTGGCCGAAGAAATGCCGGACGTTGTTTATTGCCCGGTGCCGCCTGCTCGATAAGAAAGAGGACATAAAGCCTGAGAGATTGAGAGGCAGAGCTTTAAGATCAAACTCTGCCTCTCAAATCTCTATCCTTCTTTCGGATTATTCCTGCGTCAGACATTACTTCTTCTTGGCGTCTTCAATTCGCCCGCTTAGCTCCGACACGAAATCAGTGCGCGGGTTATACCCTGCCTGTCGAAAGGCGACTTCGCCTTTACGATCCAGAATGATCGTCGTTGGAATGGAGCTAACTGAGAAAAAGTCGTTTAGATAATCGGCATAAGCCACAGGAAGATTGAACTTATGCTGTTTCAGGAATGGCGCAACCAGTTCCCTGTCTTCATCCGTGGTGACAGCCAGAAACACCACATCCTTGTCTTCTTTGAACTTGGCAATGGTCTTTTCAAACATCGGCATTTCCGTCAAGCACGGGCCGCACCAGGTCGCCCAAAAATTGAAGACAACCACCTTGCCACGTAAAGTCGCCAAATCCAGCTTCGACCCATCAAGCTTGGTCAGCTTGAAACCAAGGGCATTGTTTGCGCCTTCGTTGATGTTCGGCACTTCCAGTTTTGCCAGCCGCTCTTCGCGCTCTTTGACAAAAGCGTCGTAAGCTTTCAGCAGGCGGTCGCCCAAGCCTGCTTCAGAACCGTGTTTGCCGGCGTAAAGCTGGCTGAGCTTGCGACGGATGGCTTTTGCGTCAACGTCTTCATTCGTAACCAGGGCAATGGCAAAAGCTTGCGCATAATAATCAATTGCTTCGTCAATCGCTTTGCGCTTTTCAGCCAGTTCGCCCAGGACAACCGCCGCCCCTGCCAGTCGCACGGCCTCAAAGCTTTTTTGCAAATCGCCCTTCGCTTTTTCATCGCTGCCCATATCGGCGTGAACTCTGGCGCGGACCAGATAAACCGAAGCCAGTCCCTGTTGTTTGCGCTCTTCCCACTGGGCCGCACTCATACGTCTCGGCTTGGGACTGGAAGCGACGATTCCTTCGAATTGCCGAACAAGCTGGTTGGCGTAAGTGACGGCAACGTTCAGATCACCATTGGCATTGCGTTCACGCAGCATCGTTACCAAATTGGTCAGCGCATCAATATTGCTTTCATTCGATTCAACCAGCTTCTGACCATAAGAAATCGCGCGGTCACGATCACGAACCTTGACGGCAATTTTATAAATTTCGCCCTCGATTTCCTGGCGATGCTCGCTCTTTGGAAATTTCTTTAGATAGCCTTCCAGATTGGTGACAATCTGGGTTTCGCTGCCGCTGCTGGATTCAATGGCCTTGCGAAGCTCGTCGTCGGAATCAACTGGTTGAGCGGTCGCAGGCGTCTGCTTATCCTGTTTGTCCTGAGCCAAACCAGACGCGCTTGCCATCAAAGAAATCATTAAAGCCAAAAGCAAAATTTTTATTTTCACTGGTTGCTCCTCAATCCAAAACCCACAATTCTCAAAATCAAAGTTCGCGTCCAATCACGCCCAGCAATCGCCCAACAGGTTTTTCAGCGCCGCGCTCCAGCCGATAACTGAAAAACAAATCGTTGCGCTGCCAGGTGCAAAGCCCGCAATCGTAAATGCGATCCGCACGCAATCCGGCGTCTTCAAGCTGGCGCGTATTCGCCAAATTCAGATTGATGTGCCCTTTGCCATTCGGTTGCTGCTTGGAAAACAGCGATTCGGCATAACTATATTTCTTTCGAAACGCGTCCAGCACTTCCGCGCCAACTTCAAAAACTTCGGCGCAAATGGCCGGACCAAGCGCAGCGTGCAAGTCTACCGGGTGTGAATCATACTCTTGTTGCATGCGCTCAACCGTCCGTGCGACGATGCCTGCCAGTGTGCCGCGCCAGCCCGCATGAATTGCGGCGAAGGCTCGCGTGCGCGGGTCAGCGATTAACACAGGCATACAATCAGCGGTTTGAATGCCCAATAAAATTCCGGCAACGTTTGCAGTCAAAGCGTCTCCGGGTTGCGGTTCGTCAAGAGCATCTCTGGCATCAGCAACCGAACGTATGTCGGCGGAATGGATCTGCTTTGCCGTCACCATGGGCCAGCCGCTGGCTTCAAGCGCGGACAGAAATCGCTGACGGTTTTCAATGACATTGGCGCGTTCGTCTTGACTGAAATTGCCCAGACTGAGCGCTTCTTGTGGCAGCGGACTTACACCGCCAAGCCGTGTGCTGAACGCATTTTTGAATCCCAGCCGCTCCAGCGGCTCGCAAACTAAAAGCTGAACTCCGCCCTGCTGGCGGAACGAAAAGTTGGTCATCGGGTTTATGGTAGCCGGTATTGGAGTAGACATCACAGATATCAAACGGATTCGCGAAGCGATTGCCGAATTCGGTGAACGTTTTCGTAATCGCGTCTTTACGGAAGCCGAGATCGCGTATTGCGAACAATTCGCCAATCAAAACGCCAAAACGGAACGATATGCAGCACGCTTTGCTGCCAAAGAAGCCGCGCGAAAAGCTCTGGGGGCCGCCACGCCGCTGAAAAGTTTGGCGTGGCATGAGGTTGAGATCATATCATCAACTGAAGGCGCGCCACAGCTTCGATTTTATGGCCGCGCAGCCGAATTGATCGAAGAACTAAAAATCATTCGCGCGCACGTTTCGCTTTCCCATGCTCCTGAACATTCCATCGCGTTTGTCATTTTGGAAAGGGATTAGGTCCTGTTCCAAATGACTCGCTCTATTACCATTCGTGATAAGAATCAGCTCGGACAATCCATTTAGAAATAATTTGAACCTCAAACTTAAGTTTGGCTTGACCTTTTAGCGATCAAAAACAATAATCCATCCACCGATCGAGAATCTCATTCCGCAACGGTCGGATTCAATAAATATAGAAAAAAAGTAGATCGTTAGAGCTGGGACGAAAACACTCTTACACTAATTTGCTGATTCCCTCGATACCCCAAAGATCGAGTTTTCGGCAATTGCCTGCCTTGAATTCCCACGCGGCGGGCGTTCCATCAAATTCGGCGTGCGTCTAATTCCTGGGCGTTCGTCTTTCTACGGAGGCTATTCCATGCAGTTTGAATCCACTCTCAAACGCACGGTTCCGCTCTGGTTTGCAATGTTGTTAGTGCTGGCATCAGCCTTAACCGCATTGGGTCAAATCAGCGCCAGCTTAAGCGGAACGGTTCAAGACCCGCAGGGGAGCGCGCTCGCGGGCGCCAAGGTCACTGTCAGTGACCCAGCGAAAAATTTGCAGATTGATACAAAGACTGGTTCCGATGGAACCTTTTCATTTCCGTCTTTGCAACCTGGAAATTACACCGTCACGGTCGAAAACGCAGGCTTCAAAAAATATGTTCAGAGCGGCATCATCATCAATGCTTCTGATCGCCAATCTACCGGCACCATCAAGCTGGAAGTCGGCGATATCTCGAACACTGTTGAAGTAACAGCGGACGCAGCACAGTTGCAGATCAAGACCGAAAGCGGCGAACAAAGCACCTCGATCAACAACCAGCAAATTCAGAACCTTGCGGTCAATGGCCGCAACTACCTCGACCTGTTGAAACTGACCCCAGGCGTGGTTGTCACCACCGGCTTTGCCACCTCCGGCCCTGGTGGTCTTGGCAACATCAACGTCAATGGCGGGCGCGGCGGCAAAAACAACCTGACGATTGACGGTACCACCAACGTGGATACGGGATCGAACGGCACACAGCACATTGCGCTGTCCCTGGACAATATCGCTGAATTCAAACTTCTGACCTCGAACTATCAAGCTGAGTATGGACGTTCCGCTGGCGCTGAAATTCAAATCGTGACCAAATCTGGCACAAGTGAATTTCACGGCACGGGTTATTACTTCCACCGTCACGAACAATTCAATGCGAATAGCTTTTTCAATAATGCCAACGGCCGCATTGGCGATCCGAACACCGGCATCCAGCGCAACCCGCGCAATTTCTACCGCTACAACCAACAGGGATATAACATCGGCGGGCCGATCTGGCTGCCGAAAAAAGTCTTTGGTCCTTTGGGCAGCGACAAACTGAAGGAGAAAATGTTCTTTTTCTGGTCGCAAGAATGGCAGGAACAACTGGTCCCACAGTCTGCGCGTCAATCACGCGTTCCGACAGCCCTGGAAGTGGCGGGCAATTTCAGCCAGACCCGTGATGGCAATGGCAATGCAATTACAATCATTGATCCAACCACTGGACAGCCTTTCGCCGGGAATATCATTCCCGGCAACCGCATCAATCTCAGCGGCCAGAAAATGTTGCAACTGTTCCGCCGGTTTGAAAACACGCCTTTGGGCGGCGCAGACAACGGCTACCGCTTCAATCACAATTCGCAGCAAAGCGTCAGCTATCCGCGCAAAGAAAGCAGCATCCGGGTGGATTACAACATCACGGAAAATACGCGCGCTTACGTTCGCTACACGCGTGACGCCGACCAACAGATTATGCCTTACGGGCTGGGCTGGACGGGGGGCAATAACCAGATTCCGTTCGACAACCTGATCTTCAAACAGGCGCCGGCATGGAACAGCACGCTCAATGTCACTTCGACGCTTTCGCCGACGTTGACCAACGAATTCATTTTCGGAGCCAGCCAGAACAACCTGACACTCAATCCTTCAGTTGAAAACGCTGCGACCTATTCGGGCATTGGCCTTGATTTCGCGTTGCCGTTCTCTTATCCGGCAAACCAGTGGTTCAACATCACCTTCGGCGGCATTGCCAACAATAACTTTGGCGGCACCACGGGTTACAGCCAGTTCCCATACAAGAACTCCAACACGACCTTCGACATTTATGACAACGTCAGCAAGGTTGTTGGAACCCACACGCTGAAAGCGGGCTTCTATTTCCAGCGCAGCCGCAAGGATCAAGCCGCTGGCGATTCTGCCGCAATCAACTTCAACAACAACGTTAACGATCCGAATAATACGGGTCATCCGTATTCAAACGCGCTGTTGGGCTTCTTCAATACCTACCAGCAACCGAACATCGGTATCTTCCAGGGGCAATACCGCTCCAGTAACTACGAGTTCTACATCCAGGATAACTGGAAGGTGAACAGCCGGCTGACGCTCGATTACGGGATGCGCTTTAGCTGGATTCGTCCGCAGTTTGACAAGCGGTATCAGGATTACTTCTTTAGCGCCAGCAAATACGATCCGACAAAAGCTGTGCGTCTGTATCGTCCGACCTGCGCCGCTGGAACATTTGCCACCAACGGCAACTTCTGCACAGCGAACGCAAACCAACGCGCCTACGATCCGTCCAATCCGAACACGCTGCTGCCGTCATATTTGATTGGCCGCATCGTGCCGGGATCCGGCGATCCGTTCAACGGACAGCAAAGCACCAAGAATGGCTATTACCCTGGTGGGATCAAAGATCGCGGGCTGCAATATGGTCCGGCGTTCGGATTCGCCTGGGATGTTTTCGGCACCAAGAAAACCGTTGTGCGCGGCGGTGCTCGTATTGCTTACGACCGCGTTCAGGGCAACGAAGTCGCCTTTGCCGCTGTCGGCCAGCCGCCACTGTACATCAGACCAACCTTTAACTTTGGCAACCTTGCCACCGTGGGCCAAAGCACGGGTTCAGGATTGGCGCTGGGAACATCCAGCGTGATTGGTGTTGATCCGGAAGGATACATTCCCAATACCACTACATTCAGCTTGCAGGTGCAGCAGGACGTCGGCTGGAACACTGTTATGAGCGTCGGCTATGTCGGCTCGCTCAGCCGTCACCAGCAAGAACTGTTGAATCTGAACTATAGCCCGTATGGTGAATTGTTCACCAAAGCGGCGCAAGACCCGTCCAGATTCGCGGGCGGTGTCGTTTCGGATGAAGAACCCGGTCTGCCGCAAATTTACAAGGATGCGGGCCTCAAATTCTCCGGCCAGTACGCGCTGGCGGCGGATTTCCTGAAACGGTATCCCGGGTACGGAACCATCGGTCTGCGCACCCTGGGCGGTTCATCGAACTACCATTCGTTGCAGGCAACGATGAATAAGCGCTTTGGCAGTTCCGTCAACTTCGGTATGGCGTACACCTACTCGAAGGCGATGGGCACCGCCAATGGCTATGGCGATTTCATCAACCCGGTTTGCTCGCGTTGCGCGGATTACCGTCGTCTGGCGTTCGACCGCACGCACGTGATGATTGTGAACTACGACTGGCGGCTGCCCACCCTGAAGGGTGGCAACTGGCTGGTTAAAGGCGTCACCAACGGTTGGCAGATCACCGGTATTTCGCAGTTCCTTTCGGGCCAACCCGAAGACGTCAATGCCGGTATCAACAACATCAGCATCAATCAACGCTTGGGCGGAAGCTGGACGGAAGCCACACGTGGTTTCTTCACAGCCGATCCCAATGCCAGCAAAGAAGCGACGAAGTACTTCAACTGGGAAACGACTCGGCTGCCAAGTGTGGCTGAAGCATTGGCCGCCAAAGGCGCCTTCCCGCGTAATTACGTGAGCCGCCCTGGCATCAACGTGACCGATCTGTCGCTGTTCAAAAACTTCGGATTCGGCGAAGGCAAACGCAACCTGCAATTGCGTGTTGAAGCCTTCAACGTGTTTAACCATGCCCAGTTCAGTGACATGAGCCGTGGCGTGACCTGGAGCAACTTCCAGGCGTATCTGGATGGACGCCAGGCCACTTCGACGAACATCCTGAACGTTCGCGGTTCCACGCTCAGCGGCAATCCGCGTCTGGGCAACGGTGTCGGCGAATTCAACGGGTTGCATGGCGCAGTGTCCGGCAATCGCGTGATTCAGTTGGCGGTGAAGTTCTACTTCTAATCGCTCAATCCTGAATCTGCAGTAACAGCGGGGGTTGCAACATGTTTGCGGCCCCCGTTTTCATTCCTGGAACCACATCGCATTTGGTGCGAGACTATTGGCCAGCCGAACAAGACGGATTTTCAAGAACTACCGGCAACAAGATGCATTTGGAGTTTCCATCAGGAGGCACGTTATGAAAACGAAACGATCATGGTTGGCAGTGGGAAGCTGTTTTTCGCTGCTGTGTCTGATGGTGATCGGCGTTCAGGCGCAATTGGGAACGGTCGGCGGCCCAGGTTTTATCGTATTTGGCCGCGTTTACCTGCCAAACGGGAAGCCCGCCCCGCGGGTGAAAGTTTATCTGGACATGCCCAGCGGGCTAAGCCGTTACATTCCCAGCAATGACGACGGTAATTATGAATTTCGTGGCGTGGACCGGGGACGTTACAAAGTTCGTGCCGTCAATCCGGATGCTCCGGAACAGTTCAGCGATCCGGCGGAATCCGATTCCACACGCGCCTATTCAAACCGTGTCCAGATTGATGTTTATTTGCGCTTGCCGTTGCACAACAAAAAAGACGACAGCAAGGCAGGTGTCATCAGCGTGGCTGAAGCCGCGCAAAACATCCCCAAACCAGCGCGCCAGGCTTTTGAACAAGGCATCAAGCTTCAAAAAGAAAATAAAGCGGATAAGGCTTTAACACAGTTCCATCAGGCGGTCGAACTTTACCCCGAATACTTCCAGGCCCTGACCGAGCGCGCCAATCTGCTGATGCAGCAAAACAAACTATCTGAAGCCGAAGCGGATTTTGCGCAAGCATTGAAAATCAATCCGAAATACGCTCCTGCCTTCCGAGGCATTGGATATTGCCAGATTCAGCAGAAAAATTTTCAAGCGGCCATCAGCAATCTGGAAAACGCGTTCGTGCTTGAACCCAATGTCCCCATGACCTTGATGCTGCTGGGTTATGCCAATCTTTCTCTCAATCGCAACCAGGAGGCAAAGCAATGCTTGCAAGAGGCGTTAAAGCTGGGAGCGGATAGCGTCGTGCGAGCGCACGTTTACCTGGCGGAAATTTACGCTCACGAACAAAATTTCAAGGGAGCAGCGGATGCGATCGGGACTTATCTGAAAGCAAAACCCGACGCAGCCGACGCTGCAAGCTTGCGAAAAATGGAAGCCGACTGGCGTGAGCGCAGCGCCAAAAAGCCGTGACTGTTTACCACTTCCTTTGGGTTTTACGCTAAATTCTCGATTGTTATGACGCAATTTGTCCTGATTGTCCTTCTGGCTTTTACTTTCCTGCCGCAACAACCGGCAGACATCGCCACGCAATTTCAACGCGCCGTCGCCCTGCAACAGGAAGGCAAATTTGCCGAAGCCGCAGACGAATACCGCGCTCTGCTCAAACGCAAATCCGATTACGTTGAAGCCCAAGCCAATTTGGGCGTTGTATTAGCAAGACTTGGCAAATATGACGAAGCCGTTTCTGCGTACACTGCCGCTCTGAAGCTCGCCCCACAATTGACACAAATCCAATTGAATCTGGGGATTGCGCATTACCGCGCCGGACAAATGCAGCAAGCGGCGGACGTTCTGCAAAAGTTCCTGCAACAGACTCCCCATTCTATTCAGGCTCGACAGCTTTATGGCTTGGCACTCGCCACCTTGGGACGAGACGCCGAAGCCATCGAACAGCTTACGCCGACCTTGGACGCTGCTTCGCCAGATGCGGCAGTGCTTTACACGCTCGGCTTGTCGCAACTGCGCGCCGCCAAACCGGGCTTCCGCACAACGCTGGAACGGTTGGCGGCATTCCCCGCCGGTTTGCCCGCGCTGCATTTGTTGCAAGGTCAGGCGTTTTTACGGGATTTGGAATTTGAACAGGCGTTGGAGGAATTGAACGAAGCGAAAAAGCTCAACGCTGATTTGCCGCGATTGTATTACGCGCTGGGACTGGCGCATTTGAAGCTGGCGCACAATCAGGAGGCTTTGACCAATTTTGCCGAAGAAGCCAAGCGCAGCCCGCGCGATTACCTGACCCTGTATCATTTGGCATTTACCCAGGAAGCGACCGATCAGCTTGAACCCGCCTTGCAAAGTGTGAACGTCGCCTTGCAACTTGATCCTCAATCCACGGAAGCCAACGCGCTGCTGAGCAAAATCCTGAGCCGCCAGGGAAAAAATGCTGAAGCATTGCCGCCGCTGGAACGCGCTGTCGCCAAAGACCCCACCGATCCGGTCAAACGCTACATGCTGGCGCGACTGTATCGCCAGCTTGGGCGCACGGAAGATGCCAACCGCGAATTTGTCGAAGTCCAACGCTTAAAAGCCGAACAACTAAAAAACGACCGTGCGCGCGCTCCCAAGCCATAACGAATTTCCTATCGCGGATGCGGTTCACCCGCTTTCATCACGCGAATCCAGTGATCGGTGAATTTGAAATGCAGATGCGAAGGTTCAAACTTCGGCATGTGGCAGGTCGCGCAGTCCTGTTTGCCGGTGGGACAAGCAGGCGCGGTTCGTTGGGCTGATTTGGTTTGAAGGTTTCCGCCTTGATGACAGGCCAGACATTTGGCGTCATAAGAGCGTGGTTCGTGCGCAACGTCGCCGTGCGGATCGTGGCAAGCCGTGCAACCTATTCGGCGATCATCCGGGCTTTGATAGCACTTGCTGTTGGCCAGCCGGTAAGGTTGAAACCTCACATTGGCATCACCACCACGTTCGGGCAATTGCATGACGGCTTCCCAACTGCGATGGCACGCGCCGCACATCAATTGATTCACATCGTCCGAAGGCCAGTTCCGTGGATTGAAAATTTCCTGTTTCGCCAGTTCCTTTTTTCCAGCTTTCAGCGCTGCCAGATGTTTTTCGCCCGGACCGTGACAAGCTTCGCAATGCAGCCCTTGTGTGAACTGATCGAGCTTAACTTCGCTGGCGGCAGGCTTCGGCGTCGAATGGCAAGTGAAACAGGCCAGTGCTTCATTGGGCCTTTGCGGCTGACCAATCGCATCATCCAGCGAAGCCGGAATGCCGCGCGGCGCTCCGGGAGTCAAATCCAATTTCCCCAAGCTGGTAAAGTAGCTGACACGCGTTTCGTAATAACTGCCTTTGTGTTGAATGACGAAGGTTTTGCCGGACGTGCCGCGTCCGAAGCTCCACAGCAAAGGCGAAGTGAACGTTGAGTTGCCGTTGGTGATGCTGTAATTGAACTGTGCGCCTTGGCGTTCGATACGATACGTGAATTCGCCCAGCTTGAACGCCAGCGGAGCTTGTTGCCGCAACAATTCGTCGTCTGCGGTTGGAACCAAAGCCAGCGCCATCGCCGTTTTTGACTGCTGCTTTGCGATGTCTTCATGGCATTGCGCGCAAACTGCATGGCCGACAAACTTCGAATCGTTCACCGCTTTGCCCAATCGCCATTTTTCTGTCGGCGATTGAAACGCCGAGGATTTACCAAGCCAGCCACACACACCAAAAGTCAGCACAAGCAAGATGGAAATTAAGCGTTTTAGAGAGGACCTGGAAATAAAGGTGCTGGGAGTTTTTTCTACCGCAGAGACGCAGAGTTCCGCAGAGGCTTCGCAGAGGCTTGATTCCTTCCTCTGCGCTTCCTCAGCGTTCTCTGCGCCTCTGCGGTGAATTGAACCTGTTACCTGCATTTCTTTTGCTTCGGATGTTACTTGCTCGTTGCTGATTTCCAGCCTTTGCCTTCGGTAACGATCAGCGTTTGATTGATCGGCAGATTTTTCAGTTTCTCTACACTACCATTTGGCCATTGAATTTCGACTTGTTCCACTGCGCGCGCTTGCTCCAAACCGAAATGCAGACGCCAATCCGAATGCGAAAGGTAACTGTCTCCGCTGCGAACTTCATCAATTTGCGTCAACTTGCCCACCGTCAACTTGACCTTCGCGCCGACGGCGTTGCGATTGGATTTAACGCCAACCAGTTTCAACTGAACCCAGTTCGCTGAATCTTTACTGACAGATTTCATCAATTCATTCCGCAACAGCATCGGCGCGCCATCCAGTTCGTTGACGATCAAATCTACTGCGCCGTCTTCGTCATAATCGCCAAAAGCGACACCGCGCGAGACGCGCCGTTCCATCAATGCCGCGCTTGCTTCGCTGGCAATTTCGGCAAATGTGCCGTCGCGCAAATTCCGATACAGCAGTTTGCGCTGTTTGTATTGTCCACCCGGATACGCGCCTTCGACTTGCGGATAAACGTGGCCGTTGGCGACAAAAAAATCCAGCCAGCCATCGTTGTCAGCGTCAAAAAACTTCATCCCCCAGCCAACGAAAGGCAGACTTGCTTCGACGGTTTTGGTCGCGCGGGTGACATCGGTAAAGGTCTTGTCGGAATTCTTGTGATAGATGGTGTTGTAATCTTCCGAAAAGTTGCTGACCGCCAAATCCAACCGTCCGTCGCGGTCATAATCGCCGATGGTGATTCCCATGCAAGCCTGTTCGTTGCCATTTTCGTCCACGGCTCCGCCCAGCGAAAAGGCTGTTTCGGTAAAGGTTCCGTCGTGGTTGTTGCGGTACGCGAAGTTGGGAACCGTGTCGTTCGCGACAAAAAGATCCGGCCAGCCATCGTCATCAAAATCCGTCCAGACCACGCCAAGCCCATAATGACCTTGCGCGTCTTCGACCTTCGCCTGTTTGCTGACATCTGTGAATGTTCCATCGCCATTGTTGCGGTACAGCGTATCGCCAGCGCCCTGAAGCCCGCGCGGCCCGCACTGCACTTCCACATTGCGATACCGGCAAGTTTCGGCCTTGCCAAACTGCGGCAGCTTGTCCAAGGAAAACTCTACGTAATTGGCGACGAACAAATCCAGGTCGCCGTCGCGGTCATAATCTCCCCAGGCCGATCCGGTCGAAAATCGCGGATCATCAACTTTGGCTTTGGCCGTCACATCTTCAAACTTTCCGTTGCCCAAGTTGCGATACAGCTTGTTCGGCCCAAAACAGGTCACATACAAATCATCACTGCCGTCATTGTCGAAATCCGCAACCGAAACTCCGACTGCCCAACCCGGATCAGCGACACCGGCTTTTGCCGCAACCTCTTCAAATTTTCCATTGCCCAAATTTCGATAGAGCGCCGCCGCCGGGCGAGGCTTTTTGGCCAGCGCTGCTTCGACCGAATACGAATTGACCAGATAAATATCCAGCCGCCCGTCATTGTCGAAATCAAACATCGCCACACCACCGCTCATGCTTTCGACGATGTAGCGTTTCTCCTTGGCAGATTCGTGAATGAAGTTGATGCCTGCGGCTTTGGTGACATCGGCGAACTTGATGGCAGTCTTCTGCTGCGCCGAAACAGCGGCCAGCAAAACGATGGCAAATAAAAAGGAGAGCGCAATTTTGATAGGCATCAGTTGGAAGTGTACAGCGACTAACGGTCTGATGAAAAAGCTCGCGCCAGATGAACCAGCGCGAGCCATTTTTTCCTCCCTCGAAAGTGAGAGCCGGAAGCGCGAGCATTTCGCTCGCCATGATTTATTTCTGCTGCCGCAGGTAATCGTCCGTGCCATCCAACCAGTCGGCGCGAATCGGGCTGAACACATCAATGCCTGTGGTGTCTTCGATAGCAACGGCGGCGTGCGGAACGTTGGAGGGAATTTCCAGCATTTCTCCGCCACGAACGATGAGTTCCTGACCTTCGATCTGGAACTTCAGCGCGCCTGAAATGATGTAACTGAATTGTTCGCTGTCGTGGCTGTGTTGCGGCACGGCGCAACCATTTTTCATCGTCAGAAAAGCCACCGTTACTTTTTCACCCGTGAAAAACCGGCGCGAAAACATGTTCGTGACGTGCTCTTCGGGAATTTCGTTCAGCTTGTAGTGCTTCATAAGTCCTCCTGAAACTTGCCACGAAATCACACCAAACAAAGAGAATTTTCTTTAGACAGGATTTACAGGACTCAACAGGATGAGGATTGGCAAGGATGAAAGCGAATTGAAATGAAATCAATCCTGCGGAATCTTGTAAATCCTGTCTATTTCCCTTCTTCGTGTTTTCTTGGTGTGACTTCGTGGGGAAAAAAGTTATTTCAGCTTTGCGCCATTCGGCACTTCTTCCAGAAATCCAGCCAGAATGGGACGGCCTTCGTCGCCAATCGAAGCGGCCAGGATCATACCCTGCGATTCCAGGCCGCGCAGTTTTCGCGGGGCCAGGTTCGCCACGACAATAACTTTGCGGCCAATCAGTTTTTCGGGTTCGTAATACTGCGCGATGCCGGCCAAAATCTGGCGTGGTTCCGCTTCGCCCAAATCAATCGTGAAGCGCAACAGTTTGTCTGCTTTTGGAATGCGGTCGGCAGTTTTGATTTCGCCGACGCGCAGCTCCACTTTCAAAAAGTCTTCGATGCCGATGTAGGCGATGCCCGGCACGGGTTCCGCAACTGCCGCAGGCGCGGCTTCAGCGGGTTTCGCTTCGGGCGCTGACGCTGCCGGAACTTCGGCAGCTTTGGTTTCCTGTGCGCGAGCGGCCTGGCTCGCAGCTTCTTCTTGTTTGATCTCTTCCATAATCTTTTTCTTGTCCAGTCTTGGAAAAATCGGCTGAATGTCGCCGATCTGATTTTGCTTTCCGTCTCCCCAATTCAAGTTGGCGGGAATGACGGTGTTCACTTCGCCCGATTCGCCAAGCTGTTGCCAGATTGCCTGGGTCGCATTTGGCAGCACCGGAGCCAGCAGCGCCGCAAAGTACCGCAAGCTTTCCGCCGCCGTATGCAGCACCAATTCCAGGTCGCCGCGTTTGGCAGGGTCTTTGGCCAAATCCCAGGGCTTGGCGTCAGAGATGAATTTGTCCACGCGAAATCGAGCGTTGGAAACGGCTTCGATCGCGCGGCTGAAATTGTATTCGTCGAATTCCCGGTCAAATGCCGTGACGGCCAACGCTACGGCGTCGCGGACTTCGGCAGCTTGCGCAGTTAGTTCCGTGCTTGCTTCGCCTGCAGCTGGAATCACGCCATCGCAAAAGTTGCGAACCATCGTCAGCGTGCGCGCAGCCAAATTACCCAGTCCACTGGCCAGATCGGCATTGACGCGATCCAGTAAAGCTTCGTATGTGAAATCGCCGTCCTGCCCAAAAACCATTTCGCGCAGAACGAAGTAACGCACGACTTCCGGCGTAAAGTGCTTATGCAGCACGGCCAGGTCAATCACATTGCCTAGCGTTTTGGACATTTTGCGTCCGCCGGACAACCACATGCCATGCGAGTAAACTGTCTTCGGCAACGGCAAGCCCGCCGCCATCAAAAACGCTGGCCAATAAACTGTGTGGAACCGCAGAATGTCTTTGCCGACCAGTTGCAGATTGGCGGGCCAGAATTTGTTGAAATGCTCTTCGCCGCCGAATTGGTCATTTCCATAACCGATGGCCGTGATGTAATTCGACAAGGCGTCGAACCAGACGTACATCGTGTGTTCGGGATCGTCCGGAACCGGAATGCCCCATTTCACCGAAACGCGGCTGACGGAAAGATCGTTCAAGCCTCCGCGCACAAAGCTCAGGACTTCATTGCGGCGCGTTTCAGGCCGAATGAAATGCGGATTGGCTTCGTAATATTCAATCAGCTTGTCCTGAAACGCCGAGAGCTTGAAGAAGTAACTCTCTTCGGAAAGCAGTTCCAGCGCGCGTTCATGCGTAGGGCACAGCAACACATCGCCTTCGCCCTTGACGGCTTCGGCTTCCTGATAAAACTCGTTGCAGTTGCCACAATACCAGCCTTCGTACTTGCCTTTGTAAATCCAGCCGTTGTCTTTGGCTTTCTGCCACAGCTTGCGAACGCCTTCTTTGTGGTATTCGTCCGTGGTGCGAACCCAGTGCTGGTTGGTGAACTGGAACGGAGCAAATGCTGTTTTGAAGGAATCAACGATCCGGTCAACGTGTTGTTTGACAGGCAATCCGGCAGTTTCCGCCGCGCGTTCGATGTTAATGCCGTGTTCATCCGTGCCGGTCAGAAAGAAGACCTCGTTGCCGCGTTGTCGTTTGTAGCGCGCCACGGTGTCGGCAATTATGGTTGTGTAAACGTGGCCGAGATGCGGATACGAATTGACGTAATAAATCGGAGTTGTGACGTAGAACTTGTTCATTGGCTTTTTCACTCTTTGCAAAAGAAGCCGTTATTCTTCACACCGTGGCTTGGTTTGGCAAACGCAAGAATCATCACCGCGCGCGGTAGCAAGCGGGTAAACTTCAGAAAACCCGCTCCCTACCGGTCGCGGTACTACCCCGGCTGCGCATAAACAAAAAGCGGCTGCGCCTTTTTCAGACACAGCCGCTTTCGACGTTTTGAATTCGGAATCCGTCAACGCTTACTGGTTCCATCGGCCAAAGCAGCGTTCATGAAATCCCAGTACGGTTGCGAAGCTCTTGCCTGACCGACTTTGTGCGCGTTTTCCATCAAACGGCGCAGCGTTGGTTCGGCGAATCGTCCGTACGGGTGAAGAGTTTTGAGCGCTTCTGCGCGAGATTCAACGGAACCTTCAAAAAACTTCTGAGCGGCGGATTGAATTGCCAATTCCATTTCCGGCGTAATGATTTCCAAGCGACCTACCAACACACGAGCCAGTTCAGTCGGTGCAGGCGTAATCGTGATGGGCAAAATCGCATCGGTCGTTTTGCGTGGAACGATGTAAAAAACTCTCAGGCCGTCCTCAAACCAGGAATCGCTCCAAGTTTTGACCATCGCAGCAGCTTCTTTTTCGTACAGACCTTGCGCCGTCAACGCCTTCTGCAACTCACCGCGAAGCGAATCCTGTGATTGTCCGAGCGCCGGGCGTGACAGCGTCGTTTCGCCTTTCAGCGAATCCACCATGCGCCAGCCAATCCGTCCCCCACGATTTTCAAACAAGATGGCCTGAGCAATCTCTTCGCGCCCGGAATTTTTCACCGTCACTTGATCGCCCGCGACTTTGGCAACGATTGGCAGATCAAAATTGCCGATGCCACGATAAAAAAGAAACTTCTCCTGCTCATTCCCAAGCGTGAGGGGCGCGGCATCGGTTTCTCGCGCCGGGTAATAATGGCTTTCGGCTTTTTCGACCGGGAAGTTTGGTGTTGCGCCCGGCTTCACGATGAAGTTCGCCCAGTTGATGCCGCTGCCGACTTGAGTCGCTTGCGGAAACCATTCGGTAATGCTGCCTTGCGGAAAACCGACTTTGACTGAAACCGATTGTTCGTGGTCCGTGTAAAAGTACAGCACTGGCGTTTCCATTCGGACATACGCCCACCCGCATTTGACGCAATTGCCGCGGGCAAACTCCGTCTGCTGTTTCGACCGGTACACAAAGCTCGGCAAATCGCTGGGGCCGGTCAGTGGACTCCAGGTTTGTCGTTGACCGTCAGCGGTAGAAACCGAAGTGAATGTTCCCCACTCGTGAACGACGAAGCCTTTTGACGAAGACGGATCTTTGACATCAAAAAGCGTTGCTGCGGAAGTGAATGCCACAGCAGTAAGCAAAACCGCGATGGAAAGTTTTGAACTGATACGGTTGAACATGATTCGACTCCTTTAAGTGTCGTCAGTAGCGAGCGGGGCTAACACATTTCAGCCATTGTGAAGACCCGCTCCCTAGCAGTCGCGGCACTGATTCAATTTTTCGCTGAAGCAAGTTGCGCTCGCAACGAAGACAGATTTTGCCCCGGTTTGCCGAAATGTTTGACCAGATTGATCGCCAGCAATGAGCCTTCTTTGGCTCCGGCAATCGCTTTTTGCAGATGTTCCTGGTGTGATGCCTGGCGTGGATGTTCGCTGATGATCGCTAATGCGAATTCGATTTCTGGGCTACCGCCCATATGCGCTGACCCTTTGCGAACCATCGCGTAGCCTTCCGCCAGGCTCGGTGTGTTGACGTTGGATTTGTACCCGGCCTGTTTGAAACTCGCGTCCAGGTAACCAGCATCGAACAGAAACATCGTTGCCGGTTTGTTCAGCCGAAATGCTTCGCGGACGCGCTCCATCAATTTGGCCTGAAGCTCTTCGGCAACTGCATTGCTTTTGACCGTGATGCCGACTTCGTTGTCGCGTTTTGCCCAGACGGCGTATACCGTCGCGCGGCGAAGGGTTTCCATCCTTACCAGCACAGGCGTGTCCGGTTGCAGCAAGGCCAGCGTATCGGCAACCAGCCGGTTCAGGTCGTAATCTTTCTTTACGTCGCGCCAGTTTGCGCCGCTCCAAGGCAGTGATTTGGCGTTGCCGATTTCAATCGGATGGCAAATCAGCGGCGGCCCAGCCAGCGCAGGTTGTTGCATCGTGGCTGTGATTAACAAAGCCGCGACAATCGTAAGCGAACGAAGCATTTTGCGATTCATCATGTCTTCCTCCCATCAAGTCAGGTTTCATTTTTCATTTGCCAGTTTTCACTTCTCATTGGTCATTGTCTCAGGCGAGCACCGATGACAAATGAAAAATTCCAACTGAAAAATGGAAAATCGTGTTAGTGCCAAAGCCGAGACGCTATCTCGACTGTGTAGGTAGATCGCCCTTCCACATTCGCCACCATTCCGTATCGCCAAGCCCAAGTTCTGTCCACCACGCATCCAGCATTGTGCGATCATTGCTGAGGACGCCTTCGCGCGTGACGCTCTTTGGCGGCGGAACCAATTCCACCAACCGATCAAATACTTTGCCGCGCGCTTCGTTTTCGGTTCGCGCCAGCAAATGCCACAGCGTCAGCGCGTCGCGTTTTCTGGCTGAAGTAAGAATTTCTGCCAAAGAATCCGTTTGCCCGGTGTCGAACCTGCTTAGCGCAAACTGGAACTCCGGCGAAGCGTCGCCAAAATACGGTGTGCCCGGCCCCAACTTCGGTCGCGTGACGCATTTGGCTTCGGCGGGCACGAAAGATTCGCGGCCTTGCCATTCAAACGCGACCCAACCCATCGTCACATGCAACAGCGCGGTTCCGTCTTCGGTGACTTCCAGCGTGTAACTGCATCCCAGATCCACCGCCAACGCCGAAGGCGTTTCGACAAAAAACTTCCGCGGTGGCGCCCAGATAAAGGCTTCCATCTTGCCGCGCTGCATCGCTAAACGATGATTGTCAGCTTGCGCTTCAACCAGTTGAATACGCGAATTTGGCTCGATTTTGACCTCGCCGATTTGGCCAACGCTGATTTGCGCACGTGAAGCGTCATCGGTCGTCAGCCACTCGCCGAGCGGCAATTGGCCCTTTTCATCAATTTTCCGTTTGCCAATCACCGGTCGGCCATCCAGTCGCGTGACTTCCCAAGAAGGCCGATTGTCGGGCGGCAGCGGTTGGAAGTACCTGTTGAGAAAAACAAAGCCCAAACCAATCAGCACCACAACCGCAGCCAATTCCAAACCGATTTTCAGCGGCGACCAGCCAAACAAAGGCTTTCTTTGTGCTGTCTCTGCGCTCTTTGCGCTTTTGCGGTGAGAAAACTCTTCCCTGCTCATTGCCGCTTCCAATTCCGCCCACAAATTCTCCGGCGCTCGCTGGCGCTGAAGCTGGCTGGCCAGTTGCACACCAAATTCGACTTCCGCAAATTCAGCGCGGCAGCTTTGGCAATCGTGCAGATGTTCAGCCACACGCTGCGCGTCTTCCGCCGGAAGTTCCCCGTGCAGATAAGCCGAAAGTTTTTTGTGGACGTGATTGCCGAACATCGTTTTACTTCCTTGTTTCTACTTCACTGCGCAAATGCTGTAACCTCCGCGCCAATTCCTTGTGACCTCGATTAAGCCTGGAAGCGACCGTGCCCGCCGAACATCCCAGTACGCTGGCCATTTCTTCGTAAGACAGCCCCTCGAAATATTTGAGCAAGATTGCCATTCGCAGCTTCGGCTTCAATTCTTTAACAGCGGCTTTTACTGCAACGGAAAGTTCCAGTTGCGCGTGATGGTCTTCTTGCGCCAGCGTCTGTAACCCTTGTTCAAGTTGTCGCGCTTGATGCTGATCCATCGCCTTCATGTCGCTGTCAACCCCGTCGCCAGTTTTGAAAAAATCGCCCGTCTTGAAAAAATCAAGTGACAGAAACCGTTTTCGCCGCCGTTGTTCATCCAAACAGGTATTGACCACCATTCGATACAGCCAGGTTGAAAAACCCGCTTCGCCGCGAAATTGCCCAATTACGGTAAAAAGCTTTAGAAAAACCTGTTGCGTAATGTCACGCGCTGCTGCTTCATCGCCGATGAAATGCAGCGCGACAGACCAGACGCGATCTTTATGCAGTTCAAACAACTGGCGAAACGATTCGCGGTCGCCGTGACGACAGGCTTCAATCAACTGCTCTTCGTTCCGGGCTTCATTCATCGCGGCAGCGCCTCTTCCAAATCCTTTAGTTCGTTGCTTTCCTTCGCGTTCGTGTGTTTGACGCGGCAAAAACCAGGTTTCTTCCCTTTTCAGCAAAAAGAATTTTGAAAATTTTCGGCGGTATTTTCAGGCTTGAACAGAAAGGTGGGAAGAGCCCGAATGCCTGGGCTTCACATTCATTCCATTGGCAGGGCAAATTTTGAGATCAGGAGCTCAGACTGCGACGCTGCGAAGACGCTGTTGAAAGTTCAAGCGCTTCTTCATTACCGGCTTCTTCTTTTTTATGACGTCCTGTTGTCGCCAGGGCAGCCAACGCCAAAAAAAGCTGGGCATTCGACGTAATTTGCAGGTTGAATTCGACAAAGCTGTGAACGGCGATGGCAAAACATCCGGCCAAGGCTCCCATGACAACAGCGCGTTTTTGCCGGTTATGCGTTTGCAGGGTGGAAACTCCGCGAGCAAATAGCAGCACGACGAAAACCAGAGCGATGAATCCGCCAATAAACCCGCCATCGGCAACGATTTGCAGGTAATCATTGTGAGACTGTTCGACGCGTTGAATGCCGGAGCTCTGATCGTAGCGGGTGTAAGCGAACTGAAATGCGCCAAGTCCGACGCCCATCACCGGATGGTCTTTGATCAGTTCAGTCGTGGCGCGCCAGATGTCGCGTCGGCTGAAACGTTCGCTGGCGGGAAGCCCTCCCACGGTTTCAGACTGAAGCTGCGAAAAGTTGGCGACAAGGCCTTCAGAGCCAACCAGAAATACAGCTCCGGCAATCGCGCCCAGACCAATCAGCAACGCCGCTGCTGAGCGAATCAACAAACCGGCGCGACGGGCTTTGCCTTGCTCGCGGCTGTGGAAAAAGGTCGGAATGGCGATCAAGATCAAAAACACGATTTCAGCCGCCAGCGCCAGCACACCGCCGCGCGAAGCCGAAAGCCCGATTCCGGCGCACATTGCCAAGGCGCAGCTTCCGTAAACGGCCAGCCAAACTTGTTTGACGACACGGCCAATCATCAGCCCCCCGGCCAAGGCCACGCCCATTTCCAAAAACCCGGCAAAATGGTTGCGATTGACGAAAGGACCGAATGCGCCTCGCTGCCAGAACAATCTGCCAATGTACGCCTGTCCAATGCCGACAAGTGCGATGATGGTGCAAACGGCGATGATTACTTTGACGGCGGTCATTCGCCGTTCGTCATTGTTGACGAATGTGGCAAACAGCAGAAAAAAACAGATCGAAGCCAACAGTTTGATGGCGAATTGCGTTGTGGCAAATGGCGAAAAGCTGATGGTCTGCCTGCCGTCTGTCGCACCCGAAGCATGCGGCCAAATTTGCACAATGGCCAGAATCAGCAACGCCACCATCGGCCAAACCAATGGATTGAATTTGATTTTGAGTTTTCCTTCGACCACGGCTGACAGCGCCCACACACCAACGACGCCAAAAACAAGAATCTCCCACAGCGCAATGGACCAGGTTTCAACCGATCCATAAGGCAATGGCGTCAAAACCAGCAGCACCAACAGCAGCAGATAAACGATTTTGTCGAGCATTCAGGAAAAGAAGTTAGAAGGTGGTTGTTTTTGGTTTAGCTTTCAAACGGATCCTGCCCGCTTTGTTTTCCGTGATTGGCAATGGCTCGCAGGATATCCATCGTGGTAATGATGCCGCTGATCTTTTTGCCTTCGGCGACCACAACGCGATGAATGTGGCGATTAAACATCAATTCGCAAACTCGTTGAAGCGTTTCGTCAGGCCCAACGGTCACAGCCGGTTTGGTCATAATCTGCCCAGCCAGATTCGGCGACCATGCCCCCATGCTGGTGGTTTTGCGGATGATGTCGCTTTCGGAAATAACGCCTACCAAATCGCCCGCTTCGTTGATTACCGGAGCGCCCGTGATCCGTTTGTCGCCAAAAAGTTTGGTCACTTCCTTGAGCGGCGTCTTTTCGCTGACGGTAATCACATCTTTGATCATTACGTCAGAAGCCTGAAGCGTCATACAGAATCCTCCGGAATCAATAACGGGGCCAAATCAAGTAAGGGGCAAAATTAACCAACCAGCCTGATCGGAACGGTCATGAAACACAAAATGAAAACGATCAATCCAATGATTGCCACGATTTTCCGCCCGATGCCAATCGGTTCGCGTTCATCAATGACTGGCGGATGACCGCTTCTAAGCATAAACGTTAAAATCACGGCATACAGCACCCAGTTCCCGGCGCCGCTGATCAGGGAATACACCGTTAGCGCAATCACGCTTACATAACAGGTAACGGCAATTACACGATGGCCCAAACGACCGAAGATTGAATACGTTACGTGCCCCCCGTCAAGCTGACCAACCGGCATCAAATTCAATGCCGTCATCAACGCGCCGACCCAGGCCCCCAGCATCACCGGATTCAATTCCACTTCTTCGGGAAGACGAAACAGCACGTGGAAGATTTTGAACAACAAGGGGTCTTGCAAAATGATGCCTCCGCCTCCGTCCAAAATCGGAGCCGCAGGCTGCGCAAAATAATGCGCGATGAACGCCGCCGGTACGGCAAACACAAAACCCGCCAGCGGCCCGGCGATCCCGATGTCGAAAAGAGCTTTGCGCGAGGGAATCGCCGATTTGATTTTGATGAACGCGCCAAACGTTCCGATTTGGGGAATGAGCGGAATCGGGCCGATCGGGGGAATAAAAAACGGAATGAAATACGGCAGAGTCGCGTCCACGCCATACCATCGGCTGGCGATGTAATGCCCCATTTCGTGCGAGGCCAGGATGACCAGAACCGTCAGGGAGTAAACCATTCCCGCTTTGATCGAGCCAAACCAAATCGCGCCAGCCAAACTGGTGGTCACAACCGTCAGCGCCAACAAAACCCAATGCCGAAACACCTTCTTTTTGGTTTGCTGCGGCTGTGGCAGATAAATTTGCTCATAACCGTACGGTGCTGCTTCAGACAACCGGTGAATTTCGGTTCTGCGATACGGCTCAGCAGAGATATTCGCGGCTGACCAAACCTGTGGCAGCGATGACTGTTTTTCAGGAGAATCCGACTCAGCGTCAGGCGGTGTAAGCAATAAACGTTGATCCATACAACTACTAAACTGGAATTACTTTTTCTTGAAAAGATTGTCGAAAGCCTTGCGCACATCGTCGCGCTGGACGGCTTGCGCGCCTCCACGCGATGTCAACGGAACTCGTTTGTTCGGCTCGAAGTATTCGCAAAAGTTCGACTTCAACTTGTCTTTGACGTAATCAGCCTGGGTTTCCGTGCATTGATTGTTTCTGCCGGGATCAAAGAATCGGCAATTCTTGCAAACATGCATGTCGGCGTCGCAATGCGGACATTCGTCCCTGCGCTGCACTTTGCCTATGATTTTGATTTCTCGACCACAATTGTGACAAACCATAATGCTCCGTGTAATCGGCTGGAAAACGAAACGTTCTTGCGATCCCGTTTCGCCGGAAAAGGAGTTACGAAAGCACGCCATCAGCTTTCCCCGGTTGAAAGCCCGTTCTCTGTTGTCGCGTGCGTTGAAGAGATAGATTGATCAGATCAAGGACGGTACAATGTCTACGATTCTTTAACGGAGCGGATGGTAGCACGACGCACGAAAGAGTCACAAGAAGCCCACAAGCGCGCGAATCTACGCCGCCCGAAACCGTTCTTAACCATGATTTCGATCTCCAACAGCCTGGAAGCAGCCGAAGCAAAATACGCCATTGAACGTGCAATGTTGGAATGCCCGGACAGGCAATTTCTGATCGGAGAAATCCTGACGGCGAACATTACCGGTGACAATTGCGAGTTCGGCGTCGAATGGGGAAAACTGATTTTCGCCTGGTGGAATGAGAATCACTCTCAAAGCTGGCGCGTCACGGCGTATGAACTGGACGAAACTGAAGTGCGGTTGCGAGCCACGCGCGGACTCGGAAACGAGTTGGCGACCCTGACTCTGCGAAACCACTCAAAGTGGCGGGACAAAGTTGAGTTTGAAAACCTGGAACTGGCAGAGCGACGGCAACTTTATGCGCAAACATTATCGGAATTGCTTGCCGCCCGTTTTGAAAACGCCGGCATTCAGCGCCTAACGGCGCACTCTCGCTTCATCCCCGGACGTTACGCGCGGATGACGTTGAAACTGCGCGGCGAAACTGCGCTGGCAATTGGAGCAACAGAAGCCGAATCCCAGGTTGAGATTGACGGGATGATCGCCGCTGGTTTGATCTGGCTGTCGCAATTCAATCAACAACGCGCCGACAAACAGCAAACAACACAACAAGCCAACCGATTGCTCTTTTGTTTTCCGCTTGGGCGATCACAAACCGCAATTGAACGGTTGACCTTGCTGGATGCAACGCATCTTGGCGCACGGTTTGAATGCCTGGAAATGGATGAACGGCGCAAAGAAGTAACTTCCGTTCAATTGGCGTCACAAGATGAACTTCTCAGCACACATCCACGCGAATTGGACTGGCCCGAAATCGCCACAACTGACAATCATTGGCGCGAAAGAATTCTGCGACTTGCTCCCGAACAAATCGAAATTCGGCACATTGCCGGAAAAGAAATTTACGCAATCAACGGATTGGAATTTGCGCGCGCAAGTTTCGGCGAAAAGCCGCGCGTAGCTTTCGGAGTCGCGGGCTTGGATGAAGCGCCACTGGAGACGTTAACCGAAGCGAATTTCGACCGACTGGCTAAGCTGGTTGGAGACATCGTCGAACATCGCTCGGCGAAACCTGCAAATCGCCGCCATCCTCTTCATCGGTTGCGCGAAGAAGCCTGGCTGGAATCACTGTTACGCCAAAACATCAGCGCGTTGAACACCGGATTTGATGACCGGTTCGTGTATTCTCAAATTCCGGCGTGGCGAGGCGACGAACGCTCGGTGATTGATTTGCTGACAATCAATCACGAAGCCCGGCTGGTGGTCATCGAAGTCAAAGCATCGGAAGACGCTCAACTGCCGCTGCAAGGGTTGGATTACTGGTTGCGCGTTGAGCAGGCACGCGTGCGCGGAGAATTTCAGCGTCGCGGTCTGTTCGGCGACATCAAACTGGCTGATCAACCGCCGCTGCTTTACCTGGTCGCTCCGCGGTTGCGATTTCATCGCACCTTTGCGATTGTCGCCCGTTGCCTGTCGCCGCAAATCGAAGCGTACCAGGTTGGCGTCAATGCCAACTGGCGTGATGGCGTTCACGTCCGCACTCTTGACCGGGCCAATACCACAAAGGAAAACAACTTGATCGAATGACAAATTCGCAATCCTCAATTCGCAACCCGCAATCCGCCGACGGAGTTCTGATCATTGATAAACCCTCTGATTGGACTTCGCACGACGTCGTGGCAAAGGTACGGAAGATTTTGCGGACTCGGCGCGTGGGCCATACCGGCACGCTCGATCCGTTTGCGACTGGAGTTTTGGTCGTTTGCGTCAACCGAGCGACGCGGCTGGTCCAGTTTCTAACCGGTGATGACAAAGAATATCTGGCGACAATGCGGCTGGGGTTTGCCACGGACACAGGCGACCTGACCGGCGAACCGCTTTTGCCTGTCACCGATGCCAGCCACATCACGTCTGAGCAGGTGCAAGAAGCGCTAACACATTTCTGCGGGCGCATTTGGCAAATTCCGCCGATGTATTCCGCCAAAAAAGTCGAAGGCGTTCGGCTTCACGAACTGGCGCGGCGCGGCGAAACAATCGAACGCCAACCTGTTGAAATTGAAATCAAAGAGTTGGAGTTGGAAGCACCAAACAACACTGACAGCGCACAAAAGCAGAATTTTACTTTTCGGGTTGTTTGTACTGCTGGAACGTATGTTCGCACCTTGGCCGAAGACATCGGCAAACGGCTTGGCGTGGGAGCGCACCTGATTTCGCTTCGTCGTACGCGGGCGGGTTCCTGTAATCTAGCAAAAGCTGTGACACTGGAACAGCTAAGCGAACTTGTTGAGCAAGACAGACTTGGCGAAATTTTGATTCCGATGGCGGACGCCGTCGCACTTCCTGAAATCATGCTAACAACGGAAGAATGCAATTCCATCAGTTACGGTCGTTCAATCCGGCGCGTAGGCGACTGGAACGCTGGGACCAAAGCAAAGCTTTGTAACAGTGAGCGAAATTTGCTGGCAATTGGTGAATTTGACGCTATCCAATCTGTCTGGCAACCGCGTTTAGTGCTGGTTGCGGCAGCGGAAATTTTGGAGCAGTGAACAGAGAGAATTTTCGATTGCCGTTGTTAATTGCAACCACTGAGGCTGTGCTATACTGCCGATGCCAGCAAAAAAGGTAACCCGCACGGGCAAGAGACACAGAAACGTAAACTTGATTTATCGCCCGGAAATTTGAAAAGCTAAAGTTGATAATAAAACTTGTGCCGTCAAATCCCCAAAGTACGGCTTGATTCCTTCTCTGAAAATCCCGGCTCACCCGACCGGGAGAGTAAGAACCCACAACAGGCTGTCAGTTTTCAACCCTGAACAGCAAACTGATAGCCAGGAGTAGCAGCATGGCAGAGCAAGATAAGAAGTTAAGTCTCAGCGAGCTGCTCGAAGCGCATCGGCGCGAACGAGAGCGTTTGGTTTGGGAAGGAACCTTCCGCGATTACTTCGAACTGGTAGCTCAAAATCCGCGAATTGCCGCGCTGTCACACGCGCGCATCTGCGACATGGTTCTGGCGCCGGGTGTCGAAAAAATCGCTGAAGGGACGCGCGATGAGTTGACTCGCTATAAGTTTTTCAGCGATGAGCTGTTTGGAATCGAAGAACCGATTGCCAAAATCGTCGAGTATTTCAAATCTGCGGCGCAGCGACTGGAAGTTCGCAAACGAATCCTGTTGCTGATGGGGCCGGTCGGCGGCGGCAAATCTACCATCGTCACCATGCTCAAGCGTGGATTGGAAAACTGGACTCGCACCGAAGCGGGAGCCGTTTACGCCATCAAAGGCTGCCCGATGCACGAAGAACCGCTGCATCTGATTCCGCCCGAGCTTCGCCCGGAAATTGAAAAACATTACGGCCTGTACATCGAAGGCGAGCTGTGCCCGCAATGCCGCTACAATCTGGAACACGTGTACCACGGCAAGCACGAAGACATGCTGGTTACACGCATTGCGTTTTCCGAAAAAGACCGCATCGGTATCGGGACATTTGCTCCCAGCGATCCAAAATCCCAGGACATCACCGAACTGACAGGTTCGATTGACCTTTCGACCATCGGCGAAATCGGAGTTGAATCTGACCCGCGCGCCTATCGCTTCGACGGCGAACTGAATATTTCCAATCGCGGGATGATGGAATTCATCGAAATCCTGAAGTGTGACGAGAAATTCCTTTATTCCCTGTTGACGCTGTCTCAGGAACAGAACATCAAAACCGGCCGCTTCGCCATGATTTACGCGGACGAAGTCATCGCCTCGCACACCAACGAAAACGAATACACAGCCTTCGTCGGGAATCGTAAATCCGAAGCCCTGCAAGACCGCATCATCATGGTCAAGGTTCCGTACAACCTGAAAGTCACGCAGGAAGAGCGCATTTATGACAAATTGCTGAAACAGTCCGAAGCGATGCGCAACATTCACATCGCGCCGAACACGCTGAAAGTTGCGGCAATGTTCGCTGTGATGTCCCGCCTGGAAGAACCGAAGAAAGCCAACGTGGACATCGTCAAAAAGATGAAGTTGTACGATGGTGAAGATGTCGAAGGCTTCAAGTCGAAAGACGTCAAAGAACTGAAAGATGAAACCGTGCGCGAAGGCATGGATGGCATTTCGCCTCGGTACGTCATCAACCGGCTGTCCAACGCTTTGGTGCGGGAAAACATCACCTGCATCAATCCGCTGGACGCGCTGTTGACGATCAAAAACGGCTTCGACCAGCACACAGGCATCAAAGCTGAAGAACGGGAACGCTATCTGAATCTGATTTCGCAGGCTAGGCGCGAATACGACCAGATCGCCAAAACCGAAGTGCAGCGTGCTTTTGTTTATTCGTTTGAAGAGATGGCGAAAAACATGTGCAACGCTTATCTGGACAACGTCGAAGCGTATTGCAACAAGGAAAAGCTGAAAGACCCGATCACCGAGGAAGAGCTGGAAGCTGATGAACGGCTGATGCGCTCCATCGAAGAACAGATCGGGATTTCCGAAAACGCCAAGAACACGTTCCGGCAGGAAATCCTGATCCGCATTTCTTCCTATTCGCGCAAAGGCAAGACATTCGATTACAACTCTCACGAGCGGCTGAAAGAAGCCATCGAAAAGAAAATCTTCGCCGACCTGAAAGACGTGGTGAAGATCACGACTTCGACCAAAACGCCAGACGTTGATCAGCTTCGCCGCATCAATGAAGTGATTGATCGGCTGGTGACCGACCACGGATATTGCACGGTCTGCGCGAATGAATTGCTGACGTACGTCGGCACATTGCTGTCGCGCTAATTGCGGGCAAACCTCTTCGGAACAATAACTTCGCCCGCGCCTTTCCCAAGGAAAGTGCGCGGGCGTTTTAGGCTCAGTCAAGCTTTATGTCAGTCCAACGCAACGATTGGTCGTTACAACGCA
>CAZMXG010000012.1:0-86012 GCA_964570175.1 uncultured Heliomicrobium sp. | reverse complement strand
AGTCTCATTGATGGATACTAACTGCGTCTGATAAGAGGACTTATGTGGCATCTATGGTTAGGTTAGATAGCTCGAAAGTCTTAGGACTCGAATTCTGTATCTAACAAGTGCCTGCGACACACCTGCAAACAAGGCAATGGATTTGATTGATTGACCACGCAAAAGATTGCAGATTAATGCGCGGTACGGCAACAGTGCGGCTGCTCCGACTGAATAGGCTTCCTCTTCGATTTGCTTGTTATGAGTTCTATGCGCATTCTCCGCATTTAAGTTACCGCCAGTGGATAACTCACTATGCTTATGACCTAGCAATACGTGGCAAACTTCTTCCATCAATGTTGCGGCTTTCCTGGAATTGCTGTGATTGGGATTCAAGATAACGACTCTTGTTCCATCCGGCAGCATTGGAGTTGCGCCGCCCGACCAAGCTTCGTTTGACGACTGAAGCACAGCCTTGATGTCATCAGTAATACCGTCAATCGCATCCAACGGCACAACACGCAATCCTGCAGAGTGCGCCAACAGATATGGATCAAGTTTGTCATGGATGTCTGATAGTCCAGCAAACGACCTGATTCTTAAAGCCAATTGTTCATATTGTCGGAATTTCTCACTAACTGGAGACTCAGGCAGGAAATTCAACTGATTCAAACAATCAAGATTGCCGCATGGAGTATACATTTTCCGTTACTTTTTGACGCTGTATTGCTTGTAAGCTAGTCGAAAAAGCTCAGAAAGAGCCACTGCATTTTCCGGCGTCAAATTGCCATCCGCACGCAAGTGAGCTTCCACCAGATCTGGCGTTGAACCATGGACAAACTGGGCAATTGAGCTTTCCAGTGCGGCTTGGAGTCCGATAATGCGATCCAAAGGTAAATTCAGCCATTTGGCCAGCCTTGCCAAGGTTTCCGCATCGGGCGTTCCTGTGCTGTTTTCAATTCGCGACAGCGTTGATGCGCTGACCTGGGTCTGTTTTGCTACAGCTCTAAGTGACAGCCGCTCGCGTTCGCGTTTGCGTTTTACGAATAAGCCAAGCTCTGCAACATTCACCAAGCTGTCGGAATCACTAACTTCTTGCACTTCCCTTTTTGATTTGTTCTGCACTTCCATATTCAGGTGATGATGTGGATAATCAACTTGCATCAAATCCGTGATGCGAGATTTTCTGATCAATCACACGCTAACACATCAGTCTTGCAAAGGCAACGGCTGTTGCAACGTTGCAACGCCACCGCCAACAGGATAAAAACACCGCATTTATGCTGGTCAATCAATCAATCGAAACAACATTTGGTGTTAGTTCTGCGGATGCATCTGAAGTCATTCAGTTCACCGCCCCGGCGTTAACTCCTGACGATTACCTGATCGAACAGACGTTAAGTGGAGACGAATCAGCCTTTGAATCGTTGCTGCGAAAACACCACAAGCGTGTTTTTTCAATCGCCAGAAGATTTTTCAGGTCTCGTGAAACGGTCGAAGACATCGTTCAAGAAACATTTTCAAAAGCGTTCTTTTCGTTAGCAACTTACAGACGCGGAGCCTCTTTCGACCAATGGCTGGCTAGAATTGCCGTCAATAATTGTTATGATGAACTGCGGAGGCGAAAAAAACGCAGCGAGTCATTAATCACGGATCTATCTGATGATGAAGAGTATTGGTTGGAAAACAAGCTTTCTCATTCCGCTTTTGAGATTCATTTGAATGAACACGAGCGCGGCATCGCGGCTGAAATTTCAGGCAAACTATTAGCCTGCCTATCGCCTGAAGACAGGCTGGTTCTGACTTTGCTGCATGCCGAGAATGATTCAATCAAGGAAATTGCCCAAGCCACAGGATGGTCCGAAGCGAAAGTAAAAATTCGAGCCTTCAGAGCGCGTCACGCAATGCGAAAAGCTTTCGCAAGATTGAGAAAAGCCGAAGAACGAAAATCACGCGCTACTTTAGGAGAGAGCACCAAATGAAGTGTAAAGAGATAGTCCGACTGTTAACTTACGGGCGAGACAATGAACCGGCCGCGCAATATGAAATCGCAAAGCATGCGTCCACCTGCAAAAAATGCCGCGAGGAACTGGCGTTTAATTTTGCGATAAAGGCCATTGTAAAAGGCCATGACTTTAGTGAAACCGAACATTCGGTTTTAGAAGTCTGGAACGAAGCCCGTCTTGTCAATCAGGTCAAAGCGCGGATTCAAACCGCCAAAGAAAACGGAATTGGCACGTGGGAATCGGCGGTAATTTCGATGCGAGGCTGGTTGATAGGTTTCGCAGCCGCAGCAGTATTACTTCTGGCTTTAAGCGGCCAACTCGCGGTCAATAATTCCTCTGACAAAAAAGATGAAGGCAGACTCGATCTTATCAGCACAGCGCCGGCCCCATCCGCGAGCGAAGACCTTATCAGTAGCAATACGCAGACAAGCCGGCAAAGCGAACTAACCAGCGAGGAAGTCGAGAATGTCCGTTAACCAAAATCAGCTTGCGACCAAGCGCAAAGCCCATTTTATTATTTTGGCGGCATTTGTTATGGGAATCGTTGTGGGCGCTTCCGGGCAGTATTTATTGCTGCATCGTTCGATGAACAATCAAGTTGTCGCGCCGGTGAAAACCATTGATGAGCTGACGCAGCGGCTGAACTTGACTCCTGACCAGCGAACTCAGATTGATCAGTTTCTCTCGGATTCTCGCCGCCAGTTTTTGGCACTGGATGAAGAGGTGCGGCCACAATACAAAGCCATACGACTGGAAAATCGTAAGCGAATTTCCGCACTGCTTACCCCTGAACAGCAACCTCTATTTGAGCAGTACACGCGAGAGCTTGACGCGAAACGTGAAGCAAAAGAGCGTGAAGCAAGAGAGAAGGCACTGGCCACACCTGCTCCCGGCAAATAATCTTGCAAGGCCGCTTCGCAAAACCATCAATATGAAAAATCAAGGAAACCGCTTCCCTGCTCCACGTTTATTGTTGAGCCTTCTTATTTTAGCCTTCGTTTTTTTCGCTGCTTGCAGCCGCAGCAATTCCGGCAATGAATTGGTGATGATGCTGGAAAAACGCGTTTCGACCTTCGATCCGCGCGTTAGCTCGGATTCTGCTGATGAACGAATGCGACAATTGATTTTCAATGGCCTGACGCGCAAAGACGAAAAGTTCGATCCCGTGCCGGACCTTGCCGAAAGCTTTGAATCTTCGCCGGACTTCAAAACCTTCACCTTCCGGCTTCGGCAAGGCATCAAGTTCCATAATGACCAAAAACTGTCCGCGCTGGATGTGAAATACACCTTTGACACCATGCTAGCTGCGGGATTCACCTCCGCCAAAAAAGTCGAATTTACCCGCGACGTTGCCCCGGCCGCCGCCGCCACTCCGGACAAAACAACTGGAAGCAGTGCCGCGCCCGGAACGCCATTACTTGCCGGGGTCGAAGTTGTTGATCCCTTGACCGTCGTTTTTCGCTGTAATGCCCCCTGTCCTGGATTGCCCAATCAGATTGTTCCGGTCGGCATCATTCCCGAAGGCACGACGGATCAACAAGCCAAAAAGCCCGTCGGAACAGGCCCGTTCAAATTTGAAAGCTTCACGGAAGATCAGGAAGTCGTTCTAGCTGCGAATGCACAATACTTTGGCGGAGCGCCGAGCGTAGAAAAGTTACGGATCAAAATCATTCCCGACAACAGCACGCGCGAAAGCGAGCTTCGCAAAGGCTCGGTTGACCTGGCGATCAATGCCGATTTTGACCCAGTGACAGTCGAAGGCCTGCAAAAAGCCGAAGGCCTGAAAGTTGAAATCATTGACGGGACGAACATCACTCATCTGGGCGTCAATGTTCAGGATCCCATTTTGAAAGATGTGCGCGTCCGTCAGGCATTGGCTTTTGCCATTGACCGCGAATCCATTATTCGCGACGTGTTGCGCGGCCAGGCCAAGGCGGCTCATAGCGTTCTGCCTGTAACGCAATGGGCCTATGAACCGGGCGTGGCAACTTACGCATACGATGTCGAGCGCGCGAAAAAACTGTTGGACGAAACCGGCCGACCTGAGAAAGATGGCCAACGATTAAAACTCACGCTGAAAACTTCCACCGTTTCCATCGCCAAGAAAACCGCCGAAGCGATTCAAGCCCAGTTGGCCCGCATCGCCGTCAAACTGGAAATCCAGACTCTGGAGCGGCAAAAACTGACGCAGGATATGACGGACGGCAATTTTCAGCTTTACCTGAACACATCGGTTGGCGGCAATCAGAGCACGGACATTTTCACGTTTATGTACGCCTCGAAATCCATTCCGACCAATGGACAGAACCGAATGCGATACAACAACCCGCAGGTAGACAAGCTTCTTGCCGAAGCCGTCCTGGCCATGCAGGATCGCCGCAAACAAATCTTTTCCGAAGTGCAGAAAACCTTGTCGAACGATCTGCCTCAGATTTACTTGTGGTACCCCGCAACTATCGTTGTTCACCGCAATCGAGTCGGTAATTTGAAAATCGAGCCTTCTGGCGACTGGCAAATCGTCCGCAACGTCAAATTGAATTAGCCTGCCAGACATTGAGCGTGGATCTTTTCACCCATCCGCGCTCAAAAAATTCTTTACCAAACCAACAACTCCGATTAAGCTTCAGCCCGCCCTGAAAACGCCCCAGCCGACGCGCCAACGTTCTCGGCAATAAAGCAGCTCCCGCGCGCCGCGCAAAAAACCACTGATCCTAAAATTTATCTGTCCTCGGAGGCCAGCACTTATGTCTCATCGCGGAGATTTGACCGAACGCTTGATCACAATCCTGATTCTGTTGGCGGAACGGCCACACACCCAGCAGGAATTGGCGCAGCGGTTCGGAGTTGATGCTGTCACCATACGCCGCAACATGACTGAACTGACCCGCCATTTCATGATCGTGGACGACAAAGTTGGACGCGAGCGGGTTTACCGCTTCAGCGACAATTACGAATTTCACCCGCCCAATCTTACGCCCGGCGAACTCGCAACCCTATTGTTGGCCCAACAAGCCATCGGAGCCACCGGGCTAACGGCTTTTGGAACTCCATTCGGCCGTTATGGATACAGCCTGCTAAACAAAGTCCGAGCTGCATTGCCGAAAGCGTTACGAACCAAACTTGATGCGCTAGCCAACATTTTTGGCTCTGCAGCCGTGCCTGCTAAAGATTATTCCGCCCACGCCGACACCATTGACAGGTTGACGAATGCCGCTATGAGCCAGCGCCGGATTCGCATGCGCTATTGCACGCTGCACAGCGGCAAAACCAAAGAGCGGCTGTTCGATCCTTATGCCGTTTACTTCGACCCTGACGGCGCAACCCTAAAGGTCATAGGCTACGACCACGAACGCCAGACCATCATTCCCTTTTCCATAGATCACGTTGAAAGCCTGAACGAAACAACGGAAGAGTTTGTCCGCCCGCCTGAATTCAGCCTGCCAGAGTTTTTGACGAAGAACTGCTTCAACGGCATCCACGGCGAACCGCTGACCGTGCAATTGCGAGCACGCGGCACAACCGCCCGCGTTTTTGCCGAACGTACCTTTCACCAGTCCCAAATCGAACTTGGTCGCACCACCGACGCCACAGGCAATGTCGAAACCATCACAATTCAGATGACCGTCGCGCGAGGCCGCGGCCTGGAACGCTTCATTCTGAGCTGGCTGCCCGACGTAGAAGTGCTGGAACCGGCGGAATTGCGGCAGAAGATTGCCAGAATTCTCAATCAAGCGCTTGGGCTTGGCGAGCCTGAATAATTTTCTCGGAAGGCCACGACAACCGACCGTGCATGCTCGGTGTCAGTTTTAACCTGCGCGCGAAAGCTTGAAAGGAGATTCCGAATGTCAAAATTTTGGGCACACACCGATAACGAGGCAGGCAAGCCGCATTTGCTGCACGACCACTTACGCAGCGTCGGTAAGCTTGCCAGCCAGTTTGCTGAACAAATGAATCCGCAGCTTTGCGAAGCTGCGAAGTGGGCAGGTTTATTGCACGATCTAGGCAAATACCGCGCAGAGTTCCAGGCGTATTTGCGTAGAGAACGGCCAAGCAGTCACGAAACACACCACGCCATTTACGGCGCAAAGCTGGCGGAAAAGTATCGAAAGCCTGCGCTCATGTTTGCTATTGCCGCTCATCATGCGGGGTTACACGATCGAGAAGCCTTGAGCGAACTCCTCAAAGACACACGTTATAACTTTTCCTGTCTGCCGGAGTTGGAGCAATTTTTTGAAAGTGAAGTCGGTAAACTCGGCCTGCAATTCGACGATCCTGATTTTGGCAAAGATAAATTTCGATTCGAGTTCTTCGTGCGGATGATCTTTTCGTCACTTGTGGACGCGGACTTTTTGGATACCGAAGCACACCATCGCTTGCAGATGCGCGGAAGTTTGCTTTTCGAGCCTGGGCTTCTAATGGAACGTCTGTTGGCCGAAAAGAATTCGAAATCAGCGGCAGGCGAATTGAATGTGCTGCGAAATCGCATTTTCCAGCAATGTCTGGATGCTGCCTCAAAAACGCCAGGGGTCTTTTCTCTGACGGTTCCAACTGGCGGTGGTAAAACGCTGTCGGGGATGGCATTCGCGTTGCGGCATGCCCAGCTTTACAATTTGCGGCGCGTCATTGTCGTGATTCCGTATCTATCAATCATCGAACAAAATGCCGCCCAGTATCGCCGCATCCTTGACCCGGACGACCGAGGCATTGTCATTGAACATCATTCGTCGGTAGAGCCACGACAGAACGACACCAACGAAGAGCGGCCACGCAATCCGCTGGAAAAATCTCCGCTCGAATACGCGACGGAAAACTGGGATGCGCCTATCATCGTCACGACTTCGGTACAATTCATCGAATCGCTTTTTGCCAGCCGTACCAGCCGTTGCCGCAAACTGCATAACATCGCTCGCTCGGTCGTCATCTTCGACGAAGTGCAAACCTTGCCAACGCATTTGCTGAATCCGCTGCTCAACATCCTGCGGGAATTGCAGCGCACTTATGGAGTCAGCTTCGTTTTCTCCACAGCAACGCAGCCCGCCTTTCGCAAAAGCGGTTCTGTTGTAGAAGGCTTCACGGAAGACGAGATTACCGAAATCACTCAAAACACTGACGAAACATTCCAGCGGCTTCAGCGCGTTCGTTATCGGTTTTCTTCACCGGTAAAAACTATGAATTGGGCAGAAGTCGCAAGGCAGCTTGCCGAATGCCCGCAAGCGCTATGTGTCGTCAATACGCGCCGCCACGCCTTTGAGCTTTGGCGAGAGCTAAAACGCGCGTTGCCAGAAAGCGAACACGATAGCTTGTTTCATTTGTCGTCATGGATGTGTGCGCAACATCGGTTTGACTTACTCGGCAGTGACTTGGCCGGCAATGGCGTGACGATTCGCGCGCGATTGAAACAAGGCGCGCCGTGCAGAGTGGTTTCGACACAACTGATTGAAGCAGGTGTAGATGTGGATTTTCCGCTCGTTTATCGCGCGCTTGCGCCACTGGATTCGATTGTGCAAGCGGCGGGGCGCTGTAACCGCGAAGGAAAATTACTGGACAACGCCGGCCAACCCGCGTTTGGTGAAGTTGTTCTTTTTATTCCCGAAGAAAATCGCTTGCCGCCTGGCATTTACCAAACCGCAACCGGTATCACCAGCACGTTGTTACAACAAATCAGTGAAGAGCAACTAGCGACCGATCACACACTGTTTGGGCGCTACTTCACACAACTTTTTGGCTATGCCGACCCGGACGCCAAAGACATCCAGGCCCTGCGCGCAGATTTCAAGTTCCGCACCGTGTCACGCGAAGCCAAAGTCATCAGCGACGATACTCGCGCCGTCATCGTTCCGTATCGAAACGGCCAGCAACTGATCGCCGACATTCGAGATAAAGGACGAGAGAGTTTCAGTAGGCACGATCAGCGCAAACTCCAGCGGTATTTCGTCAACCTGCGCTCTTACGATTTCCAGCAGCTTCAGGCAATGGGACAAATCAAAGAGCTTTTCCCGAACTGGGACATGCACGTATTGGCCGAAGGATTTTACGACAATCGCTTCGGCGTCATTCTCAACCAACGATCAGAGGAGGATTTCATTCTATGAACGGCAATCGAATAACCGTGCGCGTTTGGGGCGATTATGCCTGCTTCACGCGCCCGGAAATGAAAGTCGAGCGCGTCAGCTATCCGGTCATTACACCTTCGGCGGCGCGCGGCATTCTGGAAGCTATTTTCTGGGAGCCACAGATTTATTACCTGATTGACGCAATCCGCGTCGTCAAAAAAGGCCGCTGGTTTTCGTTTCGCCGCAACGAAGTCATCAGCACCATCGGCAGTGCGCAAACCTGGATGAAAGACCCGTCGAAGGTTTCTTACATCGAAGCCGGAGGCGGAGCGAAAGATGGCACGCAACGAAATATGCTGGCGCTGCAAGAGGTCGAATACCTGATCACGGCTGAAGTTCGTTTGTCCGAACTTGGCAAAAACTCGCCGCATGGCTTGCCTAAATACCTGAGCGAAATCGAGCGCCGCGCGAAAAGCGGCAAATGCTTTCATCGCCCGTGTCTGGGCGTGCGCGAATTTGCCGCCGATTTTGAGTGGGCTGAAAACGCCCAAGCCACACTGGAAGAACGCAATCCGAACTGGCAAAGCTACAACGACGACCCGGGGTTAATCCTGTACGACGTGTTTGACGCCAACGAACGAGCGGTGGGCTTCAAATGGTTAAACGATGCAGAACTTGAAGCCATCAAAGCTGCTGCTGGCAAGAAAGCGAAAAACTTGTCGCGCTCAAGCCGCGAGCCGATCAAACCGAAAGCCGCTTTCTTTCACGCGAAAATCGAAAAAGCCACGATGGAATGTCACCCTGAACGAATTCGACTGGCCGGATAAAGTTCGTACTTCGGGCGGTCTGCCCGCGTAAACGCGGAACTACAAACGAGAAAGGACAATTACCATGCTACTCAAACACCTTTACGATCTCGCACATTCGCGCAAACTGCTTGATGATCTGGCGTTTACGAAAAAAGCCATTCGCTGGGTAATCTCGCTCGACGCCGAAGGCAATTTACTCGGCTTCACACCGACTGGAGACGACAAACGCGGCAAGGAATTCAGCGCGCCGCAAACCAGTCGCCCGAAAGTCGCCGGGGGCGTGGCTGAATTTTTAGCCGATGGCATCACCGCTGTTTTCGGATTCGATTCCGACCCTGAAAAGGATAAGGACAATGAAAAGCGGCGGCGAGATCGCGACCAAAACAACCTGGCGAAACGTGACGATTTCTGGAATCAGGTTCAGACGGCATTCGAGGCCACCCAGCACTCTTCCCTTCAAGCATTGCTCAACTTCCGACAGAGGCATTTGGCTGACGCTGATTTTCTGAAATGGGAAGCGCGAGAAAATCAAAAGCCCGCTTGGTGGTTGAAAACCGCCGCTGGAAATGAAGTCAAACTCGGCGCAGAAAACTTCACCTTTGAAGTTGCAGGCAAATTGCTGATCGAAGACGAAGAAACCATACGACCTTATTGGCGCGGAATTTATCAGCAGGAAGTAAGTGATAAAATTGAGGCGGTTGAGAAAGGACTGTGCTTGGTAACTGGAAAAACACCAGTTCCCATTTCCCCGACAGCCCCCAAAGTCAAAGGCGTCCCAAACACACAGTCATTTGGCGCATCAATCGTCTCTTTCGATAAACCAGCATTTGCCTCATTCGGACTTGAGCAAAATTACAATGCTCCGACCTGGATTGAAGCTGCAACAGCTTACACAACTGCTCTCAATTGGCTGCTAAATCAACGCAATCACAGCCTGCGATTGGGTGGAACCGTCGTTTGTTTTTGGGCGCGAGACTCAGAAGAAGCAACGGACATTTTTGCCGAACTTTTCGAACAGCCGAAGCCGGAAACTGTGCAGCGGTTTCTGACTGCGCCGTTACGCGGAGCGGAGCATCACGGCATCAACTCGGACGAATTTTACAGCGTCACACTGGCGGGCAACGCCGGGCGAATCGTTGTCCGGCACTGGATGCAATGCTCGCTGGAAACAGCGACTGACAACATGAAGCGCTGGTTCGAAGATTTGCAGATTGCGCCGTATGGCGAACCTTTTGCCGCAAAAGCCAAAAAGAAAGCCGAAGGCGAAGGTAAGGAAGCGCCACAACCATTGGGGCTTTACATGCTGGCAATGGCAACGGTGCGCGAATCGAAAGATTTACAGCCGGAACTGCTGACGCAACTTTATCGCGCCGCGCTAGAAGGCCATACGCCGTCCGTGATGTTGCTCAAACCGCTGCTAAATCGTTTCGCTAAAGAACTGGTCAGTGACGGAGTGAATTTCGCTCTGCGGCGGCTTTCACGTTTTGCATTACTCCGGTTGATTCTCAACCGACAACTCAGAAAGGAAGGAAAATCAGAAATGGAAGCACAGGTATTTGAAACAGATGATCACGCCTACAACTGCGGCAGATTGCTGGCGATTTTTGACGACTTGCAACGCGAGGCACTTTCCAGCGAAGGCAATCGCTTTGACGGTGCGGGCGTGGTTGAAAAGTATTACGGCTCGGCTTCTTCCGCGCCCAACTCCGCCTTCGGCATTCTATGGCGATTGCACCAACACCATCTGAAAAAGATTTCCCAGAAGGGAGACAAGGGCAAGGCTGCGGCATTTGCTATCAAGCGCAAGATTTCCGAAATCGCGTCGCTGTTTCCGCAACCCGCGCCGCTGCAACCGCCGCAATTCCCGCGCACGTTCAGCTTGCAGGAACAAGGCCGGTTTGCTCTCGGCTTTTACCAGCAGAAAGCCGCTGATGATGCCGCGCGCCGCTCGCATCAACGCAAAAGTGATGTTCAAGCATCGGAAAATCTGGAAGTGGCCGTTTAGTGGCTTCGCCACTGGATGTGCGGAAAGGCTTTGCCTTTCCGTTAGCCGAAAAAGAAAAGGGCTTCGCCCTCAACCGTTTACGACTTGGGGCATAGCCCCAAAGAGAAACCTGATACGCCGGAAAGGCCGAGCCTTTCCGCACAACACTGCGGCAAAGCCGCGCAACATTAGTCATAAACTATTCAAAAGGAGACTTATCCATGAGCAACGTTCTTACCAATCGCCACGACTTTTTACTGCTATTCGAAGTGACCAACGGAAACCCAAACGGCGATCCGGACGCGGGCAATATGCCTCGCCTCGATCCGAACACAAACAAAGGCATCGTTTCGGATGTTTGCCTGAAGCGTAAAGTCCGCAACTTCGTCAGCGAATTTGCGCCAACACGTAACGGCAATGGGTACAACATTCTTGTCCGGCAAGGTGCTGTCATTAACAAGGAACTCGACAAAGGTGTGAAAGAAGGCGGCCAGGAATTCAGCGAGATCAAAGACAAAGCCGAAGCTTCTATGAAATGGCTTTGCCGTGAGTTTTACGATGTCCGCGCTTTTGGCGGAGTTCTTTCGACTGGCAACGAAGTTATGAAAGGTTCTGCTTTTGGCCAAGTGCGCGGACCGGTGCAGTTCACCTTTGGGCAATCATTTCACCCGATCACGCCACTGGAAATCACCATCACCCGCTGCGCGGTAACCAAAGAAGAAGACGCCGCAAAAGAACGAACCATGGGCAACAAACATATTGTTCCCTACGCGCTGTATGCCGCCAAAGGATATGTTTCGCCCGCCTTTGCCGAACGCACCGGCTTTACGCAATCCGATCTTGATCTGTTGTTTGAAGCCTTGCTGCATATGTTCGAGCACGACCGGTCAGCGGCGCGTGGTGAAATGGTGGTGCGCGGATTATATGACTTTGAACACGTTGGAACCCAGGCAGAATCCAACGCTGAACAGAACAAACGCGAAGCTCGGCTTGGCTGCGCGCACGCTCATAAGTTGTTCGAAGGCGTCAAAGTTAAATTAAAAGAAGGCCGGGAATTCCCGCAATCGTTCGACGATTACGAAGTCGTTTGCGAATGGACAGGCGACAATCTGCCGAAAGGCGTCAAACTGAACAAACTCAGCGAAGGGTGATGTATGCCGGAAATCACTGAACTGTTTATTTCTCCGCACGCAATCGAACGGTTTCAGCAACTGATTGCGCCGATGAAGGAAATGCAAGCGCGTTTCTTTATCGGCGCAGGCATACAGCAGGCGCTCAACCGAAAGTTGATCCCTGCCAATGCCGACCATCCGGAAACCTGGCGCATTCGCACGAAGCGCCCATTTCCGTTTGAGTTCCGCGCGTTCTGCGTTTTCGACCCGGAAAAGCAATGCTGGGTGGTCACGACCATCGTCCGTGGAGATAGCTGCGTGATTCGGCAGCAACGGCGACGGCGCAACAAACGCCAGGATCGGTAGCCATGAATTCCGTACCCGAAAACTTAGAGCCGGTTTCGATTTCGGCGCTGAACCAATTTGTCTTTTGTCCCAGGCGCTGCGCGTTGATGCACGTCGAAGGCATCTGGCAAGACAATCAGCACACAATCGTCGGTTCCCTGCTCCACGAACATGCCGACGCGCCGGGGTATGAAACCGGCGAAGGCGTGACGCTGCTGAGGGCCTTGCCGCTGTATTCGGCTCGGTATGGGCTGTCGGGCAAGGCAGACATTATCGAATTGCGCGATGGAATTCCGGCTCCGGTGGAATACAAAAAAGGCAAACGGCGGCGGTTCGACAACGACGACATTCAGTTGTGTGCGCAGGCTCTGTGTCTGGAAGAAATGTTCGCCTGTGAAGTTCCGGTCGGGTTCATTTACCACGCGGCCAGCAAGCGGCGGCGCGAAGTGATTTTCGATTGGAATTTGCGGGCCGAAACCGAACGCACGATTCAGGCTGTACGGGAATTGCTGGCTTTGGCAAAGGTTCCGGCTGCCGAATTGAAGCCTCGCTGCGAAGGGTGCAGTTTGCGCGGCGTTTGTCTGCCAGAAATGACTGCATTTGATTCCAATACAGAAAGTTATCGGCAAACGCTGTGGGCAACTTGACTGGCGTTGGTAGCGGTTTAATTCATGCGTCGCTACGCGGCGCGACTGTTCTTTCCTGCCCCACCCGGCGTTGAAACGCCGCGCTAATATCAGCCGCCGCTCTGCGGCGAAAAACGAGAGGGATCATGGAAATCAAACAGAACACTTTGTATCTGACTTCGGAAGGCAGTTATGTTTTGCGCGACCATCTGACGTTGCGGGTGGAAGTCGAAAAGCAAACCCGGCTGGCGGTTCCGATTCATCATCTGGAATCGGTGTGCGTGTTCGGCCACGGCATTCAGCTTAGCCCGCACGCGTTGCAGTTGTGCTGGGAACACGGCGTAGCGGTGAATTATCTGAGCGAAAACGGCTACCTGATTGGGCGTTGGGAAGCCGTGCCGAACACCAGCGTGCTGTTGCGGCGCGCTCAATATCGTGCAGCGGACGACATCGCAAAAGCCGCATCCATTGCACGGCAATGCGTCGCTGGGAAGCTGCAAAATTCGCGGCAAAGCTTGCTGCGATCCGGACGCGAAAGCACAGACGAGGCGGAACGCGACCAGTTGCAAACGGCGGCGGAAGAAATCGCCGTGCTGTTGCGACGGTTGCAATGTCTTACGCTGGAACCGGAAAATTCCGAAATTCAGCCAGGCGCATTCCGCAATCGTATGGACAGCATTCGCGGTTACGAAGGCCAGGGAGCCAGTTTGTACTTTGAAGTTTTCAGCCTGCATTTGAAGCAGCAGCGCGATGTTTTCGATTTTGCCAAACGTTCGCGCCGACCTCCGCTGGATGCGATCAACTGCTTGCTTTCGTACCTATACGCGCTGGTTCGGCACGATTGCATAGCGGCGCTGACTTGCACGGGATTGGATCCGTTTGTTGGCTATTTGCATGCTGAAAGGCCAAATCGCCCGGCTTTGGCTTTGGACCTGATGGAAGAGTTTCGGCCTTGGCTGGCCGACCGATTGGCGATTACGCTGATCAATCGCAAGCAAATCACCGCAGACGATTTCGATTTCCGCGAAGGCGGCACGGTCGAATTTACCAAAGCAGGCCGCAAAGCGGTGATCAGCGCTTATCAAACCCGCAAACAGGATGTGTTGACGCATCCGTTGCTGGACCAGGAATTCCGCATTGGCCAGTTGATGTTGGTTCAGGCGCGCATCCTGGCCAGACATTTGCGCGGCGATCTGGCGGAATATCTGCCTTTCGTGCCGCGCTGAATGGCTCTGAGCCAGGTGAAATAAAAAGACGGCCGGGATAGGCAGATATATTCGCCAAGGCAAAGATTTTTCTCTTGTGAAATCTTGTCAATCCTGTCAAAAAGTTTTCGATGTTGGTGTTGATTACTTACGACGTAGCTACGGTCAGCAAAGCAGGTGCAAGACGATTGCGCCGCATCGCACGTGCTTGTCTGGATTATGGCCAGCGAGTGCAAAACTCGGTTTTTGAATGCCGCGTGGATCAAAAAAACTGGGCGCTGTTGCGGGACCGACTGTTGAGCGAAATGAATCCCAAAGAAGATTCCTTGCGGTTTTATTTTCTGGAAGCCGACACCATCATCGAACATTTCGGAACCAAGGCGATTACCGACCTGGAATCGCCATTGATTTTTTGACATGCGCACATTTCCCAAGAAAGGAGGTCATTTCAAGATGACGCGAACTACAAGCGGCGGCCATAACAGGGGCCTTTCGCGACAACGACAAATGCTTTTTCATTTGCACTTTGACGCACCTGCGGCCTGCCAAGTGAACGATAGGCTTTCTGTTCGACCGGAAGTTCGCGTTATTACCGGCTTAAGCGTAACTCTAACAACGACTTATGCCCCCGGCAGTTCGCCTTGCCTCTGAGGCGAGGCGTGGATTGAAACTTTTTCATTGAAAGAAATTCAACGCCTTCCACTTCGTTCGCCTTGCCTCTGAGGCGAGGCGTGGATTGAAACTATTCAATCGCATTGCCGCTGACAAAGACGCTGCCTGTTCGCCTTGCCTCTGAGGCGAGGCGTGGATTGAAACGAGTTTATGCCTGACGCGCCGGTTGATTGCGCTGGCGTTCGCCTTGCCTCTGAGGCGAGGCGTGGATTGAAACACGAAACGGCAGAGGCGAGGCTTGCGGCAATCGCGTTCGCCTTGCCTCTGAGGCGAGGCGTGGATTGAAACTGATGCGCCAATTGCCGACATTGAGCGGCGGCATTGTTCGCCTTGCCTCTGAGGCGAGGCGTGGATTGAAACAAAGGCTCTTTATATTCAAGCGATGGGCAGAGGATTGCGTGTTCGCCTTGCCTCTGAGGCGAGGCGTGGATTGAAACTGAATTAAGCTGAGGACGCCGCCAGTTCGGTAAGGTTCGCCTTGCCTCTGAGGCGAGGCGTGGATTGAAACGGAAATATTTTCGATTTTTAGCTGTAACTCCAAGTTCGCCTTGCCTCTGAGGCGAGGCGTGGATTGAAACCTCAATGCAGATGTCGTCAGGATTCGGCGACAACGGTTCGCCTTGCCTCTGAGGCGAGGCGTGGATTGAAACTCCAGGCATGGTTGGCGGAGTAAGCGGCAGAGCGAGTTCGCCTTGCCTCTGAGGCGAGGCGTGGATTGAAACCAAGGCATAGCCACTTGCTTCCAAGTCAGTTTGGTTCGCCTTGCCTCTGAGGCGAGGCGTGGATTGAAACCATTGAAACGAAGAAAGAAAGCTGAGCCGAAATAAGTTCGCCTTGCCTCTGAGGCGAGGCGTGGATTGAAACCGCAGCCGAAGCAGCTATTCTTTCACGGCGCTTGCAGTTCGCCTTGCCTCTGAGGCGAGGCGTGGATTGAAACTTGTATCACGGCGGCAAGCGTGAAGGATGGGAAGAGGTTCGCCTTGCCTCTGAGGCGAGGCGTGGATTGAAACCCCCAAAAGCCAGCAAACTTTCACCAGAGGAGTTGTTCGCCTTGCCTCTGAGGCGAGGCGTGGATTGAAACTAATGAGCTGACGAAATGAGCAAAGGGAACTGGGTTCGCCTTGCCTCTGAGGCGAGGCGTGGATTGAAACTGGTAACTTGTAGCATCTGAGTTAGTTGCTTGTCGTTCGCCTTGCCTCTGAGGCGAGGCGTGGATTGAAACTGCCCAACTGGTGTTGCAGTCGAACCACCTACAAGTTCGCCTTGCCTCTGAGGCGAGGCGTGGATTGAAACACGCTGTCGGCTGGCGGAGCATTCGCAACGCTGGGTTCGCCTTGCCTCTGAGGCGAGGCGTGGATTGAAACTTTGAAGCGCTCACACGCACGATGCGCGACCAACGTTCGCCTTGCCTCTGAGGCGAGGCGTGGATTGAAACGTAGAGCGCCCGCATTCCTTCGGGGTAGATACGCGTTCGCCTTGCCTCTGAGGCGAGGCGTGGATTGAAACCAATCACGACTTTGGTAGCCCTAACCCGCGCCCGTTCGCCTTGCCTCTGAGGCGAGGCGTGGATTGAAACAGATTGAACAGCGGAAGAATGAGTGCAGGCTAACTGTTCGCCTTGCCTCTGAGGCGAGGCGTGGATTGAAACATCACCATGCACGATGCGGCAACGGCGGACGGCAAGTTCGCCTTGCCTCTGAGGCGAGGCGTGGATTGAAACCTGGATAACCCATGATGCACCCCTGCCCTGCACCATGTTCGCCTTGCCTCTGAGGCGAGGCGTGGATTGAAACACCCCTGCCCAAATTACCGCAGATCAGAACAACTACGTTCGCCTTGCCTCTGAGGCGAGGCGTGGATTGAAACCACGACTACTGAGGCGAACACCACGACCACGCCCGCGTTCGCCTTGCCTCTGAGGCGAGGCGTGGATTGAAACGGGAAAGATGATGCCGCTGATTCCTGAAATGAAGGTTCGCCTTGCCTCTGAGGCGAGGCGTGGATTGAAACATTTGCGGCTTGATGAATATAAACGCGTAGTTGACGTTCGCCTTGCCTCTGAGGCGAGGCGTGGATTGAAACCAGCGACTGAACAACGTTGATCTGGATCTGCATTTGTTCGCCTTGCCTCTGAGGCGAGGCGTGGATTGAAACAATGAAGCGCCGTTGTTTGCCAGCTTCATCAGCTGTTCGCCTTGCCTCTGAGGCGAGGCGTGGATTGAAACAATCCATTGGAAATGGCCACAGAAAGCAGCGGTGCGTTCGCCTTGCCTCTGAGGCGAGGCGTGGATTGAAACCGATCATTGCCGGGCTGATGTCTATTCCCACGTATTGGGTTCGCCTTGCCTCTGAGGCGAGGCGTGGATTGAAACGGCTTCGGCAATGATCAAACGGCCTTCGGGGACGTGTTCGCCTTGCCTCTGAGGCGAGGCGTGGATTGAAACCCGGCTTTCTATAAATCAATCCTGACGGCGTTGCTGTTCGCCTTGCCTCTGAGGCGAGGCGTGGATTGAAACCTGTGGATCAACCACATTCAAAGTGTCGAACGTTTTGTTCGTCTTGCCTCTGAGGCGAGGCGTGGATTGAAACAGACCTCATAAACCATTTCACGGCCTCGCGGGGGCGTTCGCCTTGCCTCTGAGGCGAGGCGTGGATTGAAACATTAAACTCACAGGCAGGGCGAAAGCTCTGCCTGCGTTCGCCTTGCCTCTGAGGCGAGGCGTGGATTGAAACCTATCAACTGCGGTTCTCATTTTGTATTCACCAATGTTCGCCTTGCCTCTGAGGCGAGGCGTGGATTGAAACGCTTGAATAATCATAACCACAGCAAGCATCGGAACGTTCGCCTTGCCTCTGAGGCGAGGCGTGGATTGAAACAACCACAGTCACAGCAACCGGAACGTCAAAATCCGGGTTCGCCTTGCCTCTGAGGCGAGGCGTGGATTGAAACTAAGTGCTGGGTGCGATGATGGCCTGGCCAGCTCGTTCGCCTTGCCTCTGAGGCGAGGCGTGGATTGAAACGGGCAAAAGGGCGATGCCATTGGCTCCGCGCCAAGTTCGCCTTGCCTCTGAGGCGAGGCGTGGATTGAAACCACGGCTATGAAATGGACTTCGGCGACGTGACCGGGGTTCGCCTTGCCTCTGAGGCGAGGCGTGGATTGAAACTTGAAGAAGATAAAAGGCGGTGCGCGATGAGCAAAGTTCGCCTTGCCTCTGAGGCGAGGCGTGGATTGAAACATCTATGCGGATCGCGCCGGGCCAGTTAGAGTGTTGTTCGCCTTGCCTCTGAGGCGAGGCGTGGATTGAAACTAGCTTTACGGCAGGCGGCTTGGATGTGGCAACAGGTTCGCCTTGCCTCTGAGGCGAGGCGTGGATTGAAACGAATTCTGGCCCCCGGCGGGCGGGATATTCTGGCCCGTTCGCCTTGCCTCTGAGGCGAGGCGTGGATTGAAACAGAGCCATCCGCCGGACGATGGACACAGGGCAGGAGTTCGCCTTGCCTCTGAGGCGAGGCGTGGATTGAAACTTAGATGGTGGCGAGGAATTAGTTTTGCTGAACCGTTCGCCTTGCCTCTGAGGCGAGGCGTGGATTGAAACTTTTGGGATCTTCCGCTTTGGTCAGTTCGTCGAGTTCGCCTTGCCTCTGAGGCGAGGCGTGGATTGAAACGTCGAAACGACGCCAGTGGAATGGCCAGAATTTATGTTCGCCTTGCCTCTGAGGCGAGGCGTGGATTGAAACATAACGTGGCAGGCGATATACCAGCATTTCCCAACGTTCGCCTTGCCTCTGAGGCGAGGCGTGGATTGAAACTTAGTGATTGCCACACGAGACAGCGGAGGGCGCAGTTCGCCTTGCCTCTGAGGCGAGGCGTGGATTGAAACCAATAAGTTGGGATGCCATAGTTTTTTTCAAAAAGGTTCGCCTTGCCTCTGAGGCGAGGCGTGGATTGAAACAATGACGGGATATACCTCATCACAGGCATTTGCGGCGTTCGCCTTGCCTCTGAGGCGAGGCGTGGATTGAAACCGGCATCCACCCAACTGAAACCGCCCGTTTGCCATGTTCGCCTTGCCTCTGAGGCGAGGCGTGGATTGAAACTTTCTCTTACGAGTTGCCATCTTCCCTCCTTTGGGAGTTCGCCTTGCCTCTGAGGCGAGGCGTGGATTGAAACCCCTGGTTCTATCGTGTCAATTCGCACAGTCGGCGCGTTCGCCTTGCCTCTGAGGCGAGGCGTGGATTGAAACGCCGAGCAGGATATGGGCGTTGCCGACATTGCGCGTTCGCCTTGCCTCTGAGGCGAGGCGTGGATTGAAACCCGGTCGAAAGCCTGATTGATAAATTGCGCCGTTGGTTCGCCTTGCCTCTGAGGCGAGGCGTGGATTGAAACTGGTTTAAGGAACGCTTCATTGTTCCCGCGCGCGAGTTCGCCTTGCCTCTGAGGCGAGGCGTGGATTGAAACTTGATTATCACTCCGCTTGCCGTTGGAACGCAGACGTTCGCCTTGCCTCTGAGGCGAGGCGTGGATTGAAACATGCAAAAGCTTGAATTGGCCGCTGGCGGTGTGACGTTCGCCTTGCCTCTGAGGCGAGGCGTGGATTGAAACCTCTTACCTGCTTGAGCTTGAATCAGTCAATAAAGAGTTCGCCTTGCCTCTGAGGCGAGGCGTGGATTGAAACCCGTCCTGCACTTCAACAACGTAATCAATAACGCCCGTTCGCCTTGCCTCTGAGGCGAGGCGTGGATTGAAACCGTGCCCCACACAAAGCGCTCGGAATTTGTGACCGTTCGCCTTGCCTCTGAGGCGAGGCGTGGATTGAAACACCGGCAACATGCAGGTGGGTATCGCCGCGCTGTACAGTTCGCCTTGCCTCTGAGGCGAGGCGTGGATTGAAACACAATTCCCTGACAACTGGCACGGGCGCAAACTTTTGTTCGCCTTGCCTCTGAGGCGAGGCGTGGATTGAAACTCGCCAGAGCAACTTGCTGAAGCGAGAGATGAAATGTTCGCCTTGCCTCTGAGGCGAGGCGTGGATTGAAACGCCTCAGTATGCTGACCCTCGCGCCGAATGGTACGTGTTCGCCTTGCCTCTGAGGCGAGGCGTGGATTGAAACAAGTATCCCGCCAAGCAAACCACCGCCGCCGCCAGGTTCGCCTTGCCTCTGAGGCGAGGCGTGGATTGAAACCGCAAGTGAAGGACTGAAAGCTTGGCGCGAATACGTTCGCCTTGCCTCTGAGGCGAGGCGTGGATTGAAACACTGATAGGCCAGCCGGATTGGCCGCGAAGCTGAAGTTCGCCTTGCCTCTGAGGCGAGGCGTGGATTGAAACCTTCGCGTGAGATCAATCCTGATACCGGGCGCGAGTGTTCGCCTTGCCTCTGAGGCGAGGCGTGGATTGAAACTCGTAAGGCGAAATTTATCAGCTAACGATCACGAGTTCGCCTTGCCTCTGAGGCGAGGCGTGGATTGAAACACGTGGGAGTCGAACGCGAAGGGATGGGATGATGAGGTTCGCCTTGCCTCTGAGGCGAGGCGTGGATTGAAACAATATCAAACGCGCTTTTAACCGCCGCTCTGCCAAGGTTCGCCTTGCCTCTGAGGCGAGGCGTGGATTGAAACAGCTACCGGGCGCGAGTCCCTTCTGGCCACCAAGTTCGCCTTGCCTCTGAGGCGAGGCGTGGATTGAAACATATGTCATCTTTGCGACAATCGCAGCGCCAATATTGTTCGCCTTGCCTCTGAGGCGAGGCGTGGATTGAAACAGCGCAAACGGATTTGCAAACCGCGCTGGATGCAAGTTCGCCTTGCCTCTGAGGCGAGGCGTGGATTGAAACTGCTCGTTGCCCATCTTCGCCCAATCCCCAACTCGGTTCGCCTTGCCTCTGAGGCGAGGCGTGGATTGAAACGCGGGCAACCCCACGCTGACCATTGCCAGCACGTAGTTCGCCTTGCCTCTGAGGCGAGGCGTGGATTGAAACGCGCTTTGACGAAGAAATTGCACGGCTCAAAGTGGTTCGCCTTGCCTCTGAGGCGAGGCGTGGATTGAAACTTATTGCGTGAACTGGAAGCGGCGCTAGGTGCCGTTGTTCGCCTTGCCTCTGAGGCGAGGCGTGGATTGAAACCAGCCCTGACGGGAATGTGGATACTATCGAGCGAGTTCGCCTTGCCTCTGAGGCGAGGCGTGGATTGAAACCCTTGATGACATATTTCAAAACTCGCCATTGCCCGGTTCGCCTTGCCTCTGAGGCGAGGCGTGGATTGAAACGCGCATCACGAATTGAACAAACCTAACGCCAGCGTTCGCCTTGCCTCTGAGGCGAGGCGTGGATTGAAACCAGTTCGGCAGTTACAACCGCCGAAACATCGGAAGCGTTCGCCTTGCCTCTGAGGCGAGGCGTGGATTGAAACCCAGAACCTTACAAGGGGCTCTTTCCGCGTGCGCGTTCGCCTTGCCTCTGAGGCGAGGCGTGGATTGAAACGCGCATATAGACGGCGACATTGCCAACACGTTCGGCGTTCGCCTTGCCTCTGAGGCGAGGCGTGGATTGAAACCCGGCGATCTTCTTCGGCCTGCCATTTGTGCCGCCGTTCGCCTTGCCTCTGAGGCGAGGCGTGGATTGAAACACCGCGCCCGGTGCGCTGCTGACCCAGCCGACGCCGGTTCGCCTTGCCTCTGAGGCGAGGCGTGGATTGAAACCGCAATACGGACCACTGACCAGCGAGCCATCTGGGTTCGCCTTGCCTCTGAGGCGAGGCGTGGATTGAAACACCGCGCCCGGTGCGCTGCTGACCCAGCCGACGCCGTTCGCCTTGCCTCTGAGGCGAGGCGTGGATTGAAACTCGTTGCTGCTGAATTCGTTGCAGCCGCTGGGCGCGTTCGCCTTGCCTCTGAGGCGAGGCGTGGATTGAAACGTTGCTCACATCAAACGGCTTCTCACATCGGAACGTTCGCCTTGCCTCTGAGGCGAGGCGTGGATTGAAACGTCATCAGCGATGACGTAGCCATAGCCCAAAGCGTTTGGTTCGCCTTGCCTCTGAGGCGAGGCGTGGATTGAAACTTCAGTCTGACATTTACTTCTTCAACCAGGTGAAGGTTCGCCTTGCCTCTGAGGCGAGGCGTGGATTGAAACCGGCTGGACGGCGCGGATTCAATCGCGGCGTTTAGTTCGCCTTGCCTCTGAGGCGAGGCGTGGATTGAAACCATCTTTAACAATTGCACACAGTTTATCCGTACAGGTTCGCCTTGCCTCTGAGGCGAGGCGTGGATTGAAACTGCATCGGCAGGAAGGTATCGAAAAGGATGGCCGGTTCGCCTTGCCTCTGAGGCGAGGCGTGGATTGAAACGGCGTTCAAACTTGAAGGGAATAACACCTCGGCAACGGTTCGCCTTGCCTCTGAGGCGAGGCGTGGATTGAAACAAATGGAGCGGCGGGACTGCGCCAACCTTAACCGTTCGCCTTGCCTCTGAGGCGAGGCGTGGATTGAAACTGATCGCAGTCGCCGCTTTTTCTTCTCGCCACAATTGTTCGCCTTGCCTCTGAGGCGAGGCGTGGATTGAAACCCGCTGGTTGCGTTTTGCGCATTCCCGAACTTGGTGTTCGCCTTGCCTCTGAGGCGAGGCGTGGATTGAAACACGGTCAAGCCGAGTTCTCTCATTTTGGCCGTGTGTTCGCCTTGCCTCTGAGGCGAGGCGTGGATTGAAACGGCTCAACTGGTTTGGCCTTTTCGCAATTGACCGCGTTCGCCTTGCCTCTGAGGCGAGGCGTGGATTGAAACGTATGGCTCCCCATGGAGCCTGTCCGCCGCTGCGTTCGCCTTGCCTCTGAGGCGAGGCGTGGATTGAAACAAAGGTTAAACAATCAGTTTCACGCCACTTTCTACCGTTCGCCTTGCCTCTGAGGCGAGGCGTGGATTGAAACCCCGCGCATATATGTGAGCTTCAGCGCGGGCAAAGATGTTCGCCTTGCCTCTGAGGCGAGGCGTGGATTGAAACGGGTTTCGCTGGTGGCCAGTCCGACGCCGACCAGTGTTCGCCTTGCCTCTGAGGCGAGGCGTGGATTGAAACCTTTCCAATCTGACGACGCTTTTGGAGCGCGACAGTTCGCCTTGCCTCTGAGGCGAGGCGTGGATTGAAACTCGCGGGCCTGAATCTGATCGCGCAACTGATCCGAGTTCGCCTTGCCTCTGAGGCGAGGCGTGGATTGAAACCGGCCCATGCCCAAGGGGACCGACTTGCCGAGCGCGTTCGCCTTGCCTCTGAGGCGAGGCGTGGATTGAAACGTGTTCCCTTCCCAATCATCCCCGTCAAAGGAGGTTCGCCTTGCCTCTGAGGCGAGGCGTGGATTGAAACCTCACAGAAGAAAAATAGGTTGCAATCATCCCCATGTTCGCCTTGCCTCTGAGGCGAGGCGTGGATTGAAACTGCGGCTATCTGCCCTTCCGGATTGCCGATACATGGGGTTCGCCTTGCCTCTGAGGCGAGGCGTGGATTGAAACCAGCATCGGCTGAACGATGCTAATTACTTTTTTAGTTCGCCTTGCCTCTGAGGCGAGGCGTGGATTGAAACTTTGAAGCGTGGGCGCTCAATCTGGGAATAGCGACGTTCGCCTTGCCTCTGAGGCGAGGCGTGGATTGAAACTCGGCAACCATGTATTCCTTTTCGGAAGCGCGATGGTTCGCCTTGCCTCTGAGGCGAGGCGTGGATTGAAACAGCACTTCCTGCAACTGTTCTTGGCTTACCCAGCGTTCGCCTTGCCTCTGAGGCGAGGCGTGGATTGAAACGAATCTGGTGCCACGGGTGGCACGGACGATGTCGCGTTCGCCTTGCCTCTGAGGCGAGGCGTGGATTGAAACGGGAGGTATCCAGCACCGGCGGGCCGAGTTCGTACGTTCGCCTTGCCTCTGAGGCGAGGCGTGGATTGAAACCCGTGTGCCTTAAACGCCTCAACGTATTGGTGCTGTTCGCCTTGCCTCTGAGGCGAGGCGTGGATTGAAACAGGCATCTCAGTCCACCATGCAACCTCTTCTCCTGTTCGCCTTGCCTCTGAGGCGAGGCGTGGATTGAAACGTGTACACATCCAGCAACTTCTGACGAACGCCGGTGTTCGCCTTGCCTCTGAGGCGAGGCGTGGATTGAAACAGCTGTCGCGCTCGGCAGGGTTAAAGGCGAGACGGAGTTCGCCTTGCCTCTGAGGCGAGGCGTGGATTGAAACTCGCTTTCGGTGAAGCCTTCGCGCTGTTGCGTTTGTTCGCCTTGCCTCTGAGGCGAGGCGTGGATTGAAACTCCATATCGTTGGCCTGGCGAACCCCACTGCCGAGGTTCGCCTTGCCTCTGAGGCGAGGCGTGGATTGAAACTCGACGCGGGCCAAGGAATCGGCCAATGGGAAAAGTTCGCCTTGCCTCTGAGGCGAGGCGTGGATTGAAACATTAAACTCACAGGCAGGGCGAAAGCTCTGCCTGCGTTCGCCTTGCCTCTGAGGCGAGGCGTGGATTGAAACTGCGACTCCATCAGGTTGATTGCCGACAGACCTGCGTTCGCCTTGCCTCTGAGGCGAGGCGTGGATTGAAACAGATGCTGAAATCGAAGCAGAAACTCCGCCGAAAGGTTCGCCTTGCCTCTGAGGCGAGGCGTGGATTGAAACGCGCATTTGGGCATCGCCAAGCCGGACGGCACTCGTTCGCCTTGCCTCTGAGGCGAGGCGTGGATTGAAACAATGACTGCAGCATCGGCATCTATGCCGATGGAGGGTTCGCCTTGCCTCTGAGGCGAGGCGTGGATTGAAACCGCCTTCATCTCTTCCAACTGCGTCAGGTGTTCAGTTCGCCTTGCCTCTGAGGCGAGGCGTGGATTGAAACCCGCCAAGAATCTGCGACGTGCTGGCTGCCCGGCTGTTCGCCTTGCCTCTGAGGCGAGGCGTGGATTGAAACGCGTAGCTGAGATTGATGCCACCATCACCAAGCTTGTTCGCCTTGCCTCTGAGGCGAGGCGTGGATTGAAACCATAAGCTGCTTGATCTGGTGGAACTGCTTGCGGCGTTCGCCTTGCCTCTGAGGCGAGGCGTGGATTGAAACATTAAAAATTGAACCGTTGGCTCAACGTTGGGGACGTTCGCCTTGCCTCTGAGGCGAGGCGTGGATTGAAACCGGTCGAACGGGTGATGTTGTTGCGGCGAGTAACGGTTCGCCTTGCCTCTGAGGCGAGGCGTGGATTGAAACCCGGCGGTTGGTTCCAATGCGATGCCATCGGGAACGTTCGCCTTGCCTCTGAGGCGAGGCGTGGATTGAAACTCCCGCGGCGTGAAGGAAACGCCCGGGTTGCCGAGTGTTCGCCTTGCCTCTGAGGCGAGGCGTGGATTGAAACCCTGAATCCTACTTTTGCCGATTGGGGATCAGATTCGTTCGCCTTGCCTCTGAGGCGAGGCGTGGATTGAAACTAGCTTGGCTGCCTGCGACTGGGGCAAAGCATCGCGTTCGCCTTGCCTCTGAGGCGAGGCGTGGATTGAAACTTTTGAGCAGGAATTGGGAAAACATCTTGAGCGTTCGCCTTGCCTCTGAGGCGAGGCGTGGATTGAAACATGTGGTATCTTTTGCTCATCCTTAGAGCGTAGCGTTCGCCTTGCCTCTGAGGCGAGGCGTGGATTGAAACACGACAGACAGGTTGTCATAATCCTGCACCAATGGGTTCGCCTTGCCTCTGAGGCGAGGCGTGGATTGAAACTAACCCGAAACGGAATTTCAGATGCTGAACAGTTGGTTCGCCTTGCCTCTGAGGCGAGGCGTGGATTGAAACCCAACTGGCCAGCCTGCACCATGTTGGTATCCATCGTTCGCCTTGCCTCTGAGGCGAGGCGTGGATTGAAACTTCCTTGCCGCTCCTTCTGCTTGGCCGTCGCGCCGCGGTTCGCCTTGCCTCTGAGGCGAGGCGTGGATTGAAACATGTAGCCCTTTTCTTTGGCGTCGTTCAAGTCTGAGTTCGCCTTGCCTCTGAGGCGAGGCGTGGATTGAAACAGCGGAACCGCGTTCAGCAGTTCGCCCGCATACCAGTTCGCCTTGCCTCTGAGGCGAGGCGTGGATTGAAACACGTTGGCAGTGATGGCCACCGCTAGCCCGACGAGTTCGCCTTGCCTCTGAGGCGAGGCGTGGATTGAAACATCAATGCCCATTGAGGCCGCGCCGCGTTTGAATGTTCGCCTTGCCTCTGAGGCGAGGCGTGGATTGAAACGCTGCGGATGCCGCTGGGCAGCGGCAAGATCAAAGTTCGCCTTGCCTCTGAGGCGAGGCGTGGATTGAAACGCGCGAGAAACAGCACTGCGGCGAGAATAGATTTGTTCGCCTTGCCTCTGAGGCGAGGCGTGGATTGAAACTTTGTGAAAGGCGAATCTGCCATAGTATTTACCGCCGTTCGCCTTGCCTCTGAGGCGAGGCGTGGATTGAAACCGTAGTGAGTCCGCTCACATCCACCTGAATGTGGGTTCGCCTTGCCTCTGAGGCGAGGCGTGGATTGAAACTGTTAAGGCGGCAACGGCTTGACTCACAAGCTTGAGTTCGCCTTGCCTCTGAGGCGAGGCGTGGATTGAAACCGAACAGATCGGGCAGTCGCCTGATTTATCCGAGGTTCGCCTTGCCTCTGAGGCGAGGCGTGGATTGAAACGCCGCGGAGAAAATACAATCTTCACACTGGCCAGGTTCGCCTTGCCTCTGAGGCGAGGCGTGGATTGAAACGAAGTAAAGTCGCGTTGTCGTGTGAGTCGAAGTTCGCCTTGCCTCTGAGGCGAGGCGTGGATTGAAACTCTGTAGCCTAGTCCGGCAGTCATCGCCCGACAAAGTTCGCCTTGCCTCTGAGGCGAGGCGTGGATTGAAACGAAGATTCAGGCGGCATCGGCATCAACCAGCAGGTTGTTCGCCTTGCCTCTGAGGCGAGGCGTGGATTGAAACCATTTATCCCCACGAAAATAGAGCAACGCTAGCTGAGGTTCTCCCCACCCCTGAGCTGAAGCGTGGATTGAAACCTGATATCGGTCAGCATGATGCAAACGAGAAAGCCGTTCGCATTTTCTCTGAGTCAAAGCAGGGGTTGAACTTCATTGGCGATGCCGAGCGAGTGCCCAGCTTCAGCTTGAATCGCTATGGAACCTGTTAAAACGACAAAACCCTCAAGCGAGAGGGAATCAACTTTCTCGCTTGAGGGTTTTTGCATTTGCGGTCGGCGAACCAGATGCACAAATTGCTTACGTACCTGATTGCCAGCTATTCATATATTCGACCATTTCAGGCGTCAAGTGATCCAACGCAACGTTCATTGCGGCCAGTTTCAGGCTGGCAATTTCGTTGTCCACTTCTTCCGGCAGAACGTGAATGTCCGCTTTCAGCTTGCCTTTGTTTTTGACCAAATATTCAGCCGAAAGCGCCTGGTTCGCGAAGCTCATATCCATGACGCTGGCCGGATGGCCTTCGGCGGCGGCCAGGTTGATCAGGCGGCCTTCGCCCAGAACAATGATGCTGCCGCCGTCTTTACGTTTGTATTCTTCGACAAACGGGCGAAGTGTTTGCACGTCGGTGGAAATGGATTTCAATCCAACAAGATTCAATTCCAGGTCGAAGTGGCCGGAGTTGCAGACAATCGCTCCGCTTTTCATTTTCTGGAAGTGTGGGGTGTCAACTACGTGGCGATTGCCAGTGACCGTAATGACGATGTCGGCAAGCGGTGCGGCTTCATTCATCTGCAAAACCCTGAAGCCATCCATCACAGCTTCCAGAGCTTTAATCGGATTGACTTCCGTGACGATGACGCTGGCGCCCATTCCGCGAGCGCGCATTGCCACGCCTTTACCGCACCAGCCATAACCGACTACGACAACGTTTTTGCCAGCCAGCAAAATGTTGGTCGCACGGATCACGCCATCCAGTGTGCTTTGCCCCGTGCCATAGCGGTTGTCGAAAAAGTGCTTGGTCTGGGCATCATTTACGGCAATTGCCGGAAACGACAGAACTCCGTCACGCAACATCGCTTTCAAACGGACAATGCCGGTCGTGGTTTCTTCAGTTGTGCCGATGATGTCTTTGATCAGCTCCGGACGTTCCTGAACCATCGTTGCCACCACGTCTGAACCGTCATCAATGATCAATTGCGGTTTGTGATCCAGCGCAATGCGAACGTGTTTGGTGTACGTATCGGTTGATTCGCCTTTGATGGCGTACACTGAAATTCCGTAATGCTGAACCAGCGCAGCCGCGACGTCGTCCTGCGTGCTAAGCGGGTTTGACGCAATCAGCACAGCATCAGCGCCACCGGCTTTGAACGCGCGCGCCAGATTCGCCGTTTCAGTTGTGACATGCGCGCACGCAACCATGCGCAATCCTGCAAGCGGCTTTTCCTTGTCAAAACGCTCACGGATCATGCGCAACACAGGCATTTCGCGTTCAGCCCATTCAATTCGCTTCTTCCCTGCATCGGCTAACCCGATGTCTTTGATTTCACATTTTGTTTCCACTTTGACTCCCTCTTTCAAAAGAGTCAGTACCACGACCGGTAGGGGGTGGGTTCTGACGACTCGCTTGCTACCGCGCGCGGTACTGACTCGGCCAATCGTTTAGCTTAGGCCCGCTTCTGAGCGCAGCTTGGCGGCTTTGTCGGTTTTTTCCCAGCTAAAACCGTCTTCGCTGCGGCCGAAATGGCCGAACGCGGCGGTTTGCTGGTAAATCGGACGGCGCAAATCCAGAGTTTCAATGATGCCTTTGGGCGTCAAATTGAAATTGGCGCGAACAATGTCCGAGAGTTTGTCTTCATCAATTTTCGCCGTGCCGAAACAATCCACGTAAACCGAAACAGGTTCGGCAACGCCGATGGCATAGGCCAACTGCACTTCGCAGCGGTCAGCAAGCCCCGCCGCCACAATGTTTTTGGCAATATAGCGCGCCATGTAACAGGCCGAACGGTCAACTTTTGTCGGGTCTTTGCCCGAAAACGCGCCGCCGCCGTGCGGTGCGGCTCCACCATAGGTGTCAACAATGATCTTGCGTCCGGTCAGGCCGGTGTCGCCTTGCGGGCCTCCAGTAACAAACCGGCCCGTCGGATTGACATAAATCTTGGTGTTGGAATCCAGCAGGTTGGCTGGAATAGTAGGTTTGATGACGTGGTCAATTACGTCTTCACGAATTTGCTCGGCAGTGGCTTCAGGCGCATGTTGCGAAGAAATGACAACTGCATCAACGCGAACTGGTTTGCCGTCTTTATATTCAACCGTCACCTGGGATTTGCCATCGGCGCGCAGGTAAGGCAGCGTGGCGTCGCGACGAACTTCGCTGAGTTTGCGAACCAATTTGTGCGCCAACTGAATCGGCAGCGGCATCAATTCTTCGGTTTCATTCGAAGCGTATCCAAACATCAAGCCTTGGTCGCCTGCGCCGCCAGTGTCCACGCCCATGGCAATGTCGGGCGATTGGGTGTTGATCGCATTGATCACTGCGCAGGTGTCGCAATCGAAACCATATTTGGCGCGATCGTAACCAATCTTTCGAACGGTTTCTCGCGCGACTTTCTGATAATCAACTCGCGCGGTGGTGGTGATTTCGCCACTAATGACGATCATTCCGGTGGTTGCCAGCGTCTCGCAGGCAACGCGGCCTTTGGGGTCTTCAGCCAGAACCGCATCCAAAATCGCATCCGAGATTTGATCGCAAATCTTGTCCGGGTGCCCCTCTGTCACGGATTCAGAGGTGAATAAAAATTTGCCGTGTGATTTCACGTAAAAAGCCTCCTCAGGAGAATGTTGAACAAGGCTGCAAGCCTGTCCGTTGCGGTGGAACAAGCTGGGGCAGTTCATTCCACATAGAGTTTTGGGTTTCTTTGAGATGTATAGATTGCGTCAGCGTATCCATCAAAGTGGCAGAGAATCTCATGCGGCTCGGAAGGGTGTCAAGCTTTGAGGGTTTTCGTTCGTGAAGCAATCACGGCAAAATCGAGCCTGCAGTGGAGGCATGGCTGCCAGTCAATTGGCTAGTCGCAATGAGGCAACTACTCGTCATTGGAACCAGGTCAATGGTGGGTCAGCTTGATGTTGGCCACGATGCGCGGAGTTTTGGTGTCGCGGTTGACCAGAATATAGGCAGGCGGCGGCGAGCTTTTGCGAATGCGGACGCTGCGCGTTCCTTCTTCCGCCGTTAGCTTGATCCCAACGTTCAAGTTGCCGATGCGATTGACTTCAGTTTCGCGCGCGACTTCGTCGTACAGCTTCGCATCCACGGCGACACCATCCAGGCTGGGACTGGGCACAAAGTGCGGCAATGGACGTTCACTGAACAACAGCGTCAAGGTTTCTTCCGCAGGATTGCCGTCAAACTCGATCTCTCCTTCTTCCGGCAGCCAGAATGCTTTGTGCGCTTTCAGATAATTGTTTCCGCTTTGCACATGCGCGTTAGGAAATAACAGCATCGGCGCTTTTCCGTTTTCGCGACTGAAAATGTATAAGTAGCCATCCAGGTTGGTTTCCACCAACAGCCGCACACTGTCACCGGATTTGAAGCGTTCATCAGTACTGACGCGAACAAATTCACCATTGATATTTTTCTTGAATAGCGTGTAGCCAATCCCAAGCCCGGAGGTTGCAGCAGCCTGTTCAGGTTGCACGGACGGCGTAGACGTATTTGGCGAAGCCGGTTTTGGCTTGTTGGAGGTTTTCGGCGCAGGTGTGGCTGCTTTTTCCCGTTTCTCCAGCCGCCCACGACTTTCCAGCCAGCCGCCGCGCGTTTGATCTTCCTGGGCTGCGACCGGCAAATAACAACCAAAGAGCGTGAGCAATAAAGTCGCAATCATTTTTTGTAACTTCATGGAGTTTTTTCCTATTGGATATGCTTCAGTTCAATTCGATAAAACGAAGCTTTGGAAAGTTCAGCATCCTGCCAAAGATTGAAAATTACTTCCTTGCCAACCTGACTTCCGGCTGCTTTCAGCTCGATGGCGTTGGCTTTCAGCCAGTTGGAGATGGATTCGGCTTTATCTGGTTTGAGAATAGCGCTTCCTTCCCATTTTCCGCTGCGCTCAATCGTCATTTCATCCGAAGCAATCATTTCCGCCAGCGAACTTTCAGATCCACGCGGTACATACAGCATCCAAAACTTTTCCAATCCTGCGTTCTCATCCAGCACGTACCAGGAATCTCGCGGCATAACGATCCATCGGTCGGCAGGTGAAATCGCCGCTGGCCCGTGGAATGCTGCATCCAGCCAGCGCCACGAATGATCGTCGTTTTCCAGCATCAAATAGACCGCGCCGGGATGGGCGAGCTTGAATTCAAAACTGATGCGCTCTCCGGATTTCACGGTCAGGTCTAGCGGCAAAGTTTTCAGTTTATCCACCTGGTCTTTTCGCGTTACCCGAAAGTTCATTACTTCCAGGTGAACCAGCGGAGCGCTGGGCGTAGGCGGTAAAGGGCTTGGCGAAACTGTAATGGTTGGAGTCGCGGTCACAGGCTGCTCTTCGCGATTGGCAAAGAGCCACAAACCGGCAGCAATCAAAATCAGAAGCAACGACGGCAGACCAACCAGCAACTTCCAGTTTGTTCTTTGTCCGGTTCCGGCAGCAACAGGAGAAGGTTTCTGTTTTGCCAGTCGAGTGGTTTCGCCTTTCGATTGCGGGGCGAGCTTGTCAGTTGGCGCAATGTATTCAGAGTAAGCCTGTTCCAGTTCTTTGGCGAACTGCGTTGCGGTTTGCTGCCTTCTTTCGCGGTCTTTTTCCAACGCCCGCATGACAACCTGTTCGATAGCGGGAGAAATCTGGACTCCGGCAACCAACTGGCTGGGTGAAGGCGGCGGGTCGTAAAGCTGTTGCCGCACGATGGCCAGCCACGAATCGCTATAAAACGCGACTCGACCGGTGATCATTTCGTAAATCACCATTCCCAGCGAATAGATGTCCGCACGCGCATCAATCTGATTGCCAATAGACCCAGCCGCTTGTTCCGGCGACAGATACGCAGGCGTGCCGATAATCAAACCGGGCGCAGTTTGCATGGTGTTGAATTGGGATTCGGCCAGCCGCGCAATGCCAAAATCCAAAACCTTAACCGTCAGCTCAGCCTCTTCGTCCGAACGAACGAGCATGATGTTGTCCGGTTTGATGTCGCGGTGAACGACGCCCATTTTGTGCGCAGCGCCCAGGCCAGCGCAGATTTGTTTTGTGATTTCGACGACTTCGCCAAGCGGAAGCGCGCCCCGCGCCGCAAGTTCTTCGCGGAGCGTTCGTCCGGCCACATATTCCATCGCCACATAAAAATGGTTCTGATCGGTCAGGCGGCTTTCATAAACGGTGACCACGTTCCGATGATGAATGCGGCCTGCTGTGGCGGCTTCGCTTTCAAAGCGTTTGACCAGTTGCGGATTGGCCGCACATTCAGGATTCAGGATTTTCAGTGCGACGGGCCGCCGGCCAACATGAATTTGTTCGGCCAGATAAACTTGTCCCATCGCGCCTTTGCCCAGGCGGCGTATGATCTTGTAGTTGCTGGTAAGCTGCGTGTCCGTCAGAAACGAATTTTGCTGTTCGTCTTTCGTTGGCATTGCTTGCTCCGAGAAAATCCTGCTTATGGTTTCTTATCCTTTTTGTCTTTCTTTTTCTCTTCTTTGCTGTTCTTGCCTGAGCCACGCTGAGAAGAAGCTTTGCCGCGCAGCGAAGCCAGTTCTTCTTCCAGCGCCTTCAAATCTTCATCCTGTTGACGGCGTTTCAACTTCTCTTTGTTGCTTTGCAGATAAAACTGCAAATGCTCAGCGGCATTGCCAAACTGCAGCGAAGTGGCGTACGCCGAATACAGCGTGTAATGCGCGTCGGGAAAATCTTTCAGGTCTGGGATCGTCGCAGCGACGCTGAGCGCGTTTTCCGCCTCTTTGATTGCGCCGTCAACGTCTCCCTGCATCAGCATCAACCGAGCGCGTGTTTCTGACACCAGTGCCAGTCGCAATGGGTTGCGCAGCGTGCGAGCCAGCCGTGTAGCCTCTTCGATGGCTTTGCGGGCAGTTAGCAAGTACTCGGTGTTGCCTGCTTGCGAGTCGTCGTATTCGATAGCGGTTAACAAGGCCCGGGCCAAGGCGTGGTTGGCTTCGGCCAGTGCGGCGTCGTTTGTGTACCGGGCACCGGACAAAACCACGTGCGTCATGGAAAGCGGATTGGGCGTTTTCAGCGCGGCAACACGTTTGCGCGCCAGTTCGCCGAACAGGTACAGCGCCTTTTCGGCTTCCTTGATTGCTTCGGCCAACTTGGCGTTCTGCTGATTGCTGAGCTTGGCGGCGGAACGGCGCGCAACTTCCATTTCGCGCGCTCCGGCGTCCATCAACACATCCGCCAGAATCAGGTGCGCGGGCGGAGACAGCGGACGATTGCGAACCGCTCGGCGCAATTGCATTTCGGCTTCGACTAGATCGCGGCGCAAGTACAACAGGTCCGCCAATACCAAGCGAGCGAAATCGTCATTCGGATGCCGGGCAATGATGGCCCGCAGTTCTTTTTCAACCGCGGCCATGTTGTCTCCGGCGCTGAACCGCGCTTCGGCCAATAGAGTCCGCGTTTCGTAATCGGTCGGACGCAAAGTTGCAGCTCGCTGAAACGAGGCGACGGCCTGTTTGTGTTGTCCCAACGATTGCTCGGAACGGCCACGGTAAATCAGCGCATCGGCGTAATCGCCGCCATTGGCCTGGGCAGCGCGCGTCAGGAACTCAACGGCTTCTTCAAACCGCTGATTGTCGAAACTGGCAACGCCTTTGTTGAATAGGTCAACTGCTTCGGGCGTGGGCGGACGTTCATCGCGAATGTAAACATTTACTTGGCCGGGACCGGCTTCAACCAGCGTGGAATCTTCCTTTTGGGTGAACGTCAAATTGACTTCAAACAGCAGCGATTGGCTGGACTGAACCGTCACTTCGCGCACTTCGCGCATTTGGCCGCGTGTGAATGTCAGTTGATGCTTCCCTGCCGGAATCTTCCAGGTGCGTTCGTTGCGCCAGTTCAGCGGCAACATTTGTGTGTCGTCCAGCGAAACCATCACGTCGTCAAGTTCCGGCGCTCGCACAACCAAAGTGCCGCAATTTCCGGCAGCGCATCCATTCCCTGCATATCGTACAGCCGCCAGGGGAATCTGGTTGGCGGAAAGGTTGGTTGTGTTGATGTGTGGATGCTGCTTGTTTTCGGTCAGGCGCGGAACTTCATTGCTCAAGTAAGTGGCAATTTCATCGAAAATCACCATTCCGTCCTGGTCTTTGTCGGCATGACCACGCAAGCCTTCCAGCAAGCTCCAGGTGAAAACGCCATGGCCCAGATTGTCGCGTTCATGCGAGCTTTCGGTTTGGCGCGAAGCAGTGATGAAGCCTACGCCTGCAGGAATCTGGCTCATCTCTTCAATTAGCCAGGCGTTGGCTCTGACGTTGCTGAACGCGTCGCGCGTTTCCGTTTCGATGGCTGCGCTATGACAGGCATCCGACAGCACCAATCCTTTCTGCGCTGGAATCGTTCGCGTCAATTGCTTGACGGATTCCATGCGTATGGAGCTGCGTTCAATGCTTTCGGCGTCGCGCGGATCGGCGTCGTGCAACAGAAAGTATGGAATTTCCTGCGTGCGATTCGTTTTCGAATCGGTTTTGGGCACCAGGACGCCGTGTGTGGCGACGTAGATGATGAAGTAATCATCCGGCTTGGCTTGTTTCAACGAATTCAGCGCCAGTTCGACGTTGAATTTTGTCGCCTGTTCGTCTTTCAGCAAGATCATGTGACCGCCGTCTTTGACGTCGCGAAAGCCGCCGCCTTCATCGCTGCTCAAAAAGTTGTAAATGGATTGTGCGTCATCTGCCGCGTACTTCAGATTCGTAATCTTGTTGCCGTCTACGCTTTGCCCGCCGTTTTGAAATCGCGAAACTCCGACGACAACCGCCCAAAGCTCTGGCGCACGGCCTTTTTCGGTTTCGGCACGCGACGCACCAACCCGAATTTTCAGCTTGCGTTCTCCCGGTTGCTGCGCGCCGGTTCTATCCGGCCAACACAGTTCCAAACCGAAAGCCGCAATGATGATCAATAAGAAAAACAGTCTTCTTTGCATAGCATCTCACTTTGGCTAAGGCTTAATGATTGTTGAGCCGATTGGCTGAATCGGAACCTTGTCGTCTTTGGTCGCGGCTTTTATTGTGCCGATGGCTGCCGCAGCGCCTGCCGTGACCAAAACCGGCACGGCGTTTTGTGGCGACCAAAAACCGACCGTCACTTTAATCAGATTGATCTGGCCCACCCACGAATAGTTGGTGCCTTCGACCGTCGCGGTGATGGAACCGGTAGTCGGTACATCAGCGGCAGTAAACGAAACGCTTGCGACCCCTTGCGCATCCGTGAAAACGCGATCATTAGAACCGGAAGCTGTGGCTCCAACCGCGCCGATGGTCCCGATGCTGCTTCCGCCCTGCGAACCGAGCGAAAAGATAATCGGCACGCCTGTCACAGGGCGATCATCTTCATCTGTCACACGAACTTGAATTTGGCGTGTGCTACGTGCTCGTACAACCAAATTGGAATTCAACCCAACCGGACGAACCAGGTAGCGGCGTTGACCAACTTGCAAGGGCTGCTGGGTTGGCGTTTGGGTAATGGTTTTCAGAAGTTCGGCAGCAGATTGCGGCAATGCCAACGCCCATTCCCCTTTTTCAAAGCCCGCTCCTTCGACCACTTCGAAAACGGCGTGGCCTTCTACCAACATTGCGCGGAACCGAGTGCCGCGCGCAGCCAGAAACGTCGAACCAGCAACTTCCGCATATCCGGCGGTAGAAGCATCCAGTTGAATCACCAAACTGCCGGAAAGCAGCGAAGCCGCCAATACGCGATTGCCGTTCACACCGCCAACCGTCGGCGTCATCAATCGGGCTTGCGATCCACTCGCCAGGATGACCTGCGCGATTCCATCAAATGTCGCGCGAGCATTTGCGTCATCAGGCGCTTGTATCAACTCACTTCCTCGCAAAAGGCTCTGCCTGGAAACTGAAAGCTGATTGATCTTGATCGTTCCAACCGATTCAACACGACCTATGGATTGTTCTGAGGCGGAAAAATTCAATTGTCGTGGCTTGGAAGATGAAGCAGGTGATAGCGCGGTTTCAGCGCGAAGTTCGGGCAAATTCAAAATGGAAGCCAGCGGAGTCCGCAATGTCCACTTGCCCAAATCGGGGATCAACACCCGGGTTGGAATTTTGATTCCCCAATCGCCCAATTCCGACAGGAAAGGCGCGCCGTCATTGATGCCCGCATGAAATAGCGACCCCGTTCCTGGCGAGAAAATCGAGTTTCCGACTTTGACATAAGCGCGAGCTAGCGGCTCCAACCGGACAACCACGTCTCCTTGAATTACTGAGGCGACAACAGCTGTGCGCCCATTTGGATTGGCGCCGTTGGCATACGTTGCCAGTCTAGCTTTTGCGCCGCTGGCCAGTACCACGCTTCCGGCTTCGCCGAGCGAAACATAGGCCGTAGAATCTGCTGGCGCTTCAACGATTTCTCCAAGGTCAAACGCTTCAACGATGCGCGACGAATTGGCGCGCACGCCGTGCGGCAAGGCGTTGATCAGCAAGCTGAAACAGAGGGCAAAGACGGCAAGTGCGGAGTTGAATTTTGTTCTCTTCATCGTCATTTCTCCTTGGCTTATTTGTTCCGCTTGTTGTTGGTCGGTTGATTGGAATCACGCAGAGTCGCGGACAAGCTAATTACGGGCAAACGCAAAATCGGCAGTCTTTCAGCGTCTGTTTCGCCTGACTGAATGTTTGTGCGCTCCGTCAGGTTTAGCGTTGCTCCCGCGCTTCCGCCCATATTGACTTTGACCGCATTGGACTGTTTGCCATTGAGCGTTACGACAACGTCAACTTCTCCGCGCCCTGCCAAACTTCGCGGAAGCAAAATGTTGACCTGGTCGAGTCCGACAAATTCGCCCTGCGCTCCGGCGTAAAGCACTTGAGCATCCACGCCTGCGACTTTGACGCTCAATTGGCTGCCTGCATTTCTAAAGCGCAGACCAGCGCCAAAGACAACCAGATAAACCTGCTCGCCCGCTGAGCCGAAATTCAACGGAACCGAAACAAACTGGCCACGCGATTGGTCATAGCGGGAAATTGGTTCGAACTGCTGCGTGATGCCGCTTGTCGAAGTGCGCAAGACCACACCCGCAGCGACTCCCAGGCCATTTGCGTTGGCGGAAAACAGCGACGGAGCCGCGGCTGAAACTTGCACAGTTTCGCGGGCGATAGTTTGATTGCCGCGCATGACGGTGACAGTTCCGGCGCCGACTCGCGTTCCGGGCGGCATCTGGTAATTGATCTGGTTGGGCGAAACAAAGAAGAGCGGAGCAAGCCGTTCAGTTCCCGCGCCGTCGCGCACTCGCACGGAAGTATCACCAAGCGTCGTCGGCAGCGGGACGGTTGAGGCCACCTGAACATTCGATGACAAATCCGCGCCAAAAGCCGCAGTCACAGATTCACTGGTCAACCCGGTCGCCAGATAGCTTGCTGCCGAAACGTTTGCCAATACCGGTTCGGCTGTGCCCAGCGAAGTTCTGGCAGACACAACATTCGTTTCGCGATCAAACAACGTCACCTGAACCTTGGCCACATTCAACTGCTGAAGGCCCGCAAACTTCTGAATGATGGTGAAGCTTTGCCCGCGCACCAACCCCCGCTGCGCAATCGGCTGCACCAAATCCACATCCGCTGGCGAACCGATGGGACGGTCGCTCTGATCAAAAAACTGGTATCGCGCCAGGTACAAATCCAGATTCGGATCGTGTGCGGAACATTCAACCGTGTATTCCACTCCTGATCGTGTGAACACGATCAACGGCGACAACCGCGAATCATTCGGATGAATCAACTGCACCCCAGTCGCTACGCGCCCAATGACATTGAGCGCAATCGGCGGGCTGCCAGTTTGGGAAATGATTAGTTGCGAATTGATGACGTCGGGAATTGCCTGATTGGCAAACAGGCCGGAGGTTTTGCCGGACAGAATCGGAATCAAAGGATGAAACCGCAGCCGGAACGTACGGGTTTGTCCACCAGAAAGCTGTAGCTCCGGCGCGCCTGGATTAATGGGCACCAGCGTTTCGGAACCGTTTCCGTTGACCAGGAATAAAGAGAAGATCGCGCTGTCATCAGGGTCAACAATCTTTCCGTTTGTCACGTCCGCACCAACGCGCTGAAGCTTGAGGCCGATCGGCGCACAGCCTGGATTTTCAATGATGAACGTATCCGAAGGCGCGCTGGAAGTGACTTCACGCAACGCAGCAACCGGCCCAAAATCGAAAGCCGGTTTCCCGTTGGCAATCACGACTCTGGCCTGCGACAAAACGCTTTTTGCCGTGACTGTTGCCGTAGCCGAATTGTTTTCGGAATTGGAATCGTTGCCGGATTGGACGCTGACGGTTTGGCTGATCGTCGCCCCATCAGCAACCGCGCAAACAACCAGCGTCGTCAGCGTGAACGTCGCGATGGCATTTGCCCCGACTGACGACGCCGAGCAGGAAATCGCGCCTGAACTGCCAACCGCCGGAACGCTGCAATTCCAGCCTTCCGGTTTTGTCAGGGAAAGAAACGTAGTTTGCGATGAAAGATTCGCAGACAAGACAGGGGAATTTACCGCTGTCGAGCCATTGTTTCTGACCGTAATTGTGTGCGTCAGATTGCTGTTGCCAAAAACCGGATTCGGCGAAGCGCTCAAGGAAACAGCCAGATCAGCGGTGGAATCCGGCGGAGGCGGCGCGGCTCCGACAGGCAAATCAATCAGGGCAACGATCAACGACAAACAGTCATTTTGATAACCAGTGGTCAACGTCACGGTGTTTTGCCCAGTCGTTAGAAACGGCACCAGATTGTAATTTTTGATGTCCCACAGACCGCCCGTGCTGCCAGTCGTTGCCGGCCCGCAGCAACCTGTCCCTATCGGCACAGTGTCTCCGGAAAAATTGGGACCGGCCTCCGTCAATATTTTCCCGTTTACCTTTAGGCCGTCTTCCGGTGCAGCCTGCCCGTCACTGACATGCAATTGGATCCTTGCATTGCCGCCGCTGTAATTAATGCCAGGAAGCGTGGCCGTCCAACCATCCGCATCAAATTCGTTGGGACGGTTTGAATCGTTGCCGTGAAACATCACCACGTCGCGATTGTTGTAAGGGTTTCCGTCATCGAAAAAGACGATCAGCGAAGCACCGTTCACTTCTGCATTGTTTTTCCGGAAGCTGCCGAGCGAATAGGTTCCGTTTCCTTTGACCTGAGCAGTGACATCGGCGCGGTACGCTTGGCTATTCGTAAACGGCCAGCAATTGGCTTGAGAAAAGCCGATGTTCGCCCCCGTAATGTTCGCCCCGTTAAAAGTAACAGTTGCGTTTGCGGCGGCGTCTGAGGAATTTGTTGGACCGTGCCAGTAAAGCAGCGCCTTCGTCACCTGTCCTGAAACTCCACTGAGCGAAATAGAGCCTGTGCCCACCGTGCGCATTCCGCCAAAACCGGCAGAAGCAAAATCCGTGTTGAAAACTGTTTCGGCGCGGGCAATGTCATTGAACATCATGCCAGCCGCCCTTGCAGCCGAATCGGTTTCAAAGCATTTCCACGAAACTGCTGCCGATAAAATTCCAAGCAGAAGTAGAACGAAACGCCGTGATCGTAAATTTGTCTTGATCATCATCTGGCCCTTTGAAACGACGGTGATGTGATCGGCGCGAGAGGGCTGGCTGGCAACCAAGCATAGACGGTTCGCAGCTTCGGCAATAAAGCTTCGCTGCGTTGATCTTCCCACGTTCGATCAACGCGCTGAACGATTGGCTACCCAATGCGAGGCAGGTCAGTTGGCACCAACAATTCAACGAGAATTTTGCGCGAAATTTAAGTAAACGGGGTCGGCTGTTTAGATGAAATCGGGAATTCGGTAGCGCTAAAAAGCGGCACTAAAGTCGGGGAAACTTACGGGGCAATCAATCGGTAATTCTTAAAGACGGCGGCAGTCTATCCAGTTAAACTTTCATGGTCAATAGTGTTGTTAATCTTGCAGATTTAGCTTGGGATTCGAATTGTGGCAATTGCCTGATTGTCTGTCTGAAGTTGCACAGGTATGATGCCTGCCGCACCTGTAATCTCAATCCATAAATCGTTTCGGAGGAAGAATGTCGCAGCAACCAGACATCAATTCTTTGCTGAAAGAAGACCGTGTCTTTTCGCCATCAACGGAATTCAGCGCATCGGCACACATCACCAGCCGCGAGCAGTACAATCAAATCTATAAACGCTCCGTCGAAGACCCGGAAGGCTTCTGGGCGGAAATCGCCAGCGAGCTTCATTGGTTCAAGCCTTGGGACAAAGTTCTGGAATGGAATGAACCCTTTGCCCAGTGGTTTGTCGGGGGCCAGACCAACATTTCGTACAACTGCCTGGATCGGCATTTGGATGGCTGGCGCAAAAACAAAGCCGCCATCATTTGGGAAGGCGAACCCGGCGACCAACGCACGCTGACGTATCAACAGCTTCATCGCGAAGTCTGCAAATTCGCCAACGTGTTGAAAGGCCTGGGCGTGGAAAAAGGTGACCGGGTCGCGATTTACATGCCGATGATTCCGGAATTGCCTGTGGCAATGTTGGCTTGCGCGCGCATTGGAGCGACACATTCGATCATCTTCGGTGGATTTTCATCGGAAGCATTGAAAGACCGCATCAACGACGCCGAAGCCAAAGCGGTCATCACTGCTGACGGAGGGTTTCGCCGCGGATCGGCTTTGCCACTGAAACCTGCTGTTGACGGTGCGATCAAAGATTGCCCCAGCGTCAAAAAGGTCGTCGTTGTTGAACGCTGCAAAAACGAAATTCAAATGGAAGCGGGCCGCGATCACTGGTATCACCAGTTGATGGAAACGGCTTCGGACGTTTGCCCATCGGAACCGCTGGACGCCGAACATCCGCTTTATATTCTTTACACCTCTGGTACGACCGGAAAACCGAAAGGCATCGTTCACACCACGGGCGGCTATGCAGTTCATACTTACATCACAACGAAATGGGTTTTCGATCTGAAAGACGACGACACATATTGGTGTACTGCGGACATCGGCTGGGTCACAGGCCACAGCTATATTGTTTACGGTCCAATGCAAAACGGCGCTTCTGTCGTGATGTACGAAGGCGCGCCGAACACTCCAGACTTTGGCCGGTTCTGGCAAATCATCGAACGCCACAAAGTGAACATTCTGTACACGGCTCCGACGGCGATTCGCACCTTTATCAAGTGGGGCGAACAGTGGCCGGAGAAATACGACTTATCCAGCTTGCGCCTGCTTGGGTCAGTCGGCGAACCGATCAACCCGGAAGCCTGGATGTGGTATCACCGCGTCATCGGTAAAGAGCGCTGCCCGATTGTGGATACCTGGTGGCAGACCGAAACCGGCGGCATTTTGATTTCGCCCATTCCCGGCGCGGTTGCGACCAAACCCGGTTCGGCAACACTTCCCTTCCCAGGCATCGTTCCGGACATTCAAACTCGCGAAGGCGAATCAGTCGGGGAGAATCAAGGCGGTTTTCTGGTCATCACCAAACCCTGGCCAGGAATGTTGCGTACGATTTACGGTGACCCTGACCGCTACAAGAAACAGTACTGGTCAGACATCCAGGGCTGTTACTTCACGGGTGACGGAGCCCGCCGCGATGACGACGGCTATTTCTGGTTGATGGGTCGCGTGGATGACGTGATCAACGTCAGCGGTCATCGCTTGGGCACAATGGAAATCGAAAGCGCGCTGGTTTCGCATCCAGCCGTTGCCGAAGCCGCAGTCGTCGGTCGCCCCGATGATCTGAAAGGCCAGGCAGTTTCGGCCTTTGTCACGCTGGAATCTGGATACGTAGAGCCGCAAAATCCTGCAGCGCTACAAGAATTGAAAGAAGAACTTCGCAAACACGTCGCAAAAGAAATCGGCCCGATGGCCAAACCTGACGACATTCGGTTTAGCGATATGCTGCCGAAAACCCGTTCGGGCAAAATCATGCGCCGGCTGTTGCGCGACATTGCTTCCGGATCGCAAACCGTTGGCGACACCACAACGCTGGAAGACTTTTCCGTTTTGGCGAAATTGCGCGAAGACGAAGAGTAGATGGCGAACCCAAACAGAACTTACAGTGACTTTCAGATGAACGCGCGTAATGCAGATTTTCTGCCCTGCATTACCAATCATTGGTCCGGGCAGGTTAAGAACCTGCCCGACAATGTTTCAGAGACCGCACGCATCTGCAATTCGCTATAACGGCTTATCAGCCCAACTCAAAATAGGAGAAGTTTGATGAAGCGAGTTTCAGGCATTTGTTTGACGATTCTGCTGCTCAGCCTTTGCAGCGTTGGTTTTGCGCAGGAAGCCCCGAAACAGGAGCCAGCACAGGCTCAGGAAGTCCCACCGATCCGAAATTTTCTGAAGGTCAACGATCAGTTTTGCACTGGCGCTCAACCGCGTTTAGAACATCTTGCCAAACTGAAAGCCGACGGTATTAAAGCGATCATCAATTTGCGCCAACCCAGTGAGCATCGCGCGGAAGAAGAAGAAGCGGAAGCGAAAAAGCTGGGCCTGAAATACTTCAATATCCCTGTCGTTTACGCCAATCCGAAAGACGAGCAGGTGGATGAATTTTTGAAAATTACGGATGACCCTGCCAATCGCCCTATATTTATTCATTGCACGGCGGCGATTCGCGTCGGAGCGTTCTGGATGATTCGCCGAGTGGTTCGTGACGGCTGGACGCTTGAAAAGGCGGAAGAGGAAGCCAAAAAGGTTGGGCTGGTGAATGCTCCTCACCTGAACGAATTTGCTCGTAAATACATCGAAAACCATCCTAAAAAATAATGCTCAAAAAGATATTGACCAGTTCGGCGCGCAACACAGGAATCGCATTACTGCTGCTTTCCCCCTTGGCTTACGTCTTCGCAGTTTGGCTGGTGTTGAAGTATGACGCTGCCGCTCGCGCCGATCTGACAATTGACCGTAATCAAGCCATAGCCATTGCCGCCGGTGTTGCCGATTCCAAAGGCATTGACCATACAAACTGGAGTAGCATCTGCTGGTTAAAGCCGGAAAACGATTTGTATTATTATCAGCAATTGCCTGGAAACGCGGAGCGCGAGCTCTCAAAAAAAGTATTGCCGGCAACCAAGGTCGCCGTCTTGCTACGTTCGCCGGACCGTGGAGAGAATTTCGAAGTCGAGATGGCAGTTGACGGGCGTGTAATCGGCTACAGCTACAAATCCCAAAAGTCCGGCGAAGTCGAAGATGCAGGGGAACCCGTCGCCAGAAAAATTGCCACAGAAGCTTTGCAACGAAGGTTGGATGCGGCTGGCGTGCCATATTCCGGCGAATTGCAATTGGATGCGCCGCCAAGCTTAGCGCCGCCCGGTCCTGGGGTTTTAAGAGCCAAAGGAGTCAGCCGGAAGTACACCTGGAAATGGCCGCTCAACACAATCCCCGAACTGAAACTGGAAAGCGTTCTGGTGGTAAACGGCAACACGCTGGTTTCCGATCGGTTGACTGGAAGAGTTGACCCTGAATTCGTCAAAGTTCATCACAATGAACGAAAATGGCTGAAAATCATTAGCCTTGCTGCGTTTTGCCTGGTCGTGGCGATCAGCGTAATTTTCGGCATTTACCGGTTTGTGCAGCGAGCCAGGCAAAAAGAAGTCTCCTACCAGCGAGTGGCTGTTTTAGTTTTGGGCTTTGCTGCGGCCATGTCCAGCTTCATCCTGGCCTCTGACATCGTTATCGCACAGGTTGCTGGCAATCCGGGCTTTCCGGTGCCGGATTGGGTGATTCAGTTTTCAACCTCCATGTTTTATCTGGTGATTGGACTGTTTGTGGGCATGGCATACGGCGGAGGCGAGGGTGACATTCGGGAAGCCTATCCGGGCAAACTGACTTCGCTGGACGCGTTTCTGGTCGGAAAAGTGTTTTCGCGCAATGTGGCGCGTTCGGTCGTATCGGGACTGGCAATCGGCGGTTGGCTGATGCTCGGTTTTCAGCTTTCGACACTGCCCTGGACAGTAATTCCCGGAAAAGGCGAACCGATCAACCCGTTGCTGAATGCCTGGCTTGGCTATTTTCCAACGGTGGCGGCATTCGCCGCGTGGCCAACTGATGTCATGGTGATTATTGTCATCGGTTTGCTGGTTCCATTGCCGTTCTTTTTGCGAAGGCGAAAACTTGGGCGAGCCAGGATGGTGTTTGTCTTTTTGTTTATCTGGGCTTCCTGCGCTGCGCCGTACCTGGATTTCCGTCCGTGGGAAGGCACTCTGGTCACGGCTACTGTCAGAGCCGCCCTGGTGTTGATTGCGTTTTTAAGTTTTGACCTTCTGACGGCCATCATTGCGGTCGCAGCGCCAACCTTCTTTTCGTTCGCGATCGGCATGGCTGCACAACCAGCGCAGTCAATTCGCCAGGCCGGGCTGATTGCAATCTCCATTGTGGTGCTGGCTTTGGTTGTGGAACTGTACTTTTTCTTCAAAGGCAAAGTTTACAACGAAGAAGAGGTCAGGCCGCTTTATGCAGGCTTGCTTGCCGAACGGCTTTCCATGCAGGCAGAAGTGTCTGCCGCCAGCCAGGCCCAACAACGGTTGATGCCTGCGACACTTCCCAAAAGCAATTACTTTTCCATTGCCGGAATCTGTTTGCCCGCTTTCGAAGTCGGCGGAGATTTCTATGATGTTTTCCAGCTTGAGCCAGGCAAAATCGGTCTGCTGGTCGCCGAAGGTGGGGGACGCGGATTAGGTTCGGCGCTTTCAATTGCTTTTGCCAAAGGATTTTTGATGCCGAAAATTATGGGCAACCATGGGGCGGACGATTCCCCGACAGAAATTATACGCAGTTTGCAAAACCGCCTGGCGACATTACTGGATGAAGAATCTGCAGTTGGATTGGCGTATGTGGTGATTGATGCCGCTGACGGAAGATTACGCTATGCCAGGGCTGGAGCCTTCCCGTTGGTGATGACTGGGAAGAAAAATGATTCTGATGGTTTGCTAAAGCCTGAAGAGACGGAAATCAAATTTTCCGTTCGAGGCGATTCAACGAAACATGTCACCGTCATCGAAGGATCATTCAACCTGGATGAGGGCGACAGCGTAGTGATTTACACCGACGGGCTGGCCAAAAATCTGCAACTGGTCAAAAGCAGCCCCGACACCGAGCTGGCAAAAACTCTCAAAGCATCCAACGAAAAAGATACGGCTGAATTGCAGCGAGCGCTGACCGACGGCATCAATAAATGCGCTCAGCGCGCCAAAAAACAGGGCAATGAAGACGATCTGACCGCCGTCATCGTCCGCATGGATAAAATTGAAAGCTTCATTGAAAGCACCCCCTAACCCCAGGAGAGCGACCGAATGAAAACGCGAGGCTGGCTGGCGTTAATTCTCTTTTCCCTGATCGGCTATTCAGCGACATTTCTGATCTTTCCCAAAGTGATGCCTGCCGCGCGGTGGAATCACAACGTTGATTACAAGTCAGCCATTGCGATTGCCCAAAATGCCGCGCGCGATTTCGGCGTAACCGATATCAATTGGGAAAATATCGGTTCCGGCTTGAATCTGGCTGACGTTTCTGCCGAATACAGCCGCCGAAGGGAACTTTATCTGGCAACCGAACCAAATGGACTGGGGCAAGGTTACTTCACTCCTGTGGATGTAACCGTCAAACTGATTGATTTCAAGACCCGTCGTAAGATCACGGTCGTGTTGAATTCCAACGGAAAGTTGCTGGAATTTGAAAATTCGACACGCGAAGAGCAGAAGAAAGAAGAAGAGAGTCAAAAAAAGCAGCCTGAAACGGTTTCCGAATCCGATACACAACTTGCCGAATCAACAATCAAAAATTTATGGGGGGACAAGGCGCTGGCTTCGGCGAAACTTTCTGACTCCAGCGTTACGCGTCAGGGGGCACGCTTTGTTTGGAAATCAGAAGATCCGCGAATGAGATTGTTGGCCAAGGCTTTGGTGAGCGATGGCAAAATCAGACAGGTTTCGCTGGAGCATGAGTTTACTTCCCAGTTCGAGAAGGAATTCAACTCCAAGCGAAGCATGTTGAATAAGGTGCTCTCGAATGCAGAAGGAGTGTTCATATGGCCCCCGGTCTTTCTGATTGCGATCTTCTTCTTTATCGGCGTTGCGTTAAAGAGAATCCAGCACAAACAGGCACTGATTTTCACTGCCATCGTTTTCGTTTTGGTGACCGCATTCAACTGGCTTCAAGGAGTCACTGTCGCGCTTGACGAAGGGACGCAGGCAGGCGGTGGATATTGGGTCGTCAAATTCTTTTCCTGGCTCTTCTTTTTGGTTGGAATGCTGTTCATCGCTGGATCGCTTTATTTCGTTTGGGCTGCCGGACAATCACTCGAAATCAGAATTCCGAACCGCCGCAGCATCAGCCTGGAATTGATTTTGAAAGGCAAGCTGCTGACGAAGCCTGTTGCACGCGCCATTGCCATTGGCTTGCTGTCTGGTGGAATCGTGATTGCAATTCCACTGCTGCTGAATGCCAGCGGGTTGTTCAGCGGCATGGAGCTTGATTCAAATGAGTTGGAAGATGCATTTGTTTCGCCATTCCCGGCCATGTCACTGACATTGAATGGACTTCAGTATCTGGCCTTCGTTATTTTCGGTTTTTTGGTTCCGCTGCTGCTGGTTTACGTAAAACGTACGGGAGTAGCGAAGGCACTGATTTTCCTGGTGGTGAGCCTGGGATTATTGGGAGCCAGTTTTGTTTATATTTCGGCAACAGGATTGATTGCGGCAACTTTACTGATTTCGCTGGTTTTGACAGTGATCTACTTTCAAAGCGATCTGCTGGCGGTCGTTGTCAGCCTGAGTGCGGCGCAGGCTGCATTTGGCGCGGCAGCATTAATGGCCCAACCGGCTGCGTCGCTAAAATCGGCCGCCTGGAGAGTCATGGCCATCTTGGCCGCTGGCGTAATCGTTTCCCTGGTCGGCGTGTGGAAGTTGCGTGAAGTCAGCGATGATGAAACCGCTGTTCCGTTGCAACTGCTGGAAACGCGCGATGAACGCGAACGCCTGAAAGCAGAATTCAGCGTGGCCCAACGCGCGCAACAACAAATGCTGCCTGACGCTCCGCCGCAACTTCCAGGCTTTGAAATCTCCGCGATTTGCCAGCCGTCCAGGGAAGTCGGCGGCGATCTGTATGATTTTCTTCCCTTGCCTGATGGCAAGGTTGGCATAGTCGTCGCAGACGTTTCGGGCAAAGGCGTTCCGGCTTCTTTGTACATGACTTTGACCAAAGGCTTACTGGAATCAGTTTCCGAAACCACCAGCGATCCGGGAGAAATCCTGCGCGAAGTGAATCGTCATCTTTATGAAGTATGCCGCCGCAAAATGTTCGTCACACTGTTTCTGGGCGTGATTGATCCTGTGACGAAACGGCTGATTTATGCCCGTGCCGGACACAATCCGACGGTTTTTCGCCGTCCCTCGGAAGGAACCAAACTGCTGAGCGCCGGCGGCATAGGCCTGGGCTTGAACAGCGGAAAAATTTTTGACCAGGCGCTGAAAGTCGAAACCGTGCAGTTGGCATCCAACGACACACTATTCTTTTACTCCGATGGCATCACAGAAGCCATGAATCCCAGAAACGAAGAATACGGCGAAGAACGTCTGATGAGTCTGGCGGAGCGATTGGATGCGGCTGGGGCAAACGAAGCGCGCGATTCCGTGCTCGGCGATGTGAAAGTGTTTTTAGGATTAAACCAGCCACAGGACGATCAAACGCTGGTTGTTGTCAAAGTGGTATAAATCATTTTGCACGCCGGCTTGCTGCCAGAGCAATTGGAAATCCGACGCATAAAATGTGGACAACCATCCCTGTTGTGACGACTTGCCACGAAAAGTTCTGCTTGAACGAAATTGCTGACAACGGCAACACAATCAACTGCATAAACCAAAACACTTCAATTCCGAACAATGCCCCGCTCCGCCAGGGATTTTCTACGATCCAATGCAGCTTGTTGCTGGCCAGGCAAAAAATCGCAGCCGCGCCAAAAGCGATGACAAAATGCAGCAACACACCCAGCGCAGCAGTTTTGTAACCGCCATTAAAAGCGTCTCGACCCAGAACTCCGCTGGCGATGGATTGGCCGATTCGCATCGGTGTCACATCACGCGACGCATTCGTGACACAGGCAGCAATGAAATCCAGCACTCCGGCACTTAATCCGCCAAGCACAATAGATTGTCCGGTTTGTGATAACCCTAAGTTCATAAAATTGGGATCCAGATTTCGGTTTGCAATTGTTGTGTAGAAACCTGTTTTTTGTTGTTGAGATAAATTTCGAACGGCGCAGTGTCACGCAATATCAATCCGGATGCGGGCAACCAGTCGCGATAAAGCCGATTCCAGCTTTGCCAAAGCGTTTCATACGAACCTTGATGAAGCGATACTGCCCATTTTCCACTGGGAATTTTCACACGTAATACTTCATTATTCATTGCTGGCAACTTCCCTTCGCAAAGAAACCCGGCCTGATAACGCGCTTCGGCATCTGGCACCAAACTGGCTTCGTCAGGGCACATTCCGATGGTTTCGCGTATGGCGTGCCAGCCGTTGACTCGCTGAATTTCGCCAGTCAGCACGCGAAATGCCGCTGTTGCTGCCTGGTTGAAATTCTGTTCGATCATTCCCTTGCGTTCCACAACCACGGCAGTCCGCGCAGGCGCCTTACGAACCTCGACCAGCATCTTGTCTTTCTTCGATTGGCGCGGGCGGGACGGCGGAAGCAGAGGCGATGATCGCTGTTTGCGATATTGCGTTGGCGAACAGCCAAGCTGCTTTCTGAAGGCTCGCGATAGCGATGACCCAGAATCGAAGCCGCATTCGAGCGCGATTTCAGTCAGCGTGAAGCCGTTTTCCCGCATCATTTCCATCGCGCGCAACAGCTTTCGCCGCTGCAAAAAGGCAAACATTGTTTCGCCTGTCAGCGCTCGAAAGATGCGATGAAAATGAAAAGCAGAAATCCCAGCAATGTCAGCCAGTGATTGCGTGCTCCAATCATCGCCGGGATTTCTAATGATCGCTTTGATAATACGATTGATCCGTTCTCTGTATTCCGGCTCGAACATAACGAAATCATATCAGCGAGATTGGGTAAGGGCTTGGCAATTCTTGCGACTTGTTTTTGCTCAAAACCTTCCGAAGCGGCGGACTTCATGGATGACTGTTTGCTGTTCTTCTTCTGTCAGGCTGAAATAAAAAGGCAGTCGCAAAAGCCTGTCGCTTATGTCTTCTGTAACGGGGCAGTCGCCTTCCCTACCTCCAAACTTGCGGCCCATGATAGACAAATGAAGCGGCAGGTAATGAAAAACGCTGAGAATGCCTGCGCGGCGAAGATGCGCAATCAGCTCTTGTCGAGCAGCCAGCGAAGGCATAAGCAGGTAAAACATGTGATAGCTTTGCTCGCAGTAAGATGGAATTGTCGGCAGGCCGACTTTATTGAGTTCGGCCCAATCGGAAAGCTGCTCAAAATAAGTATGCCAAATTTTTTTTCTTTGGTTTTGGATGCGCTCGCGCTCTTCCAGTTGAGCCAATAAGAAAGCCGCCAGCATGTCAGAAGGCAGAAAACTAGAGCCAATATCAACCCATGAGTACTTATCCACCTGACCACGGAAGAAACGACTGCGGTTGGTTCCCTTTTCCCGGATAATTTCCGCGCGTTCAATATCTGCAGAGTTATTCAGCAAAAGCGCGCCTCCTTCACCACAAGAAAAGTTCTTGGTTTCATGGAAGCTCTGCGTTGAAAATCGTCCGAACGTTCCCAGCGGCTTGCCCTTGTATTTCCCAAACAATCCGTGTGCGTTATCCTCAATGAGGGACAATCCAAAATTCTTGGCAAGGTGCTTCAGGTCGTCCATCTCACAACCAACGCCTGCGTAATGGACTGCTATTATGGCTTTCGTTTTTTTCGTTATCAGACTTTCGATCTTATATTCATCAAGATTTAAAGTATTGGGATGAATATCTACAAAGACCGGAGTTGCCCCTCTAAGCACAAATGCATTGATCGTTGAGACAAAGGTAAAAGAAGGAACAATCACTTCATCGCCGGGCTGAATGTCCAGTAACAAGGCGGCCATTTCCAGCGAATGCGTGCAAGAAGTCGTAAGCAAAGCCTTGTTGACACCCAAATCGGCTTCAAGCAGCCGGTGACATCGTTTCGTAAATTCTCCGTCACCAGAAATGTGACCATTGGCGGCAGCCTGGGCAATGTATTCCAATTCTTTACCAACAAGGCTTGGCCGATTAAAAGGGATTTTGATTTCCGATTGAGTGGTCATTGAAATACTTCTAAAACCATTTGTGGTACCACAACCCAAGTTGGCACGTTCGAAAGCCGCATGATTGATATAGCCGTTGCGCCGAAATATTGCGTCCCTGAGTTACAACCTGGACTTCGCGCGCACCTGCCGAAAAGAAAAAATGTTGAGCAGCCTGAACAAGCTGCTTTCCGTAGCCTTTGCCCTGCGCTTCGCTTTTCAGTGCAATCAAGCCTATGCGACCAACCCGGGCGCTGTCGAATTGGCAGGTAATAAAACCAGCAATGTCGTTGCCGTTCATTGCAACAAAAACCTTGTGCGAATCATTTTGGCAACTCCCTGTGACCCAGGCTTTATAAAGCTCTGCCACTCGATCAGAGTCAAAATGCCTATCAAAGCTGAAGCGGGTGCCAGCAAATTTCTGCGATGCAAGTTGTTGCAATTCAGCCAAATCATTCTCTTGAAATTCTCGTATGAAATTTGGCGGCTGCGAAATAGCAATTGCCTTCCAGTTGAACTCAACCCTGATGTCTACAAAATGAAAGCCTGCCTCTTCAATCAAACCAACCGTGACATCGTCATCAGGAGCACAAAGAAAATAAAGACATTCAATTCTCTGGTCAGCACACCAACTTAAAGACCTCTCCAGTGCCTGATGATCCAACCGATCTTGTTTGATGCGGGCAATCTGGTGGCCAAAAAACTGGCTATCCCATTCAAGCTTTCGACAGATATTGGTCATGAGTTTTAAGGGATTGATATAGGCTCAGATGCTTTTGAGCAATTGAACTCGGTAAGTGCCGCTCTTTTGCTTTCAGATGAGCTGCGTCGCAAACGGCCAACCCGTTATCAGCCTCAAGTAAGGCCAGTATCCCATGAGCGAAATCCCCGGTGTCGGCTAAATTTGCCAAATACCCAGTTTCCCCGGATACAATCAAGTCTGGTGCTCCGCCAGTGTTGAAAGCAACGACTGGCGTTCCGCACATCATTGCTTCTGGAACCATCATCGGACCGGCATCTTCAAGGGATGGACATAAAAAGATGTTTGCTGCTTGATAGGCCAGCGCAAGGGCTAACTCGTCTTGAACATGACCAACGTATTTTCCTTCAAAGGGTAAATCGCCCATTAACTGCTTTCCATTTAGCCCAGCCACTAGCAAATACATATCATCCTTTATTTTTTGCGAGGGAGTCTGGCTTGCAACCAAATGCAACGAGTCCAGCAATTGGGACATGCCCTTACGACGATCTTCCAGATAAGTGGCTCCAAAAAAGATAATTTTCTTGTCATGAGGCAAATGCAACAAGTCGCGAGCAACGCTTCGATCAAACGGACGAAATATTTGAGGATCAATGGGGTATGGAATTAGTTCGCAGCGGTGATGACGAAAGAGGGAGCTTTGTTTAAGCCGCTCCCTTCCCCAGCTTGTGGGCGCCACAAAACAGATCGGCAGGTCGGAGAGCAGTTCCTTTTTACGCTGCCATACCGCGTGCGAATGATCAGTGGCATTGGACGGTATGAGCTGTGGGCAATTTCCGCATTCAAGCTTGAAGCCTTCGCAGCCAAAGGAGTAATGACATCCACCAGTCAACGGTTCTTGATCCGCCATCACCCAAACAATAGGACAACGAAAGCGATCGTAAAGCTGGCGAATTGCTTTTACGTTCAGAAATCCATTGATCCAGTGCAGGCAGAGGATTTCAGGCGGCTCCGCTTGACTGGTCAGTAACGATTGAAAGTTAGCTTGAGGTTCAGGGTCAAAGTTGAAGGTGTAATTTGCAACCGGCCGAATACGACGCAATCCGGGAATATGATTTCGCAGTCGTTCAAACCTGGAAGCCCAAGGGCGAGGTTCGGCTGGCGGCAACTGGATCACACTGTCGTCTTCTGATTTTTTGTGCAAGACGACCATACGCGACTGGTGTCCCGCTTCACGCAAAGTCGAGTGCAGCCGGTAAGCCGCTTTCGCCGCTCCGCCGGTAATATCCTCAGTCGAAAAGTGCAGAATTCGCATTCACCAGTCAGCTTGCCAGCCCGAATTTTCTGGCGATGCGCGTCGCAATATTCGCTGGCGGCGGCTTGCGCCATCCTTCCATAACGCAGAAATTTTCCTGAATCAAATTGTCTATTTCTGTGCTGTGAAACAAAAAAGGCGGATGTTTGAGCGGGAGTTCAATTCCAGCGGTTTGCATATTTGCATACGGCCCGTTGCCAAATGTGTGAGTCGCGTCTTCGCCAAATCCTATGTTCGAAATCAGGTTTGCATCGGGAAAAATACGAAAGCCGCTGTTGATCCAGCAGGCAAGCAACCATTGGTAGTCCCAAATATCGTCAGCTTTGCTGTCATAAACATGCTGAAATTTTTCCTTCCAGTACTGACAGTGAACCGGATCAGGAAACATCTGCTCCAGAATCTTCGCTTCGCATACTACTGGCCACAATTTCATATCGTAATCAAAATGCTTCCAGGCCCGCCGCCATGAAGCCCAGCCCCAGGAACTTCCGAAACGAGAAAAATGATAACTCTGCAATGGCGACTTCACCTCTCCCAGGAAATTGACGCCTCCGATCATCATGACACGTTCGTCATCACGGTATCGGTCAAGCAATTCTTCGCAATAGGGAAAGAAGGTTGGATGCGGCAGGCAATCATCTTCCAGAATAATTGCCTCCTCGACAGTATCGAAAACCCAGCGAATGCCGGAGGCAGGCCGCAGACCACATCCTAAATTGGCATCGGAGAAGTTGGTTACAATCTCGCAATCCCAATTTACTTGCTTGATGATAGCGCGCGTAGCTTCGCACTTTTCCGCATCGTCGGGTTTATCAAGTCGCGGCCCATCGGCAATAACCAATAGTTGTTTCGGTTTGGCGTAAGAGATTGCCTCCAACACGCGAGCGGTGCTGGCTGGACGGTTAAAGATGATCAGGGCAACAGGAGTCTTCAACTGGAGGTCGTAATCGAAAAATAAAATGGGGAGAGCAAGACTTATTAAGCTCGCTCCCCCGCTGAGTGTTTAGCGGCGCGCCGCCTGCTTTTCGCCATAGCCGTAATTTCCGTAGGTGGCTAAGTAAGAGTCATAGCCTTCACGTTTGATGTCTAAATTGTTCAGCACAACACCAAAGATTTTTGCGCCAACACTGCCCAATTCCTGACGGGCACGACGAACAATGTCGCGTGTACTGCGTCCTGCCTGAACCACCAGAATCACTCCATCCACCATCGTCGAAAGAATAACCGGATCGGTAACATTAATTAACGGCGGCGAGTCAATCAGAATATGGTCGTACTTCTGTCCAAGCTCTTTTAGCAGCAAGCGCATTCTTTCCGAACTGATTAGCTCAGCCGGATTCGGCGGGATCGGCCCGCAAGGAAGCACAGACAAATTCGGAACCCACAATTTATTGATCAACGGATCAATTTCAACCTGGCGAGAAAGATAGGTTGAAAGGCCCTGCGATTGCCCCATTTTGAAGACTCGATGCACAGTCGGGCGGCGCAGGTCTGCGTCAATCAACAACACTGACGCTCCCAGTTGTGAAAGCGAAATGGCAGTATTGATCGCTGTCGTGGTTTTGCCTTCACCCGGCTGTCCGCTGGTGAAAAGAATTGTCTTCGGCGGATTGCCAGCCGCAGAAAGCAAAACTGATGTGCGCAGCATTCGGTAGGCTTCCACCACCGAAGACAGTTGATCAAGCGTAACGAGCTTGGTCAGTTTTCCGTTTCCTGGAGAAACCGCCATCGCAGAATCCGCCGCCGATCTTACGCTGATGGCTTGAGAAGGCTCTCCTTTTTTCTTTTGGCTGGTTAAGGTTTTGGCTGAAATCGTCGCAATGGAAGGAATCACTGCCAACGTAGGGAGCTGCGCAATTCTCTCTATATCCTCAACACTCTTAACCGTGTTATCCAGATACTCCAGGAAAAATGCCAGCCCAATTCCAGCCACCAAACTAACCAGAAAGCCAATCAAGATTGTGCGAAATCGCTGTGGGCCGATCGGCGAACTGGGCAGCTCTGCCGTTTCCACAACCTTCAAATTTCTGTGCTGCTCAACAAGCTGCAAATCCGCCTGTTTGGTCTTGTTGAGAAATTCAGTGTAAAGATTTCTGGCGGTATCGAGTTCAGCCTGTAGCGTGGCGAAGCGGATTCCCCCTAAATTCTGCTGAACCGTTTCCGCTTTGGCTTCTTCCAATGCTCGCTTCATCTCGGCTTCGGCGCGTACTGACCGCTCGAAATCTCCTTTCAGCTTATCTTCCATTGACCGCTGATTGTCAGCAATCTGTCCTTGCAACACTTTGATTTTCTGCTCGACTTCAGCAACTTTTGGATTTTCCGGGCCATATTTGACACTCAACTGGGATTGCTCAACCTGCAATTCCCCAAGCTTTTGTTTCAGAGCCGCCGTTTTAGGATCGGAAAAAGCTTCCGGCACTTGATTGACGCGGCCTTTCTTGACCTCTTCATAAAGAGATTCATTGATCATCCGGTCGGTCGAAGCCTTCATGGCTTGAACGTGCAAAGCGGACAATTTTTCGGCTGTCAGTGTTTGCTTGCCATCAGGAGTGAAAATTTCATTTCGCTTTGTGTATTCGCCAAGCGCTCCCTCTGCCTGCGTAACCTTGGCTTTCAATTCACGTGTTGAACGTTCCAGCCAATCGGAAGTGCCGGTGAATTTCTCTGTGCGACTGCTCCAGCTTCTTTGGATAAAGTTGTTTACAGCCGTATTCACAACCGCCGTAGCCAATTCTGGATCGGTGTGCTCAAACGTTACCTCAAGAATTGTTGATTCAGGAACGGCTTCGACTTTGAGTTTGTTTTTCAAAACATTGACGTAAGGGGAAAGGCGCTGGCTTTCTTCCGCCGTCCGGTCCTGAAGCACAATAGATTGCCCCGCAAGCATCGCTTCATTGTCCGTGCGATTTTCGTCTCCGATCTTTTGCCCGGAAACACGCGAAGTGATTTCACGAACCGCGTCAGTGACAGTTTTCTTCTTCATGCTTTCGATGAATTTTGGATTCTGATCAAGTTGCAAAAGAATCACGACGTCTTCAAGCAATGGACGGCTGGTGAAAATGATCTTCTTGGTGTTCAAACTGTCTGTATCTTCAAACTGAACCACCTGATCTTTCGCTTTGACGATCATCGGCGAGTCCCTAAGCACTTCTACCCTGCTGGAGACTTTGTAGATCGAAGGGGTGCGGAAAACTTCGACCGTCACCAGAATCGTCGCAATCGCCGCGATGACCGCAACCAGCCATTTTCGCTTACGGATGATTCGCATCACTTCACGCAAATGAAGTCCGCTTGCAGCTTCGTTGCCATACCCATATCCGTAACCATAAGAACCACCCTGACGAGGCGTGGCAAAGGGTCTCATAATGGCTGTTTCTTCGGGTGAAAGCGGTTTTTCAAGACCTGTTTTTTCGTCTGACATAAACTTTTTTGCTTCCTCAGCAGTTAGGCCTTACTAGGCGTTGAAACTAAGCCTGGGTCGTCCTTTTCTTTATCGTACTCCAACCGGAACACGTGTCGCGACTCCAGTTCCCAAGGCCATCAGCAAAGCACCAGCAACGGATTTCACCGCACTGTTCGGAACAAGGATTATATCGTTGGGGTAAATGGGGATGTCTTCGACGCCGCCTTTATTTATCACCGCGCCAATATTGACCGAAATTTCGCTGAACTTTCCGGTCATGGGGTCTTCACGGAAGATGATTCCTTTATCTAGTTTGGCTTTGAAAAATGTTCCTTGAGAAAGGGTAATTGCCTGGCGCAGCGTCATTCCTTCGCGGTATTGATATTGTCCTGGAGAGCGAACTTCGCCGGAAACGTAAAAAACTTCCGCTGGTGGGATGTAAACCACATCGCCCGGCTGAATCAGCACATTTTGATCAAACCGGCCTTTCGCCAAACCGCCGATTTTCGCTCGCATCAACTGATATTCAGTATCGCCTTCGATGGCAACATTGGAGCCTTTGGCATTATCAATTGCCTCTGCTACGGGTGTCGCCGGCGCCTTTTCAGGCTGAGAGGCTTTTTCACCTCTATTCTCCAGTTTTTCTGCCGAAGCTTTTACCTCTCGCACAATATAAGCGGTCGAGCCATGCTTATCCTGCAACCCTCCTGCAATGGTAATGAGCTTGAACAACGACGGACGACCTTGAATGATGTACACTCCCGGCGATTTGACTGCGCCCTGAATAAAAAATGTCCGGCTGTTGTATACCTTGACGGAAACGAAAACTTTTGGATCTTTTAGATAACGGATCTTCAATCCATCTTCGATCATTTTGGCAACTTCGTCCGGGGTTTTCCCTTCGACTTTCATGGAGCCAAGATAACGCATTGGAATGTTTCCCGAACTGCTAATTTGAAAGTTTCCTGAAAGCTCCGGGGCATCCTGAATTATCACTTCAATAACGTCGCTGGGCGATAATCTGTAATCTTCGTCACCGGCAATAATGACATCCGGGCCAATTTTGGGTCTGGTTTGGTTAGAAGTGTCACCTTCTACTTCTCCCCGGTTCACAGTTGGTAAACCGGGACGTTGCGGTTGCTGCCCCAATGCGTTTGAAGAAAGGCTAGTTAACAACACAAGACTTGCAGCAGCCAAGACCCTCAAAAAACTTCTAGATTTCAACATAAATCTTCTCACAACTTTACCTCCACAACTTGGTACTTTCACGCTGTAACAATTTAACCTTGCTGAAGCGCATCACCAAGTTCTAATGAATCCGTCCTAGCTGTTGATTTTCTCGCTGAGGCTTGAATGTTAGAAACAATCGCAGCTAAGGCCAGAAAAAGTAACGCATTAGACGGTATCTGCAAATTATAATCAAACAGGCTATGGACAAGCATTGCGACTAGCCCACCTCCACAACCCAAAGCCATTACAGACTTTACCTCATTCGGATGCTGTATGGCCCGGACAAGATTTCTGCAAAGAATAACTGCAAACCAAAGAGCGATTCCGCCACCTATCACGCCACAATCCGCAATGATTTGCAGATAGTCGCTGTGCGCCTGGCTGACAATTATTGAGCCATTGCTTTTGCTGTAAATTGGATAAGCAGTTTCATAAGCGCCCAAGCCAACACCCGTCAGCCAATTTTCACGAATCATAGCCATGGTATCTCGCCAAATTGGCCCACGGCTTTCAAGAAACCCACTTTTTTCCCCACCATCACTACGCAAATCGCTCTGCACTTCGGTCTGCCCTATACGATTTAGAACCTCATTTGCTCCGGCCCAGTAAACCCCAACGAATATTGCCAAAGTAATTAATGCCAGCGCTCCGATCCTGGGTAAAAAAGCCGCTCTCCAAACTCGTTCTCCAATTCTTTGGGCGCGCCTGATCGCAGGTTGTAAACTGCACAAAACGACGAAAATGATGCTTACCGTCAAGCTCACCATTCCCCAACGAGAAAGTGAAATCACAATCGCTACTCCCATCATCGCAGCCGCAAATCCGTAGAAAATAGCAATTTCTTTTTGTACAACCCGTACAACAACCATGGATAGGGGAATAGGCAAAATCATTTCGATGAAGCCTGCAAAATGGTTATGGTTGACAAAAGAACCGAAGGGAGAAGGGGGAATCGTGCTTGGCTGAATAAGCCAGAAATATTTTCCATTCCAGGTAAACTTCTGGATCAATCCCAAAACGGAAAGACTCAATCCAAACAGAATCAGAAAATTCCTGAACCAAAGCAGTCTTTTACTACTGACAAAGAAGTTGGAGGCGATCAGAAATGCAAAAATCAAGACTAGTACAACTTCTAAAGCCAGGCGTGTAGCTTCTATGTCCAACGAAACTCCAAACCGTTTGCCCGACTGATCAACCTTGGAAAGGCTCTGCAAGGCCCCCCAAATGAAAAGAGCGATCAAGGGCCATAGAAGCGACGGAACTGCGACCGTCACACAACGGTCAATTACCGTTTTCACAACCCAAAGCAATAAAAGACAAACAACCAGGAGGCCGAAAACTGCTATAGACCATCCTTCCACAGCTCCAAAAGCCAACGCCATGAAAAATTGGCCAGCCAATAATCCAATGGCAATCAGGTTGCCAAGAAAATCATTTTCCTTTTCTGACTGTGTGGGACGACCTTCAGGAAATAGTTTGTCTTCTGGCGCCAATCAAATTACTCCATTCACTGTTCCGTCAGTTTGAAATCATCAAACCAAACAGTTCCTTTAGTCGGCTCATCGTAATCCGATTTCGGGATTCGCACGATCGCGATGTTGGCCACTACATTTTCAGAAAGAGGCGGTAAATCAATGACCAACCGTTGCCAATTAGCGGAATCGGCAGCAACCGGGCTGGAAACCGCCAAAATTCCTCTTTGCCCCACTAACGCGATACGCGGCCCTTCCGACGTCACCAGATTGGCAACCAAGGCATAACATTCAAGGCGATAGCGCGTATTTGCCTTGAGAACAACCAACTGCTGAATCTCGTTTTCCAGCTTGGTCGTGTCTCGACCGACAAAGGATAATTTTAAAGACTTTGATCCATTGCGATGAACGCTGCGGTCAATGCCTATTCGTGCATAATTGCTGGCCTTAAGTGCCCAATCGAAATGTCCAAAATCCCTTGGTGCATTCTGCTCAAACCCGCTATTCCAAATTCCTTTTTCTGACGCGGCATCCTTTCCAACCACATCCAGCCAAAGCTGCCGGGCGTCCTGACTTCGATTCGACTGCATCAACCAGGTAATGAAGGCAGGAGCACTTGGCGATTTCAATTTTGACTCCGTATCAACGCTGCGGAAAACATTGATGGCAGAATCCACTTGCCCCTGTTCGACCAAAAACTGCGCCTGCGCCAGTTTGGAAGTGGAATCACCATTCGCCAGCAAATCCAGAGCTGACACGTCATTTCCGAAAGCTTGCCAAACAACATCAAAAGCCATTGGCAATAAATCCTTGTTCGTCCTTGTCGCTACCTGAAATGCTTTCAGTGCTTCGGCCTGCCTGTTCTCTCGCAACCAAATATTAGCTAGCAACCAATTCACCTCGCTGTTGGCAGGAGCCAGTTTCGCAGCAACCTCAAGCGCATCGGCAGCCTCTTCGGTTTTTCCTTCTGCGTCTTTCGCCAGTGCCAATAGTCGCCAACACCTATAATCCCAGGGTGACAAGCCAGTCGAAACTTTCGCGCGTTCCTGTGCCGCTGGAAATTTTTCAGGACTAACCGCCGCTGCTTCCAGTTCCGCTTCAGCAAACCGATACTGCACTCTGGCGGAGCCAGGGAAGCGCTGAGCGGCCGTATTTAACGCGTCCAGATTCAAAGTGATTCGGCGATCAGCGATGTTTCTAATCAGAAAGTGCGAAAAAATTGCGCTAGCGGAAATCAAGCAAATCAACAAACTTAGTCCCGCCCAAATAATGCGGATAAAAAGATTATTGAGCTTGATCGTTACAGTCACGCTCTTGGGGTTCCCTGCAAACTGCTAGTGAGTCGTGGAGTGGTGGTCGGAATGGGATTTTGAAGAGAGCCTGGGGCCAATTTACAACACATTTTCGGCCCAGCGATATAACGTAAAAAGAATGGGGCTTTGGACTTTAATTAACTTCTGTCTCAGGCAATTCAAGGGTTTGGGTTTGATGCTTGAGATTGTGAACTCACGACAGCTCCAGCAACTGCGGTCCCTCCGGCTCCAAGCAAAATTGCTGCCAAGGCCCCAGAACCAAGCGCAGTGGCGCTAGCGCTTTGAGTTGTCATGACTGGAACACAACGCACACCACGTTGCGTGGTAACGGCAAGAACTGAAGACTCCTTACCATCAGACGCAGAAACCCCTTCAGGAGTATTGATTGCCACTTTAACTCCCGGAGAGGAATTGACGACGATTTTTCCCATCACCAAGTCGCCGCTGATCAATCCGTCTGAGAACTTCAAGACCATTTGAGATCCGGGCGTCAGCTCAATTCGACCTAGCCGACCCAGGCTAACGGTTGCACGATTGCCTGCAGCACAAGCCACATTCAATCTGGCATTATTGAATACAGTAGTGCCACTAATCGCTTTCTTGTCATTGATCGTAACCAAACCAGTCAAACTGATTTGTCCGACTATTGGATTTTCATTCTTGGGATTTGCAGCAGAAACGACAGGTAGAACAATCTGCCCGATACCACTTAATAAACATATTGAGATAAAAGCTGCGATTTTCTGAGTAACCGATGACTGAAACTTCATTGTTCTCCCCAGATAGGCTCAGATGAGCGTTTGAAGGATTTGGGTTTGGGGGTCAGAACGGCGCGGAGCTTAACGCAGCCTGATGATTTTTTCAAATAAATATTTACAACCCCGTTATTTACACGTGTCCCCGCACTTACCTTCAAAGGAAACCTCAAAGCGAGGCAGCTCTTCATTATGAAGCGAAGGTGCAAAATTATTTCCCTAAAATCACTGCTTGCCCGGAAACCAAATTTCCAGGGGAAACGATTACCGGCATATCAGCTTCCAGTCCCTCGACCACAACCCAGTCATCCGCACGTCGCCCAACAATCACCGTTTTTTCTACTGCTTTGCCATCTTTTACCGTAAAAACTTTTTGAATGCCGGCAAAAGTCACAATTGCCGTTGCGGGCACCATCACAACATCAGTTGTTGCCGTCGTCTGAATCTCCGCCTTGGCAAAAGAGCCGGGACGCAGCTTGCCTTGTTGATTATCCACTTCCGCTTCAATTACCAGGGTTCGGCTTTGCTCCTGGAATGCCGGACTAAGCCGCGCAACTCGACCAGAATTTTCCTGCCCTTCTTCCCCTTCGACAACGACCTTCACGGATTGGCCGGGGTGAATTCCCTGGGCATCACGCTCCGGAATTTCGACGCGCAAACGCAAAGGATGCATGCGAACAATTGTCACAACAGGAGTTCCCGCAGCAAGGAACTCTCCCAGCGATGCCCTCTTTTCTCGAATAGCGCCGTCAAACGGAGCCAGTAGCGCAGTTTCAACCAGTTGCTGCCTTGCGATGGCCAGTTCCGAACGGCGCTGCAGTAAGACTCCCTGGCGGTTACGAACCTCTTCAACCGCGTCCTGATAGCGACTGTCAGCAACCTTGAATGCCGACTCGACCCGATCAAGCTCTGCCTTGGACTGAATTCCCTGCTGAACCAACTGTCTGGTTCGCTCTAGATTGAGCTTAGCCTCTTCTAGTAAAGCCGCTGCCTGGCGAACCAAGGCAGTATTGTTCGTGTCAATCCGATCGTCCGTGCCTTCAGCAGGCAGCCCAAGTCTGACACGCGCCTGCTGCAAAGCAGCTTCCGCCTGCTGCAACCGAACTTTGAAGTCTGCTGTTTCCAACTGACCGATAGTCTGCCCTTTGCGAAGACGGCTTCCCAAGTCAACTTTAAGGTCATCCAGTCGTCCGGCAACCTTAAAGCTCAGCGTTGCCTGCTCGTCAGCGGCCAGCGTTCCTGGCGCAGAAACCGTCCGGGTCAGCTTTCGAAGCTCTGAATTGACAGTACTGACCTGTTTTGGCGGAAGACTGGATGCATTACCACCACGCGGAGAAGCTGCGCTTGGCGTTTCCTGCTTGCAGCCTGCAAGGCTCAGAGTAAGACTGAAAAAAGATAGTGTGATAGCGATAAACTTCAGATGTGCTTTTGTCATTTTCAAATTTGATTTTCCCTGCCTGAAAGTATCGAGCGGGTATTGTTATATTTTGGGAAAGTGAGCAGGGATTATAACTTGCGATCTCAATTCTTGCACATCGCTCCTGACACCGAGAAAAAACTCCGGCGCTTTTGTCTTAAATGTCGCTGTGTAATGATGCAAAAATCAGGTTTGCGAAATTCCACCCAAGGATCGTTTTTAAGATGAAAAAGAGGATTGTTCTCCTTCTCGCGCTGGCAGTTCTAAGCACAATTTGCTGGGCGCGCTTGCAGAAAAGTCTGGCTGCCACCTCATCGAATATTGAATCAAAGCCTTTCATTCAATCAGAACCGATTTTTCCGCTAGAGCACTGGCACAATCATGCGTCTTGTATTGTTGAATGTCCCAATGGTGATCTGCTGGTTTGCTGGTTCAACGGCTCCGGAGAACGCCAGGCAGATGATGTCAAAGTGGAAGGTGCGCGGTTAAAACGCGGCTCAAACAAATGGAGCCAGCGCTTCACGATGGCAGATACGCCAGGCTATCCCGACACGAACTGCGCAATGTTCATTGATCCGCAAGGGCGGCTTTGGCTGATGTGGCCAACCATTCTCGCAAATGAATGGCACACAGCGCTGATGAAATACAAAATTTCAGACCAATATCAGTCCAGCGGAGCGCCAATCTGGAAAAGCAGCGAAGTCTTGCACGTCACTCCCGGACAGGAGTTTGTGGACGCGGTCAATGGGACCTTAACTGAGTGGGAAAAAAGACAAGCGCTTTCTCCAGAAGCCCCAAGTGAAAGCCTTCAAGCGTACTCAGCCCGCATTCGTAAAATGGCTGCGGACAAACTTTCCAGACGCATCGGCTGGATGACCAGGGCACACCCATTCATCAATAATAAAAGATTGATCGTCCCGCTTTATTCTGACGGATTTTCATTTTCTTTGATGGCAATCACAGATGATTGGGGGAAAACCTGGAAAACGAGCACGCCGCTAATTGGAGGCGGCAACATTCAACCTAGTATTGTGCGAAGAAAAGATGGTTCGCTGTACACTTTAATGCGAGACAACGGCCCTGCACCCAAGCGGCTGCATCAGAGCGAGTCACGCGACAATGGCGAAACCTGGTCCCCTGTCACGGACAGCAAGTTGCCGAACCCTGGCTCAGGATCTGAAATTATTGCGCTTCGCAATGGTCATTGGGCGCTGATTTATAACGACACTGAACGCGGACGCCATAGCCTGGCGGTGTCCATTTCCGATAACGAAGGAGCAACCTGGAAATGGACTCGACACCTGGAACTCGATCTGGCAGGCGCTGAAGCAGGCTCCTATAGTTATCCGTCAATCATCCAAGCCCGTGACGGCTCACTGCATGCCAGTTATAGCGTCCACCTCAACAAAGCCAGCCTGGAAAAAGATAGTGAAGGCAGACCTAAACGCAAAGCGATTAAACACGCTCACTTTAACGTAGAGTGGGTTATGGCCGGGGACAAGTGACAGACAGGTATCGAATTTCTACAAGAAAATTCCAGGTCGGGCTGTTTCTTTGAGATTTTCACTCGCCAGTTATGAGTTCAGGCGCTAGAATGCGATCCTTAAAAGCTTTATCCCATCTTACAAAGTTCGCTCGAAAATTCGATTTAATCAAATCTTCTGACGAAGTTGACGGCATAACAGGCATAACAAAACAATATGATGTATAGCCAACAAGAATATGACATGGTCCGACGGCAAACGATGCAAATCGAAGCCGAGAAGCGGGCTTTATTGCGCTGGACGCTGATTGTAGTGACAATTTTATTCGCCTTTGCATTGGTGTTGAGCGGGCTGATGTATCAACGTTACAGCTCTGCTGAAGGCAGAATTGAAGCGGCAGATTTGCGCGCATCAACCGCTGAAACCAAACTCAAGGAAGTCAGTAAAGAACTGGCAGACAAAAAAGCGATTCTTGAAGCAAACTCGGCGGCTGCGGCAAAACAAAATTCAACCATTGAAACGGTTGTGCCCAAAATGATTAGCAGGACGGCTTCGGATGCCGAAATTTCCGAACTGGCACACGCGATCTATAGCCAGCCGGGTCATGTTATTTCCCTCCCAAGCATTCCTCCAAATGAAGTACTGCGAAGCTACCGGTATCGGGGTGACGGCCGTCCACTCAAATACACAATTGTTCCCGGAATGATTGACAACAAGTGGGTTATTTACTCCCTTCTCGTAAAAAACCAGGACGACAAATAACAGAATTTTATTCAAAGCGGGCCAGCATTTGCGCGTATCACGCTGAAAACCCAGCGCGCTACTTGCTTAAAAAAAACCTTCCGGCTATTATCCCGCTTACTTTCAAGGTGGGCGGTCGCGCCCACCTTTTTTATCAGGCTGCAAACCTGTATCAAATTCTTTAAGGAGTGAAGCGGTTGAAGGTTGATCCGCGTGTCCGCGAGATCGTCGAGCGAGTAACTGCGCGTGAGGGCATTGAACTCGTTCATCTCGAAATATCAGGCGGGCGCAATCCGGTTTTACAAGTTTTTATTGATAAACCTGGCGGCGTAACGATTGACGATTGCGCTCACATCAGTGGAAGAATCAGCCTGATTCTGGATGTCGAAGACCCTATTCCTGGGCGTTACCTTCTTGAAGTTGCTTCGCCTGGCCTTGATCGTGGACTCTATAAAGAATCTGATTATGAACGATTTGCCGGGCTTCCTGCTCACGTGAAGCTATCAGAAGCAATAAGCGGCCAGAGAAATTTTCACGGAAAACTGATTGGACTTGATCGAGAGGGTGAGCCGGCGGCAATTATCGAAGAAGCCACTGGCGTTATTCGTCGCCTGCCGCTCGCAAAAATCATCAAGGCCAATGTTGAAATTGAACCATAAATTAGCGGACCGGTTGCTCGATAGAAGCTGTAAGTACAATTTCTGCCAAGCTTAACCATTGGAAAATATGAGCACGCTCACTTCGATTGCACAAAACATAGACGTTCTCAGCAAAGAGAAAAAGATTGATCCGCAAGTTATTATCAGCGCGATCGAAGACGCTGTTGTGACTGCGTCGCGCAAACATTTCAAAACCGGCGAAGACTTGCACGCGCGCTACAACCTGGAATCCGGCGCGATAGAGCTATACGCAATCAAAACTGTCGTTGAGCAGATTGAGGATTCCGCGCGCGAAATGACGGTTGACGAAGCGAATGCGGAAGTCGGCGAAGGCGCGGAAGTCGGCGATATGCTGGAACTGCCTCGCCCGATGGAAGAGCTTGGCCGCATCGCGGCGCAAACCGCCAAGCAAATCATTCTGCAAAAGGTCCGTGAAGCTGAGCGCAACAAGGTTTACGAAGAATATATTGGGCGAATCGGAGAATTGATCAATGGATTCGTCAAACGGTTCGAAGGCGGGAAAGTCGTTGTGGATATTGGCAATTCCCTCGAAGCCGTTATGCCCAAGTCGCAACAATCGAAAGTCGAAAACTTTACGCAAGGCGAACGCATTCGCGTTGTCATTCACGACGTGAACCGCGAAGCCAAAGGGCCGCAGATCGAGGTTTCCCGCACCAGCCCTGAACTTTTGAAGCGGTTATTTGAAATGGAAGTGCCAGAAATTTATGACGGCACCGTTCAAATCAAAGCGGCCGTTCGCGAACCCGGCGACCGCGCGAAAATTGCCGTTGTTTCAAATGAACGCGATGTTGATCCGGTGGGTGCGTGCGTGGGAATGAAAGGCTCGCGTGTGCAATCCATCATCCGGGAACTGCGTGGCGAGAAAATTGACATCATCGAGTGGTCGGAAGATCCGGCGATTTTTGCGGCGAATGCACTGTCTCCTGCCAAAGTCAGTAAGGTCACAGTGCTGGATTTCGAAGACAAGAAGCTGCAAGTGATTGTTGAAAACGAACAGCAATCGCTTGCAATCGGCAAACGAGGCCAAAATGTGCGGCTCGCAGCCAAGTTGGTGGGCTGGGACATTGACATCCGCAGCGAAGAAGAGATGAAGCGCGAAATCGCTTCGCAGATGGAACAGATGATTACGGCGCCAATCGTCAAGCTGTCTTCCATCGAAGGCATTTCCAGCAGCGACTCTGACGCTCTTGCCGAACACGGCATTGAGACAATCGAACAATTGGCAGAGGCGTCTGTTGACGACATTTGCGAATGGCTGGATGTCAGCGTGGATGAAGCCGAAGAGTTGCTTGATATGGCACGCGCCATCACTGAAGCCAGAATTGCGCGCGCCACGCAACAAACTGCGGAATTGCCAGAAGGTTTTGTAGAAGACGCGGAAGCCGAAGAAACCGAAGAAGAGACGGAACTGGCAGAAGCTGATTCAGACGAAGAAATTGCGGTTGAAGCTGAAAATGAGGCGGAAACCTTATCTGAAGAGGCGGCTGATGGTGAATCGTCCGAAACGACTGACGAAAACCGGGATGAGAAGCAATGAGCCGGTTTGTCACATTACAATTAGCAGTTGCAGCGTTTCATCAGGCTTATCTGAAGGGAATAAATGAGCAAAGTCAGAATCTACGATTTAGCGAAAGAATTAAAGTTGGAGAGCAAGAAAGTGCTCGAAGACGCCCGTCGTCTGGGCGTTGACGTTAGTGTGCCGTCAAACACACTTGACGATGCGACAGCGGCAAAAATCCGCGAAATGTACTATCCAAAGAAAAAAGAGGTTGTGGCCACAACAAGGCCAACTGCACGTTTGATAAAACATCACCCAACCGCCACCGCGCCTGCGTTTGAAAAATCGCCAGAAACTCATGAGTTCGCCGAGCCCGAAGCTCCTGTTGCCGCTGAAGCTCCTGTTCAAAAACCTACTGAAGCTCCCAGGCCGACGACCACAGCGACAATCATCAAACCCCTGGCTCGTCCACTGCCCCCGGCGACCAAACCGGAAGCGTCCACAGTCCCTGAAGCCAAAGCCGAAACTCAGACTGAAGTCGCAATTGAGAGCAAGACAGAGGAACTACTGGTCGAACCAAAACCGCCAGTCGAAAAGCTGGAAACTGATCCGAACAAACCCAGGTTGGTAAAATTGCCAACTCCGGTAAAAGCTGCGCCGGAAACGTTGCAGCCTGAACTACAAGTCAGTCCTGACCTCTCTTCGGAAGAGTCTACTGCATCGCCTGAGCTAGTCTATGAAGCACCAGCTCCCGAGCCTGAAGTTGTTGAAACGCCAACACAGCCTCCAGCGGCGGCGGAATCGGGCACCAAGGTCATCAAGTTGCAAATGCCTACCAGGCCTTTGCCCAAACCTTCGCCGACTGTTTCGGCAAGGTATCAAACCGAAAAACCAAAAACTGCTCCCACTGGGAAACTTGACCCTGCCCTGCTGCTGAAAAAAGACCAGCCGCGTGAAGGCACCAAAGAAACGCATATTCTTCCTTCTGGCGCACAGCAACGTACGGTTTACATTCCGCCCAAAGATCAAAAGCCCAAAGGCCGCAATGCGCACCGCGCCAAGGATAAGGAAAAAGACAAGTTCCAGGACGGCAATACACACAAACTGGGCCTGCGCAAACAGGCCTTGCCAGCGGCCGCCCAACGAATGGTTCCAGCAGTTCTGAAACCTGTTCGTCTGGTTGAAGGCAGCACCGTGCGCGAGTTTGCCGAAAAAATTGAAATCAAGCCGCGTGATATTGTGGCAGCGCTTATGGCGCGTGGTGTGATGGCCACCATCAATCAGACTATCAGCCACGAAATGGCGATTGATATCGGACGCGACAATGGCTGGGAAGTAACGTTTGGCGACTTCGAGGATATGATCATCGAATCCGAATTCGAAATCACTCCCGAAGCGATGGAAGACACCGACCCGCGAGCTCCTGTTATTACTGTCATGGGCCACGTGGATCACGGTAAAACCAGTTTGCTGGATGCCATTCGTTCAGCTCGTGTGGCAGAAGGTGAAGCCGGAGGAATTACCCAGCACATCGGCGCTTATTCTGTTGAAGTCCCCAGCTCCGAAAAGCCTGAGGTTCTTCGCAGAGTCGTTTTCCTGGACACACCTGGCCACGAAGCCTTTACTTTGATGCGCGCTCGCGGTGCCAGAGTGACTGACATCGTCGTCCTGGTCGTTGCAGCTGACGATGGCGTAATGCCGCAAACTGTTGAAGCAATCGAGCACTCTCGTGCCGCCAAAGTGCCGATCATTGTCGCTATCAATAAAGTTGATAAGCCTGACGCCAACATCGAACGAGTCAAAAAAGAATTGGCTGATCGTGGCGTTCTGTGGAGCGCCTGGGGCGGCGACACAGAAATGGTTGAGGTGTCGGCAAAGAAGAGACAAAACATTGACGGATTGCTGGAAATGATTTTGTTGACCGCCGACATTCAGGACCTGAAATCCAATCCCAAACGCAAAGCAACCGGCACTGTTCTGGAAGCCAAGCTTGATCGCGGGCGCGGCGCAATGGCGACCGTGTTGGTTCAAAACGGTTCGCTTCGAATTGGCGATCCATTCATCGTCGGTAATTTTTCCGGCAGAGTTCGCGCCTTGGTAAACGACCTTGGCGAACGCGTTTTGGAAGTTGGTCCAGCGACTCCGGTCGAAGTGCTTGGACTGGATGGCGTGCCTTCGGCAGGCGACCAATTCCAGGTTGTGGACGATGTGTCCAAAGCCCAGCAAATCGCACAGTTCCGCCAGGCAAAAACCAGAGCAACCGCTTTGGCCAGGTCGGCGGCTCGCGGCTTGGATCAGTTGGCATCACAAATGGAAGCCGGCGTGGTCAAAGAATTGCTGGTCATATTGAAAGCGGACGTACAAGGTTCAGTCGAAGTTCTCAAAGACACACTGACCAAGCTTTCAACCGACAAGGTCAAGGTGCGCATCATTCGCGCCGCAGTCGGTGCAATTACTTATGATGATGTGCTCCTGGCCAGCGCATCGCAGGTTACAGACACCGGAGCGGCAACGGTCATCATCGGTTTCAATGTCCGCCCAGAATCGCGCGCCGAAGAAATCGCGAAGCAGGAAGAAGTTGATATTCGCCTGCATTCGATCATCTACAAAGTCGAAGAAGAGATTCGCAACTCGATGCTCGGCCTGATGGAGGCCACGCTGAAAGACGTCATTTTGGGCAAAGCCGAAATCCGCGACATCATTCGCGTACCCAAGATTGGAGTTGTCGCCGGGTGCATGGTGCTCAATGGCCATATCAAACGCTCGGCTCACGCACGATTGATTCGCAACAATGTGGTCATTTTTGAATCCACAATTGGCAGCTTGCGACGCTTCAAAGACGACGCAAGCGAAGTCCAGCAAGGCTTCGAATGCGGTATCACCGTGGATCGTTTTAACGATTACAAGATTGGCGACATCATCGAAGCCTACAATGTCGAAAAAATTGCGGCAACGCAGTTGTAGTTTCCGGACTCCTGCTTCCATCACCGAAGTTAGGCGAAGCAGGAAACCGGAAACCGGAAACTGATTTATGCAGTATCGTCCGAACAGATTAGCCCAAGGGTTGAAAACTGAAATCAGTGCGATTATCACGCGCGAGATGCCGCACCATCAGTTGGGCTTTCTCACCATCACTGAAGTAAAAGTCAGTCCCGACCTTCGCTACGCCCGCGTCCTAATCAGTGTGTTTGGCCCCCCTGAAGAGCAACAGAAAACTTTAGACTTGCTCAATAGCGAAAAAGCCTTTATCCGCCAATTGATTGGCAAAAGATTTCGGCTTCGCCATACCCCGGAAATATCCTTCGTTTACGACGAAACAATCGAATACGCCGATCGGTTGCTGCAGGTAATTGAGGGAGTCAAAAAGGAGCTGCCTGAAGAAGATGTTAGGCCAGGTAATTGAACTGATTGAAAAACATTCCCGCTTTGCTATTACTTCGCACATTCGCCCGGATGGCGACAGTATGGGGTCTTCGCTGGCGCTTTGCTGGATTCTAAAGGGGCTGAACAAAGACGCCGAAGTCATCATGTGCGACTCGGTACCGCATTCCTATTCAAGACTTCCCGGCTCCGATGACGTGCGCGTCATCAAAGACATTGACCGCGACTACGATGCCGTTTTCGTGATTGAGTGCAGCGATGTTTCTCGTCCCGGACTTCCCTCTCTAAAAGATCAATTTGTGGTCAATATTGATCACCATTCCACCACTGCCCTGTTTGGCGATTTGAACTGGATTGATTCAACGGCTGCTGCCGTGGGCGAAATGATTTACAACCTGGCCAAAGCCATCGGCGCAAAAATTTCGCCGGAAGTGGCAAGCTGTGTGTATGCAGCGCTGCTGACTGACACGGGTTCGTTTCATTTCTCCAACACCACTGAGCGCACGTTCAAAATCGCCAGTGAATTGGTTCGTCACGGAGCACAACCGGCGAAACTTTCCCAGGCAATTTTCTACAGTTACCCGTACGCCAAAGTCAGGCTGGTCGGCGCAGTGCTTTCCACTTTGCAACGAGATGAAACCGGACGAATCGCCTGGATCACCATGAGCAAGGACGCCATGGATAACTCTGGCGCTTCCGAAGACGATTCGGACGGAATCATCAATTATCCGCTGACTGTCGGAGACGTCGAAGCAGTCGCGTTTTTCCGGGAGCTTGCGAATTCGACGTATCGCATCAGCCTGCGTTCAAAAAACCGTGTGAACGTCGCGCGCGTTGCCGAACAGTTCGGCGGAGGCGGTCACGCCAATGCTGCTGGTTTCACCGCAAAAGCCGACTATGACGAATTGAGCCGGGACGTGATTGAACGCTTGAAAGAAGCTGTTGCGATCGCTCCGGCTGTCAACGGACGCGAAATCAAACCTCGATAATTCTCCTGAATGCAGATTGCCTGAAACCCATACAGGCAATCTTGCGTGAGCGCAACTGACCTTCCCCGTTCAAACTCCCCTGCCGATAAGCTCCAGAATTGCCTCTTGAATTGCCCCCAATAAATCGTGGTAATCTTCTGTTATGCAGTACTTAGTGATTTTGTTGACGAACGCTACTTCACGCTGGCACCTACCCTTCGGTCTATTTCAACTAACAACAATTAGCCTCTTGCTTGCCGGAATTTCCATCAGCGCCAACGCGCAGACAACACGGCCAAGAATTGTCTCCAAGAATCCGCCTACACCAATTGCAAAGAAGTCCGCGCCAAAACCCAAACCACTAACCGGCAAAGACCATCGCGAAGCCGAACAGCGATTGGCGGACATGGGTTATTGGGTTGGAAAGATTGATGGCCAGTGGGATACGGCATCCAGAAATGCCTTGATCGCTTTTCAGAAAGTCGAGCGGCTGAAGCCAAACGGTCAGTTGACGCGCGCAACCTTCGACCACTTGCTGACAGCCAATCGGCCAACTCCGCGCGAAACCGAAGGCGCACACATTGAAGTTGATCTTATCCGGCAGGTGCTGTTCGTCACCGATGAGACCGGCACGGTCACAAGAGTTCTGCCGGTTTCAACCGGCAACGGGAAAGAGTTTTATTCTGAAGGCTGGGCGCGCGACGCCATCACACATCCTGGCCGCTATCAGGTTCGCCAGAAAATTGCCGGATGGAAAAAGAGCGCGCTTGGCGAAATGTACTATCCGGTTTATTTTATGTACGGCACCGCAATTCATGGCTCGCAATCTGTGCCGACCAAACCTGCCAGCCACGGCTGCGTGCGAATTCCAATGTTTGCGGCGAAAGAGTTCTACAAGACGACACCCGTAGGAATGCCTGTCATCATTTACAAAGAGAGCCCTTTTCCAAACGCTGTCCCTGCTGAACCTGTAAAGCAATAAGCTGCTCCCTTTCAATCCCTCTGGCACCGTTTAGGCGGCTATCGCAAGTCAGCCTACTTACGGCGCGAAATAACCAGAAACATCCACAACCAGATTGGTGGTTTGTGAAGCGTACATCTTGAAAGCGCCGTCTGCCCCTAACCCTACCGTGTAGTAACGGTTGAAGTTTCTCCCCGCTTGGAAGTTTGAGGTCGCTGCCAGTGGCCTGGTCGCGGCATTGCTCGGCCAAAAGGTCAGGAAACCATTTGCAGTTGGCAGCACTGTTGTCGCATTGCCGACGATGGCTTGTGCGGTGTTGGCAATCGTGCAGACGCCACGGGCGGATTGAAGCGATTCCGTCCCAGCGCTTAGCGGAGCACCAGTCAGGAAACAGGCTCCTGTCGCTCCGGGACGCGTGTCCAGCAATCTGGTCGGAGTGATCGGATTGAACAACAAGCCCGTTCCGTTCACGTCGGTCGCATCGGCGCTGAAATACCCCAATACATCAATCACTAAATCGGTCGTCGCCACTGTATAAATCTTGAACTGACCCGCTGGCGACAGCCCGACGGTGAACGGCGAATTGAGAACCGTACTGGCTCGATAATTTCCACTCGCAGCCAACGGGCGGGAAACGGCGTCCGCTGGATACAACGTGATAAAACCGTTTGCCGAAGGAAAAACCGTCGTCGCATTGCCGACTAAGGCTTTGGCAGTTGCCGGGATCGTCACGCCGTCGCAAGTCGTCGTACCTTGTTGCACTGTGTCCGTATTGGCGGCCAAAGGAGTGCCAGGCGTGAAGCATCCCGGTTGTCCGAGGCGGGTTTCCAACAATCGAATCGGTTTCGGCAGCGGGTGGAAGTACAAGCCACTTGCTCCCGGAGGTGCGTAATAGCCGGCAATGTCAATCACGACTTCCGCTGTGGAAGAAGCGAAAATTTTCAGCGCGCCGTCTGTTGCGCCCAATCCAACCGTGAAGACGTTGTTGAGCACATCACCCGCAGCGAAATTTGTGTTCGCAGCCGTGGGCTGTGTGGCATCGCTGGGATAAAGGGTCAGAAAGCCGTTTGCTCCGGGCAAAACGACCGTCACGTTTCCAGTAATCGCTTTGGCGGTAGCCGGAATGCCGCAAGTGCCTGCGGCTGCTTGCAACAGTGATGTGCCACCAGTGATTGGCGATCCCGGAACTGTACATGCCGTCGCATTAACTCGCGTATCCAACAAGCGAACCGGCGAGGGTAATGGGTAAAACACCAGCCCGCTTGCGCCGCCACCGCCGATGACGACTGTGTAAGCGCGTGTTCCCATGCAACCGACACTGTCGGTGGCTTTGACCGTGAAGTTGTACGCGCCCGCCGCCGTTGGCGTACCGGACAACACATTCCCAACCAGCGTCACTCCGTTCGGCAAACTCCCTGCACTGACTGTGAATGTATAGGGCGAAGTCCCTCCGGTTGCGCTAAAGTTCTGTGTTGGATAAACGACACCGACCGATCCATTCGGCAGGCTTGCAGGATTAACAATGATCGTTCCACAAGGCGGCGTAATCACCAGCGAATATGCCTGTTCACCAAAACAGACAGTCGTACTGTCAGTCGCGCGAACTGTGAACGGAAACGTGCCAAACGCCGTCGGAGTTCCGTCGAGAACTCCGCCTGAAGACAGCGTCATTCCGCTGGGCAACGCGCCAACCGGAATGGTGAAGGTATAGGGCGAAACCCCTCCGCTGGCCATTAATGTCGTCGTTGGATACGGCGTCCCCGCCACGCCGGAGGAGAGAGTCGAAGGCGTGATGAAAATCAGACAGCCTCCGCCGCCCGAATTCCAGAACCCGCCGGAAAGAGAAAAACTTCCGCCGCTTGAAACTCCGGTCGCAGGTTCGCCAATCGTTCCGTTTAACTGATTGTTGCCGCCTGAACTGCTGCCTCCGCCTCCGGCAACGACTGATTTAACGATGTTGTAAGAACTGCCGCTTTGGGCTGTTGCGAGTGCGCTTTCGGCGGAAGCGATGGTTGCCGCAGCCACTGCGTCATTCGGATGAGCCACCGTATTGGCGGGATCCGATTTGCCGTTGAACGCAGCCGCAAGGGCCGCGCGCCAAGTGCTGCCGGAGCTTTCGCGGCGAGTGGTTGTCACCGCGCGATGCGCGAAAATGGTGAGACTCGACAACGCCAACAACACACACAACAGCACTATTTGAGACCGTCTGATTGGTCGTTTCATAACTTCACTCTCCAGGCTTGAGTCGGATAGTTCCTGATGGGCAAAACCTGCGACGACAGCCTTGCGCAGCCATTGGCTCAAGGTCAGCGTTGTTTTCCTTCGAGTTTGTTGGTCCGTGAATTCACGGGTTCTGTCTTCGCGGCATTCTGTTCGAGCAACTTTTGCAGGGCTTGCTCCAACGCGGTGAGCCGGGCTTCGAGCGCGGCGTTTTCCTCTTTCAACGCTGCGCTCTCGGTCTTGAGCGAGGCTAGCGAGGCGTCTTTGTGGTCCAGCGCAGCTTGCTGTTCTTGAATGGCCTTGATCACCAAAGGCAACAGGTTGCTGTAATTCATCCCCAGCGGCGCTTCTGGGTCGGCACTACGTTCAACGGCCTCGGGAATGATCTTTTCGACTTCCTGGGCGATCAGACCCAGATGTGTGCGCCCGTCGTTGCGGTCTTTCCATTGATAAGTGACCGGGCGCAACTGCAACAGGTCGCGCAGACCGTAGCGCAGACTGACGATGTTTTGTTTTAGGCGAGCGTCAGAAGTTTGAATGGTTCCGTTGGCTGCGAAGACCATAGACCAACGATTGGAGGCTCCACCAAGGGTCTGCCCGCCATCGCTATCAGGTTCGACGCCTCCAAATTTGAAACGAAACCGGAAAGCATCAAAGACCAAACGACCATGCTCAACTTCCTCACCAACAGAGGCACCCACGCCAAATAGAACCCTCTTTTTCTCATTGCCAGCCAATTGGCCATTAGCGCCAACCTGGATGGTCCCGTTTTGACCGTTGCTATCCACCACTTGTAAGCGAAAATTAGGGGAGAATGTGCCGATTCCGACGTTACCGTTGCCCTTGATACGCATAATTTCGGTCAACGAAACGTCTGAGGAGCTGTTGCCGTGCCCGAATACGATGTCATCAGTGGCTGTCGGAGTATGAATTTGCAATTTGGCGCTGCGAACGCCGAAGCCGTAATGATTGCCGGATTGTCCCCAGAGCGATATCTTGTCACCAATTGTGTCGGGAAAGGTCAGCGGGAATCCTGGAGTTGTCGTACCGATGCCTACGTTTCCTTGGGTCGCCCCGGCGCCTTTGATAACGAGCCTGTTAAAGCCTGCGTCGTCCTCGAAGATTTGAAAATCTCCGTCCGTACCAACGGTTGCTACCGACCATTTGAGCGCATTCGCCTGATATAGCCCCAGCCCAGCGTTGAGTGTGGGGCTGTCGGAATTGACGCCAATGCGTGTGACGGCATTGCCGCCATTGACGTACAGTTTCTGACCGGGAGTAGTCGTGCCGATGCCAATGTTGCCAGCGGTTGTCAGCGTCATCTGAGCAGACAAGTTATTCGTGGTGAAAAACAGCGGATGATTGGTGTGCGTTTGAAGCCATCCGCCGCCTGAATTCACATAGGTTCCTACCTCTACCGTGCCGTTTGTGTGAGAAAGGCCGGCCTCACCTAACGCTGCCGCTGTTTGCACCGTCAGTTTCCGCGTAGGAGAAGTTGTGCCGATGCCGAGGCGGTTGCCTATGAGGCCATTGCCACTGATGTTGAAATTGGATGAAGCCTGAAGCGTGGTGGTGTTCTGTATGTAATTGGCGCTGCCTGTAGGCAAACTGCCGATCTGGTTACTCGTCACACAGTTGACACACGCCACTGATAATCCATCTGCGCTCGTGGCCGCCAAGCTGCGGACACTGTAAGGTGTTGAGGCCATTAATTGACGTGGGCTGAGCGTGGTGTAAGTGCCGCCGCCTGCTGGCCTGACACTGATTTCCAACCAGCGCGCCGCGCCGGGAAATGCCGACGAGCCGAAATCAAGTGTGGTAGTGAAAAGGCCGTTCGTGACCACAAGATTGGTCGCCGTATTGGTAATGCTAACCTGCGTGCCACCTGTCAGCGCATCGAACAGTTTGAATTGCAAATCATACGTTCCATTGGCCGGGCCGCCGTTGATATTCAACTGGCCTTGATAGGTGAGCGCAGAGGTTTGCGCCAGCGCCGCACTTGCCCACAAAGCGCAAAGCAGGGCTGCAAGTAAGATGAGTGAACTGCGATTAGCAGGGTGTTTAGGCATAGTTCCTCCTGGTGTTTGACGGCTGAGCGACGAAAGTACGACTTGGGTTACCTGGGCGGCTGACACACGTCAGCCTGCGGAACAGAGAGGCAAACCAAACGCTTCAGCTCCCTGACTTCGCGTTCCTGTTGCTGTGCACGAAGCTGTTGCGCCGCAAGTTGTTGTTTCAGTTCTGTGTTTTCTTGTTTGAGCTGTTGACTGAGTTGCTGTTGTTCTTTCATGCCTTGCAGCAACAACAACGGCAGCTTGCTGTAATTGACGGCCTTGAATCCTTCCGCGTCGGCGCTGACCAGTTCCGGCAGGACGGCTTCGACCTCTTGCGCAATCAGGCCGTAGCTTTGTTCCGTGCCAAAGTGGCGTTGCGGAAATTCGCTGCTGCGCCAGAAGAAATTGACCGGTTGCAGCTTGACCAGCTTGTCCAGCAGGTTGGGAAACGGCGCGACGTCCCGTTTGAAGCGCAGGTCGGAAAAGCAAGTACCTGCAATGACCGTGCCGTCGGCATCTTTGACACAGCCGAGTGCATTGGTGCCAATGCGGATGTCGCCAGCGACGTGCAGCTTATCGGCAGGGCTGTTGGTGCCGATGCCGACTTTGTATGCCGTCACAGCGCTGTTGCCCAACACCATGCAATCATCGCAACCGACAAAGGCATTCGCGCCGATAGCGGTGGCATTCCGCCGGGAGCTTGCGCCCCCAGCCTGAAAACCGATAAAGAGGTTTTCATTGCCCAACACTGCTGCAGGCGGACTGGCGGCGCTTGGTCTGAAATCCGCGTTTGCTCCAAGCATGACATTGACATTGCCCGTCGTATTGGAAAATCCGGCGGCATTACCAAAGAAGGTGTTGGAACCGCCGAAGGTGTTCGAACTGCCAGCGGCATGGCCGAAAAAACTATTTCCAGTTCCTTCCGTGGTGGCATACCCGGCATGCCAACCGAAGAAGCTGTTCCCGTTGGCAATCGTATTGGAGAATCCGGCTTCAAAGCCGAAGAAACTGTTCTGGCTTTGCACATTGAAGAAACCCGCCCCCGCGCCAAAAAAACTGTTTTCACTTCCTGTGTTTGAATACCCTGTGCGGTTGCCGAAGAAACTGTTCCCGTTTGCTGACGTGGTGGAAAAGCCTGCTTTGTTGCCGAAGATGCTGTTGTTATATCCCGTTGTCAGGGCTGTCCCTGCCTGGTATCCGGCGATCGCATTGTGGCTGCCAAAGTAAACCGCGCTTGCGCCCGGCCCGCAGCTTGCGCAAAACAGGCCGCCGCCGGTTGCTGCCTGTCCGGCGCTTCCGCCGACAAAGGTATTCTCGCGCCCGTTCGTCAGCGCATTGCCGGCATTCAGGCCCACTAGAAAATTATTGACTCCTGTTCCTGGCCCACCGCTCAACACGCGACTGCCGCCTAAGTTGAATTGTGTCATTGCATTGAGGATATTGGCCGCGCCGTTGCCGCTGATGTTGAAATTCGAAGCGGCCTGTAAGGTCGTCGCATTCTGGATGTAGTTTCCGTTGCCCGCTGGCAGATCCCCAGCCGCAATGCCATTCACCGTCCACACGCCCGCGCCGCTGCTGCGCAAAAACTGGCCAGCCGCTGCTGGCGCGGTGGTAATGCCCGTACCGCCCTTGGCAATCGGCACCGTGCCCAGCCGCGCGTTGTCGAGCGTGCCCGCCGTGATGTTCGCGGCATTCAAGTTGGTCAGCACTGAGCCGTTACCGCTGAGCATTCCCGTGACGGTGACGTTGCCGTCAAAATAACCCGCCCAGCCGCCGCCCGTGTTTTCCCCATGCACGCCGTAGCCGCTGCCGGACGCGCTGACGCCATGCACGCCCGTCGCGCCGCTGCCTTTGACGCCCGTCCCGCCTTCACCGAATACGCCGACTCCGGGCGAGAGCGCGAGACTCACGCCGTAAACACCAGACTTGCTGCTATCAACCGCCGCCCCTGCCACGCCGTGCGAAGATTGACTGACACCGACGACGCCCGTGCCACTGTCAGATTCCCCTACCACACCGGTCTTGGTATCGAAGATGGCCCCGCTCTCGCCGCTCTTGCCGTGGACACCTAAAAAGCCTTCCCCAAGCACGCCCCGACCGCCCGTGGAGTTGAGGTTTTCCCCTCTGACTCCGCTGCCGGTGTTGGTCGAGTTTGTGCCCGAAATGATGGCTGTGTTACTGGCGCTGCCGCTCAAACTGAGCGGGACGCTTAGCTTGGCTGAGGTGACAGCGCGATCAACGAGTTTGGTCGTTGTCACCGTATTGTTGGTGAGAATGGTTGCGCTTTGGACGCCAGTGACATCGCCTGCGAGATTGCCGCTGAAATTGACGGCGCTGGCGGCATTCGTCGCGTTGGTTGCGGTTGTCGCCGTGATTGCCGAATCCGCGGTGGTGGCAGAAAGGCTGTGAATCGCATAGGGCGTCGAAGTCAATGGCTGGCGCGGCGTCAGCAGAGTAAACACCCCCGTGCTGGCCCCCGGACGCACGCCGATTTCCAGAAAGCGAGTTGCGCCTGGAAAGGCAGCCGCGCCGAAATCGAGCGTAACTTTGAATATGCCGTTGCTGACGCTGACGTCTTCCAGAGTAACAGTTGCGCCCTGTTGCGTTCCGCCGCTGAGCGTGTCGAAGAGGTTGAATTGCAAATCGTAAGCCCCGTTGGCCGGGCTGCCGCCGTCGTTGAGCAATCCCTGATACGTGAATTGCGTCGTCTGCGCCGTGGCACAAACCGCGCTCAGAACTAAGAGCGCAACAACACACATGACCATTACACAGCGGGCGAAATGGCGATTGGCCATATTTCCTCCTGGTTGGATGACGAGCTTGTTGAACTGTAAATCGGCCAAGATCACGGCGCACAGATACACTTTCGCCTGAGTTCTGACGGCGCTATTCACTTCTTCCGCGAACTCTAGGCCGCGTTGTTTTACAGCTTCGTTTTACGTATGTAGTGCGGGACGATTTGTGACTGGCAAAATCACACTGGCAAAAAACATGGCACGTTCCGCTCCTGAATCAACCCTGCATCTGGCAAAGCGGAGTCCGGGAGCGAACACTGCCAGACGTGAAGTTCTTCCTTCTGTAACATTCGGTGATTCAGGAGCGGCTCCGCCGCCCGATGTGCGGAAGTGCTATGCACTTCCGGTAAGCTCCAGCAAAACGATCGGGCTATGCCCGAACAGTTCGGGCGTAGCCCGGAAAGAACTCGTCAACTTTCGGCAAATCGGGGACTTGCTTCTCATCGGGCGGCAAAGCCGCTGAACTATCACCGAATGTTACAGAAGGAAGTTTTTTGTGGAGAGTCGGGCGGAAACGAGCGATGCTCCTCCCAAATCGAGCTTGAGCAGCGGCTGAAATGCCTTCAACCTCACTCGGCATTCCCACCAAGCGAAAACGTTCCCCCTGCGTTTCTCTCGCTCCGGCTGAGGGCATTGCGGCCATCCAGACTCAACGCCACCTCGCCTTATCTAAAACACGACAAAGTTCCAGGGACGCAGGTACCAAAGCGGGGATCCATGGTGCAAGTGCAAATTAAGACGGTGCCCGCATTGGGACTGACTTCTTTCCAGGTGCGCGTTTCGCCTTCCTTGGAATCTGTTTTCTGGGCTGGCGCGGATTCGGTGCCCGGCGTTGGAGTGGTGAACTCGGCTAAGAGAGACCCGGCACCCAGCAGCAGCCAAAAGGGGAAGCACATCATTGTTGAACGGAACGTTTTCGTTTTCATATTTTCCTCTAAATGTTTTCAGCGGATAAGTTGGTCAGGCCGTGTGGGGCTCAAAATACGAGGCTCCCTGCGCCAGGACTAGCAATCAGCGTTTCTCTCACTCCGGCTGAGGGCATTGCGGCCATCCCGGTTCAACGCCGCTTCTCCTTATCTAAAGCACACCAAAGATCCAGGGACGCAGGTACCAAACCGGGGATCCATGGTGCATTGGCACCATAAGACGGTGCCCGCATTGGGACTGACTTCTTTCCAGGTGCGCGTTTCGCCTTCCTTGGAATCTGTTTTCTGGGCTGGCGCGGATTCGGTGCCCGGCGTTGGAGTGGTGAACTCGGCTAAGAGAGACCCGGCACCCAGCAGCAGCCAAAAGGGGAAGCACATCATTGTTGAACGGAACGTTTTCGTTTTCATATTTTCCTCTAAATGTTTTCAGCGGATAAGTTGGTCAGGCCGTGTGGGGCTCAAAATACGAGGCTCCCTGCGCCAGGACTAGCAATCAGCGTTTCTCTCACTCCGGCTGAGGGCATTGCGGCCATCCCGGTTCAACGCCGCTTCTCCTTATCTAAAGCACACCAAAGATCCAGGGACGCAGGTACCAAACCGGGGATCCATGGTGCATTGGCACCATAAGACGGTGCCCGCATTGGGACTGACTTCTTTCCAGGTGCGCGTTTCGCCTTCCTTGGAATCTGTTTTCTGGGCTGGCGCGGATTCGGTGCCCGGCGTTGGAGTGGTGAACTCGGCTAAGAGAGACCCGGCACCCAGCAGCAGCCAAAAGGGGAAGCACATCATTGTTGAACGGAACGTTTTCGTTTTCATATTTTCCTCTAAATGTTTTCAGCGGATAAGTTGGTCAGGCCGTGTGGGGCTCAAAATACGAGGCTCCCTGCGCCAGGACTAGCAATCAGCGTTTCTCTCACTCCGGCTGAGGGCATTGCGGCCATCCCGGTTCAACGCCGCTTCTCCTTATCTAAAGCACACCAAAGATCCAGGTACGCAGGTGCCATACCGGGGATCCATGGTGCAGGTGCAAATTAAGGTGCTGAACCCATTGGTTTCAACCCAGGTGCGTTTTTCGCCTTCCTTGGCGTCTGCTTTCTGGACTGGCGTGGAATCGGTGCCCGGTGTCGGGGTTGTGAACTCGGCCAAGAGAGACCCGGCACTCAGCAGCAGCCAAAAGGGGAAGCACATCAGGGTTGAACGGAACGTTTTCATATTTTCCTCCAAAGGTTTTCAGCGGTGATTTTGTGACTACGCTTCTACGTGATGATGACAGGCAATTTGTGACCGAAAAAATTTGTCCCGGTGAAAGAATTTTTCCGAACACCTTCTACCGGGATTCAATCAGTCATCCGGTAAAACGGAATTTCCGGGCGGAAACTGCCAGGTGAGATTTATTTTTTTGGCACTACAGGGATTTGGGAGGGTGGAAAGATTTTTCGTAACTGCTCAGCCCCAACGGGGCAAATTGGAATAGACCGGTGCAGCGCACCGGGAAAGCGATCAGAGAAAATCTAAAAGCCCTGAAAGGGCGAAATCTACAGTCGCATTATTTCGCCCCGTTGGGGCTTGAGCTCTGTTATCAAGTGCGTTGCACTGGCCTGTCACATCTCGCCCCGTTGTGGCTGAGCAGTGACAATTTTTCAACACAAAGGATCAAAGGCGACTTGTCGTAAAGAAACCGCTTTTTTTCTCAGATTCCTTGACCCTTTGTTCGTTCGTCCCTTTGTGTTGAGTTCTTTTGTGTACTGAAAATTCTGCGATGCGTTTCATCGCCCTTCGATGGAGAATTGTTTCTTGCCGATAGGTTCGATCTCGCCGCTGCCGCTGATGCCTTCCAGCGTCAACAGGTAATCGCCTTTGGGGAGTTGCCGGGCGGGAATGCTGATGAAAATTACCACCTCGTTTGTGGACACAGAGGCTTTCAGTTTGCGCGCGCGGAAGATTTCACGGTTGCCGCCATCGCGCAGGCTAATTTGATAATGCGGGAAATCGTTTTTCGTTAGCGGCAACTGTAATCGCAACGACGTGGTTCCGGCGGGCAACGTGATTCGATTGGCCGAAGCCTCCGTTTCGCTGCGCAGTGAAAAGACGTTCAGCGTAAAGGCAAAAACCGACGATGCCGCGTTTGGCGGTTTCTCCCTAGACGTGGGTGTCGGGCTTGCGGAAGCCAGTTGGCTGCCGCGCAAATCAACAACGGCGGCCAACTGGCTTTCCAGCTCGCGCTGGCGTTGGGCGGCGGTTTCGTTCTCCAAACGAGCCTGGTCCAGTTGCGATTGCAGCCGCGCACGCTCCGCCACCAACCATGCTCCGCCAGCGACGAGCAGCGCCAAGCTGGCTGTCGCCACAGCCCAGGCTAGTTTGGGTTCACGCAAAGATTCCAGAAACTCGTACCACCAGCTTCGGCTTACAGCGCGGTATTCGATGTTGGCGACCAAATGGGAAACCTCAGTCTGGCGGTCGAGTTCGCGGGTCATGGTCAACGCAAATTCCACACGTTGCCGCCGCGCGGGATTGGCCAGGTAGACCTGTTCAAATTTGAGCTTTTCTTCGCCGGACAGACGGTTCCGTGCGTAATCGTCAATCAGGCGGTCTTCGATCTCTGACAGCCGGTAAAACGCTTCTTTATCGGTAAAAATGTCCATTTCCAATGCGTCGCGATCCGCTTCGGGCAATTCACCCAGCAGATACGCGCGCAACCGCGAATCAACTGGTGAATACTTCATCGTAATCTTTTTCACTCTTCCTGTTCATACGTGATCAAAATCCGGGTTTGTGACCGGAAATTTACTTTAGGAGTGCATTGAGAATAAAACTACCAAAAGCTTTTTGGAACTACAGGGATTTGTGTGGGTAAGAGAAGTTTTTTATCGCAAAGGATCAAAGGAACAAAGGTTCAACGGAATTTATGTGGTGAAATTACTTCTTTTTCTCGACTTACCTGATCCTTTGATCCTTTGATCCTTTGTGTTTGATTTGTTTCCCGCAGAAATTATGGTAGTGCCAACTTTAGCGGTGCTTCAAGCATCCGTTGACGCATTTTTCGATCTTATTGCGCGCCAGCTTGACACGGCGGCGCAATGCTTCCGGCGAAATGCCTAGCTCCTGTACCAATTGCTTGCGGTGGTCAATCCGCGCGCGCCGCTCATCCTGAAAATAAGCCACCAAAAGTTCCCGCGTGCCAGAGGGAAGATTTTCCATGCACCTTCTGAAGCATTTCAGCCGGGCTTCTTCCACGTCATTGACTTCGCCAACCGGAGCCGGAGCAGCCAGCGGCTCCAGCGATTCCCAATCGTCGCGGCGACGCTCCGGCGCTCTCAACCGCTCCAGAAAAACCAGCCGCGCTACGCCCAGGCAATACGCTTCCAGATTCTGAATCTCTTCCGCCCCGTCCTCCAGTTTGCGGATGACGCGATTGATCGTTTCGTCGGCATCGTCTTCGGGAAACCACGAATCGCGCCATTCAAAGAATTTGACCAGCATCAGGCGCAATTCTTCATAGCCGTCCCCGGCGCGATCAGGGGTATCTCCCAGACGCGCCAGCAGCTTGGCGAAGCCTCGTTCTGTCAACGCGCCTATTTCCATTCACCTTGAAGTGTAAATGCCGCCCAGTAAAACGGCGATTGCCACCGCTGTTTCCGCAACATTTCAAGCTGCGCCGCGCGCAACGCCGCTGCCGGACGCTGTTTCCCTTGCAGCATTGCGCGGTAAAACCGCTTCATCAATTCCGAAGTCGCCACGTCATCCACCTTCCATAAACTGGCGACCACGCGCGGCGCGCCTGCGTACATAAACCCGCGCGTCAATCCGATCAAGCCTTCGCCCTTGATTTCCTTGCCCAAGGCTGTTTGGCAGGCGCTCAAAACAACCAAGTCGGCGTTCAGCTTTAGGTTGTAGATTTCGTGCAGGCGCAGAAAGCCGTCCTGCGGTTGTCCTTTTTCGTCCACCAGCGACAAGATCAAACCCGACAGTTCGGGACGCTCGGCGTTGAGCAGGCCGTGCGTGGCGAAATGGACGATGCGGTATTGGCTCAACTCGGCGCTGGTGGCAGTCTGGCGGTTCGCACGGAAATCCAACGCCTTGAAACCTTTGCCTGCTGGCGCGGCAGCATAAATCGCTTCGGCTTCGTCGCGCGAGTAGAAAAGCCTTTCCATTTGGCCGCGAAAATCGCGCAACGATTGTTTGAGCGACGGGGATGAATCAGTTTGTGTAGCCGTTGACGCGGACGCGGAAGCCAGGCTGGCGGTTTTGACGCGCGGGTCGTTTGGCGCGAAAACCGGGTCGGCCAACACAGCGACGGTTTGGGCCGCCGAACGGCGCTCGGCCATTTCGCTTCGCAAGACCGCGAGCATTGAGGCCGAAGGCAAATTGATGATTTCGTGTTCAACAATCAGAGGTGTGAAGGGCAGAGTCATGGCAGAGCGGTTCGTTTTCGCCCCACTGCTCTTGCTTGCAGGTTCCGGTTTCGCCAACGCGGCAAAGGGCAAGTATTGCAAAGCGCCCGTCGCCACGATCAGCAGGCGTTTTTTGCCCAATTGCGCCGCCACAGGCGACAGCAGCATCCGGCTCAAGGTTTGCGCCTGTGTTTGCAGCTTGTTTTCGCTGGAAGCATTCGTGCCAGGTTTTGCCAGCAGCCGGTGAAATTCCGTGGCAGCGGCTTCGATTTCGGCGCGCGGCGGCAGACGGTAACTTTCCAGAGCGGTTGGCGTCACCAACCACAGCCAGCTTTGCTTGTCGTCCAGCGCGTATTCAAGCAGCACGGTGTCAGCGTCAAGCAGGTCTTGAATCTGGCGCGCGCCGAGAGGTTGCGGTTGGGTCAGCGCGGCATATCGTGGGCTTTGCGAACGAATCCGCCCTTGTACCTGTTCCTCCTCGCGCACCAGCGCCGCGATTTCCCGATCCAACGTCGCTAGTCGTTCCGCACCACGCGCATCTTCCGCCAGTTTTTCCCGCTGCATTGCGCTGACATTCAATTTCCGTTGCAGACTACCCAGCGTATCCAGCAGCGCCGGATCAACGCCTTGCCGAATATCCAACCGGTGTTCGGCCAGTTGCTCCAACAGGTTTCGCCCGCGCGCCCGCTCATTGGCTTGCAGGGCCAGCGCCGCAAACCCTTCCGATGGGCGTTGCTGGTGCATGCGCATCAGCAATCCCGTGTAGGCGGCATAGGCGTCGTGCCCCATGCTGAAAAAAGAGGCGCGCAAGTCCTGACTGGCAATCCGGGCTCGCAACGATTCCGACAACGCCAGGGCTTGCTCGAATACTTCCTTGGCGCGGTCATTGTTTTCCCGGCCTGCTTCGGCCTGCGCCAATCCCGCCAGGAGCAGGAATTCCCAATCCTGGTGTTTTACGCTGCGATTGAGCGCCAGCCCCTGCTCAAAGGATTCAATCGCCTTTGCCCATTGCGCCAGGGAGTTCTGGGCAACGCCGAGAAACGCCAGCACGCGGGTTTCCTCCGATGGGTCCCGCAATTGGCGAAACAGCGCCCGCGCCTTCGCGTAAGACTCCATCGCTTCCGCCGGGCGATTCGTGCGCTGCATCAACTGTCCCAGCCCGACTAGCGTGTGCGCTTCCATGCGCTGGTCTTTCAATTCACGATTCATCCCCAGAACTTCGTTCATTGCCTGCAAGGCTTCTTCATACTTTCCCGAACCCGCCAGGGCATTGCCCACGGACATCAGGGAACGAGCCGCGCCGATGCGATCATTGATCTCGCGCTTGATGGCCAGCGATTGCCGATAATGCTCGGCAGCCTGTTCGAACTCATTCAGGTGCAGATACACGTTGCCCAGGCTTTGCAGACTCACCGCTTCGCCTCGGCGATCCTTGAATTCCCGTTGAATCTCCAACGCCTGCAAGCTCAGATCAATGGCTTTTTGGTGAGCGCCCAGATACATCTGCGGATTGACCAAGGCTGCGAGGGTGCGACCTTCACCTGCCCGATCCTTATTCGCCCGTTGGATGGGAAGCACCTGTTCCAACACCCGCAACGCGTCTTCGTAGCGATCCATCAGGGTGTAAAGCAGACCCAGATTGTTGAGCACGCGCGCTTCCATCACGCGATCTTTCACTTCGCGGCTGAGCGCCAGGCCTTGCTCATAAATCTCAGCGGCCTTCTCCCGCTGTTCCGTCTGCTGATAAAAAATGCCCAGACTGTTCAGAGTGCGCGCTTCGCCCACACGGTCGTTGACTTCGCGGTTGATGACCAGCGCCTGTTCGTAATGCCCCAGGGATTTTTCCTGATCCCCCTGCGTGCGCCAGATGATCCCCAACTGGGCAAGCCCGCGCCCTTCACTCCACCGGTCGCCAAGTTCGCGGCTGATGGCCAGCGCCTGCTCGAAAGATTCTTTGGCGGGTTGCGGCTTGGTCAAGAGGCGTAAGGCATTCCCCGCATGGTAGAGCGCCTGCGCCTCGTTCACGCGATCTTTCCAGCGGCGCGCCAGAGCCATTGCTTCTTCCGCCAGCGCCAGCGCTTTTTCGTGTTTGGCCTGGACCGACCACGCCGCCGCAAGCAGGTTCAGGGAATACGCTTCCCAATATTGCTCGCCTGATTCACGCCAAATCGCCAGCGCCTGTTCGCC